>CP031970.1:675416-1350832 GCA_022354845.1 Streptococcus suis
CCAAATTCGTGAGTTTATTGAAAAATTGGAAACGATTGTTGGAAATGAGGAGGTACCCTTTACATGAAACGATTAAGTGGAAAAAGTCAAGAAATTGCACAGCTTCTCTATGAAGAACAGATTGCACTAAATGCAGAAACTGTATCGGTTGAGGAAGTTGTTAAAGACATCGTGGCCGATGTTGCTCAAAATGGTGATGAGGCTCTTATACGTTACAATCAACAGTTTGATGGTATTTATGTGGAACAACTGGCTGTTTCTGATGAGATGATTGATGAAGCCTTTGCGGCTATTGATCCGCAAATCCTTTCTGCCTTACAAAAAGCGAAGGCGAATATTGAATCCTACCATCTGCAACAGGTTGAAAAGGGATTTGAAGATCAACCATCAACTGGTGTTATCCGTGGTCAGTTGATTCGTCCATTGGAGAGGGTTGGAGTCTACGTACCAGGTGGTACTGCTGCCTATCCTTCATCTGTTCTAATGAACGTTGTTCCAGCTAAAATTGCTGGTGTTTCAGAAATTGTAATGATTACTCCTCCACAGGAAACCTATCATCCAGCTATATTGGTTGCAGCAAAACTAGCTGGTGTAGATAAGATTTATCAGGTGGGTGGGGCTCATGGCATTGCTGCTCTTGCATATGGAACGGAGTCTATTCCCAAGGTAGATAAGATAACAGGTCCTGGAAATATTTATGTAGCAACGGCAAAAAAACTAGTTTATGGTTTGGTTGGGATTGATATGATAGCTGGACCATCCGAAATTGGGGTGATCGCAGATGAAACAGCTAACCCTGTTTATGTTGCTGCGGACTTATTATCACAAGCTGAACATGATAAATTGGCACGAGCTATTTTAGTGACTAATTCGGCCAAACTGGCTCAACAAGTAGAACAAGAAATTGAACGGCAGCTTGAATCACTACCGAGAAAGGAAATTGCAGCAGCATCAATTGCTGATAATGGACGAATTATCCTCACAGAAACAGTAGATGAAATGTTTGAGCTGATGAATTTGGTTGCTCCAGAGCATTTGGAAATTGCAATGGAAAATGCCTATGAATATCTACCATTTGTCAAACATGCAGGCTCTATCTTTTTAGGTCATTTTACTAGCGAGCCTATTGGAGATTATTTTGCAGGGACCAATCACGTCCTTCCTACATCTGGAACCAGCCGTTTTTATTCAGCATTGGGAGTTCATGATTTTATCAAGCGTATTCAGTATACACAATATAGTAAGGAAGCTGTACAAGCAGCCAGTCAGGCCATTACAACCTTGGCATATTCAGAAGGTTTGGCTGCTCATGCACGTGCAATTGAGGTGAGAAATGAAGAAAGTTGAAGGATTATTGGTCATGGATGTGGATAGCACCTTGATCATGGAAGAAGGAATTGATTTATTAGGCGAGGAAGCAGGGGTAGGCGAACAGGTTGCAAGTATTACCGAGCGTGCCATGCGGGGTGAGTTAGATTTTGAAGAAGCACTTCGAGAACGTGTTGCCCTGTTAAAAGGCTTGCCAGAAACAGTTCTGGATACTATCTTAGGACGTATTCATTTCACACCTGGGGCAGAAGAACTGGTAGCAGAGTTGCACAAGCGAGGTTATAAGGTTGCAGTTGTTTCAGGCGGCTTCCATCAAACGGTGGATATCCTAGCGGAGCGACTCAATCTCGATTATGTTAAAGCTAACCACTTGGAAATTATCAATGGTAAATTAACAGGTCGTGTTCTTGGTGAAATTGTGACTAAGGATGTAAAAAAAGCTCAGTTGAAAGCTTGGGCTTTAGACAATGACTTAGAACTGAAGGATACGGTTGCCATGGGAGATGGGGCCAATGACCTACCTATGATTCAGGAGGCGGGTATTGGAATTGCTTTTTGTGCGAAACCAATTGTTGAACAAGCCGCTCCTTACCGTATCACCGAAAAAAATCTCTATAAGGCAATTGAAATCATTGATGAGGTAACTACATGAGACAAGCAAGTATTGAACGAAACACTTTTGAAACAAAAATCAAGTTGACGGTAAATCTGGATCAACAAGAACCTGTTGAGATTGCAACAGGTGTAGGTTTTTTTGACCATATGCTGACGCTCTTCGCCCGTCATAGCCGCATTTCACTCCTTGTTACTGTAGATGGAGATACTTGGGTGGATAGTCACCATACTGTTGAGGATGTGGGAATTGTTTTAGGACAAGCTATAAGAGAAGCCTTAGGTAAAAAAGAAGGAATAAACCGCTATGGAACTAGCTTTGTACCCATGGATGAAACGCTTGGAATGGCTAGTCTTGATCTTTCTGGTCGTTCTTACCTGGTTTTTGATGCTCATTTTGACAATCCAAAATTAGGAGTTTTTGATACTGAATTAGTGGAAGAATTCTTTCAAGCGTTGGCCTTCAATCTACAAATGAACCTCCACTTAAAAATATTACATGGAAAGAATAGTCATCACAAGTCAGAAAGTTTATTCAAGGCTACTGGTCGTGCTTTACGAGAAGCAATCACGATAAACCCTGAGATTCAAGGGGTTAACTCAACAAAAGGGATCTTGTAAGATGATGATTGTAATTGATTATGATGCTGGCAATACTGCAAATGTATTGCGAGCTTTAAAGAGTATTGGAGTAGAAGCAGTATTGTCTGCAAATCCAGAGAAAATTCGGAAGGCCCATGGACTAATATTGCCTGGAGTAGGAGCCTTTCCTTCTGCAATGGCGGAGTTGGAAAAACGCCAACTCATCCCAGCCATTAAGGAGGCTGTAGCTGGTGGAACACCACTCTTGGGAATTTGTCTCGGGATGCAGTTGCTTCTTGAAGAAGGGTTGGAACACCAGCCAACTCAAGGATTAGGACTGATTCCTGGAACGTGTCGGGCAATCCTACCAGAGGCTGGATATCCTGTCCCCCACATGGGATGGAATGTTTTGCAGACGAGACAACAGAATCCACTCACTAGTGATTTAGATGGAGAATCTGTCTATTTTGTCCATAGTTATTTTACAGATATTCCCAATGAATATTTGGATGTAACTGCCTCTTATAGCCAAGAAATTCCAGCTATGATATCCAAAGAAAAAGTGTATGGTGCACAATTTCACCCTGAAAAATCAGGCGAGATTGGCCTAGGTATTTTGCGGAATTTTGCTCAAGTTTGTCAACTAGAAAGTAGAGGTGGGATATGAAGATTTATCCAGCCATAGATATAAGAGAAGGTCGCGCTGTTCGTCTGTTCAAAGGAGACTTTCGTCAAGAGACAGTTGTTAATCCAGATGTGATTGGACAAGCTAAACTATTCAAAGAAGCTGGTATTGATTTTATCCATGTTGTGGATTTGGACGGAGCTTTGGAAGGGCGGGCTGCCAACCGTGATTTAATTGCTCAGTTAAAACAGGAGACCGATTTGAACATACAGGTTGGTGGGGGAATTCGCACCATTGAGCAGATTGCGGACTATTTGGAAGTTGGTATTGATCGTGTGATCATTGGTTCTATGGCAGTCAAAAATCCTTCTTTTGTGCAAGAGGCACTAGCTCATTTTGGCAGTGATAGAATCGTTGTAGGGATTGATGCAAAATTTGGTCGTGTCGCAACGGAAGGGTGGCTTGAAACCAGTGATGTAGACTTTGTTCAGCTTGCTTTAGAAATGGAAAAAATTGGTGTCCGTCTATTTGTTTATACAGATGTAGATCGCGATGGAACGCTGACAGGCCCCAACTTTGCTCATTACAAAGAGTTAATTGCAAAACTCACAAGTGCTAAAGTAATTGCTTCTGGTGGTATTCATGCTCTCAGTGATTTGGAACAATTAAAAGCAATTGGTGTTTACGGTACAATCGTAGGCAAGGCTTATTATAGTGGAAGAATTAGCCTCGCTGAACTGGTTGAAGTGGAGGAATAATATGTTAGCGAAACGCATTATACCTTGCCTTGATGTCAAAGACGGCCGAGTGGTTAAAGGCGTTAATTTTGTCAATTTAACTGATGTGGGGGATCCTGTTGATGCTGCCAAAGCCTATTATGAAGCTGGTTGTGATGAACTAGTTTTCCTTGATATTACAGCAACCCATGAAGAACGAGATACGACTGTTGATATGGTACGCCGAGTTGCAGAGCAGGTTTTTATTCCTTTTACAGTTGGTGGAGGTATTCGGTCGGTCGAAGATATGAATAAGATGCTAAAGGCTGGTGCCGACAAGGTTTCTGTAAATTCATCAGCTGTTGCAAATCCACAACTCATTGCAGACTGTGCAGAAAAGTTTGGTAATCAATGTGTGGTGGTGGCAATAGATGCAAAAAAAGTAGAGGATGGTTCCTGGCATGTCTTTGTAGCAGGTGGTAGAAAAGATACAGGTATTGACCTACTTGACTGGGCCAAAAAGGTAGTTTACCTCGGTGCTGGTGAAATCCTTTTAACCAGCATGGATAAGGATGGCACCAAGTCTGGTTTTGATATCGAAATGCTCAATGCTGTGGCTAATGTAGTGACGGTTCCGATCATTGCTTCAGGTGGTGCGGGCAATAGCCAACATATCTTAGAGGTTTTTGAACAAACTCCTGCTACTGGAGCGTTGGCTGCTTCTATATTTCACTATGGTGAAGTGAGCATTGCTGATACTAAGCAGGCTATGCGACAAAGTGGAATAGAGGTAAGAGTGTGATGGTGCAGTTAAATTTTGAAAAGCAGGGAGGACTGATACCTGTGATTGTTACAGACTACCAAACAGGTCAGGTCCTCATGCTTGCTTACATGAATCAAGATGCCTATGAAAAAACACTAAGTACCAGGCAAATGCACTACTGGAGTCGTTCTCGCCAGGAGATTTGGCATAAAGGCGCAACGAGTGGACATTTTCAAGAGGTAGTCTCCATAAAAACGGATTGTGACAATGATACTCTCCTTGTATCCGTTCGACAAACAGTTGCTGCCTGCCACACAGGTGCATACAGTTGTTTCTTTAATGATATTTTGTAATGAAAGGAAAAAAGATGCTCAATACCCTATATCAAGAAGCTCTAGATCGTAAAACCAACCCCATAGAGGGTTCTTATACCAATTACCTTTATACCAAAGGCTTGGATAAAATCTTGAAAAAAGTCGGAGAAGAATCGACAGAAGTTGTACTCGCTGCAAAAAATGCAGATAAAGATGAAATTTCTCAAGAAGTTGCTGATTTGCTCTACCATTTAGCAGTACTTTTAGTGGAAACAGAAGTATCACCTCAGGATGTAGAAGCTGTATTAATTGAACGTCAAGGAAAAATAAGTAAAACAACCGACAGAAAAGAAATCACCAATTACTAGTGAATTTAGGGGAACTAATCGAAAGAAATTAATATCTTTGATTTCCGTTACTTCCAGTTAACCAATATGTTTAAGTTAGGCTAGGGTAGGGTAGTAAATCTTTGACTTACACTCTTCGAAAATCAAAATTTTCCGTTGACAAGAGCCTTGATGAGTGGAGTGGGAAAGACATTGACCAGGTCAAAAAGAGTTCCCCTCACTTCCAAATATGTAGGTTCGGGCTTCTATGGTCACCTTCTAATTTTACGGTGACTAGCTGAAACAGTTTCCCAAACAAGCCTCGCTTTTATTTTTTTAGCTCGGGTTAAAACAGTCACTTCCCTGACTGTTTTAATCCACTCCACTGGACTGTTTTGACACAAACTTCGTTTGTTTTTTTCCTACCGCTAATAATATCCCAGATTGTTAGAGTAATCTGAGATTTTGACACGAACTCTGAGAAGTGGCCCTGGGCTTGAAGCAAGCCTCGTCTTGTTATAGTCGAATGAGAAAGTAACAGAGTAATATCTTCGGCTTCATGTCCCGAAGACAGATTGCAATATTTCCAGACTTCAACTATCTATCAGATAGTTGAAGCTAGGGTACTTTCGATTTTCATAGAGTATTAAAAAGTATTAGAATGTTGATGGAAATAAAAATCAGATGTTCATTGTAATGTGAGCATCTGATTTTTTTAGTTGAAAAAAATTCTCGAGTCTAATATCTAAAGGAGGCTGGGCATAAAGCCCAGGGTCGCTTCTCAGAGTTCGCGTCAACATCTCAGCGCAGTGGTTGATTGGCAGATTTGTTCGTGTTTTACACTCCAAATCTAACCATTACGACTGTTGCGAACAAAGTTCGCTTTATCTCCAACCTCAAACTGTCTACCAGACAGTTTGAGCTGTGCGGGGGTGGGAAGACGAACTCTTTTTATCTTAGTCGAGTTCTTTCCCACTCCCATTACTTTTCAAATTTTGCTTTGCTTTTAACATCGTCGTATTCTTCAGCAACTTCTTTACTGAGAATGTCTGCGTAGCTTGCAAGTGGGATGTCTTGACCATATTTTTTACGGAGAGCTGTTGTGACTAACCGATACGCTAAGTTGGCATTGCGAGACAAGATGGGACCATGGAAGTAGCTACCAAAGGTATTTTTGTAGTGCATACCCTCTCCTCCATCTTCCTTGTTGTTCCCATTACCATAGACAACATTACCTAGCGGTTTCTGATTATCAGCCAAGAAAGTTCGGCCTTGGTGGTTTTCAAATCCATAGTAGGTCTCATTAAATTCATCATTATGAATTTTGATATCCCCAATATAGCGGTTATTAGTCTGGTTGAGTGTATAGTGACCTAAAATGCCTAAACCGTCAATTTTACGTCCACCTGCTTCAATATAATATTTACCAAGTAATTGGAATCCTCCACAGATGGCTAGCATAACACCTCCATTTTCAATGTAGTCAGCCAGATTTTCTTTTTTTGTTGGCAAATCTTTGGCTAGAACAGATTGCTCATAATCTTGACCGCCCCCGAAAAAGACGATGTCATATAAGTCTTTGTCAAAACGGTCTGTCAGCGAAACAATGTCCACTTGAACTCGCGCCCCCAGCTTTTCAGCAACATATTTGAGCATAAGGACATTGCCATTATCACCATAGGTATTCATCAAGTCACCGTAAAGGTGAGCGATATGGAGATCGTATTGATAGTCTTTATCAGGGCTTTTTAAAGAGGTATAGACCATTATTTCATCTCCTTTCCAACGGCTTGACGCTGAGCGAGTAAGTCACGAAATTCCAACATAGCTGTATATGTAGCCAATATATAGGCGTGTTGGCTGCTAGATTGCTCTATTAAGCTCATGATGTCCTCCAGTTTAGGTGTTTCAACAATCTGGTTTTCAGGAAAACCAGTCACACGAAGGCGACGGGCAATCTCTGATGAACGGACCCCACCAGCAAACACTTGTGGAATGTCCATTTGGGTTATTTGCTCAAAGTCTGCATCCCAAATCCAGCTGGTATCAATACCGTCAGCGTAGTTGGCGTTAAGTAGGACTGACAAACTAAAGTCATATGGAGCCAATTTCATCATTTCAATGGCTTGAGTTGCACCTACTGGATTTTTGATAAGGACAAGTGTGCAATCCTTATCCCCTAATTTAAAGGATTCTTGGCGACCAAAAACTGCCTTAGATTTATCAAAACCGGCTTTGATTTCTTCAGGTGAAACTCCGAAGAATTCAGCGACACTGACTGCTGCAAGAGCATTATAAATGTTGTAGAGACCACCGATATTGATTTTATAATCTTGGCCATCAATCACGAAAGTAGAAGAAGTATTGGTAATTTCCTTCAACTCAGTCAACTTGTAGTCCAGCTCAGGTCTGCTAAAGCCACAGTTGGTACAAATATAGCTCCCTAAGTTAGCATATGTATTGAGCTTGTACTGGATAATCTGGTGGCAATGTGGGCAAAGAATGCCTTCAGTATTGTAATGGGCCAGTCGTGGTTCATGTTCTTCCGTTGCAAAACCGTAGTATTTAACTGGATTGATAACAGAAGTTGAATTGAAGAGCGGGCTATCACCATTCGCCAATATAGTTGCTTGAGGAGCTTTGGATGCCCCGTCCAAAATCATCTGATAGGTGGTATAAATTTCACCGTAGCGATCCATTTGATCACGAAAGATATTGGTGAAGACTATTAAGCTAGGTTTAATAAAATCTGTAATACTAGCAAGGCTGGCTTCGTCAATTTCCAAGACAGCTATTTTTTTGCCATTCTTATTTTTCTTAGCTGATAAAAAAGTGGCTGTAATCCCGGTAATCATATTGGCACCACTAGTGTTGGTTGTGATTTCTCCAAATGCTTCTTGGAGAATTCCAACTGTTAATGCGGTTGTCAACGTCTTGCCATTTGTTCCGGTAATGACGACAACTTCATAATCCTTAGCTAAACTGTCTAAAATATGTTTGTCGAATTTGAGGGCGATTTTGCCAGGAAGGGTCGTTCCTCGTCCAAGTTTTTTCAAGATAAATTGACTGGACTTCCCTGCTGCAATCCCTAGTAATGTATTTATTTTCATGGAACTATTTTAACATAAAATAAACTGTTTATCTATTATGGAACTATGAGATACTTCACAATGATATGTCACTTTTTTTATCAGTTAAAGAGAGCTCGAACTCATATTTGTGACTATTTTGTGATATAATAGAACCACTATTGTGTTATACTTTAGAAAGTGTGAGGTATACATGTTAAACGTAAACCAATTATTAGATTCAGGCTATTGGTCAAGTTTGATAGCAAGTCCATGGACTGCTCTTCTTCACCTAATAGATATTAGTATTGTTGCTTATTTGATTTATAATTTTAGTAAGGCCATCGCTGGTACTAAGATTATGACCCTCATTCGAGGAGTATTTCTTTTTATTATTGCTCAAATTGTAGCAAGTATTTTTGGCTTACAAACGATAGCTTGGTTGATTAACCAGGTTATCACTTATGGGGTCATTGCAGCAGTTGTTATCTTTGCTCCTGAATTTCGAGCTATGTTGGAAAAGCTCGGGCGAACAACTCAGATTTTTACGACAAATACCGTCAGTGCGGAAGAAAAATTAATAGTTGCCTTTCTTCAGTCGGTTGCTTACATGTCCCCACGGAAAATCGGAGCCTTAGTGGCGGTTGAGCAAGCTCAAACCTTGCAGGAGTATCGATCTACCGGAATTCCGTTAAATGCAGATGTGTCCAGGGAACTTTTAATTAATATTTTTATTCCCAATACTCCTTTGCATGATGGGGCAGTTATCGTTAAGGAGGACAAAATCGCAGTAGCTTGTGCCTATTTGCCTTTGTCTGAAAGTGCAGGGATTTCCAAGGAATTTGGGACACGACACCGCGCTGCGATTGGATTATCGGAAGTGTCAGACGCCTTTGTCTTTATTGTTTCAGAGGAAACGGGCAATATCTCTATTGCACATAATGGCGTTTTCAAACATGATCTGACCTTAGAAGAGTTTGAAGCAGAGTTACGGGCTACTTTTATTCGAGAACCTGATATCAAACAATCTGTATGGAAACGATTGAGGGGAGGCAAGAATGAATAAAAAGTTTAGAACAGTTGGTCATCTCACCCTATCTATTTTTTTAGCCCTCTTACTCTTTTTCTATGCTACGACAACCAATTATAAAAATTCAGAGTCATCTGCGAGTAATAACGAATCAGAAACCTATGTTCATACTTTAAGTGGCGTCCCAATTGACATTGAATACGACACGAATAAGTATTTTATATCTGGTTTCTCCTCAACTGTGGCTGTCGAGTTACGAGGATCCAACCGTGTACTTCTACAACGAGAATCTGATGAATCGACTCGCACTTTTCAAGTTATTGCAGATTTAAGAGAGCTTACGGATGGCACGCAAACAGTTACATTACAATTAGCTAATTTACCAGCGGGCGTCAGTGCTACATTGGCACCAGATGCTATTACTGTTAAAATCGGGAAAAAAGTTAGTCAGAGTTTAGCCGTTGAAGGGGTCATTTATAGCAATCAATTGGCAAGTGGATATAGTGTGTCTAAAGTCACTGTGGATGTCAGCTCTGTAAAGGTGACTACCGATGCAGAAACCATGGCAAAAATTGATCATGTGGAAGCAGTTGCAGTTGATATTAGTAATTTAGACTCAAATTATAGTGGTACAGCCAAGCTACAAGCAGTTGATAGTGAGGGAAATGCCTTGCCAGTGGTTTTATCTGAAACAGAAGCAAATATTCAAGTCGTTGTTACACAAACAAAATAAGGAATGAATAAAAATGGGTAAATATTTTGGTACGGACGGTGTCCGTGGAGAAGCAAACGTAGAATTGACGCCAGAATTGGCATTTAAACTAGGTCGTTTTGGTGGCTATGTCCTTAGTCAACATGAAACGGATGTACCTCGAGTTTTCGTGGCGCGTGACACACGTATTTCAGGACAAATGCTTGAGTCTGCTTTGGTTGCAGGTCTTTTATCAGTAGGTATTCATGTATATAAACTTGGTGTGCTCGCAACACCTGGTGTTGCCCACTTAGTCAAAGCAGAAAAAGCTAGCGCGGGGGTTATGATTTCTGCAAGCCACAATCCAGCACAGGATAATGGAATTAAGTTCTTTGCTGGTGATGGTTTCAAATTAGATGATGCATTGGAAGCAGAGATAGAAGCCCTTCTTGATGCGGAAGAAGATACATTACCACGTCCGTCTGCTCAAGGTTTGGGTGATGTAGTGGAGTATCCAGAAGGTCTACGCAAGTATCAACAATTTTTAGTATCAACTGGTACTGAATTAGAAGGTATGAAAGTTGCTTTGGATACAGCTAATGGTGCAGCGGCAACTTCTGCTCGCCAAATTTTTGCAGACCTAGGTGCAGATTTGACGGTTATCGCTGAAAATCCAGACGGTTTGAATATCAATGAGGGCGTTGGTTCTACGCATCCTGAAAAATTGCAAGAATTAGTTAAGGAAACCGGTAGTCAAATTGGCCTTGCCTTTGATGGAGATAGCGATCGCCTGATTGCTGTAGACGAAAATGGTGATTTAGTAGATGGCGATCGCATCATGTATATCATTGGTAAATACCTTGCTGATCGTGGTCTATTGGCCAAAAATACAATTGTGACCACAGTTATGTCCAATCTCGGATTCCATAAGGCCTTGGATCGCGAAGGAATTGAAAAAGCTGTGACCGCAGTTGGAGACCGTTATGTGGTCGAGGAAATGCGCAAAGAAGGTTACAATATTGGTGGTGAACAATCTGGTCACGTAATTCTTATGGATTATAACACCACAGGTGATGGCCAATTGACCGCTGTGCAACTGACTAAAATCATGAAAGAAACAGGTAAAACCTTGTCAGAGTTGGCAGCAGAAGTTACGATTTATCCACAAAAATTAGTCAATATTCGTGTTGAAAACAGCATGAAGGATAAATCTATGGAGGTTCCTGCTATCGCAGCTATCATTGAAAAGATGGAGGCAGAGATGGCAGGGAATGGCCGTATCTTAGTTCGTCCAAGTGGGACTGAGCCACTATTGCGTGTTATGGCGGAAGCCCCAACAGATGCTGAGGTTCACTATTATGTAGATACAATCGCAGATGTGGTTCGTGCTGAAATCGGTTTAGATTAAAAGAGTAAACAGAGACTGGAAGCATTTCCAGCCTCTTTTGTGAGGAATTTATGAGTATTTTAGAAGTAAAGAATTTGAGCCATGGCTTTGGTGACCGTGCAATTTTTGAAAATGTCTCCTTCCGTCTCTTGAAAGGGGAACATATCGGACTTGTCGGTGCCAATGGTGAAGGGAAATCGACCTTCATGTCCATCGTGACAGGTCAATTGCAGCCAGATGAAGGTAAGGTTGAATGGTCACGTTATGTAACGGCAGGTTATTTAGACCAGCATGCTAAATTAGAAAAGGGTCAATCGGTCCGTGACGTCTTACGCACAGCCTTTGATGAATTATTCAAAACCGAAGCTCGTATCAATGATATATATATGTCAATGGCTGAAGATGGGGTTGATATTGATGCTCTTATGGAAGAGGTTGGAGAACTCCAAGATCGCTTGGAAAGTCGTGATTTCTATACTTTAGATGCTAAAATTGATGAAGTAGCTCGTGCTCTTGGTGTCATGGAATACGGTATGGACAAGGATGTGACGGAATTGTCTGGAGGTCAACGGACCAAGGTACTCTTGGCTAAGTTGCTCTTAGAGAAGCCAGATATTTTGCTCTTAGATGAACCAACCAACTACTTGGATGCTGAGCATATTGATTGGCTCAAACGATATTTGCAGAACTATGAAAATGCATTTGTTTTAATTTCCCATGATATTCCATTCTTGAATGATGTGATCAATATTGTTTATCATGTTGAAAACCAACTTTTAACTCGCTATACCGGTGACTATTATCAATTCCAAGAAGTCCATGCCATGAAGCGTGCACAATTGGAAGCGGCCTATGAACGTCAACAGAAAGAAATCGCTGATTTGCAGGATTTTGTGAATCGAAATAAGGCTCGAGTTGCTACTCGAAATATGGCCATGTCTCGTCAGAAGAAGTTGGATAAGATGGAGATTATTGAACTTCAATCCGAAAAACCAAAGCCATCCTTCGACTTCAAAATGGCACGCACACCAAGTCGATTTATCTTCCAGACCAATAATTTAGAAATAGGATACGATCGCGTTTTAACACGTAAACCGCTCAATTTAACCTTTGAGCGTAACCAAAAGATTGCCATTGTCGGTGCCAACGGTATTGGTAAATCCACCCTTCTCAAAAGTCTTCTAGGCATTATTCCACCGCTAGGAGGAACTGTTGAGCGTGGGGAGTATTTAGAATTAGGTTATTTTGAACAGGAAGTTGCTGCTGGTAATCGTCAGACGCCACTTGAAGCGGTATGGGATGCCTTTCCTGCACTTAATCAAGCTGAAGTCCGTGCTGCCTTGGCTCGCTGCGGTTTAACGTCTAAACATATCGAAAGCCAGATTCAAGTCCTTTCAGGTGGAGAACAGGCTAAGGTTCGTTTCTGTTTGCTTATGAACCGTGAAAACAATGTACTTATCCTTGACGAGCCGACCAACCATTTAGATGTGGATGCCAAAGATGAACTTCAACGAGCTCTCAAAGCCTACAAGGGTTCTATTCTCATGGTCTGCCATGAGCCTGATTTCTATGAGGGCTGGGTTGACGATGTTTGGGATTTTAATGACCTGACTTAAGAAGTAATACTCAATGAAAACCAAAATCCGACTTGCTCCAATTGTCCGGGGAACCTTTGAAGGTTGGAAATAGGCGAACCTAGTTCGTTTCGCTCTGATGCAGATAGAACTCTGTTCCTTTTCTATTTCAAGGGAACAGGCTGAAAACCTCCTCAGGAGCGCTTTACAGTCATCAAATTAAGTCAACAACGTCTGATTTTGATTTTCGAAGAGTATAGGCTGCCGAAAGGTAGCTTTTTCTTTGTATGCATACTATAATAGAATGAACATAGTAAAGGAGGTAAAAACATGAAAAGAATAGAACGAGGTCACAATGGCTAGACCTCTCCAGAGGAAAAAAGAATGACAAAATATGTAGACTTCAATCAAGATAGATGGAATAGGGTATCAAGTAGACAAGGTAATCCCTATACAATTCCTCTTAGTCATGAGGAATTTGAACATGCAAAGGCAAATTCCCTCACCGTCGCTTTGACAGTTGGAAAGACAGTTCCACTTAACTGGTTTGAAAAGGCTAGAGGAAAAAAATTATTGGGACTAGCTTGTGGAGGTGGTCAACAGGGACCGATTTTTGCAGCTCATGGTTATGAAACGACTATAATGGATTTTTCTCTGAAACAGTTGGAAAAAGATAGGTTCGTTGCAGAGCGAGAAAATTTAGATTTACAGACGATCCAGGCAGATATGACACAAGCTTTTCCTTTTGAGGATGAAACTTTTGACATTATTTTTTGCCCTGTTTCAAATGTCTATATTGAAGACCTAACCAATATGTGGCAGGAATCCTATCGGATCTTGAAAAAGGGCGGACTGCTCATGGTGGGCTACATGAATCCTTGGATTTATGTCTTTGATGCTGACGAGGTCTGGGATCAGCCAGACAAGACCTTGATACCGAAGTACAGCCTGCCTTTCAATGCACGAAAATTAGAAGAAGCAGGACAAATTGCGATTGACCCAGAATATGGCTATGAATTTAGCCACACCTTAGAAGAACAGATTGCTGGGCAATTTCGAGCTGGTTTTGCCATGATTGATTTTTACGAATCAAAGGATCATCGCAATCGCCTGTCCCAATTTGGTTCAGATTATCTGGCGAATTTGTCAATAAAATTATAGAGTTAAGCTACCGAAAGGTAGTTTTTTTATAGATGATTGAGTGTTTCACAATAAGATCTCAAATATTTTGACAGATTAATCAAAATATATTATTATATATTTGATAGTAATGTAACTGATAATAAAGGATTGAAAGGAAGATATATCATGAAGTACCAATTTAAACGGATTATGTTGTTGACAATTCTAACTACAATATTCTTATCTGCATGCCAGCCAGCTAAAAACGAAATGGATTCTCTTGAGCAGTATAGGACCGAATATATCGGAGATAATAACAATGTAATTAAGATTGCAAGTTTACAGGATTACCCAACAGGTTACACGTATGATCATATTGAAATACGTTCAGATGAAGAACCATATGAGCTTATCATCTATTTGAATGTAACTGAAATGCCTGACTCTGACTATTTAGAGTTAGAGCAGAATAGTAACTCCATTTTTGACTTGATTGCTAATTTAGGAAAGATAACCTTTGTCAATGAAGAAACCCAAAAAGAAATAGTTTCATATAATAAAGAATGACCTGCCTTATGTAGGTTATTTCTCAATTATGAGTATCGTCTGAATTTTATTAGATAGTTTCAAAATACTTGACATATTGATAGATAGGAGTATAATTAGAATTATTCTAAACAAAATTTAGAATCATTATAAATTGGAGGCGATAAATATGACAATGAAAGATTATGGAAAAGATCCATTTGTAACCAATATTGAAACTGCTACGCTAGAAAATACAAACTATCGAACAGCAATTTGGACTGGTGAATTGCTTCAAGTGACCTTGATGTCCATTCCAGTCGGAGAAGATATTGGTGCGGAAGTGCACAATGAAAACGATCAGTTCCTCCGCATTGAACAAGGTCATGGCCGAGTTATCATGGGAGAATCTGCTGAAAAGATTACCTTGGATAGAGAAGTTGGACCAGAAGATGTTATCTTGATTCCAAACGGTACCTACCATAATGTCATCAATATTGGCCAAGAAGACCTCAAAATCTATTCTATCTATGGACCAGCCCATCACGCTCATGGTACGGTTCATGAAACACAAGCTATTGCACTTGCTGCGGAAGAAGCTGAAGAACATGGTCACTAATACACCGATTTTTGAACTAAAATCCGTCGGCTTATCTGATAAAGATAAGTCGATTTTGACTGATATTCATTTTTCTGTTAGTGAAGGTGAGCGTCTAACCTTGGTTGGGCCTTCGGGTAGCGGAAAAAGTAGCATCTTAAAATTATTAGCAGGGCTTACTTCAGCGACTCAAGGACAGATTCTTTTTAGAGGAAAGGAAATAGAGAAGCTGGATATGCCCACCTATCGAAGAGAAGTTTCCTATTGCTTTCAACAACCAGTACTTTTTGGAAATACAGTCGAAGACAATCTGCGTTTTCCATTCACAGTGAGACAGTTAGAATTTGATAAATCAAAAGCGATTACAGCCTTAAAAAATGTAAATTTAGGTGAAGATTTTCTTACCCAAGGGATTACAGAATTATCAGGTGGTGAAAAACAACGTGTCGCTCTTATACGCAATTTACTTTTTGAACCTCAAGTTTTGCTATTAGACGAAGTTAGTGCAGGGTTAGATGCGGAGACCAAAGCTATTGTGAATCAATTACTTACTGATTACCACATTTCTGGAAAAACATTAATTGAAGTGACGCATGACCAATCAGAAATTGATGGGGCTAAGCATATTTTGAGAATGAAAGATGGGAGGATGCAAGCATGAACTCTGTTTCAGTAGATAACTTATCCCTAGTCTTAATTTTCGGCTTAGTTTTACTTGCGATGGGGATAAGCCAAAAAGAGAAACTAGGGCTGACAAAAGATATTTTGGTAGCGGTTGTCCGTACGATTGTTCAACTATTCGTTGTTGGCTATATTTTAAAATTTATTTTTCAAGTTTCGAATGTTTTCCTCAGTTTGGGTATGGTGTTGATTATTCTTTATAATGCCAGTGTACAAGCAAATAAACGCAATCCAAACAAGAACAAAAAGCTGATTTATCCTTTTCTTGCTTTGCTTACTTCCACTAGTATCACTTTAGGATTGTTACTGTTATCAGGTGCCATCCAATTAATACCTTCTCAAGTCATTCCAATTTCAGGGATGTTGGCTAGTAATGCAATGACAGCAATCGGTCTATCCTATCGAGCAATGTACCGGTCCTTTACTGATAACCGCCAACAGGTGTTGGAAAAATTAAGTCTAGGGGCAACGAGTAAATTGGCTTCACAGGAAATTTTGCGAGAATCCATTCGGACTGGTATGCAACCGACAATTGACTCAGCCAAAACTGTTGGTTTAGTCAGTTTACCAGGAATGATGTCTGGACTGATTTTTGCAGGAGTAGACCCTGTCCAAGCCATTCGCTATCAGATTATGGTCATGTTCATGCTGCTATCAGCAACCAGTCTCGCATCTGTTATAGCCTCATATGCGGCCTATAAGACTTATTTTACAGATAGGACGCAGTTAGATTTTGAATAAGGAAAATGATCTTTCTGTGTGAAAGGTCTTTTTTTATCGGTGAAGTCTGCGAAAATATGATAAAATAGACTTACTTTGATACTGAAAAGGAGAACATATGACAGTAGATTTTAGAGCAGAGTTTGACAAACGCAAAGATGAGTTTTTAGCGGACCTCTTTGACCTCTTACGCATCAATTCTGAGCGTGACGACAGCCAGGCAGATGCCCAGCATCCATTTGGACCTGGACCAGTGCGTGCCTTGGACAAGTTCCTTGAAATCGCAGAGCGTGACGGCTATCCGACTAAAAATGTCGATAACTATGCAGGTCACTTTGAGTTTGGTGAAGGCGACGAAGTCCTTGGTATTTTCGGTCATTTGGACGTGGTGCCAGCAGGAAGCGGTTGGAACACTGACCCATACGAGCCACAAATCATCGATGGTAAGCTCTTTGCCCGCGGATCTTCTGACGACAAGGGACCAACCATGGCTTGTTACTACGGCTTGAAAATCATCAAGGAGTTGGGTTTTCCGACCTCTAAAAAAGTCCGTTTCATCGTTGGTACCGATGAAGAGTCTGGCTGGGCGGACATGGATTACTACTTCGAGCACGTCGGCCTTCCTTTGCCAGATTTCGGATTTTCTCCAGATGCTGAGTTCCCGATTATCAACGGGGAAAAGGGCAATATCACAGCTTATCTTCATTTTGCGGGGGAAAATAGCGGAGCTGCTAAACTGCATTCTTTCACTGGTGGTTTGCGTGAGAACATGGTGCCTGAATCTGCGACAGCTATTATCTCTGGCGACCTAGCAGATCTGGACAGCAAGTTGGCAGCATTCACAGCTGCTTATGGCCTAAATGCTGACGCGGAAACCCTTGAAAATGGTCAAGTTCAAGTCACCGTCATCGGAAAATCAGCCCACGGTTCAACCCCAGAAGAAGGTGTCAACGGAGCAACCTATTTGGCAAAATTCCTCAGCCAATTCGCCTTTGACGGAGCAGCTAAAGCCTATCTTGATTTGGCTGGTCAAGTCCTTCTGGAAGACCACGATGGACAAAAACTCGGCGTAGCCATCTACGATGAGCAAATGGGAGCTCTTTCAATGAACGCTGGTGTCTTTAAGTTTGATGAAACCTCATCTGATAACACCATTGCCCTCAACTTCCGTTATCCAAAAAATACCAACCCAGAAACCATCAAGGCTGGTTTGGAAAAACTGGGCGTGGAAGCTGTTAGCCTGTCTGAGCACGGTCATACTCCACATTATTGCCCGATCGATGACCCAATGGTCGCAACCCTCTTGTCTGTTTATGAAAAACACACAGGCTTGAAAGGTCACGAACAAGTAATCGGTGGCGGAACATTCGGCCGCTTGCTCAAACGTGGTGTTGCCTACGGAGCTATGTTCCCAGGTGATGTCAATACCATGCACCAAGCCAACGAATTTATCGAAGTGGAGCAACTCTACCGTGCAGCTGCCATTTACGCAGAAGCTATCTATGAATTAATCAAATAGTACGAACCCATATTTACAGTACTGCACTTTTATCTAAAGCTAGTTCTTCAGCTACTCATCGTTCGTTTTTTTCAAATTACAGTTGGTATTCCTTCAAAAAACTGCCTTGATTAGCTGAAAAACTATCTCTTATATCAAAGTACTTTACTTGTGAATGTAGGTTCTTATCAAGATGGGTTCGCCCATCTTTTTTAGGAGGGAGAATGGAACTGACAGAACTCACAGTTGCAGGTATGGAAATGGTCAAACAGCTCTTCTTATCTGTATTTATAGTCAATGAAAATAAAAATCAGATTAGGCGACGCAGATGCAGATAGAACTCTGTCACTTTATTATTGTCAAGTGACAGGCTGGAAACCTCCACTGGAGCTTTCCACTCATCTTCCACTTCGTATGTTCTTCTTCTTTGGACAATATACGAAACAGTGGCACTTAGCACTTGCGGGCTTAACGATTGCGATTATTCCGGTCATTCTCAGTTACTTCTTTGCCCAAAAACACATTATTAAAGGTGTGGCCGATGGTGCTGTGAAGTAACGTGTGGTGATGAATAAAAAAATAACAACCAAAAGACATGGAGTAAGCGAAAACCCGCTCCATGTCTTTTTAATTAATTTTACGATACTGACTCGGTGACATCTGATACTCTCGGGTGAATAGGCGGTGAAAATAAGGATAGTTACCGAAGCCGCACGTAAAAGCGATTTGTTCGAGGGTCATATTGGTATATTTCATTTGATTGATAGCCGCCTCTAATTTGATGTGCTGAGCGTACTGAATTATCGTCTTATCGGTATGGTCTTTAAACAAATGACTCGCACGGGAGACACTTAAATCGACTTCATTCGCAACATCTTCAAGTGTTAGTCGCTCGAGTGCATGTTCTTCAATATAACGCATCATTCGAGTCACAATGAAGGGGCGTTGAATTGAGTGACGGGCATTTATTTCTGTTTCAATCATCAACATAATGCTTTTCAATAGATGCGTGTTCAAGTCATGGTTTTGTTCATGACTGGGACGGAGCTTTTCTGTTGATAATAGTCGCCACAATGTCACAATCGTATCGGTTGATGAAAGCGCGGCAAAATCGGGACAATCAAGTTTTTCCCACCAATCCTCTAACCAATCCCCGGTGATAAGTAAATGATAATCCCCGCTTAATTGATTCGTTTCAATCGTCAGTTCATAGTGTGTGCCTGGAGGGACAAAGATAATCGATCCTTGTTCTAATTGATATGTTTTACTTTGAATAGTCGCTTTACCTCTTCCTTCAATTTGTACACGAATTAAAAAGTGATTAAACCCGTTACGACGTAAGTCGTGATAACCATCGGTATGTGATGAGTAACTGCAGTAATCAATATTCATTAAAAGTTTCCTCCATTTGTAGCAAGATAGGATATGAATTCATCATATCATATATTTTAAAAAAGAGAAAGAGACGGTAAGATAAAGTTAATCAAATAAAACGTAAGTGAAATAAGATAATGAAAACGTTTTATAATAAAGGAGCAAATACACATGAAAACATTAAAAGTAGGCATCATTGGTTGCGGGAATATTTTTCCGATGCACGCGGCAAGTGTTATGGAAAGAGACGATGCTGAACTCGTCGCTGTCTGTGACGTAAAGAAAGATCGTGCTGATGAAAAAGCAGAGCAATTAGATACAAAATCTTATTATGATTACGAAGAGATGATGGACACAGAACAGCTAGACGTTGTGCATATTTGTTTACCGCACTACTTACACGCACCAGCAACAGCCGCCGCAACGAAACGGCAGATTCACGTGATGACAGAAAAACCGATGGCGATTAACTATGATGATGCCAAAGCGATGATTGACGGCGCAAAGGAAAACGGCGTGACACTAGGTGTTATTTTCCAAAACCGCTACAATCCAGGTTCACAATTAATTAAGAATATGTTGACCTCGGGTGAACTAGGCGCCGTGAAGTCGGGTAAATTACAAGTCGCATGGGACCGATCAGATGAATACTATCAAAACAGTGATTGGAAAGGGACTTGGGATAAAGAAGGCGGCGGTGTCATTATTGACCAAGCGATTCATACAATGGATTTAATGCGCTGGTTCGTTGATAGTGAGTTAAACTATGTCGATGCCTCAATCAGTAACCGTGCCCACGAAATCATTGAAGTAGAAGATGCAGCCGAAGGTGTGATTGCTTATAAAAATGGTGTCGTAACGGCCTTCCATGCGATTAATTACTATACGTATGATGCCCCAGTCGAAATTGAATTACACTGTGAAAATGGACTGGCGAAGATGGTGGCAGACAAAGCGACGGTTATATTAAATGACGGGCGCACCTTTATTGCGGATCATAACCCGCTTGAAACATTCACTTATGACTCAGGAGTGAAAGGGTACTGGGGTGTGAGTCATGTGAAACAAATCAATAATTATTATGACGTACTTCAAGGTAAAGTGGATGCACTTGATATCCCAGCTGAAGAAGCACTTAAAACCCAACAAATGATTAATGCTGTCTATCAATCAGGAAAAGAAAAACAACGTGTACATTTCTAAAGACAATCATTTGTACAATATTAAGCAAGAGGAGATAAAGGGAGGCTATTAGAATGAATATTTTAGTGTGGAACGAAAACAGACATGAACAAAAAAATCCAAAAGTCAGTGAGATTTACCCGGAAGGTATTCATGGGGCAATTAAAAGCTTTTTGACAGAGGCAGGTCACGAGGTGACAACGGCAACCTTGGATGAAGAAAACCATGGTCTATCTGATCATTTATTAAATCAAACCGATGTATTAATTTGGTGGGGCCACCTGGCGCACGATGAAGTAAAAGATGAGTGGGTAGAAAAGATTCAACAACGTGTATTAGATGGTATGGGCTTATTAGTCCTTCACTCAGGTCACTTCTCTAAAATCTTTAAAAAGCTTATGGGAACCAGTTGTGATTTAAAGTGGCGTGAAGCGGATGATAAAGAACGTTTATGGGTTATTGATCCGACTCACCCGATTGTTTCTGGGTTAGGGAGTTATATTGAGCTTGAAAAGGAAGAAATGTACGGGGAACATTTTGATATTCCAGCCCCTGATGAATTGGTCTTTGTCAGTTGGTTTGAAGGCGGCGAAGTCTTTAGAAGTGGGGCAACATATAAACGCGGACGCGGGAAAGTCTTTTACTTTAGACCGGGTCATGAAACGTACCCAACGTATCATAATCAAGAGATTCAAACGGTGATTAAAAATGCTGTTAACTGGTTAAAAGTAACCCAAACAAATCAGCCGACCTACGGCAATAGCAGGCCACTAGAAACTATTTCAAAGAAGGGATGAAGATATGATACCGGTAGCGATTCAGCTCTTCACTTTACGTGAAGCGTGTCAACAAGATATGAAACAAACATTAGAGCGAGTGAAAGCCATCGGCTTTCAAGGTGTTGAACTGGCCGGCTATGGCAATTTAACGGTGGAGGAAGTTAGAGCTATCCTAGATGCGCTTGATTTAACCGTCGCCGGTAGTCATGTACCACTCACAGACTTAATTAACCGGTTAGATGAGGTAATTAACGAACAAAAATTGTTAGGTAATACACGGGTGGTATGTCCTTTTATCTTACCAGAAGACCGGACGCATGAATTTTATCAAGATTTACCGTCTGTCTTACAGTCGATTCAACTAGAACTACAATCACATGGAATGGACTTACTGTATCATCACCATGATTTTGAATTAGAACCTTATAGTGATGATGAAAATGTGCTTGAGTACCTACTCAGAACAGTTGACGGTTTAAAACTAGAGTTAGACGTGTACTGGATTCAAAAAGCTGGGGAAGATCCGATTACGTGGATCAATAAGTATAAAGACCAACTTGCACTTGTTCACTTAAAAGATATGACGAAAGATGAGCGAGCGACCTTTGCGCCATTAGGGACAGGGCGTACAGATTTATCAACGATTCTAAATACAGCGACACCTGCTTACTGGATTGTGGAACAAGACCAAACCGATGGTGATCCGTTTGATTCGATTCAAACAAGTATGACGTTTTTAAAAAATGAAGGAGTGATTTAAGATGAGTAAATTAAAAGTAGCAGTCATTGGTTGTGGGAGTATTAGTAAATATCGTCACTTACCTGAATATCATCAAAATGAGGCAGTAGAAATTGTCGCCTTGTGCGATATTGTCGCTTCACGTGCTGAAGCGATGCAAGAACTTTATGGTGGTGCGGTCTATACAGATTATGAGGAACTTTTAAAAAATGAAACGGTTGACCTTGTGAGTGTCTGCCTACCGAACGCGCTCCATGCGCCGGTCTCAATTGCTGCACTTGAAAGTGGTGCTCACGTGTTATGTGAAAAGCCGATGGCAACAACACAAGCTGAAGCAGAAGCGATGATTGAAGCAAGCGAGAAAAGCGGAAAAACGTTAATGATCGCGCATAATCAGCGGTTTGTACGTTCACACCAAAAGGCAAAAGAATTGATCGCAGAAGGAGCAATCGGAAAAGTATATAGCTTCCGTACGACATTTGGTCATGGTGGACCAGAAGGCTGGAGTGTTGACGGCGAAAACTCATGGTTCTTTAGAAAAGACGATGCGGTAATCGGGGCAATGGGTGACTTAGGTGTGCATAAGGCCGACCTGATTCGCTATATTTTAGGTGAAGAGTTTACTGAAGTATCAGCGATGGTTGAAACGAATGCGAAAGAGAATATCAGTGTCGATGATAACGCTGTGTGTCTCTTAAAGAGTACTTCCGGTGTGATTGGCACATTAACAGCGAGTTGGGCATATAAAGTTAACGAAAGTAATGCCACTGTTATTTACGGGGAAAAAGGTGTGTTACGTCTTGAAGATGATCCAAATTATAGCTTGATTGCCACGTATACGGATGGCAGTAAAGTCAACTATGAACTTGGAAAAATCCAAACGAACGAAGAAGGTCAACAAACATCTACGGGTGTCGTAAGTCACTTTGTTGAATCGGTGAGAACGAATACAAAGCCTTTAATCGATGGTGTGGAAGGTAAGAAGTCATTAGGTATTATTCTTGCGGCGATGGAATCAAGTCAAACAGGTCGAACGATTAAATTAAACTAAATAATCAGATTGTGTTTGATTAGAATCGGTGTGATGATTATGAATAGTGAATGAAAAGGAGCGAATAGAATGAAATTAGGTGTCTTTACCGTATTATTTGCGGATAAAAATCTCGAAGAGATGTTAGATTATGTGAAAAATGCAGGGTTAGATGCGGTTGAAATTGGTACAGGTGGCTATCCAGGTGATGCGCACTTAAAACTCGATGTGTTACTAAATAGCGAAGCAGAAAGACAAACCTTTTTAGAAAAGGTCAATTCACGTGGTTTAACAATCAGTGCCCTTAGTTGCCACGGGAATCCCGTCTCACCAGATGAAGCTTTTAGAAAAGACTCACACGAAACGTTAGTCAAAACGATCAAACTTGCAGGACTATTAAACATTCCAGTGGTCAATACCTTCTCTGGTACACCGGGAGATTCGGAAGATGGTAAATATCCAAACTGGCCCGTAACACCGTGGCCAGAAGAATACAGTACCGTACTTAAGTGGCAATGGGAAGAAAAACTCGTGCCTTACTGGAAAGAAATAAACACGATTGCAGAAGAAAATAACGTTAAGATTGGTTTAGAACTGCATGCGGGCTTCTTAGTTCATACGCCGCATACGATGTTAAAATTACGTGAACAGACAGGGAATGCGATTGGAGCTAACCTTGACCCAAGTCACTTATGGTGGCAAGGGATTGACCCTGTCGCGGCCATTAAGATCCTTGGAAAAGCCAATGCGATTCATCACTTCCACGCAAAAGATACGTATATTGACCAGGAACATGTGAATATGTACGGTTTAACGGATATGCAGCCATATAGTGAGGTGCAATCACGCGCTTGGACATTCCGTTCTGTTGGCTATGGTCACTCAGTGAAAGTATGGAGTGATATTATTAGCGCTCTGCGTACGTATGGGTATGATCATGTCATTAGTATTGAACATGAGGATCCCATTATGTCGATTGATGAAGGGTTTATGCGTGCGGTTGAGAACTTAAAATCTGTGTTGATTTATGACCAACCAGCTGATATGTGGTGGGCATAATACATCAAGACTCAGATGAGCTAAAAATAATAGGGAGAAAGAGACTGGGATAAAAAAATCCATTTTCTCAAAATGTGAATATTTTTTCTCTAAATAAGAATAAGATTACCGCAACTGAAATATACTTGCTTTCTGAATGGATCTTTAGCTCAAGGGACTGCGATTACTCGCCCCAACAGAAACTTTCGTTGTTCCCACAGGAGTCTCGCATATTTCAGTTGCTAACTTAGGCTTCCTAGCAAAAAAATAACCGAGCCATAATTGGCGTTAGTCAATTATGGTTCGGTTATTTTAATATCTTATTTGCCTTTGCCCCAGCTTCAATATGTAAAAATACATTGACTTTTAAAACTAATGGTTATATAGTTAATTACATAAGTAACTAACCAAATAAGTTAGGTGATGAAATGTGACGCAAACTATAGACAACAGTAAACCAATTTTTCAACAGATCAAAGAACAAATTGAAGATATGATTATGAACGACACTATTTCAGAAACTGGCCGAGTCCCCTCAACAAATGAATTTGCAAAATATCACAAGATTAATCCTGCAACAGCTGCTAAAGGTATTAATCAGTTAGTCGAGGAAGGTATAAAAAATGTGGTTTTCATGCTCTAGAAGCAGATGTAACAATGGTCAAGAAAGTAGGACATCATGGAACTTGCTGATATTCGTCAGGCGATTATGGAGGATTTAACCAATCAAGCTTTTACGAAAAAAGGGATAAAGCCGCTTTTCCAAGCATCGTCTACCGCAAAAATTCTCATTATTGGACAGGCACCGGGATTAAAAACACAAGAAAAAGGTCGCTTATTTGATGATGCTAGTGGAGAGAATCTGCGGAAATGGTTGGGAGTAGACAGGGAATTCTTCTATGCATCTGGTCATTTTGCTATTCTTCCTATGGATTTCTATTATCCAGGAAAAGGGAAGTCTGGGGATTTGCCGCCTCGCAAGGATTTTGCGCCCAAATGGCACCCACTCATTATGAATCAACTACCCCAGATTGAGCTGACCTTGTTGATCGGTAAGTATGCCCAGGACTATTATTTAGGAGAATCCCATAGGACTTTGACCGAGAGAGTGGAGAATGCAGCTGATTACCTACCCACCTATTTTCCCCTACCTCACCCATCGCCAAGGAACAATATATGGCAAGCTAAACATCCTTGGTTTGTTGAAGAGATTTTGCCACTGCTGAAAAATAACATAAATATATTGATAAAGCAAAACTAACATGATATAATTGTATATATATACCTAGAAAATTTTTCTTATCTTTGTTCATCGAAGGAGGTGTCTGATGAGAAAATGGAAAACACTGATTGTCACTGGTCTAACTATTTTAGCGGTTTGTTTGTTAATTCCACCTGCCTTGGTAAATGCAAACCAGATTCCCGATCGGCCGATAGATACAACAGTAGTAGATGATACTCAATTACTTTCTAGCGAGACCATTGCAGAAATTGATCAGCTTAATCTCAATTGGTCAACAACCGAACAAGGTTTACAGGTCGGTGTCTATATGACGAATAGTCTTTGGACAGATATCGAAAGTTTGGCCAATGAGACATTTCGTCAGTGGCAAGTTGGATTTTCAGGCACAAATAATGGGATACTTCTGGTTATTGCAATAGAAGATAGGGAATTTCGGATTGAAACGTCAGATAATGCTGCGACAGTCTTGACAGATGTAGAATCAAAAGAAATTCTCGAAAATGCAAGAGAATTCTTTCGACAGGAAGATTACAATGGCGGTGTGACCTATATTGTTCAATCCATTGGTGATCAGTTTTATGGTACCAGCGTTGGTCAGAGCCAGTTAGCCACCTTAGATGAGAGAACATCGGAAGAGGAGGAGGGCTTTTTCGCTTTCTTAACTGTTGTCGTTGTGATTATTATTTTTGTGATAATTGAAAAATCCAGTCGTGGTGGTGGTGGACCAGGCAATTTGCTCTGGATGTTGGTGGATGATCAGCATCACCACCGCAATCATCACTCGTCTAATTCCTCATCGTCCGGCTTCGGTGGCGGTGGTTGGTCCGGTGGTGGCGGAGGAGGTGGAGGTTCCTCTTCCGGTTGGTAAGGAATCTTGTAAAGATTCTGATAGCTATTCGTTTTTTAGAATGTTTACTCATTGTTAGAAAGGAAATCATATGAAAAAGAAATGGTTGGTTCTCCTCATTCCAGTCCTAGCTCTGCTATTTTTAGGATTGGGAGCAGTCGGGCAATACAATGGCTTGGTGGACAGTTTTGCTGAAGTTGAAAACGCGCAAGCCAATGTAGACACACAGTTGCAACGACGCTATGACTTGATACCTAATGTAGTCGCAGCTGTCAAAGGAGCCATGGAACACGAGGAAGAAATATTTACTGCTATTGCAGAAGCGCGTGCTAAAATTGGCTCCAGTCAACAGGGAACGGGTGAATATAACCAAGCTCAAAGTCAGTTGGATTCTGCAGTTTCTCGACTATTGGTAGTGGCAGAAAACTATCCACAATTGACAGCTAATCAACAGGTTTCAGACTTGATTACAGAGCTTGAAGGTACTGAGAATCGAATCTTAGTTGCCCGTAAAGATTATAACGCAGTGGCAACATCTTACAATAAAAAAATCAAACGCTTCCCAACATCAATCTATGCAGGTCTATTCGGATATGAAAAAGTTGAACTCTTCCAAGCAACAAATGATGCAGCAACGACTGTGCCAAGTGTTGATTTGAGTGACGAAGAGTAGAATAAGATTCTTGTTTTCATTAGATAAAAAATAACAAAATAGAACTCGGCAAAAAACCGAGTTCTATTTTGTTATGGATTGACCCAAATACCACTCACATAATCTTCTGATAAGGTCGTTTTATTGGTTATCTTTTTAGTCTGCAAATCATAAATGATAAGAGTATCCGAAAGAATCATCATCAGACGACGATTGTCTATTTGACGGACATGTTCAAGATAGTGGGGTCGAGGATTTAACTCCTTCAATGAATGAAAAACTTGTTCCCCAGTTTCTGCATTGTAAATGGTAAATGAGATGGGACTGAATTGGTAATTAGTGTGTTCGATAAAAAGCAAATTTTTATCTTTTAGTGGATAGATTGCGCTCGGTGAAGAATGTTCTAATGTAATTGAAGAATGTTCTAATGTAATTGATGAAAATGTCCGTTTTGATGTGTCAAAGGTCAGGAGTTGAGACATTCTTTCATTTTTTCATCGTAGTGTCTCCTTTCTATTTTTTAGCATTATATAATTTACAGCAATCAACAAGTATTTTTTGATTTTTTATATATAAAAGTCATGCAAATTTTTTTGCATGACTATATTTATTTTCCAAGACAAAATTGGCTAAAGAGTTGTGTGATTAATTCATCTGGAGCGGCATCTCCTGTGATTTCGCCCAGTATTTGCCAACAACGTGTTAGGTCTACCTGTAACAAGTCGACAGGCATACCCATTTCCAATCCATCATTAACTGCCTGAAGACTTTGGACAGCTTGTTCAATCAAGGATATATGTCTTGAATTAGATAAGTAAGTAGCATCTTGTTCTACCAAACCTGCATTTTCAAAGAAAAGTTGATTGATTTTTTCTTCGATTTGATCAATGTTTTGGTTTTCTAAGACAGAGATGCGAATGACATCCTCAGGTAGTTGATCAGCTTCAATTTTTTCTTCTAGGTCTGTTTTATTGAGCAAGATAATGCGATTAGCCATGTTTGAAATGGCTAATAGATTTCGGTCTTGTTCGGTAAGTGGCTCAGATGCGTTGAGGACAAGTAGGACCAGGTCGGCCTCCTCAAGCGCTTTTTTAGACCGTTCCACACCAATTTTTTCAACGATGTCATCTGTTTCACGGATACCAGCGGTATCAATCAGCTTGAGGGGGACGCCTTTGATGTTGACGTATTCTTCGATAACGTCGCGAGTTGTCCCTGCTATATCTGTAACGATGGCTTTTTCCTCACGGAGGAGATTATTGAGTAGGCTGGATTTTCCCACATTTGGTCGGCCGATAATAGCTGTTGCGATACCTTCACGTAAAATCTTACCTCGACGAGCGGTTCGGAGAAGATTTTCCAAAAGAGCTTGAAACTGGAGAGTCTTCTCACGGACTAAGTCTGTGGTTGCCTCTTCAACATCATCATACTCTGGATAATCAATATTCACTTCGACTTGAGCCAAAGTATTGAGGATTTCCTGACGTGTTTCATTAATCAGTTGGGAGAGAGAGCCATCCAACTGACGGACTGCGTTGTGCATAGCCTTGTCGGTCTTGGCACGGATGACATCCATGACAGCCTCTGCCTGGGTCAAATCCACACGTCCGTTGAGAAAGGCCCGCTTGGTAAACTCACCAGGCTCAGCCATTCGGGCACCTTGTCTAATCAACAATTGAAGAATTTCATTCGTGACGGCGATACCCCCATGTGTATTGATTTCAATAACATCTTCTCGCGTAAAGGTCTTTGGAGATCGCATGGCACCGAGCATCACTTCATCCAGTACCTGTCCAGTCGCTGGATCAATAATATGTCCATAGTTCAGACTATGACTTGGCACAGTCGCTAAGTCCTTTCCTTTAAAAACTTTGCTTGCAATGGAAAATGCATCTGTACCAGACAGACGAACAATCCCAATTGCTCCCTCTCCGAGAGGAGTCGAAATAGCAGTTATTGTATCGAATTCTTTTGTGATCATAGAGTTTGGCTTTCTGTAGGATTATAATAAAACTATTATAGCATGTTGTGTAATATTCGATGGTAAAAATGAGACAAAAAAAAGACAGAAAACGCTTTCTAAACCTATTGAAAAATGGTAGAATATTACTAAAAACAGGAGGTAATAGATGAGGTTAGCACATCTTGAAAAAAGAGACATAGAAAGTCGGTTTCAATATCTAGAGGACCACCTGTTCAATGTTGCGATGGGGGCCAAAGTCCTTACAGATACGATTGGCCAAGGGGATATTTTGTTCTTACTAGGACTTTATCATGATTTGGGCAAGAGTGAAAGACTTTTTCAGAAAAAAATGAAAGAGGAGCCAAATCTACACGTCGATCATTCGTATGCAGGAGCCCGTTACCTATTTCAAGAGATTGAGCAAGTCTTTCAACGATCGGGGAGAAACCCAAACGATGCCCAGCTTTTTCGTGAAATAATAGCCTACATTATATCTGCCCACCACGGTGTGTATGACGTCCCTCTACCTGAGGATATGGAAGGAGCAGGTAGATATCGGTATAGTAAGTTATTCTATCGGATTGGCCAGCCACGAGCAGACTATCATTATGAAGAAGATATAAAGGCCTATGCCAAGTTATTGGAAGAACAGCTACCTAGCTTTGGCTATCAAAATGTAGATGATTTAGTTATGAAATCATTTGAAAATTTTCAAACCGCTTGGGCGAAGTTATGCATCAATGATGATAGCGAATCGGCTTTTTATAGTTCTTGTTTTATTCGGCTCTACCTGTCTTATTTGAAGAATGCGGATATTTTGGATACGATTAATGCCTATGACCTTGTTATCGAGCCAAAAACTACTGAGGAAAATAGTGAACTTGTTCAGAAGTATTTTCAATCAGTAGAAGAAGTTTATGCAGGTTTTGGAAATCCAACTACCGAACTTAACCGTATTCGAACGGCCTTGGGAGAGCGTGTTAAACATCGTGGTGCTACGGATTCTTCAGGCATTTATCGCCTCAATCTTCCGACGGGTACAGGTAAAACTAATCTGTCGCTTCGTTACGCTATTCATCAACTGACACAGAAAGGTAAAAATCGTTTCTTCTACATGACGCCCTTTTTGTCCGTTTTAGAACAAAATGCAGCAGCGATTCAGGAGATTATTGGCAAAGAAGGTGTCTTGGAGCACCATTCTAATCTAGTCAGAGAACAACAAGATGCCACACCTCAAAATGAGGAGTATGGAGAGGAAACTGTCAATAGTCTAATGACAGATTACCTGATTGATACCTGGGATAGCCCAGTTGTCCTTACCACCATGGTTCAGTTCTTTCAAACCCTCTTTAAGACCAAGTCAGCTAATATCAGACGCTTCTCCAACTTAGCAAACAGCGTCTTGATTTTAGATGAAGTCCAATCCCTCCCCATTGAGGTCACTACGCTTTTTAATCTGACCATGAATTTTTTGAGTCGTGTCATGGGGGCTACAGTTGTTCTCTGTACTGCGACTCAACCTGCCTATGATTCGGTTTCCATAAGCCACCGACTATTATATGGTGGGGAAATAGCAGAGCAGGCAGACATTGTCACCTTAACCGCTGAAGAACAAGAGGTCTTTAAGAGGACAGAACTCCGCAAGTTTGATGAAAGCAATGCAATTTCCCGATTGACTGACCTGGCAAGTTTTATCTTGGAAGAAGAAACTTCTACGCTTGTCATTCTCAATACCAAACCAGCAGTAGAAAAACTATATAGCCTATTAGAATTCCAAACAGACAGACCACTTTATCACCTCTCAACCAATATGTGTGCCCAGCACCGTCTTGATGTTATCCAAGAAATCAAAAAGCAGTTGAAAGACGATGTTCCTATAATTTGTATTAGTACGCAATTGATTGAAGCAGGAGTGGATGTTGATTTTGAGCGAGTGGTTCGATCTTATGCTGGACTAGATTCAATTGTTCAAGCAGCTGGCCGTTGTAATCGTGAAGGAAAACGTGATGTAGGTCAGGTAACATTGATAAATTTATCCAAGGAAGAAGAAAGCCTCACCTATCTTAAAGAAATCAAGCATAAAAAAGAGGCGACTGAGAATATTTTGATAAAAGAAACGTCACCAATTGAAGTTGGGGCCTTAAATCTTCTATTTTTTGAACGTTACTATGCCGACAATACAAAACAATTTGATTACCCACTGTCTACCAATGAATCTGTCTATGACTATCTCAGCTTAAGTAGCTTCAAAGGAAGTCCGAACTGCAAAGTCAGACAGTCGTTCAAGACTGCAGGGCAGAAAATGGATTTAATCAAAGATGATAGTATTGGTGTCCTAGTTCCATATGGTGACGGAGTGGATATAATCGCTGACTTGGAAGAACTTTTGGTAGATACTCCCTATCCAAGAGGCCAGGATTTAGTTGAGATTAAACAAATTCTCAAGAGTTTGCAGCCTTTTACAGTCAATCTGAGAAAGTATGACAGTCGGCTACAAGCAATCCGATATTATTTGGAGGGAAAGGTCTTAATACTGCAAGAAGAGTATTATGATGACGAAAAGCTTGGATTAAAAAAAGAGGCAAACCTTCCTATCTTGTAAGGTAAGATAGAAAGATCTGCCAGTCTTTGTGCTATAACACTTAACTATATTTCAATCCACATGGACACATACCATGATGACTTGATTATACCACAGATAATAGTCCCTTTCAAAAAATGAAGACCTTTAATAAAAATAACACTTTACTATGAATAGTAAAAGTGGTAATATATAGATATAACATTAAGGAGGAACTTCTATAGAAGTATATGATTCAACTAATATACAAATTGTTGGAGCGCTTACCAGGTATTCTAACGGCCGTAGCTTATCTGGTTGTTGCCTTTCAATCGGGAAATAAGAACAAGTAGTTTTTGTCATTAAAAAATTACTTTTAAGAGTTAGTCAGTGGTTACTGTAGTTGAAGGCTATAGTGACCACCGCTGGCTATCCTGTTAGTTAGGTTGTACATTTCTGTTGTAGTCTATCTTTACTATATTTAAAAAGAAAAGGAGGAACTTGATTTTGTATCGTTCACGGAATTTTTACCTGCGGGTGAAGGGTGATCTGGCTCTCTTTACGAATCCTGCGACCAAGGGTGGTGGAGAAAGGTCAAGCTATGCCGTTCCTACTCGACAGGCCTTAAAAGGTGTGGTGGATGCGGTTTACTATAAACCAACCATTACAAATGTTGTGACAGAAGTGAAGATTGTCAATCAAATTCAAACGGAGCTTCACGGAGTCCGAGCCTTGTTGGCTAATTATGGAGCTGACTTAAGTTATGTTTCTTACCTTAGCAAAGTGGAATACCTGGTCAAATTTCACTTTATCTGGAATGAAAATCGCCCAGATTTAGTACACGATCGTTTGCCCAACAAACATGAGGCGATTATGGAAAGGTCTATCAAAAAAGGCGGGCGACGAGATGTCTTTCTTGGAACCAGGGAATGTCTTGGTTTAGTTGAAGCCATTAGCCAGGAAGATTATGAAACAGCTGATGTCAAATATGGAGATGTCACCATCGACTTTGGAATTATGTTTCATTCATTTGCCTATCCAACAGAGTCTAATCAACCGCTTCGTTCCTATTTTACAAGGACCGTCATGGAAAACAGTGTCATACGGTTTAAGGAGCAAGAAGACTGCGAGATTGTGAACACACTTTCAAATTATGTTTTCAAGACTTCGGGAGATATCAAGTTAGTAGAAGAAGAATTTGAGATATACTCACGAGATCAAGAAAATGAGGAAGGAGGTCGCTAATGGATTTCTTTACAGCACTTTTACGGGCTTATGAAGCAGCCGAGGACACGGGATGGGTAGACAATGCTCAAAAATCAACTAGTCCCCTCCTACCGATTTACCATACCAGTCGTCGTTCAAATGGGAAGGACACGATAGCTATTCTACTAGACAATGAAGGAAACTTCATGAAGGCAGACTTTATGGCTGATGGCGAGAGTATCATCTTTCCGGTGACTTCTGACTCGGTGGCTCGTTCGGGGAAAAATCCAGCTCCGCACCCGTTGGTTGATAAATTGACTTACTATCTTTCAGAAATAGACCAAGGACAGTATGATGCCTATCATCGTCAGTTAGATGAATGGATTTCCCAGTGTCAGGAACAAGAAGTTAAAAGATTTTTGAGTCATATCCAGCGTTTTCTGTTACAGGATGACTTTATAGAGAAGATTGTCCAGTCCCTCTATGGTAGAGTAACCAGTAGAGAGGGATTAAAAGTAACTTTTCTGAACAGTGATGATAGTGAAAAGACTATTGACCTATCGACTGCTTTTCTGGAATTTAAAATTGATCAATTCATAGGGTATCAAACCGTTTCTGTTACCAACTATTTGGACTTACATAAGGCTTACATTTCCTATGTGGAATCGAATCAGCAAGCAGATATCATCTGTAATATTAGTGGGAAACAAGAAGTGCTGGCTGCCAAGCACCGCGGATTGATAGGAAATGCCAAATTGATTTCCGTCAGCAATAACATTGAAACCTATAAGGGACGCTTCAAGCAACGAGAGGATGTCTTTACCGTTGGGAATCAGACTTCGGAAAAAATTCATTTAATGGCAAAATTTTTGTTGGAGAATGAACATACCCACGCATGGCTAGGGTCAGGACAGCATTTAATCAACTGGTTTAGTGATGATTTGTCCAATGAGACACAATTAGATATCACCAGTCCAAAAGTGGAAGATAATGGAATGTTTGATTTTGGAGAAACGTCTTCAGATGATAGCCCAAAATTTCAAGTAACAGAGGTAAATAAGAAAATCCGCTCTGCCTTTATCCATGGTAAAAAAGAATTTGGTGACGGAGCGACTTACTATGTTGCTATCGTTAACAAGACCAATGATGGTCGTGTTGCCCTTAAATACTTTAGACAGCTAGCTGCCTCTCAACTACTAGATAATCTCAATAAATGGCAGGACAGGTATTCTTGGCAATTTAAGAAGCAAAATGGAGAGTATGCGGAGTGTCCACCGAGTTACCAGGATATTGTTTTAGCGGCCTATGGTGTAGATAGAGGTCGATTCTTGGAACTAGACAACGACAAGTTCAAGAGTGATCAGTTCCAAAAGTTAGCTACAAGCATGATTGATGGGAAAGATATTCCGGATACGATTCTTGGTAAATTAAAAGACAATATCAAGCAACGTCAGAGATATGGGAACACATGGAACAAGGTATTATTTGTTTCCTTGGCCCTTTTACATAAAACTAATAAGGAGGAGTTTACACCGATGTTAGACCACGAGAATAAGGATCGTTCCTATTTGTTTGGACGATTATTGGCGATTTTTGAATTGTTAGAGCTTCAACGGTATCAGTTAGACGGTTCAAAAAATGATCGCATCACGAATGCGGAACGTTATTGGAATGCCTATACAAGTCAGCCAGCTAAGCTGATGATGAATTTAACCAATAAAATCAAACCTTACGAAGAAGCAGTAAAGTTAAACAGTCCTGGTATTTTTAATAAATTAGAAAAAGAACGGGAAGAAATCATGGTGTTATTAGGGCCTTTGATGCAAGAACGTGGAATCAATGACCCATTAGACTATCGCTTTATATTTGGTTATTATGCTGAGAAGCAATACTTCTACACAAAACAAGAAAAAATTGAAAGTGAGGAATAAAGAATGTTGGAACAGAAAATTGATTTTATGGTAACCATTGAGGTGCGTGAGGCCAATGCTAATGGCGATCCCTTATCAGGAAATATGCCACGTACGAATGCAAATAACCAAGGGATTATTAGTGATGTTGCTATTAAGCGAAAAATTCGCAATCGTATGCAGGATATGGGGCATTCTATTTTTGTCCAGGCAAATGATCGGATTGAAGATGGCTTAAATTCTTTAGAAAAACGCTTCAAAGCTCAATTTTCTGGAAAAGAATCAGATGAGGAAATCAATGAAAAAGCTAATCAAATCTGGCTAGATGTACGCTCATTTGGTCAGGTCTTCACGTATTTGAAGGATCGCTCTTTTGCTATCCGTGGACCAGTTTCTGTTAGCATGGCTCATTCGTTAGAACCTATTATCATTTCTAGTTTGCAGATTACTAGAAGTACAAATGGTGTGGAACCTAAGAAAGCAGGAGGTCGTTCTTCTGACACCATGGGAACCAAGCATTTTGTAGATTACGGTGTATATATTGTAAAAGGGTCTATCAATGCTTATTTTGCAGAGAAGACAGGCTTTACGGCGGAAGATGCGGAGGTCTTGAAAGAAACTCTAATTACCCTATTTGAAAATGATGCATCATCAGCTCGCCCAGAAGGTTCAATGCGTGTTCGTGAAGTTTTCTGGTTCACTCATTCCAATAAACTGGGCAATGTTTCTAGTGCACGCATCTTCGACTTGTTAGAATTTGATAAGGAAAAGCAAGACAAGTCAAGCTATGAAGAGTATGCGATTGGACTGAAGCAGAAAGAGCTGGCTGAGTTTCAGGCTAAGGGATTGAAAGTTGATATTTTAGAAGGATTGTAAGATGGCCTATGCAGAAGATGATTATTTGATGTTGTCTGGTATTCAACATTTTCAGTTCTGCAAACGTCAATGGGCCTTGATCCATATTTATCAAGAATGGGCTGAAAATGAGGCAACCACTCACGGTCAGTTTCTTCATCAAAAAGCTGACAATCCCTATATCAAAGAAAAACGTAAGGATTTCTTGATTTCTAGGGCGATGCAGGTATCGTCTAAGGAGTTAGGGCTTTACGGGATTTTGGATGTTGTGGAATTCCATAAAGATGAGGCAGGTATTTCACTGAGTGGAAAACGTGGTAAATGGATTCCAACTATCGTTGAATACAAGCGTGGTAAGCCGAAAAAAGATGAACGGGATATTGTTCAATTGGTGGCACAGACCATGTGTTTAGAGGAAACACTGGCTTGCAAAATTGATACGGGCTATCTGTACTATCATAGTGTCAATAAAAAAGTAGAAATTAGCATTAGTGCTGAATTGAGGCAGCTGGTTGTTGAATTAGCTAGACAAATGCATGAACTTTATCAGAAAAGAGATTTGCCAAAGGCTGAGTATTTTAAGAATTGCCAACTTTGCTCACTGGTAGATATTTGTATGCCTAGATTGAGTAAAAAATCGCGTAGTGTTGCTCATTATATCCAACAATCCATGGCAAGCGAGGAGGGGTTATGAAGAAACTGCTGAATACACTCTATCTGACTCAGGAAGATTTTTATTTGACTAGAGAGCGGGACAACATTGTCATTAAGCAAAATGGCGTTGCTGTTCACCGCTTTCCCTATCGCATTATAGACGGTATTGTGTGTTTTTCCTATCTAGGAGCCTCTCCGTCATTAATTGAACTGTGTGCGGAACATCAGATTAACCTTTCTTTCCATACACCTCAAGGGCGATTTTGTGGCCGGTTTGTAGGTCCGACGAATGGAAATGTTCTGTTAAGACGGCAACAGTATCGCCTAGCTGATGATGATTTGTCTCTGGAATTTGCCAAACGTTTTATTCTGTCTAAAATCTCTAATTCCAGAAAATACCTATTGCGATTTCGTAGAGATCATAAAGATAGGGTGGATGGGAATCTATTTGAAGAGGTCAATTCAGAGCTGACTTGGGCAGTGGAAATGGTTCAAACAGCTTTAGATAAGGAGACACTACTTGGAATTGAGGGGCAAGCAGCGAATCACTATTTCCGCTTATTCAATGAAATGGTTTTGGCTGATAAGGAGACGTTTCAGTTCAATGGTCGCAGTAGAAGACCTCCGTTGGACTGTGTGAATGCCTTGCTTTCCTTCGGTTACAGTCTGTTGACCTATGAATGCCAATCAGCAATTGAAGCGGTTGGTCTGGATAGTTATGTTGGATTTTTCCATACAGACCGTCCTGGTCGTGCGAGTCTGGCTTTGGATTTAGTTGAGGAATTTCGTTCCTTCATTGTTGATCGGTTTGTATTTTCCTTAATCAATAGAGGACAGTTAACGAAAAAGCATTTTGATATCAAAGAAAATGGAAGTGTTTTGTTGACTGAAAAAGGCAGAGCAGTTTTCATTGAAGCCTGGCAAAAGCGAAAACATACAGAAGTTGAGCATCCATTTACCCAGGAAAAAGTCAAATTGATGTTATTGCCCTACGTTCAGGCACAATTGCTTGCAAAGGCTGTTCGAGGCGAGTTGGACAGTTATCCTCCGTTTATGATATAGGAGCTATATTATGATGGTATTAGTGACCTATGATGTCAATACAGAAACAGTAGCTGGACGAAAGCGATTGAGACAAGTAGCCAAGCTGTGCGTTGACTTTGGTCAACGTGTGCAACATTCTGTCTTCGAATGTTCAGTCGCTCCAGCAGAATTTGTTGAGTTAAAGAATAAGTTGCTGGAAATCATTGACAAGGAACAGGATAGTATCCGCTTTTATTTGCTAGGAAAAAACTGGCAAAATCGTGTGGAAACGATTGGACGAGATACTAGTTATGATCCTGATCAAGGAGTCCTCCTGTTATAGATTATCTCTGCGAATCGGGCTTACTCATTAAATGTGAGGAGATTCGCGTGAAAAGCATATGAAAAAAAGTGAAAATAGAGTGAATTTATGGTATATTCTATATCTGTAGAAACTTTATTTTTACAAAACAGTGTCAAATAGCGCTGTCGCACCCTACACGGGTGCGTGGATTGAAATTTGAAACGTGTAGCATATCAGCTATTTCTTCCCGTCGCACCCTACACGGGTGCGTGGATTGAAATAAGTTCTAAGGACTCGGGAAAATCCTAATAAGCTTGTCGCACCCTACACGGGTGCGTGGATTGAAATTTAATACCATTTGAACCCAGACCACAATCAAGACCGTCGCACCCTACACGGGTGCGTGGATTGAAATAAGTAGTTATCGGAATTTTTAAAGTAAGACGATTGTCGCACCCTACACGGGTGCGTGGATTGAAATATTTAATAACATTTTAAGCACCACGCCAAAAGCGTGTCGCACCCTACACGGGTGCGTGGATTGAAATCAATTTAGCTGGCCTCATCTTAAGATGCCTCATGTCGCACCCTACACGGGTGCGTGGATTGAAATTACAATATCTATACCGTCATCAGTCATGTGTTCGTCGCACCCTACACGGGTGCGTGGATTGAAATATGGTAACGATAACGAGACCAACAGACGTCGCGAGTCGCACCCTACACGGGTGCGTGGATTGAAAGATATCGTCGGGCTATGACGATCACTAGGACAGGTCGCACCCTACACGGGTGCGTGGATTGAAATTCTTTGTCGTCTTTCTTTTTAGTTTAAAATAGGGTCGCACCCTACACGGGTGCGTGGATTGAAATCAATCTATTGTTTTGCTGTTGGGCTAGACGTCCAGTCGCACCCTACACGGGTGCGTGGATTGAAATATTTTATGATTTTATCACTGAAAAAATACCTGAGTCGCACCCTACACGGGTGCGTGGATTGAAATAGTCGAGCAGATCCATATTGGCAAGGTGGATGAGTCGCACCCTACACGGGTGCGTGGATTGAAATAGTGTCAGCTATGGCAAGAGAGGACGAAAGCAAGGTCGCACCCTACACGGGTGCGTGGATTGAAATATTTTATATTTAAAGTCTTAATATTTATGCTACGTCGCACCCTACACGGGTGCGTGGATTGAAATTCTTGAGCATTTTGAGAGTTTTTAATCCGGTAGTGTGTCGCACCCTACACGGGTGCGTGGATTGAAATCAACTGCGCCAATCCAACTCGCCAATACACGTCAGTCGCACCCTACACGGGTGCGTGGATTGAAATTACCTTATAATCTGAACTATATAAAATACCATTGTCGCACCCTACACGGGTGCGTGGATTGAAATAACATGTGTGCTAAACAACTTGAAGCCTTGAGAAGTCGCACCCTACACGGGTGCGTGGATTGAAATATTCTCACGTATCTTACGTGATCCAAAAACTGGACGTCGCACCCTACACGGGTGCGTGGATTGAAATCATTTTCTAACAACTCTGCAGTACACTCGTTTGAGTCGCACCCTACACGGGTGCGTGGATTGAAATTAGCAGACAATCGGGGGTAAGTTTTAATTTATACAGTCGCACCCTACACGGGTGCGTGGATTGAAATCGTAGAGTGAACTCAAACTCTTCTGTGAACGAGGGTCGCACCCTACACGGGTGCGTGGATTGAAATTCGATCTCGGCAAGCAGATTCGACTTTGTAGAAAGTCGCACCCTACACGGGTGCGTGGATTGAAATTCTAAAACGGCAATTTTACAAAACGCCCGACAAGTCGCACCCTACACGGGTGCGTGGATTGAAATACTCCTTTTATTTACGACTAACCCAAGACTCCTGTCGCACCCTACACGGGTGCGTGGATTGAAATTTGCACCATTGGTTGTCCTGTGGTTGGTGTCATGTCGCACCCCACATGGGTGCGTGGATTGAAATTTGCACCATTGGTTGTCCTGTGGTTGGTGTCATGTCGCACCCCACATGGGTGCGTGGATTGAAATTTGAAAAATGTTGCTAAACCATCAAGGACGTTCCCGTCGCACCCCACATGGGTGCGTGGATTGAAATATTTTTTTCCTCCTTTGTTTTTTTCCTGGTCACGTCGCACCCCACATGGGTGCGTGGATTGAAATTTGTCTGTTGCTCTACTTGTCCGCTTATATTTGGTCGCACCCCACATGGGTGCGTGGATTATAGAGTGATACTCTAATAATCATTTCCTCAATAAAATCTTTTGTCAGAGAACTCAGAGAAAATTATAAGATTCTTGGTGTTAGAATATAAATAGTACAAGTCAAAATGAGAAAATCCTAGAAGCAAAAACATGATACAATAAAAACATCGTACTACAGGAGGACTCATTATGGCAAAACATTATGACAAGCAGTTCAAATTGGACGCAGTGCAATATTATCAAGATCACAAGAATCTTGGTCTACAAGGCTGCGCATCGAATTTAGGTATCAGCCAGCAAACTCTTTCCAGATGGAAGAAAGAGCTAAACGATACTGGGAATATAGAACACCGTGGTTCCGGCAATTACTCTTCTGATGAGGAAAAAGAAATTGCTAAATTAAAGCGGGAGCTACGCGACACCCAGGATGCACTAGATGTATTAAAAAAAGCCATCAGCATTCTGGGAAAATAACAGAAGCCATTTATCTTGAGGTTTCTGAAAAGACAGAAATAGCTAAAAAGCAAAACCGCCGAGTTTCTGTCTCTGGAATGCTGAAAATCTTAGGCGTATCAAGATCTGGTTATCATGCATGGCTAAAACATGTACCTTCCAATATGCAAAAGCGTAAGGAAGCGGTTAAAACCAAAATAAAGGATATTTACAACGAATCAAAACAAAACTACGGAGCCCCCAAAATCACCAAGGAACTACAAAAGGATGGTGAAATCATCGCTGAACGAACGGTGGGCAAATATATGCGAGAAATGGGCATCAAAGCCCAGTGGATAAAACCCTGGACCATTACCACCAAAGACTCCGACTTTAGTAAGGAACTTCAAAATATCCTTGACGAACAATTCAACCCTGACCGCCCCAATGCCGTTTGGTGTAGTGATATCACCTACATTTGGACAGCCGAAGGCTTCGCCTATCTAACTAGCATCATGGACCTATTCTCCCGAAAAATCATTGCCTGGACGCTCTCCAAAACAATGGAAGTATCCTGTGTAATTGAAACTATAACCAAAGCTAAAGCAAGACGTCAAACGGATTTACCTTTGATTCTTCATAGCGATCGCGGAAGTCAATACGTTTCCAAGGAATATCGCAAAGCAACCGATAAAATGCAACTAAGCTACTCCAAGAAAGCCTTTCCTTGGGATAATGCCTGCATAGAATCCTTTCACTCCTTGATTAAACGGGAATGGCTCCATCGCTTCAAAATCCAGAATCATGCTCATGCACATAAACTCGTATTTGAATATATTGAATGCTTTTACAATACGAAAAGAATTCACGGCCACTGTGATTTTATGTCGCCGAATGATTTTGAAAAGTTGTATGCAGAAGCACAAAAAGACAATGAGCAATTAGCAAGTTAAAAAAAGGATAAAATTCTCATTTTAATGTGTACTAAATCTTGACATAGGACCATCTTCTAATATTTTTGGTAATGTTTTCTAATTTTTCTTCCCCTCTTTTTAAATTTTCTTATAATAACTTACACACTTCATGCTATAATAGTTATATGAGTTTTTAAAAGGAGCATGAAATGTCAAACTTAAAAGAGCAGGTTGGTATTAAGGCGGCGGAATTTGTAACGGATGGTATGGTTGTTGGTCTAGGGACTGGGTCTACAGCCTACTATTTTGTTAAAGAAATTGGCCGTCGGGTTGCGGAGCAGGGGTTGCAAATTATTGGTGTAACGACCTCTCATGCTACGGCAGAGCATGCTGCGTCCCTTGGGATTCCCCTAAAAAATATCGATGAAGTTGAGTATGTAGACTTAACGGTAGATGGGGCTGATGAAGTAGATGGAGCCTTTAACGGAATCAAAGGTGGCGGTGCAGCTTTATTAATGGAGAAAATTGTTGCGGTCAATAGTAAAGATTGCATCTGGATTGTTGATGAATCCAAAGTAGTTGAAACGCTAGGAGCATTTAAATTGCCAGTAGAAGTGGTTCAATACGGTTCTGAAAATCTATTTCGCTTGTTCGAATCAAAAGGATATCGACCAAGTTTCCGAATGAGTGATGGTGAAAAACTTGTGACGGATATGAAAAATTACATTATTGACCTCGATTTACAACGGATTGAAGATTCAGTTGCATTGGCGGAAGAATTGGATCGAACAGTTGGAGTTGTTGAACATGGTCTCTTTATTGGTTTGATTTCCAAGGTAATCGTTGGTACGCCTGACGGTCCTCAAATAGTTGAAAAATAAATAACATGAAAACGCTTCTCAATTACTAACAATGAGAAGCGTTTTTATGGTATAATGAAAACACGAACGTTTGAAGTTAATGAGAATTTATTTACAATTTTATAGATGTATTTTGCTATCCATTGTTTGCAAGCCCTATGAATAAGTATAGATTTTCTAGAATGAATCTATGCTCTAGGTGTTCGGGGATGGTCCGAGCACGAAGAAGGTAACAGATAATGCATTTATTAAAAGATGAAATTCCAGATATTTTACTGGTATTATGGTTGGAAATAAATTTTCTGTAACTCATGATTCAAAAGGAGACAATTATGCCTAAATTTAAACGTGTTCACTTGGTTGTTATGGATTCTGTCGGAATCGGCGCAGCACCAGACTCAGATAAATTTTTCAATGCAGCTGTAGCAGATACAGAGTCTGATACACTCGGTCACATTTCTGAAAAAGCTGGGCTTGATGTGCCAAACATGGCAAAAATTGGTCTTGGCAATATTCCTCGTGATACAGCGCTTGCGACAGTTCCTGCTGAAAGCCATCCAACTGGTTATGTAACCAAATTGGAAGAGGTTTCGCTTGGGAAAGACACCATGACAGGACACTGGGAAATTATGGGTCTCAATATTACTGAGCCTTTTGATACATTCTGGGATGGTTTCCCTGAAGAGATTTTGACAAAAATCGAAGAATTCTCAGGTCGTAAAATCATTCGCGAAGCAAACAAGCCGTATTCAGGTACAGCTGTTATTGATGACTTTGGACCTCGCCAAATGGAAACAGGGGAGTTAATCGTCTATACCTCCGCAGATCCTGTGCTTCAGATTGCAGCCCATGAAGACATTATTCCACTTGATGAGTTGTATCGTATCTGTGAATATGCTCGCTCGATTACCCTTGAACGCCCTGCTCTTCTAGGTCGTATCATCGCACGTCCATATGTTGGTGAACCAGGGAATTTCTCACGGACTGCAAACCGTCATGACTATGCGGTGTCACCGTTTGAAGCAACTGTCCTCAACAAACTGGCAGATGCGGGTGTACCAACTTACTCAGTTGGTAAAATCAGTGATATTTTCAATGGTTCAGGTATTACAAATGATATGGGTCACACCAAGTCCAACAAGCACGGTGTCGATGTGTTGATTGATACTCTGAAGTTATCAGACTTCGAGGAAGGATTTACTTTTACAAACCTAGTTGACTTTGATGCTGTCTATGGTCACCGTCGCAATATAGAAGGTTACCGCGACTGCTTGCAAGAGTTTGATGCACGTATTCCAGAGATTATTGACAATATGCGTGAAGATGACCTGCTCTTGATTACTGCAGACCACGGCAATGATCCATCTTATGTTGGGACAGACCATACACGTGAATATGTGCCTCTCTTGGCATACAGCAAGGCTTTCAAAGGAAATGGTATCTTGCCAGTCGGTCACTTTGCGGATATTTCAGCCACTGTTGCTGAAAACTTTGGTGTGGAGACAGCCATGATAGGTGAAAGTTTTTTAGGAGGTTTAGTTTAATGGAAAAAGTTGTAATTTATCATAATCCTGCATGTGGAACATCGCGCAACGTCCTTGCTATTATCCGACATGTTGGAATTGAACCTGAAATTGTTCATTATTTGGATACCCCACCGAGTGAGGAAGAATTGCATGATTTATTGTCCAAAATGGGAATAACAGCTAGAGATTTGTTACGAACCAATGTACCACCATATCATGAAATGGGGATTGATTGGGAGAGTGCATCTGAGGATACTATCATTTCGGCAATGGTTGTTGAACCAATTCTTATCAATCGACCAATTGTTGTGAGCTCAAAGGGTGTTAAATTATGTCGTCCTTCAGAGACAGTTTTGGAATTATTGCCACCAATGAAAACACCCTATGTTAAAGAAGATGGTGAAGTAGTTTTGCCTCTATAAAAATTTATATTCTATGGGTTTATCAAAGATTATAGAAAGGAAGTTTAATTAGCTAGGCTAATTGAATTTGGACGACAGTCCAGTATCATTGAACTTATGACATTAGTAGAAAAAATTTATGAAACAAAAGCGTTCTTGGAAGAAAAAGGTCTAGTGAAACCTGAATTCGGTTTGATCTTGGGATCTGGCTTGGGTGAATTAGCTCAAGAAGTTGAAAACGCCATTGTCATCGACTATGCAGATATTCCGAACTGGGGCAAATCAACGGTTGTTGGTCATGCTGGTAAGTTGGTTTACGGTGATTTGGCAGGACGTAAGGTCTTAGCTCTTCAAGGTCGTTTCCACTTTTATGAAGGAAATCCTATGGAGGTCGTGACCTTCCCTGTCCGTGTCATGAAAGCTCTCGGTTGCGAAGGAGTGATTGTGACAAATGCCGCAGGCGGTATCGGTTATGGTCCAGGTACCTTGATGGCAATTACTGACCACATCAACATGACAGGTCAAAACCCATTGATTGGTGCAAACTTGGAAGAATTTGGTCCACGTTTCCCAGATATGTCCAATGCCTACACTAAAGAATACCGTGAAAAAGCCCATACCATTGCGGAAAAATTGGGCATCAAGTTGGACGATGGTGTCTATCTAGGTGTGACAGGTCCTACATATGAAACACCTGCTGAAATCTTGGCCTTCAAGACTATGGGTGCACATGCAGTCGGTATGTCGACAGTACCAGAAGTTATCTTGGCTGCTCACTCAGGTATGAAAGTCTTGGGCATTTCTGCTATTACAAACTTTGCGGCTGGTTTCCAATCTGAACTCAATCACGAAGAAGTTGTAGAAGTAACCGAGCAAATCAAGGACAACTTCAAGGGCTTGGTGAAAGCTATCTTGGCTGAGTTGTAAATTGGTGTAAGTGAGAGTACAATGATCACATTTCACACTCTTACTTCAGTACTTTTATCGTTTTCCAATCTAATAAGAAGAATAATTATCAAGAAAGGTAAGGCTCTACATGTCTATCCATATCTCCGCAAAACCAGGTGAAATCGCTGATAAGATTTTACTGCCTGGTGATCCACTTCGTGCTAAATTTATCGCTGAAAACTTCCTTGAAGATGCTGTTTGTTTCAATGAAGTCCGCAATATGTTTGGCTATACAGGTACGTACAAAGGTCATCGTGTTTCTGTGATGGGAACAGGAATGGGTATGCCATCTATTTCTATTTATGCACATGAACTGATTACCGAATATGGCGTAAAAAAATTGATACGTGTGGGAACAGCCGGTTCTTTAAATAAGGATGTTCATGTCCGTGAATTGGTACTTGCTCAAGGGGCAGCTACTAATTCAAAAATGATGAATATTGACTGGCCAGAATATGATTTGCCCCAAATTGCTGATTTTGAATTGTTGGATAAGGCTTATCATATTGCTAAGGAACTTAACTTGACAATCCATGTCGGCAATGTCTTGTCATCAGATAGTTTCTATTCTCCAAAGCTATTCAGTCGGAACTTAGAATTAGGGAAATTGGGTGTGAAAGCTGTAGAAATGGAAGCAGCCGCACTTTACTATTTGGGTGCTAAGTTTGGTGTTCAAACCCTTGCTATTATGACAATTTCTGATAGTTTGGTGAATCCAGAAGAAGACACTACAGCTGAAGAGCGTCAAAACACATTCACTGATATGATGAAGGTTGGTTTGGAAACTCTGATTGCTGATGAATGATAAAAAATCTAGATTGCTATAAAACGCAATCGTTTGAAAGGCGAACCAATTTCTATTTGTACGGAACTTGGCTTGTCTTTTTTTGTTGAATAAGGTATAATAAAGAAAGCGGTTACATTTTTTAACAGAAACATTCGTGGATACTTACATAAATAAGTTTCCTAAAGGAGGAAAAGAATGATCAACTTACAAAACTTTGTCCAGTCTATGTATGCCAAACGTATCGAAGATTGCACAGACCAACAACTCTATTATGCTTTATTAGCCTTTACTAAACAACAAAGTGAAGCCAAGTATACCAACGATCAGAAGAAAAAAGTTTACTACATTTCAGCTGAATTCTTGATTGGTAAATTATTATCTAATAACCTAATCAATCTTGGACTTTATGATGAAGTGAAAAGTCAGTTGGTTGCAGCTGGCAAAGATTTGATTACCATTGAAGATATGGAATTAGAACCATCACTTGGCAATGGTGGTTTAGGTCGTTTAGCTGCCTGTTTCTTAGACTCGATTGCAAGTCTTGGTTTAAATGGTGATGGTGTTGGCCTCAACTATCATTTTGGTCTCTTTCGTCAATTATTTGCCTACCATCAACAGACTGCCGTTCCAAATGAGTGGATTACTCCGCATTCATGGTTAACGGAATCACCGATTTCTTATCAGGTGCCATTTGCTCACTTCACACTGACTTCAAAGCTCTATGATATTGATGTACCAGGTTATAAAGTAGAACGGAAAAACCGTCTGCGCTTGTTTGACCTAGGCTCAGTAGATGATAATATCATTTATGATGGTATAGAATTTGATAAAGAAGACATTTTTCGCAATTTGACTCTCTTCCTTTACCCAGATGATTCGACAGATGAAGGAAAAGTCCTTCGGATTTTTCAACAATATTTCATGGTGTCCAATGCTGCGCAACTCTTGATTGATGAGGCGATTGCCAAAGGTTCTAATCTGCATGATTTGCCTGATTACGCTGTCGTTCAAATCAATGATACCCATCCTTCATTGGTCATTCCTGAATTGATTCGTTTGTTAGAACTTCGTGGTATTTCATTTGATGAAGCGGTTGAGATCGTGAAAAAGATGACGGCCTATACCAACCATACCATTTTATCAGAGGCTTTGGAAAAATGGCCACTTGATTTCTTAAACCGTGTTGTGCCACATCTGGTACCATTTATCGAAGAATTGGACCGTCGTGCGAAAGCTGTCAAGAACGATCCAGCGGTGAACATTATTGATGAACAAGGCCGTGTTCATATGGCTCACATGGATATTCATTATGGCTATTCCATCAATGGAGTGGCGGCCCTTCACACAGAAATCCTGAAGACTTCAGAATTGAAGGCTTTTTACGAGCTTTATCCTGAGAAATTCAACAACAAAACAAACGGGATTACCTTCTGACGTTGGCTGATGCATGCGAATCCAAGTCTGGCAAGCTACTTTGATGGCTTAATCGGACATGGCTATCACCATGATGCGAGTGAATTGGAAAAACTTTTGGATTTCAAGGGAAACAAGGAACTTAAAGACTGGTTAGAAGAAACCAAACAACATAATAAACGTAAATTGCAACGTCATATTGCGAAAACTCAAGGTGTAGAGGTTAACCCTGAATCCATTTTTGATGTGCAAATCAAGCGCATGCATGAGTACAAACGGCAACAAATGAACGTATTATATGTCATTTACAAATATCTGGATATCAAAGCTGGAAATATCCCAACCCGACCATTAACCGTATTCTTCGGAGGAAAAGCGGCACCAGCCTATACAACTGCCCAAGATATTATTCACTTAATATTAGTATTGTCACAAGTTATTCAAAATGACCCTGATGTGGCCCCACATTTGCAAGTGGTGATGATTGAAAATTATAATGTAACCGAGGCGAGTTATATTATCCCAGCAGCAGATATTTCCGAACAGATTTCTCTTGCATCTAAGGAAGCATCAGGTACTGGCAATATGAAATTCATGTTGAATGGTGCGTTGACAATTGGTACGGATGATGGTGCCAATGTAGAAATCCATGAATTGGTTGGTGATGAAAACATCTACATTTTTGGTCAAGATAGTCAAACTGTTATTAATCATTATGCAAATGGAACCTACCACCCATCCGCTTACTACGAACGCGATACAATCCGTCCATTGATTGATTTCATTACTAGTGATGTTGTACGTCATGCTGGTGGTATCGATGAACGTCTATGGCGCTTACAAGATAACTTGAAACACAATGACCACTTTATGACCCTCTTAGACTTGGAAGATTACATTCTAACCAAGGAACGCATGTTGACAGATTATGAAGACCGTAATAGCTGGCTTGAAAAAGTGATTGTCAACATTGCCAAATCTGGATTCTTCTCATCAGACCGTACGATTCAACAGTACAATGAAGATATCTGGCATTTGGAAGCTAAATAGCATAAAAGTAGACAGATAATCTAAAAAAATCTCACTCTGAACAACATTAGAAAAAAATAGCTTAGAATCAACGTTGCTGATGGCGTCCTTCTAAGCTATTTTTTATGTTAAAGACTAGTTATCCAGATTTATTTTTTTGAATTTTATAGTCGAATGAATTAACTTTCAGACAAGGAGCTGAGACGCAGGCTGTACTAGAGTACGGCAAGGCGAAAGCGACGATGTATCAAAGTTAATTCAAATGACTATATTTTTGAAGAATTGACCAATTACTGATCGTCCAATGAAATTTCCAAGGACAAAACCGATTGTATTGAGCAGGATGTCACCAAGATCAAAGAAACCTAATGAGAAAGCGTACTGGCAGACTTCAATTATCAGAATTGCACCAATAAAAAGAGTTATTTTTTTCCATGAAAAGGGAACGAGCAATCCTAGGGGGAAAAATAATAAGAGGTTAAAGACTAAGACAGCTGGGTTGAGAAAAAGGTCTTGTGTGAAGGTGGAAAAGAGATTCCAGTTGAAACCTTGGACACCAATACTTTTGAAAAATAGGAGATAAATGAGGAGAAGTATATAGCTACAATAGAAAAAGTAGAGAGTTGGTCTAGAAATTTTTGGTTTATAGATTAATCGTAAAATGTTAAAGCAAAACGCTGTCATCAACAGGATTGCCGCAAGTGTCGGAATGACTTCATAGGTCATAAATATAGTCGAAAACTGGAAAAATAGAAAAGTCATAAAAATCCAGCGGCAGACTAAAAATGACAGGATGAGATTGATGCTATCGTATATTCTTTCTTTGTTCATTAAAAGTCTCCTTTCATCTTTATTATACAAATATTTTAGAGAGAAGTAAAGTGTGGCTCCAAAAAAAGTTTTCATTGACAATGTGCTATAATAGATTTTATGAATAATCGACCGACATCAGCCTACATTCACATTCCATTTTGCACTCAAATTTGTTACTATTGTGACTTTTCCAAGGTATTTATTAAAAACCAACCTGTCGATGAGTATTTGTCCGCCCTCATGGAAGAGGTCAAGTTTTACGACCTCCCAGCCCTTCGGACCCTATATATTGGTGGCGGAACACCTTCGGCTTTATCAGCAAATCAATTAGACTACCTCTTGACCAATCTTGAGAATTTGTTGGATTTATCTCAACTGGAGGAATTTACTATTGAGGCTAACCCTGGTGACCTGACAGCAGACAAAATTGAAGTTCTAAAAAAATCTAAGTGTAACCGTGTATCACTGGGGGTTCAAACCTTTGATGACCGTATGTTAAAAAAAATTGGTCGTAGTCATAATCAAGCGCAAATTTATGAAACCATTGCTTCACTAAAAGCAGCAGGTTTTCATAATATTTCCATAGATTTTATCTATGCGTTACCTGGTCAGACCATGGAGCAAGTCAAAGACAATGTTGCAAAGGCCTTAGAATTGGATATACCCCATATGAGTCTCTATAGCTTGATTTTGGAAAATCATACGGTCTTTATGAATCGCCAACGCCGTGGAAATCTTCATCTGCCCAATGAGGACGTAGAATCTGATATGTTTGATTACATCCTTCGGGAGTTAGAAAAAAATGGTTTTGAGCACTATGAGATTTCTAATTTTACCAAACCAGGATTTGAAAGTCGTCATAATCTCATGTACTGGGATAATGCAGAGTATTATGGATTAGGGGCAGGGGCTTCAGGCTATTTGGATGGCATGCGTTATCGTAACCGAGGCCCGATTCAGCACTATCTCAAATCAATTCGTGAGAAAGGTCATTCACGTTTACATGAGGAATTTCTCAGTAAAACGGAGCAGATGGAAGAAGAGATGTTTTTAGGCCTGAGAAAGAAAACGGGTGTCTCGATTGAACGATTTGAAGAAAAATTTGGTATCTCATTTGAAGAACGATATGGTCAGGTTGTTAGAGACTTAATAAATGAAGGTCTCTTACAGGAGGAGAACCATTGGCTTAGAATGACGAAAAAAGGATTATTTCTTGGCGATACAGTAGCTGAACGGTTTATTATTGAAGAGTTGTAGTGGGGGGAGCTAAATGGGATTAAAATACCAAGAAAATGTAACTATTCCATTTGATATGTGTGATGTGCAACATGAAATTAAATTACCAGCTTTTATTTCATATTGTCTGGGAGTGTCCGGACGTCAATCAGAGTCAGTTGGAAGAAGTGATGTATTTATTTTTGAAGAATTTGGATTAATCTGGGTAGTGACTGATTATGAGCTGAACATTCATCGCTTACCAACTTATAATGAGACCATCACCATTGTGACAGAAGCGATTGCCTATAATAAATTTTTCTGCCATCGGATGTTCTATATTTATGATGAAAATGGCAATCTTTTACTCGATATTCTCTGCTATTTTGTGTTGATTGATTTTGAAACTCGAAAGGTAGCTCCAGTTCCAGAAGTATTGATTGAGCCATTTCAATCTGAACAGGTCAAAAAATTACCACGGGCACCCAAATACCATGAACTGGATGCACCATTTGTTCAGGAGTTTTCGGTTCGTTATTTTGATTTGGATATGAATGGTCATGTCAACAATAGTAAGTACTTAGAATGGATGTGTGAATCGCTAGGATACGATTTTCTACTCTGCCATGTTCCTAAAAAAATTCAATTAAAATACATCAAGGAAGTAGCTCCTACAAGTCAAGTGAGTTCTCGATTGGTTACAACAGCATTACATAGCCAACATGAAATCGTTGTAGAGGGGCATATTCATGCACAAGCTACAATTGAATGGAGGAAAAGAGATGACGCAAGATAAGTGGTTGGACTGGGCTGTGCGTCTACAAGCCATCGCTCAAACAGGTTTAGCCTATGGGAAAGATGTTTATGATATTGAACGTTTTGAAGAAGTGCGGCAAATTGCGGCAGAAATGTTAGTGGAGCCTTCAGGGCAACCTTTGGAAGTAGTGAAAGAGCTATTTTGTAATGAATCTGGCTATCAGACACCGAAACTTGATACTCGCGCAGCCATTTTTCAGGATAACAAAATTTTGTTGGTTCAGGAAAATGATGGACTTTGGTCTTTGCCTGGCGGTTGGTGTGACGTAGATCAATCGGTTAAGGATAATGTGATTAAAGAAGTAAAAGAAGAAGCGGGACTCGAGGTTGAAGCAAAACGGGTTGTGGCGATTTTGGACAAACATAAGAATAATCCAGCCAAGTCTGCACACCGTGTAACAAAGGTATTTATTCTTTGCAAGGTTATTAGTGGGGAATTTCAACCAAATTTGGAAACAATCGGCTCAGCTTATTTTGAACTTAACGACTTGCCACAGCTATCTTTAGGGAAAAATACACCAGAACAAATAGCCCTTTGTTTTGAAGCTTGTCATGCCAAACATTGGGAAACACGATTTGATTAAGGAGGAAAAATGACGTACCAAGGATACTTGATTGATTTAGATGGGACAATTTATGAAGGGAAAAAGCGCATACCAGCTGGGGAACGATTTGTACATCGATTGCAGGAACGACAAATTCCCTATTTATTTGTGACCAATAATACCACCCGCAGACCTGAAACGGTGCAGGCCATGCTGGCTGAGCAATTCAATATTGTGACGCCACTCGAAACCATCTACACTGCAAGTCTTGCTACCATCGACTATATGAATGATTTTGGTAAAGACAAGACCGTTTATGTAATCGGTGAAGATGGGCTAAAATCAGCTATTTATGAGGCAGGTTACGTTGAGGATACAAATAATCCTGCCTATGTCGTTGTTGGGCTAGACACTGATTTGACTTATGAAAAACTCACGATTGCTACATTAGCGATCCAAAAAGGAGCAACCTTTATTGGCACCAATCCAGATTTGAATATTCCAACTGAGCGTGGGCATTTACCGGGAGCAGGTTCATTATTGGCGCTATTAGAAGCTGCAACTCGGATCAAACCAGCCATCATTGGAAAACCAAAATCCATCATTATGGATAAGGCCTTGGAGATACTGGGAACTGAAAAGAGTCAGACAATTATGGTTGGTGATAATTATTTAACAGATATTCGGGCAGGTATTGATAATGGTTTTTCAACACTTTTGGTACTTACTGGTTTTACGAAGCCAGAAGAAGTAGCTCATTTACCAATTGCGCCAACCCATGTGTTGAATAGTTTAGATGAATGGAGCTTTGATGAAAACTAAACTACAAGTATTCGGAACGGTTTTATTTGTGCTGTCGGGTGCAATCCTTGCTACCATTTATTTGGCATGGCTAGTGTTTCCTGTTGAAATTTCTTATCTAGGGCTGGAAAAAATCGTCTATATGAAATCGGCAGACATCTCATATAATTTCAATATTTTGATGAACTATTTAACCAATCCATTTCAGACAGTTTTAGACATGCCTAACTTTTCTTCCTCAGTTGATGGTCTCAAACATTTCGCTGATGTGAAAAAACTATTTCATTTAGCGCAAGGTGTGTTTGTTCTAAGTTTTCCCGCTTTTTTCTTGTTCATCAAACAGATTCTTTTAAAAGGCCATGGCTGGTTGGTTCAAAAAACCTTCTTGTGGATGATACTTGCACCGGTTGTCATCGGCTTAATGGGGCTTCTTATGGGATTTGACCAATTCTTTGTTCTTTTTCATACGGCCCTTTTTCCTGGTGATTCTACTTGGTTATTTGATCCAGTCAAGGATCCTGTCATTTATATTTTACCTGAGGAATTTTTCTTGCATTGCTTTATTTTATTTTTTGTTCTTTACGAAGTGTTCTTTTGGGCAATGCTTGCGTGGTCTCGAAAAAGCAATCGATTGACAAGTTGACCTAGGACAGATTTTTATGATTTAAAATCAAAAAAGATTGACAAACGGATGCATTCATAGTAAAATGATAAAGACTTTGAAATTGAGGGGAGTGAAAAAAATGTCAAAAACAGTAGTACGCAAGAACGAATCACTTGATGATGCTCTTCGTCGTTTCAAACGTGCGGTTACTAAAGCTGGTACTCTTCAAGAAACACGTAAACGTGAATTCTACGAAAAACCATCTGTAAAACGTAAACGTAAATCAGAAGCAGCTCGCAAGCGTAAAAAATTCTAATTGAATTTAAAACAGCTTTAGGGCTGTTTTTTATTTACATTTTACCTTATCTAACTTATAATAGGTATGTAGAATTGAGTCAAGTCATATTGTTCATGAAAAAAGGAGTTTTGCATGAGTATTTTAGTAACAGGTGGTGCTGGGTATATTGGTAGCCATACAGTTGTTGAATTGATAAAATTGGGCAAAGAGGTTGTCATTGTTGATAATCTTTCTAATTCAAGTATTCTGGTTTTGGATCGTATTGAGGAGATTACAGGAAAGAGACCGATTTTTTATGAATTGGATGTAGCTGATAAGGCGGCTCTCCGTTCGGTTTTTGAAAAAGAATCGATTGAAGCAGCAATCCATTTTGCAGGATACAAGGCTGTTGGTGAGTCTGTAGAAAAACCAGTAATGTATTATGAAAATAATATCATGTCAACGCTTGCTCTGGTAGAGGTGATGGCTGAATTTGGAGTTAAGAAAATGGTCTTTTCATCCAGTGCTACTGTATATGGATTGAACAATCCATCACCATTGGTGGAAAATATGCCAACAAGTGCGACTAACCCTTATGGTTATACAAAGGTGATGTTGGAACAGATTTTGCGCGATCTCGAAGTTTCTGATAAAGAATGGAGTGTTGCTCTTCTTCGTTATTTCAACCCAATTGGTGCTCATGAATCAGGATTGATTGGTGAAGATCCTGCTGGTATTCCAAACAACCTTATGCCATTTATTGCACAAGTAGCTGTTGGTAAACGGGCAGAGTTGAGTGTATTTGGGAATGACTATGATACTGTAGATGGTACAGGTGTTCGTGACTACATTCACGTAGTTGACTTAGCACTTGGGCACATTAAAGCACTTGAAAAGATTTCGGATACGACAGGTGTATATACTTATAATTTAGGTTCAGGACAAGGAACAAGTGTATTAGAACTCGTACAAGCTTTTGAAAAGGTAAATGGAGTTCCGGTACCTTATAAAATTGTTGATCGTCGTCCTGGGGATGTAGCAACTTGTTATGCAAATGCTGACAAGGCTCTGGCTGAACTCAATTGGAAAACCGAAAAAACAATTGAAGATATGTGCCGAGACACATGGAATTGGCAATCTAAAAATCCAAATGGTTACAAGGGTTAATGTTGATTTTTAAAAATATAAAGGTGTGCGCGTAGTGCTCACATCTTCTTTTTTGGGTAACAAAAAAAGACAGGTGATTCACCTGTCTCTCCAATCAAGAATTATTTTTTCAATAAATCACGGATTTCAGTAAGCAATTCTTCCTGAGTTGGTCCAGCAGGAGCTGGTTCTTCAACTTTTTTAGGGAAAGCTTTTTCAGCAGCTTTAACAATAAAGAAGAGGATAGTGCCAATGATGAGGAAGTTGATTACTGCGCTCAAGAAGTTACCATAAGTAACACCATTCCAGCTCAATTCTGAAATTTTATCTGCACCTGCAGCTTTTAAAGCTGGATTTAACAACAAAGGTGTGATTAAATCAGCTACGAATGAGTCAATGATGGATTTGAATGCAGCACCGAAGATAACTGCGATTGCAAGGTCAATAACATTGCCTTGGAACAAAAATGCTTTTAAATCTTTTAACATATCCTAAATATGTCCTTTCATAAATATTCTCACTTTCTATTATAACCGCTTTTATTTTTTTTTCAATTATAACGACTTGAAAGTTTTACTTTTCAAGAAATTTATTATACAATATAGAATGTTAAAATGTGCAGATTCCCTGAATTTTATGGAGGTAACCGATGTTAGCAAAAGAAAAAATAAATGAGCTTAAGCAATCGGTTAACATTGTAGATATTATTGGTGAATCGGTTGCGCTTACCAAAGCGGGGCGAAATTATTTAGGTTTGTGTCCTTTTCATGGGGAAAAAACACCTTCTTTTAACGTAGTTGAAGATAAGCAGTTTTATCATTGTTTCGGTTGCGGTAAATCAGGAGATGTTTTCAAATTTATTGAGGAGTTTCGTGGCGTTTCATTTGCTGATGCCGTGGCAATTATTGCTGAAAAAGCTGGTTTTCAAACCGAATTCATCCCCACTAATCAGCAGGCGGAATCAAGACAGCATCCCCATCAGGTTCTCTTTGATATACACAAGGATGCCGCAAAATTTTACCATGCCTTCTTAATGACGACGAAGATGGGTGAAGAGGCAAGGAGATACTTGCATCAACGTGGTTTGACTGATGAAGTGATTCAAACTTTTCAAATCGGTCTCTCACCACCTGAGCAAAATATCCTTTATCAAAAATTATCAGCAGAGTACAATGAGGCAAACTTACTACAGTCGGGCTTATTTAACCCAAGTGAAGGCGAAATGATCTACGATGCGTTTCAAGGGCGTATTATTTTTCCTTTGAGTGATGAATATGGTCGAGTTATCGCATTCTCGGGTCGTATTTGGACGAAAAAAGACCAAGAAAATAAGCAACTAGCCAAATATAAAAACTCTCGCAGCACGCCGATTTTTAATAAGAGCTATGAGCTGTATCATTTGGATCAGGCTAAGGCTACTATCAAAAAGCAACGGGAAGTGTATCTAATGGAAGGTTTCTTGGATGTCATTGCGGCGCATCGGGCTGGTATCGAAAATGCAGTTGCCTCCATGGGAACATCATTGACACAAGAGCATGTTGGTCACCTTTCTAAATTTTGTAAAAAAGTTGTCCTTACATACGATGGAGATAAAGCTGGCCAGGCTGCAACTATGAAAGCACTGGATGAATTGCAAAATTTTCAGATAGATATTGTGAAGCTTCCTGATAATATGGACCCGGATGAATTTTTACAGAAAAATTCTCCAGAGGCACTGCAACAGATATTGGAAAAATCAAGGATGAGTGATGTTGAGTTTTTAATTCAGTACCTCAAACCTGAAAATCCTGATAACTTGCAAATGCAAATTGAATTTGTTGATAAGATTGCACCGATTATTGCAAAAACACCATCCATTACTGCTCAAAATTCTTATATATACAAAGTGGCAGATTTATTGTCTGATTTTGACTACACACAAGTTGAGTTAGCGGTCAACAATGCACGACTGCAACAACGGCAGACAAGAGTTGGTAGAGGAAATGAGCAAGTTGTTCCAAGAAAGCTGCTTCCTGAACAACCTTTCCTTCGTACTACAAGTCTTATTCGGACAGAGAACCATTTATTATATAGGATGGTTGAACACGCTTATATTTTAAATGAATTTCGACTACGAGATGATTTTTATTTTGTTACACCAGAACTTCAAGTTATTTATGAAACATTGCGTGAACAGGGCGAAATTACAAGTTATGAATTGTCTCAAATGGATGCCTCGGTTCAACAAGCCTGGTATCGGATGCTGGAAGAACGTTTGCCAGAAGAAGTTGCTCAGGGTGAAATAGAAGAATTGGAGAATAAGCGAGATAAGGAGCTTTTAAAAAAAGAAAATCAATTAATTTCACGAAATATTCGTGAATACTCTCATATGGGAAATAGTGATGTTGCACTTAATGAGTTGCAACAGTTGCTGGATAAAAGAAAACTAATGGAGTAAGCATGACAAATAATAAAGATAAAAAAACTGAAGTAACAACCTTTGACGTCCAAGTTGCAGAATTTATTCGCAACCATAAGAAGCAAGGGTCTGCTGCCGACGATGAGATCAATGACCAATTAGTCATTCCCTTTACATTGGATGCGGATGGTATTGACGATTTGCTTCAGCGTATTCAAGATGCTGGAATTTCGATTGTTGATAAAGAAGGTAATCCATCGGCACGGGTATTACGAGTTGAAGAAGAACCAGAATTATCTGACGAAGAATTGCTAGGAAGTAATTCGGCAAAAGTAAATGATCCTGTTCGGATGTATTTGAAAGAGATTGGTGTTGTTCCACTTTTGACCAACGAAGAGGAACAGGAATTAGCCTTGGCAGTAGAAGCTGGTGATCCAGAAGCAAAACAACGTCTGGCAGAAGCTAACTTACGTTTAGTTGTTTCTATTGCGAAGCGATATGTTGGTCGTGGTATGCAGTTTCTTGATTTGATCCAAGAAGGAAATATGGGCTTGATGAAAGCCGTTGACAAATTTGATTACTCAAAAGGATTCAAATTTTCAACATATGCGACATGGTGGATCCGTCAGGCCATTACTCGTGCTATCGCAGATCAGGCTCGTACCATTCGTATTCCAGTACACATGGTGGAAACAATCAACAAATTGGTCCGTGAACAACGTAATCTTCTCCAAGAATTAGGTCAAGATCCGACTCCGGAACAAATTGCAGAACGTATGGACATGACACCTGAAAAAGTTCGTGAAATTCTTAAGATTGCACAAGAGCCTGTTTCACTTGAAACACCTATTGGTGAAGAGGATGATAGCCATTTAGGAGATTTTATTGAAGACGAAGTCATTGAAAATCCTGTTGACTACACCACACGTGTCGTACTACGTGAGCAACTAGATGAGGTATTGGATACTCTTACTGATCGTGAAGAAAACGTATTGCGTCTTCGTTTTGGTTTAGATGATGGTAAAATGCGCACGTTAGAAGATGTTGGTAAGGTCTTTAACGTAACCCGTGAACGCATCCGCCAAATTGAAGCCAAAGCCCTCCGCAAACTCCGCCACCCATCCCGCAGTAAACCACTCAGAGACTTTATTGAGGATTGAGAAAGCCTACGGATAGGCTTTCTCAACGTCCGCCTAGAAACATGAAAGCGGCCAAGGTTCGGGGAACCTTTTTAACCGCTCCCCTTGAAATTAGAAAGGGAGCGTAACCTCCGGGGAACCTTTTTAACCGCTCGCTGAAAACAGGAAACGAGCGAAGGTATGGGGGAGGTTTTGACACAAACTTCGTTTGTTTCATCTCCAACCTTTAACAGTCTCCCAGACTGTTGAAGCCTGCCGAGAAATCGGAAAGCAGGCAAGGTTCAGTGACTTGTTTTGACGGGAGTGGGAAAGAACTCAACCATTCATAGAAGGGTTTGTCAACAATTTTTCGTTTTAAGTTGTTTCACTCCTACCCCCGCACAGCTTCAACAGTCAGAGTAGTGACTGTTGGAGGTTTGAAATGGAGCGAACTTTGTTTGCAACAGTCATGATAGTCAGATTTGGAGTGTAAAAAACGAACAGATCTGCCAATCAACCACTGCGCTGAGATGTTGACACTAACTTTGAGAAGCGGTGCTGAGCTTTTTGCCCAGTCTCTTCATCTCCAGCCTTCAACAGTCCCCGGGACTGTTGAAGCTGACTTCCGTCAGTCCTATTCCCCGCTAACTATTTGATATAAAGAACGAATAACTTATTTTCCTATTATAGCCAAGTTTTGGAAAGATAATTAACAAGTAAAATTTCATAGCATTTTTAACATTAGAAAGAGAGTGATTGAAAAATGGCGTATACAGAAGATCAAATTAAAGATATCCAGGAGCGTATTTTTCAAGCTCTTGAAGATGTGATTGACCCTGAACTAGGGATAGATATTATCAATCTAGGACTAGTTTATGAAATTCGTTTTATTGATGGCAAAGCTGAAATTGATATGACTTTGACAACAATGGGCTGTCCCTTAGCCGATTTGATTACAGATCAAATACATGATGTTTTAAAAGATGTCCCAGAAGTGACTGAAGTGGATGTGAGACTTGTCTGGTCACCGGCTTGGACTGTTCAAAAAATGAGTCGTTATGCTCGTATTGCATTAGGAATTAAGTAATATAAATATGTGATGGTTTCGAACAATCGAAACCATTTTTTAAAGAATGTTTGTTGTTTTTGAATAAAATATTACAAATTCTACTTGTCAAAGGACCATTTCCGTGTTACAATAAACAGGCCTAGGAAAAGTAGCGATACCTATTCTAGCAAATATCAGACCTATATGGGACAGAACATTGTCATAACCAAAGCCTACGGACAGGCGGGTCGAATGCCGAAGCGTGGCGAAAGCCACATTATTGATTGAGTTAAAAGCTCAAATTTTATAAGTTGATTTTAGGATTTACCCTAATTCTTACATCAAATTTTAGTGTGGTGAAAGCACACGTCATCTTGTGAAACGGTCAATAAAGTACGTATATATTTGCACTGGAGAGTAGGAAACGGTAGGCACATAAACTCAAGAGAAGAATAAAAAACGTCAATAACGATTGTAGAGCAGGATTTTACCCTGCTCTTTTTACATGTTTAAAAAGGGCAAAGATAAGATGTTGTACTATAAGTAAAAGCAAAGGAGTTTTTCTACATGAAAAATCAACACCAGGCCCCTATTTATGAGGGATTGGTTAAATTAAGACGCAAACGGATAGTTCCTTTTGATGTTCCGGGTCATAAACGGGGACGCGGAAATGCAGAGCTTGTTGAGCTTCTAGGTGAAAAGTGTGTTAGCATTGATGTCAATTCCATGAAACCCTTAGATAATTTAGGGCATCCTGTTTCGATCATTCGTGAAGCAGAAGAATTGGCAGCAGAAGCTTTTGGGGCCAGTCATGCTTTTCTTATGGTTGGAGGAACTACGTCTTCTGTCCAGACTATGATTTTAGCAACATGTAAGGCAGGGGATAAAATTATCCTTCCTCGAAATGTTCATAAATCTGCCTTGAATGCCTTGGTTTTATGTGGGGCTATTCCTGTTTATGTTGATATGACCGTTCAGCCAAGGATTGGAATTGCTCTTGGACTGGAGAACGACGCTTTTGCACGGGCGATTGTTGAGCATCCAGATGCAGTTGCAGTTTTGATAAATAATCCAACTTATTATGGTATTTGTTCGGATGTTAAAACTCTCACTGAGATGGCCCATAAAGCTGGTATGAAAGTTCTAGTAGATGAGGCTCATGGGGCTCACTTGCATTTTTCTGATCAACTTCCTTTATCCGCTATGGATGCTGGTGCCGATATGGCCGCTGTTTCCATGCATAAATCAGGTGGTAGTTTGACACAGAGTTCCCTTTTGTTGGTAGGTTCTGAAATGAATGTTGAATATGTTCGTCAAATTATCAACTTAACTCAGTCTACCTCAGCATCTTACTTACTCTTGTCTAGCTTAGATATTTCAAGGAGAAATCTAGCTCTCCGTGGGAAAGAGTCTTTTGAAAAAGTCATTGAAATGGCTGAATATGCCCGTAGAGAAATCAATGCAATTGGTGGTTATTATGCCTATTCAAAAGAATTGATTGATGGACAGTCTGTGTATGATTTTGATGTGACGAAACTTTCTATTTACACACAAGGCATTGGCTTAACTGGTATCGAAGTCTACGATCTTCTGCGAGATGAATACGATATTCAGATTGAATTTGGTGATATTGGAAATATCTTGGCATATATTTCAATTGGTGACCGTTTGCAAGATATTGAGCGGTTGGTGGGTGCTTTAGCGGATATTAAGCGCTTGTATTCACGTGATGGTTCTGATTTAATTTCAGGGGAATACATCCAGCCTCAATTGGTCTTATCCCCTCAGCAAGCATTTTATGCAGAACGTGACAGTCTCTCGCTACAAAATGCTGTTGGACAGGTTTGTGGGGAATTTGTTATGTGCTACCCGCCTGGCATTCCGCTTTTGGCACCAGGTGAACGAGTGACCCAAGAAATTGTAGATTATATTATTTTTGCCAAGGAACGTGGCTGTTCTGTTCAAGGAACAGAGGATCCAGATGTTAATTTTATCAATGTAATTAAGGAGAAATAGGCATGGAAATGTGGTTTTCAGAAGTTCAAACACCTGATGTAAAATTGTCCATTCGCACCAGTCAACAACTTTATGCTGGAAAAAGCGAATACCAAGATATAGCTGTGTTGGACTCGCCAGCCTTTGGAAAAATATTAACCCTTAATGGTCGTGTTTTATTCTCGGACGCAGATGACTTTGTCTACAATGAGATGGCAGTACATGTACCAATGGCAGTTCATCCAAATCCTAAGAAAATCTTGATTTTAGGTGGTGGAGATGGAGGAGTTGCTCAAGTTCTCAGTATGTATCCTGAAATCGAACGCATTGACGTAGTAGAGCCAGATGAGTTGTTGGTTGAAGTGTGTCGTCAGTATTTCCCAGACTATGCATCAGGACTTGAAGATGAGCGTGTAGAGGTTTATTTGCAGGACAGCTTGCGGTTCTTGCGCAATTGTGAAAATGAATATGACATTATCATCAATGATGCGACAGATCCATTTGGACACACGGAAGGGTTGTTTACCAAGGAATTTTACGGTAATGCATACAGGGCTTTGAAGGAAGATGGCATTATGGTCTACCAACATGGTTCGCCATTTTATGATGAGGATGAGTCGGCTTTTCGTTCCATGCATCGCAAGGCTAGTCAATCATTTCCAATTAGTCGTGTCTATCAAGCCCATATTCCAACTTCAGCTGCAGGTTATTGGTTATTTGGATTTGCTTCTAAAAAATACCATCCAATTGAAGATTATGATAAGGAAAAATGGAAAGCGCGCGAGCTTTTTACAGAATATTATACAGCTAACCTTCATGTGGGAGCATTTCTCTTGCCCCGATATGTAGAAGACATTTTAGAAGAGGAGGAGAAAAGAAAATGAGTCGTTTATTAGTCATTGGTTGCGGTGGCGTAGCCCAGGTTGCCATCAGCAAGGTGTGTCAGGCAGAAGATACTTTCAAGGAGGTCATGATTGCCAGCCGTACCAAGTCCAAGTGTGATGATTTGAAGGCTGCCTTAGAAGGAAAAACTTCGGTAAAAATCGAAACTGCACAAGTGGATGCGGACAAGGTAGAAGAAGTGATTGCCTTGATTGAAAGCTACCAGCCAAAAGCCGTTTTAAACGTTGCCCTCCCATACCAAGATTTGACCATTATGGACGCTTGTTTGGCGACTGGTGTGGACTACATTGATACAGCCAATTATGAAAGTGAAGATACTGAAAATCCTGAATGGCGTGCTATTTACGAAAAACGTTGTGAAGAAGAAGGATTTACAGCCTACTTTGATTACTCATGGCAGTGGGATTATAAGGAGCGTTTTGAAAAAGCAGGGCTGACAGCGCTTTTGGGATCCGGGTTTGATCCAGGTGTGACCAGTGTATTTTCTGCTTACGCATTGAAACACTATTTCGATGAAATCCACTATATAGATATCTTAGATTGTAATGGGGGAGACCATGGTTATCCATTTGCGACCAACTTTAACCCTGAAATCAACTTGCGTGAGGTTTCAGCACCAGGTTCCTACTGGGAAAATGGCAAATGGGTGGAAGTTGAAGCCATGTCTATCAAGCGAGAATATGATTTCCCAGAAGTGGGTCAGAAAGACATGTATCTTCTCCACCATGAAGAAATTGAATCCCTAGCTAAAAACATTCCAGGTGTGAAGCGGATTCGCTTCTTTATGACTTTCGGTCAATCCTACTTGACTCATATGAAATGCTTGGAAAATGTTGGTCTCTTACGGACTGACCCAATCAACTTTAATGGACAAGAAGTAGTGCCTATCCAATTCCTCAAAGCCCTCTTGCCTGATCCAGCCAGCCTTGGTCCACGTACTGTTGGGAAAACCAACATCGGCTGTATTTTCACAGGGGTCAAAGACGGTGTGGAGAAGACCATCTACATCTACAACGTATGTGACCACCAAGAGTGCTATAAGGAAGTGGGTTCACAGGCTATTTCTTACACAACTGGTGTTCCTGCTATGATTGGAACCAAGCTTGTCATGGACGGAACTTGGAAAAAACCAGGTGTATACAACTTGGAAGAATTGGATCCAGATCCATTCATGGACTTGCTCAATCAATACGGATTGCCTTGGCAAGTGGTAGAAAATCCAGTTTTGGTGGACTAGATGAGAATTGATCAAGTCCCAACACCAGCTTATGTCATTGATGAAGCTAAGCTGGTCAACAATTTAGAAATTCTCAAGTCGGTCCAAGAGCGAACAGGCTGTAAGGTCCTTTTGGCCCAAAAAGCCTTCTCCATGTATGCCACCTATCCGCTCATCAGCCAATACCTAGCTGGAACAACTGCATCAGGCCTCTATGAAGCCAAGCTGGGTCGTGAGGAGTTTGGGGGCGAAGTCCATGTCTTTGCTCCAGCCTTCAAGGATGCGGATTTGGAGGAGATTTTGGAGATTGCGGACCATATCGTCTTTAACTCAGAGCGCCAACTCCGCAAGCACGTGGACAAATGCCGAGCAGTTGGAGTCAGTGTTGGCCTGCGTATTAATCCAGAGTGCTCCACCCAAGGTGACCATGCCCTCTATGATCCCTGCGCAGCAGGTTCTCGCTTCGGTGTTCGTATTGACCAGTTTTCAGAAGACCTGGTGGACTTGGTGGATGGTCTGCATTTCCATACACTCTGTGAGCAAAATTCGGATGATTTGAAAACGACCTTGGATGCTGTTGAGGCCAAATTCGGTCCTTATCTACACCGTATTAAATGGCTCAATATGGGCGGAGGCCATCATGTGACCAGAGAAGATTATGATCTGGACTTGCTGATTTCCTCTATCCAGCACATGCAGGAAACCTATGGATTAGAAGTCTACATTGAGCCTGGTGAAGCCATTGCCCTCAATGCGGGTTATTTGGTGACAGAAGTTTTAGATATCTTTGAAAATGGTATTGAAACGCTAGTGTTAGACGCATCAGCCACCTGCCATATGCCTGATGTCTTGGAAATGCCCTATCGCCCACCGCTTCGTCATGGCTTTGAGGCAGGTGAAAAGGCCTATACATACAGACTATCTTCCAATACCTGTCTGACGGGCGACATCATTGGCGATTATTCCTTTGAAAAACCTGTGGAGATTGGCGACAAGCTCTACTTTGAAGATATGGCTATTTATTCCTTTGTAAAAAACAATACCTTCAATGGCATTGGTCTGCCAAGTCTGGTCTTGATGGACAAGACTGGTGACTGCCGAATTGTTAAGAGTTTTGGATATGAAGATTTCAAAGGGAGGTTGTCATGATAGAAAGTCCAAAAGTGGCTGGCTACCGCATGCCTGCTGAGTATGAGCCTCATCATGGTACCCTCATGGTGTGGCCGACTCGCCCAGGATCCTGGCCCTTTGATGGTCAGGGGGCGAAAAAAGCCTTTAACCAGGTCATTAAAACCATTGCTGAAAGCGAGCAGGTCTATCTCTTGGTGGATGAGGCACACCGTGAGGAGGCTCAATCCATGTTGGGGGCTGACATCACCTACCTGGACATCCCCACCAACGATGCTTGGGCGCGTGACACAGGTCCGACGGTTTTGGTCCGTGAAAATGGCAGAGCCTTGTCTGTCGATTGGGCCTTTAACGCTTGGGGCGGAAACTATGATGGTCTTTATCAGGACTATGAGTCAGATGATCAGGTGGCTAGTCGATTTAGTCAAGCCATCGGTCTGCCAGTCTACGATGCCCACCCCTTTGTCCTAGAAGGCGGAGCCATCCATAGCGACGGTGAGGGAACCATCTTGGTGACAGAATCCTGTTTACTGAGCCCAGGCCGCAATCCTCATCTAACCAAGGACCAGATTGAGCAAGTGCTTCTAGATAGTCTAGGTGCTGAAAAGGTTCTCTGGCTTCCATACGGAATTTTCAATGATGAAACCAATGAACATGTGGACAATGTTGCGGCCTTTGTTGGTCCAGCTGAGATAGTTTTAGCCTGGACAGATGATGAGGCAGACCCCCAATATGCCATGTCCAAGGCTGATTTGGACTACTTGGAAGAGCAAGTAGATGCTAAGGGCAGAAAGTTTAGCGTACATAAACTGCCTATTCCAAAAGATCCTATTCTAGTAACAGAAGAGGATTTGCCAGGCTATGTCTATGAAGAAGGGGAAGAAGAACGGACTGCTGGCGAACGCTTGGCAGCTTCCTATGTGAATTTTTACGTCAGCAACGGTGCGGTATTAGTGCCCCAGTTTGATGATGAGCATGACGCTCATGCACTGCATCTCCTAGCGCAGCTTTTTCCAACCAGAAAAGTCGTCGGCATACCAGCCCGCGACATCCTGCTAGGAGGTGGAAATATTCACTGTATCACCCAGCAAATCCCACTTTATGGTGCTAAATGTCCCTGATACGACGTCGTTGAATTGCCCATCATGAATTTATGAAAAGGATCAAAAAAATGAGAAATGTTACTGTTGCTGCTGTTCAAATGCAATGCAGTCATATTTTAGCTGAAAATCTGGCGACTGCAGAGCGTTTGGTCAGACAGGCTGCTGGTCAGGGAGCGCAGATTATTCTCCTGCCTGAACTCTTTGAGCGTCCTTATTTTTGTCAAGAACGCCAATATGACTATTATAGCTACGCTAAATCTGTAGAGGAAAATGATGCTGTTCAGCAATTTATTCCCATTGCCAAAGAATTACAGGTGGTTATACCCATTTCTTTTTATGAAAAAGATGGAAATAGCCTCTATAATTCCATTGCGGTTATTGATGCGGATGGTAGTGTTTTGGGAGTTTACCGTAAGACTCATATTCCTGACGACCATTATTATCAGGAGAAGTTTTACTTCACACCGGGAAATACTGGGTTTAAGGTCTGGGAAACTCGCTATGCCAAGATTGGTATTGGTATCTGTTGGGACCAATGGTTTCCAGAAACTGCTCGCTGTTTGGCTCTAAATGGGGCAGAATTGCTTTTTTACCCAACAGCTATCGGCTCAGAGCCGATTTTGGATACAGATAGCCAAGGACATTGGCAACGGACCATGCAAGGGCATGCTGCGGCCAATATCATGCCAGTTATTGCAGCTAACCGTATTGGCTTGGAAGAAGTCCAGCCATCTGACGAAAATGGTGGACAGTCTTCTAGCTTATGTTTCTATGGTTCCTCTTTCTTGACTGATGAGACAGGAGAACTTTTAACAAAGGCGGGACGTGAGGAAGAAGTTGTCTTGCTTGCAATGTATGATTTGGATAAGGGAGCGCGCGAACGTTTGGATTGGGGACTATTTAGAGACCGCAGACCTCATATGTATCGACGTATTTCGGAATAAGAAGCAGAAAGAATTCTTCAAAACACTAAAAAAACTTGGTTGATTGAACCAAGTTTTTTATTTCATAAAATGATTTAGCCAGTAGCTACCGTAAATCCAAAAATAGCTGTATGCAATGATAGAAAATGGTCGACAGATTAGGATAATCGAAATGAACTTCCGATAGCTCATACTTGTCAGTCCAGAAATCATCACAACAATATCGGCTGGAGTGAAAGGGAATAACATACAGAAAACGAAGAATATTTCATAACCTCGCTTATTGTCAACTTTCTTTTCATGTTTATCGAACGTTTCTTCGTTCATAAATAAGAGACAGAATTTTTTACCATATCTCCGAGCGAGCCAGAATAAAATAATACTTCCAATATTTATTCCAATGTAATTTAGGATGAAACCCCACCAAAATTTAAAGACAAGGAAACCAACGACAGTTGTTACCCCGCCAGGAATGATAGGGAAAACAACTTGAATAATTTGTAATCCTATGAAAGTTAAGCTGCCATAGACACCTTGATTTTGTAATAAATTGGATAATGCATTCTGATCATTTAATATTCCGATTTTGTAAAGCCAAAAAAGGAATATAGCTGTGCCGATCAATACAAGCACACTTAGAACTTGTATAACTTTTTGAAAGAATTTATACATAATTTCATTCTACCATATTTCTTTTGTAATTAAATTTCAGGAACATAAATAAATATTCTTTGCAATTCATTCAAGAATCTGATATAATAACTCTCGTATCTAACCCACGGGGTTGTTACGGATTCGACAGGCATTATGAGGCTTGTTCTGCAACCCATCGGCAGATGTAAAAATGCCAGTTAAATATAACTGCAAAAAATACAAATTCTTACGCATTAGCAGCTTAATAACCTGCTAGCGTGACCATTCGCAAATTGCTTGTGTTTGTTTATTGGTCTTAATTTTACAAGCTACGTTGGAATTGAGTCAGGCTGTTCCAAAAGAGATTTACTGACTCGCTTGTACTCGGTTTGAGTTATGTATCAAGTCCAAGTTAAAGTAAGACATAACCTATGGTTGTAGACGAATAAGTTAGCAGATGTTTGGACGTGGGTTCGACTCCCACCAACTCCATATATGGAAGATTACTCAAGAGGCTCAAGAGGCCGTGTTGGAAACGCGGTAGGCGTGTAACAGCGTGCGTGGGTTCGAATCCCATGTCTTCCGTATTGCAAGAACGATTTAAAATCGTTCTTTTTTATTTTTCAAACGAGTCTTTCCATCAATGACGTTCATTTTAAGGCACATACAACTTGATTTTTAAGGAAAATGTTGTATGATAAGTGACAATATACTCATGAAAGAGATGTAAATACTATTGAATGTTCAGAAATTAGCCAAAACCGAGTTGCATTGTCATCTAGATGGTTCATTGTCGCTTTCACTTATTCGAAAACTTGCTCAATTAGCTAATCTCTCTCTCCCAGAAGAAGATAGTGATTTACGTCAGTTAGTCAGTGTTGATGGCAAGGTGGATAGTTTGATGACCTATTTGAAAAAGTTTGATTATACTCGTCCACTGTTACAAAGTTTTGAGGCTCTCGAATTATCTGCGTACGATGTTGTGCAACAAGCTGCAATGGATAATATTTTGTATATTGAAATTCGTTTTGCACCCGAGTTATCAACTGATGGAGGTCTCACTGTCTTAGAGGCCGTAGAAGCAGTTTTGGCAGGATTAGAGCGCGCTCAGAAAGATTTTCATATAATGGCTAAATTATTGGTCTGTGGATTAAAACAAACCAATCCAAGTCAGACTAAAGAAATCTTTTCAGCCATTGCAGATTTGGCTCTTAAAGGCTTAGCTGGTTTTGATTTTGCAGGAAATGAGGCTGAATATCCAACGGAGGATTTAGAAGAGCTCATCCAATTTACACAATCCTTGGGCTACCCTATCACATTTCATGCTGGTGAATGTGGCTGTGTGACCAATGTTGCTCATGCTCTGGCACTTGGTATTAAGAGGATTGGACACGGAACCGCCCTCTATAAGAACCCGGAGGTTATTCAGGGACTTATTCATAGTGGAGCAACGGTCGAAATGTGTCTAACATCAAACCTCCAAACTGGAGCTGCCTCATCACTAGCAAGCTTTCCTTATTCTCAACTGATAGAGGCGGGAGCAAAAATCACAATCAATACCGATAATCGAACCGTTTCAAATACAAACTTAAATAAAGAGTACCAACTGTTTGTCGAACATTTCGGTACAACTAAAGAAGATTTTTATCAATTTAATCGTCACGCCATTCATGCAAGTTTTGCTAGCGAGAAAGAAAAGGAAAAATTGTTACGCATTCTTTCGCTAGCCTACCAACAATTACCTGTAAAAAGAAAGCTCTAGACCACGTCCGAGTGACATGGGAAGAGCTTTTTATTATTGTAGGTTCAACTTCTTGGTCATGATATAATGGGTACCAAAGTAATACCCAAAGGCCAAAACAATATTTAATAATACAAAGAACGGATTTGGATATAAAGAGCTAATGGTATCTGCATATACATCTCCTTGGTTAATATAATTGAACATACTGATTGAGCCTGACAAAACACTGATACCGATGTAAGTTAAAATGGCAAATAGTAATCGATGATCTCGAAATAGTTGACCAACTGAAATAGAGAAGTAGATAAGTAGGATTCCCCTTATACTCTCAATCAATGTACTAAGAGCATATGCGATGAATACACCGATATCAACTTGCTGAAACACGTATTGCAGTTCAGGAATTAATAATTCATTCGTTGACATAAGTACGAAACTGATTACTATTCCAATAGCTAGGAGAGCAGTTATTCCTGCCAAGAAGTACCATACTAAAGAGGCGACTAGTTTACTAAGGATCAGTTGGTGACTATTGACTGGAAGGGTCATGGTTAAGTATCCTTGTCTTCCGTAAATATTGCTTCTAAAACGGTTGATGACCAGAACGAAAGTTGATAGAAAGAGTGCTGCAATTAGAATACCGAATACCATTGATGAAGTGCCGAAAAGGAACATTTCTGCGTTTGCAGTACTCACAGCAGATGTAGTTGATTTTAATACCAAAGCCTGTATCCAAAAACCTAATACGACTGAAAGAATAATGACTCCCAAGTAGATTCCTAAATACCATTTTCCAACGGATTTGAATTCATATTTTAATAGTTTTTTAAACATTACAATCCCCTTACATGTTCTGCTTTAAAATCTTGACGGAAGAGTGAATCAATAGATTCTCCTGTTTCAATTCTCAAATCATCTACGTTCCCTTGTCGGATAACACTACCGTACTGTAGGAAAATGACTTCATCTAATATTTGTTCAACATCAGCAATTAAATGAGTAGAGATGATAACGGAAGCCATTGGAGAATAATTATTGATAATCGTACGTAAAATATAATCACGTGCTGCAGGATCAACTCCGCCAATTGGTTCATCTAATACATACAATTGCGCTTGTCGACTCATAACTAATATCAATTGAACTTTTTCTTTGTTCCCTTTTGAGAGATGTTTCATTCGACTATTCAAATCAATTTGCAACTCCGTTAAGAGGGTGCAGGCACGTTCTATATCAAAATCTTTGTAAAAATCTGCAAAAAAATGTACAGCTTCAATTACTTTCATTTGTTCGTCCAAATAGGTTGTATCTGGAAGATAGGAAACGATAGCTTTTGTTTCTGGTGAGGGGGTAAGCCCATTAATGAGAACTTGACCATACTCAGGTTGAAGTAAGCCGTTGATAATCTTAATCATAGTTGTTTTTCCTGAACCATTTGGACCTAACAAGCCAATTATTTTTCCAGCTGGTAATTTCAAGTTAACATTGTTCAGTGCGACAGCACCTCCATATGACTTGGAAACTTGTTGTAACTCGACCAGTGTAAACGCATTATTCATAAGAAACTCCCTTCAAGAAATCATCTAGTTGTTTAACTAATTCGTCTTGCTTGAAACCTAAATCAAGCATATTTGTAACAAAATTATCTAATTCATTCTGTGCTAATTGGAGACGAGTTCGTCGGATTAGTTCTTCGTTATCTGTCACATATCTGCCAGTGGTTCTAACGGAGTAAACGAATCCCTCTATTTCTAGGTCAGACAAGGCCCGTTGGACTGTGTTCGGGTTTACACCAGCAGTCTCAGCTAAATCTCGGACAGTAGGAAGTTTGTCTCCTGATTTTAATTGGTTTGTTACTATTTGCAATTTTATGGTATTACTTATCTGGATGTATATTGGGATGTTATTATCAAATTTCCAAGCCATGATTTGTGCCTTTCTATAGGTTAGGTTGTGTTTGTATTTTTGTTCTATATACATAATACAATAAAAATTCTTGGACTGCAAGAGAAATGTTACATCAAGATGTATTTTTGACAAAAAATATGAGGTTAGAATGATTTTTGAATTGAAAATCAGGTGAAGATAGGTTGTAAAACTTGAACTCTGAATTTTGGAATTACCGAACCACGCAATGCGTGCTATCGATATTTTTGGTATAATGTATATAATAATAAAAGGAGAACACCATGCTAGCGCAATTAGATACAAAAACCGTCTATACCTTTATGGATAGCATGGTTACAATTGAAGAATACGTTAAACGTGCAAAAAATCTCGGCTATCAAACTATAGGAATCATGGATATTCATTCTTTGTACGCTGCATATGGATTTTTGGAAGCCTGTCAAAAAGAAGGGCTCAGACCCATCATTGGTTGTGAATTGGACTGGAAATATAATAATGGCCAGTCAGAAATTTTAACGAAACTGATTGCATTATCGACAAAGGGTTACCAAAACCTGATGAAAATTTCTACCGCAAAAATGACCGGTCAAGATGATTTTGATTCGATTCGTCAATTCCTTCAAGATATTGCAGTTATTGTCCCTTTTAAAGATGGTGTCGATAAACTTGATTTAGGGGTAGACTATTATATAGGTATTTATTCAGATACACCAGTTCAGTCTTTTGACCATCCTGTCCTTCCGTTACATACAGTGCGTTATTTTCAAGAAAATCAACTAGAGAGTCTACAAGTTTTACGTGCTATCAAAGACAACATTCCTCTTAATCAAGTAAACGAAATTGAACACCAACAAGTTTTACTATCTGCTGAAAGATTGACGATGAGCTTCATGGGCCGATATCCTCAGGCAATCTCCAATCTTGCACAATTAGTGGAGAATGTTTCTTATCATCTTGATAAAAAAGTTAAACTTCCTCGATTTAATCGTCAGCGACCTGCAGTTGAGGAATTGAGAGAAAAAGCACAGGCAGGCTTAGTGGAAAAACAATTGGATTTCCCCCTTTATCAAGAACGTTTGGATAAGGAATTGGCCATCATACATCAGATGGGATTTGATGATTATTTCCTGATTGTATGGGACTTACTTCGATTTGGTCGTACCCAGGGTTACTATATGGGAATGGGACGAGGATCAGCTGTAGGAAGTTTGGTTGCTTATGCATTAAATATTACAGGTATTGATCCTGTCAAACACAACTTGCTATTTGAACGGTTTCTAAATAGTGAACGGTATTCTATGCCTGATATAGATATTGATATACCGGATGTCCATCGCTCGGATTTTATCCGTTATGTTCGTGATCGCTATGGTACGACGCATGCAGCTCAAATTGTGACCTATTCTACTTTTGGAGCCAAGCAAGCTATCCGCGATGTCTTTAAGCGTTTTGGAACACCGGAATATGAACTGACCAATATTACTAAAAAAATTTCTTTTCGTGATAGTCTGGAGTCCGCTTATCAGAGAAACGCCGCATTTCGCCAAATCATCAATAGTAAAATAGAGTATCAAAAAGCCTTTGCTATTGCAAGACAAATTGAAGGCCAGCCAAGGCAAACATCAATTCATGCTGCGGGTGTTGTGGTTAGTGACGAGGACTTGACGGATACTATTCCATTAAAAATCGGCGACGATATGCTGATAACGCAGTATGATGCTCACGCGGTAGAAGCTAATGGACTTCTAAAGATGGATTTTCTGGGGTTAAGAAACCTGACATTTGTTCAGAAAATGGCGGAATTGGTAAAGAAGAAATATAATAAAACGATTGATATTGCTGCAATTGATTTGGAGGATTCGGCAACTTTAGAATTATTTGCCAAAGGGCTGACCAAAGGTATTTTTCAATTTGAACAGCCAGGTGCTATTAGCTTATTAAAACGTGTAAAACCTACTCGTTTTGAGGATATCGTAGCTACTACAAGTTTGAACCGCCCTGGTGCGAGTGATTATTCAGAGAATTTTGTTCAACGAAAACAGGGCAAAGAAGCAGTCGTCTTGTTAGATCCATCAATTGCTTCCATTCTTGAACCGACCTACGGGATTATGCTTTATCAAGAACAGGTCATGCAGATTGCTCAAGTGTATGCTGGATTTACACTTGGGAAAGCCGACTTGCTCCGTCGAGCCATGTCTAAGAAAAATGCTCAGGAGATGCAAGCGATGGAGGCTGATTTTTTAATAGGAGCTGAAAAGAATGGCCATGAGAAGTCAAAAACCAAAGATATTTTTGCGATGATGGCCAAGTTTGCTGGCTATGGTTTTAATAGAAGTCATGCCTATGCGTATTCAGCCCTTGCCTTTCAGATGGCCTTTTTTAAAACTCATTATCCAGATGTATTTTTTGAAGTAATGTTGAATTATTCGAATGTAGGTTATATTCATGATGCCTTGCAATTTGAATTTCAGATTGCCCCATTGTACATCAATACCATTCCCTACCATGATAAATTTGAGAAAGATAAAATCTACATGGGTCTAAAAACTATTAAAGGATTATCTAAAGATTTCGCTATTTGGATAATAGAAAATCGACCATTCATTACATTCGAAGATTTTATTCTACGACTACCTCATCAATATAGAAAAAAAGAACAGTTATTGCCGTTGATACAACTTGGTTTATTTGATGAGATTGAGTCGAATCGGAAGAAAATAGTTGAGAATCTTGAAAATCTGTTCGTTTTTGCGGAAGCATTTGGGACATTTTTTGCGGAGGAAGCCTATAGTTGGAAGCATGTGGATGACTATTCCAATATAGAGAAATACAACATGGAACAAGAAATAATTGGTTTGGGAATTAGTCCACACCCTCTCATTCAATTACGAAAACAATCTTCCCAACGACTTACTGACATTGTAGATTTAGAAACTGAAAGCAAGGCAACAGTTTTGGTTCAAATTCAATCTGTGCGTGTTATTCGAACCAAAAAAACTGGGGAGCAGATGGCCTTTTTACAGGTGACTGATACGAAACAGAAATTAGATGTTACCTTGTTTCCTGAAACTTACAGGAAGTATCAGTCATTATTAAAGGAAAATAGTTTCTGTTATATCACGGGAAGGGTTCAAGAAAGAGAGGGACAGCACCAACTTGTACTAGACCAGTTGGAATTGGTTTCTCAGGAAAAATGTTGGATTTTGATAGAAAATCGGGAAAATGATTTTGCGATTGCTCGAATCTTAGACAGATACAAAGGCCCCATCCCAGTTATATTACACTATCAAGATCGGAACGAAACAATAAAAGTTGAGCAATTTAGCGTTGTAAAGTCACCACAATTAGTAGAAGAGTTGGCAGAATTTGTTATGAAAACGGTTTTTCATTGAAAAATAGCAAAAAGTCAAGCATCTTCCTTGCAAGTATGTTATAATAAGGCAGTTAAAATGAAATTTTAAAGGAGCAAATGAAATGAAGCGTATTGGTGTTTTAACCAGTGGTGGAGACGCACCTGGTATGAATGCTGCCATTCGTGCCGTTGTTCGCCAAGCAATTTCAGAAGGAATGGAAGTATATGGTATCAATGATGGCTATGCTGGAATGGTAGCTGGAGAAATTCACCCATTAACTGTCCGTTCCGTTGGAGATATCATCTCTCGTGGTGGTACATTCCTTGGTTCTGCTCGTTATCCAGAATTTGCCAAGTTGGAAGGTCAACTAAAAGGGATCGAGCAATTGAAAAAACACGGAATTGAAGGTGTTGTAGTTATTGGTGGCGACGGCTCTTATCATGGAGCTATGCGTCTTACTGAACATGGTTTCCCAGCAATTGGATTACCTGGTACGATTGATAACGATATTGTAGGAACTGATTTCACTATTGGTTTTGATACTGCTGTTACAACAGCCATGGAAGCTATCGATAAAATTCGTGACACTTCTTCAAGTCACCGCCGTACTTTCGTTGTTGAAGTAATGGGACGTAACGCTGGGGATATTGCGTTGTGGTCAGGTATTGCATCTGGTGCAGATGTTATCATTATCCCAGAAGAAGGATTTGACATTCAAGATGTTGTTGAAAAAGTTAAATCTGACTATGAAAATGGTAAGAAACACAGTATCATTGTATTGGCAGAAGGTGTTATGCCGGCTAGTCAATTCGCTAAAGAATTGAAAGCAGCTGGTGACGTTAGTGATCTTCGTGTAGCTGAACTTGGTCATATCCAACGTGGCGGTTCACCAACAGCTCGTGATCGTGTGCTCGCATCTCGTATGGGCTCACATGCAGTTAAATTATTGAAAGCAGGCCGTGGTGGTTTAGCGGTCGGAATTCGAAATGAAGAAATGGTTGAAAATCCAATTCTAGGGACTGCAGAAGAAGGTGCATTATTTAGCTTGGCTGAAGATGGAAAGATTATTGTCAATAATCCACATAAAGCCGATTTGGGACTTGCAAAGTTAAATCGTGACATCTCAATCTAATAAGTCACACATCATAGATTGTAAACAAGGGTCATAAGACCAGTTATTTATAAAAGGAGTTTTATTTATCATGAACAAACGTGTCAAAATCGTTGCAACTCTTGGTCCTGCGGTTGAAATCCGCGGTGGTAAAAAATTTGGTGACGATGGTTACTGGGGCGAAAAATTAGATGTTGAAGCATCTGCTCAAAAAATTGCCCAATTGATTACTGAAGGTGCTAACGTATTCCGTTTCAACTTCTCACATGGTGACCACCAAGAGCAAGGGGAACGTATGGCAACTGTACGTCGAGCTGAAGAAATTGCTGGTAAAAAAGTAGCTTTCTTGTTGGATACAAAAGGTCCTGAAATCCGTACTGAGTTATTCGAAGGTGATGCAAAAGAGTATTCTTATACCACTGGTGACCAACTGCGTGTAGCAACAAAACAAGGTATTAAATCAACTAAAGAAGTGATTGCTTTGAACGTTGCAGGTGGTTTGGATGTGTTCGACGACGTTGAAGTTGGTAAACAAATTCTTGTTGATGATGGTAAGCTTGGATTGACTGTTATCGCAAAAGACGAAGAAACTCGTGAATTCATCGTTGGTGTTGAAAATGATGGTGTTATCGCAAAACAAAAAGGTGTAAACATTCCTTACACTAAAATTCCTTTCCCAGCTCTTGCAGATCGTGATAATGCAGATATTCGTTTTGGTCTTGAGCAAGGTTTGAACTTCATCGCAATTTCATTTGTACGTACTGCAAAAGACGTTGAAGAAGTTCGTAACATCTGTAAAGAAACTGGTAACGATCATGTTCAATTGTTCGCAAAAATTGAAAACCAACAAGGTATCGATAATATTGATGAAATCATCGAAGCAGCTGATGGTATTATGATTGCGCGTGGTGACATGGGTATTGAAGTACCGTTTGAAATGGTTCCAGTGTACCAAAAAATGATTATCACTAAAGTGAATGCGGCTGGTAAAGCAGTTATTACGGCAACAAACATGTTGGAAACAATGACTGAAAAACCACGTGCAACTCGTTCAGAAGTTTCAGACGTGTTCAACGCAGTTATCGATGGTACAGATGCCACAATGCTTTCTGGGGAGTCAGCAAATGGTAAATACCCTGTTGAATCAGTACACACAATGGCAACTATTGCTAAGAATGCTCAAACATTGTTGAATGAATACGGTCGTTTGACTTCAGATCACTTTAACCGTGCTTCTAAAACTGAAGTTATCGCATCTGCAGTTAAAGATGCTTGTCATTCAATGAACATCAAATTGGTGGTAACTGTGACAGAAACTGGTTTCTCAGCTCGTCAAATTTCTAAATACCGCCCAGATGCAGACATTCTTGCAATTACTTTCACAGAGAAAGTTCAAAAATCATTGATGGTAAACTGGGGTGTTATTCCAGTAGTAACTGAAAGACCAGACTCAACTGATGATATGTTTGAATTGGCAGAACAAGTTGCTTTAGAGCAAGGTCTTGTTGAATCCGGAGATAATATTGTGATTGTTGCTGGTGTACCAGTTGGTGTATCAGGTTCAACAAATACAATGCGTGTTCGCACTGTAAAATAATCTATAAAGAAAAAGCCTATTGTATCAACGATTATTCGTTGTACAGTAGGTTTTTATATGTTTAGCAATTTTAAGTAGTATGAATCAGTTCTCAAATATATTAAATAAAGGGAAAAATAAAAGAGTCAAAGGCTAGCTTTTGACTCTTTTTATATAATTATTAGGTGAGTATGGTGTACGATCAAAGTTTGTTTCGTATCCAAGAATTTCATTTGCGATTTGCCAACCGATAATTGGCCCATTTGTTAAACCAGTCGAACCTAGACCGCTAGCAACCCAGACATTAGGCATATCCTCAATATTTCCGTAGAATGGAGAATAAGTTGAAGTATAGGCTCGCGTTCCAATGCGAGTTCTTGCTACAGGATAATTTGCCAAATCAGGCATGAATTCGGCTATTTTATCATGCATGGCTTGGATTTTTTCAGGGTCTAGTTCTAAATCGTACCCCATATCATCTTCATGAGTTGCACCAATAATGATTTTTCCATTTTCAAATGGTAGGATGTCAATCTCTCCGTAAGGCATACAAACTGGCCAATCATCTGTATCGAATTCAGTATCTAATTCTAACAATTGTCCTTTTTGTGGTCGAACATCCACTTGATAACCAAGAGGTTCAAGAATATGTGGCAACCAGGCCCCTGTGGCTAAGATTATATGGTCAGCACTAAGCACTTGATGTTCTACTTCGACTGTATTAGCATCTAACAGTTTTGCCTGTCCCTGTAGAAGCGCTCCGCCATTTTTTAACACTTGCTCTTGAAGGATATCGATTAAACGACCGCCATCTATACGACCGCCACCTTCTAAATGAATTCCAAAAAAATCGGGTTTGAGCGGTGGAAGGTACTGGCTGATTTCTGCGCCAATTAAAGGGGTGATTTTCCCAATAGTTGGAGTGTCAACACGACGGTCCTCCGCTATTTTTTGGATTTTATCAAGTAGTTCAGGCTTGCTTTTTAGGCCGATAGTTCCAGTCTGTTTGAAGGGAATCTCAGCAGCACCCGATTTTTCCAAATCGGCTACCAATTGACGGTAGAAAACAGCACCATCGGATGTTAACTTATACCAGTCTTTATTTTTCTTTTGAGCCATCCATGGGCAAATGATACCAGCAGCAGCTCGAGTAGCTGTTCCTACTCCAAAGTCTATTAGTGTAAGCTCAATTTGTTCTTCTTGGGAGAGATAGAAGGCAGCTGTTGAACCGACTATTCCTCCGCCTATAATAATAACTTGTTTTTTCATAAGTTAATTATATCACAAATTCATAAGTTTATTTATTTTTTTCAACATGATACAATAGGAAATAAGAAAAATTGAGGAGTTCGTGTGTCAGATATAATGTATCCTGAGGTCCTAACCGTTGGAAGTGGGGCCGTAAAAGTTGCAACAGTCGGAGATAGTTTGACTTATGGATATGGCTTAGAGAATCGTGAAAAAGATGCCTATCCTTTTATTCTAGCTGAGAAACTTGGCTCACATTATCAAGTTTCAAATTATGGTTTGAGTGGGCGTTCACTTCAGTCAACTGCAGATTTTCCTTATTTTAATGAGAAAAATGCTCAGTTATCTTTGGATAGCGAAGCGGATATTGTGATCATCATGATAGGCAGTAATGATAGCCGAGCGCCTTATTGGAATAGAGAACAGTTTGTCCGGGAGTATAAAGAAATGGCAGAGCGTTATGCTAATCTCTCAAGTCAGCCAGATGTATATCTTGTTATTCCACCTTTCGTTCCAACCAGTCGCTTTGGATTGAATAATCAAATTGTTGAAGCAGAACTTCAAACAATTATTGCTGAAATAGGGAATCAATTGGATCTTCCAGTTATAAATCTCTATTCGGTAACAAAAGGTCATAATGAGTATTATAGTGATGGGCTCCATTTGAATCCACTAGGAAACCAAGTAATTGCTTCTGAAATTTACCGTCATCTCGTCAATGAAATAGTTTGAAATATGATATAATGTTAAGTGAAAGGGTGAGATTATGGTTAAAAGAGATTTTGTAAAACACATTGTATTGTTATTATTGTTACTAACGGGAATCATTGGTTTACGTGTTTGGTTTTTTGAGCCAGTAACAATTACCAAAGATGAATCAAACACTTATTTACATGAAAATGATTCCATTATTGCATTTAAAAATGCAACGATTGAACATGGAGATTTCATTTTGTATGAGATTGATGGTCACGAATATGTCAGCAGAGTCATTGCGATGACTAATGAGAGAGTTACTTATATGGATGATGTATTATATCGAAATGATGTCGTAGTGGATGAAACTTATTTGGATGATCCTCAATTTCAAGAATATTATACGGAGGATTTAACGGTGGCTACCATCACAGATGGAAAGTTTCAAGTAATTCCAAGGGATTATTTTTTGGTTTTGAATGATAATCGCACGAATAAAGATGATAGTAGGACTTTTGGATTGATTCCTAAAAAAAATGTTATTGGTCGATTAACGTTTAGGATTAGTCCGCTTTCAGATTTTGGTTTTATAAAAACAGGATTAGTAAACGAAAACTAGTCCTATTTTTTTGCTTACATAAAGAAAAGGGCTATACCAATTTTTGTGTTGACAAAAAGAAACGCTTATTGTATACTGTTTTTACTGGTTTATTGACCTGAAATAGGGCTATACCAATTTTATTGATAATGAAAGAATATGTTAGTAAACATCTTAGGTAAATAATATGTGTGGAATCGTTGGTGTCGTGGGTAATGCAAATGCAACTGATATCTTAATCCAAGGTCTTGAAAAATTGGAATATCGCGGTTATGATTCAGCAGGTATTTTTGTAGCAGATGGGGACCAAGCGCATCTTGTAAAAGCAGTCGGCCGTATTGCTGAACTATCAGCAAAGCTTGGCGATAAGACTGAAGGAACAACAGGAATTGGTCATACACGTTGGGCAACACATGGAAAACCGACTGAAGACAATGCTCACCCTCATACATCACAAACTGGTCGTTTTGTTCTCGTACACAATGGTGTGATTGAAAACTATCTAGAAATGAAGAATGATTTTTTAGAAGGCCACAGTTTCAAAGGACAAACAGATACTGAGATTGCTGTCCACTTGATTGGTCAATTTGTTGAGGAAGGTTTGTCAACTCTAGAAGCCTTCAAAAAAGCATTGAAGATTATTCAAGGTTCATATGCCTTTGCCTTGATTGATGCTACGGATGCAGATACTATCTATGTTGCCAAAAATAAATCTCCGCTTTTGATTGGATTGGGCGATGACTATAACATGGTTTGCTCAGATGCCATGGCTATGATTCGTGAGACAAGTGAATATATGGAAATTCACGATAAGGAATTGGTTGTCGTGAAAAAAGATAGTGTTGAAGTCATGGACTATGATGGCAATACGATTGAACGTGGAAGTTATACAGCTGAGCTTGATTTGTCAGATATTGGTAAGGGAACTTATCCATACTATATGCTCAAGGAAATTGATGAGCAACCAACTGTTATGCGTAAATTGATTAGCGCATATACTAATGAAGCTGGTCAGGTAACGGTTGATGCGGATATTATAAAGGCAGTACAAGAAGCTGACCGTATCTATATATTGGCTGCTGGAACTTCCTATCACGCAGGATTTGCCTCAAAAGACTTCTTGGAAAAATTGACGGATACACCAGTAGAGCTTGGAATTTCATCAGAGTGGGGCTACAATATGCCGCTTTTGAGTAAAAAGCCGCTCTTTGTCATGATTAGCCAGTCAGGGGAAACTGCTGATAGCCGTCAGGTATTGGTTAAAGCTAATGAAATGGGCATTCCAAGCTTGACAGTAACCAATGTACCAGGATCAACACTGTCACGCGAAGCAACTTACACTATGTTGCTCCATGCAGGTCCAGAAATTGCGGTAGCTTCTACAAAAGCCTATACTGCCCAAATTGCTACCTTGGCAGTTTTGGCTAAGGCTGTCGGTGATGCAAATGGCAATGCCTACGCAAAAGATTTTGATTTGGTACATGAATTGTCAATCGTTGCACAATCCATCGAGGCTAGCTTGTCAGAAAAAGATGTGATTGCTGAAAAAGTGGAAAAATTGTTAGCTACAACTCGTAATGCATTTTACATTGGACGTGGAAGTGACTATTACGTTTCTATGGAAGCAAGCTTGAAATTGAAAGAAATTTCATACATCCAATGTGAAGGTTTTGCGGCAGGTGAATTGAAACACGGTACCATTTCATTGATTGAAGATGGTGTTCCAGTTTTGGCCTTGATTTCAAATCATCCACATCTCGCAAGTCATACTCGAGGCAATATCCAGGAAGTAGTGGCGCGTGGTGCCAATGTCTTGACAATAGTAGATGAAGCAGTAGCTAAGGAAGAAGATGACATCACTGTTACAACTGTTCATCCATTCTTGTCAGCGATTGCTATGGTCGTTCCAACACAGTTGATTGCTTACTATGCAACATTACAGCGCGGTTTGGACGTCGATAAACCACGTAATTTGGCGAAATCAGTAACAGTTGAATAATTTGTAGAGGAGGTTTGGTGAATCCAAATCTTCGGCTCTTTGTCAACTGTAGTGGGTAGATGAAAAGCTAACACCTAGAGAGGACGAACTTCGTTCTCTCTTTCTTTATCTCTTTCTTGTTTTTAGGAGATAAGCTGAAAAGGGCTCTCCGCAGCCCTTTTCACTGTTCAAAGCAATCAAAATCCGTTTTTTAAAGTTTTCAGGCTCTTTTTGCAAAAATATACAATCCGATGGAGAATTTATTAAAAATTCTTTGAAATAAAGGATATTTTTTGATATACTAGAACCTACTAATTCTTTTAGGAGAGCTCTATGGATTATGTTTTGGAAGTCCTACCCAGCCTATTGAGTGGGGCGGTTGTCTCCTTGCAGGTATTTTTTTTCGTATTAATTTTATCCCTGCCTTTAGGAGCAGTTTTTGCGTTTTTGATGCAGATTCGATTTAAACCCTTGCAGTGGTTATTGCATATCTATGTACTAATTATGCGTGGAACACCATTGCTGTTACAATTAATCTTTGTTTACTACGTTTTACCAAGTGTGGGTATTACTTTTGATCGAATGCCAGCGGTTATTCTTGCTTTCACCCTAAATTATGCGGCTTATTTCTCAGAAATTTTCCGAGGGGGGATTGAAGCCATCCCTGCCGGCCAATACGAAGCCGCTAAAGTATTAAAATTTACACCCGTTCAGACGATTCGATATATTGTTTTACCACAGGTAGTAAAAATAGTACTACCTAGTGTTTTCAATGAAGTAATGACATTAGTGAAGGACACTTCATTGGTTTATGCTCTTGGGGTGAGCGATCTCTTGCTAGCTAGTCGAACGGCTGCCAACCGAGATGCTAGCCTAGCACCAATGTTTATTGCAGGTGCTATCTACCTTTTGATGATTGGAGTTGTGACTCTCGTTTCTAAACAGGTAGAAAAGAAATTTGACTACTATAGATAGGAGGAAGCCATGTTAGAATTACGTAATCTTACAAAACGTTTTGGTAACAAACAGATTTTCTCCAACTATGATTTAGTTATTCCTGAGGGGAAAATTGTAGCTGTTGTTGGTCAATCAGGTGGTGGTAAAACGACCTTATTGAGGATGTTGGCAGGATTGGAAACAATTGATTCAGGAACATTGATTTACAATGGTCAAACTCTACCGCTTGAAGAATTAGAGAAACGACATTTGCTGGGCTTTGTCTTTCAAGATTTCCAGCTTTTTCCACACTTATCCGTTTTGGAAAATTTGATTCTTTCACCAATAAAGACACAGAACATGTCTCGTTCAGATGCGGAAGACAAGGCCCGTAAACTATTGGATACTCTTGGGTTGGCCAACCATGCGACTGCTTATCCATTTTCCTTATCGGGTGGACAAAAGCAACGAGTGGCCCTAGCCCGTGCTATGATGATTGATCCTGAGATTATTGGTTATGATGAACCAACTTCAGCCTTGGACCCCGAATTGAGAAAAGAAGTTGAAAAACTGATTCTTGAAAATCGGGCGACAGGTATAACGCAAATCGTGGTGACTCACGATATGCAGTTTGCTGAAAATATCGCAGATGAAATCATCAAAATTGAACCAAAACATTGAGGTAATTAAAATGATGAATATGAAAAAGATTGTTTTAGGAGCAGTTGCTCTCGTATCGAGTCTCGCTTTAGTAGCATGTGGGTCTAGCGACTCAGCAACCAAATCAGATAACTGGTCTACCTACGAATCTGAAAAATCTATTACGATTGGGTTTGATAAAACCTTCGTTCCTATGGGATTTGAACAAACAGATGGTTCTTACACAGGTTTTGATATTGATTTAGCAAATGCTGTTTTTGAAAAATATGGAATAACTGTTGAATGGCAGCCAATTGACTGGGACTTGAAGGAAACGGAATTAACGAATGGCAATATCGATTTAATTTGGAATGGGTATTCAATTACTGACGAACGGAAAGATAAAGTTCTTTTCACCAATCCTTACATGGACAATCAACAAGTTCTTGTCACCAAAAAATCTTCCAACATCAGTAAGGTATCTGATATGAAAGACAAGGTGTTGGGTGCGCAAGCCGGTTCCTCAGGATATTCAGTATTTGAAGGCCAGCCTGCTTTCCTAAAAGATATTGTGCAAAATAATGATGCGAGCCAATATGCAACATTCAATGAAGCCTTGATTGACTTGAAAAATGATCGTATTGATGGTCTCTTGATTGACCGAGTATATGCTAATTATTACTTGCAACAAGAGGGAATCATTGATGACTATAATATCATTGATGCTGGTTTTGAAAATGAAGCATTCGCTGTCGGAGCTCGTCAGTCAGATACGACACTTGTAGAAAATATCAATAAAGCATTTACTGAATTGTACAAAGAAGGTCAGTTCCAAGAAATCTCTCAAAAATGGTTTGGAGATGATGTGGCAACTGATGCAGTAAAAAACTAAAAATATAAATAAAAGAGCCTAGTGCTCTTTTTTGGTGCAAAAGAAAAGCCAGTCGTTCGACTAGGCTTGTTTCTTTGAAATCTGGTGGAATATGACAGTCCAATTTTCATGACGACGCCAGAGGGATGCGTGAACAAAGTCGCCAATTTCAAATGTAACTAGTTTAGACTTTTGACTAATAGAAATCATCTGATAGTTGGAAAGATAGTTTGTTTGAATAGGGTGACTTTCAAGCATTTGAGTTTTATCTTGATACCGACCTTTGGCATCGATGAGAAGGTAGTTCTCATCAATTAAAGTCTCATATCCAGTTGCATGTGCTTGTATCTCTGTTTCAAATCGGAAGAGTTTATCATAGACGTGTTCATACATCTCATCGTGTGGAATTTCAGATGGTTCTACGTGTATATCTACATCAAAAACACCATGTTTGAATGTTAGGAGTTGCTCAACCTGTTCGGTTATTTCATGACTTTCATAAACTGACAGATCCGGATTCATTTCGAGGACAATATCCAGATAGATATTTGCACCATAGGTGCGACCACGTTGTGAATTGACAGAAACAATTTTAGGAAGTTTGAGAACATCCTCTTCGTATTTTTTCAATAAGTTTTCATCAAAACCATCTGAGAGTGTGAAGAAGCTCTCCATAAAAATATCATATGCAGTTTTTAGAATGAAAAAGGTGATGATGATAGCAGCAATTTTATCAACAATTGGGAAGTTAAAGGCTGCAGCAAAGATTGCCATAGAAGTTCCAATGGAGGTGACAGCGTCAGATAGATTGTCCTTAGCAGCAGCTTCAAGTGCTTTAGAATGAACTCTTTTCGCTAGGCGATTATTATAAAAATATACGGCCAACATAACGAGTGCGGAGAAAATACCTACTATTGCCCCCATTATGTCTACCTCGACTGGAGAATTACTAATTATTTTTTGTAAGGTATCATAGAGGACTTGAAAACCAACGACGAACATGATGAAAGAAGTCATCAAACTAGCAAGGTCTTCCATTTTCCAATGTCCGAATTTATGGTCAGTGTCAGCAGGTTTTTGGGCCATTTTCAATCCAACCAGTACGGCGACATTTCCAATAATATCGGAAATATTATTGAAGGCATCTGCTCGCAGGGCATCTGAATGAAAGACTTGACCTGCAGTCAGTTTGATGATTGACAAGACAATATAGGTACCTATCGATAGTAAGGCACCACGTTCGGCAAGTTTTAGATTGGAAACAGTTTGGTTCATGGCATCTCCTTTAATAAGTTTTCATTGTAACAAAAAGCCCCCCTGTTTTCAAGGAGTTAGATTAAATTTTTATGAGCATTCATGACCTTATAAAGGCGTAATAAGATAGTGCCACTTGCCATACCAATTGGTATAACCAAAGCTAGTGTTAATACGGTTGTAATATTGGTGAGGGCTTGAGCATATTCGCCTGATACAAAATAGGTAGTAGACATGTATGCGTGGTAACCCGGAACAAGTGGAGCAAGTATAGCCAATGAAAAGATGACGGAGGGTGTTTTTAACCAAATACTCATGATCTGACTGACACAGGATCCGATAATTGCTGCGAAAAAGGTAGCAATCAAGACATTTGTTGGTTCCAATAGTAAAAGATAAATAAGCCAAACAAGCATACCTAGAAGACCACCCGGAATCAACATATTCTTTTGAACATTGAGAACAACTAAAAAAGTAGCAATAGCGATATAAGATGCAATCGCCTGAAATAAAAAATTAATGGAAGTCATACCTTACCTCACAAGCATCAGGGCGACTGTAGTTCCAGCACCAAGTGATAAAATAATCAGCGCAGTTTGAAAGAACTTAGTCATACCAGTATTAATATGGTTGGTCATCAGGTCCCTCACAGCATTTGTGAATGCAATGCCAGGTACAAATGGCATGACCGCACCAGCGTTAATCAGGTTTGGATTGATGGCAAGGTTCGTATGGCTACTTAGTATGTAGGATGTGAGCGAGAACACAAAAGCGCCAACAAAAGTTGTGACAAAGTCAATACTAATATAGCGATCTACTATGAGAGAAAGAGGAAAAGCTAGGGCTGTAGCAAGGACCGCGCCTGCAGCATCTAAAAGCGATCCACCAAACATAATAGTAAAAAAAGGAGCAGCGACCACTGCAGCCAAGGTTACTTGGATTTTATTATATGGTGGTTTTTGTTGTTTAATTCGATTTAGCTCTTGCCAAGCCTCTTCCAAACTAATTTCTTCATTGGCAAGAGAGCGAGAGACCTGATTGACATCACAAACTTTCTGCATATCGTATTGTGATTTGACAATACGTTTCATGCGGGAAATGTTTGTATGATCAATGGAGAAAAAGATTGCGGCTGGTATAGCTAGTACATTTGCCTGTTCAATTCCTTGTGAATGTGCAATCCGAATCATTGTATCCTCTACTCGATGAATTTCAGCTCCGCTTTGCGCTAAAATAGCACCAGCAAGCATGAGTACATCTATGACCAAATTTAGTCTAGGAGTGTTTTCCATCAATGCATCCTTCCGCTTGTTTTCCTTCATTATAACAAAATATAGGTATAGGAAACACATTTTTTTGATAGATAAGCAAATAAATTGCAAATTAGTCGGATTGTAGTATAATTGATTTATCAATGATTGACGAATCAATCAAATGAGGTAAATCTATGCAAGAAATGGAAGATTTGTTATACAGATTGAAAGTGGCTGATGAATCGATTTCTAATCTATTTGAAAAGCAATTGGGAATCAGCTTGACACGCTACACGATATTAGGGATATTGTTGGAGGATGCCCCGATGCATCAATTAGCATTACAGCAGCGACTTCAGATTGATCGGGCAGCCATTACTAGGCATCTGAAATTGTTAGAAGAACAAGGCTATATTAGTCGTGAACGAAATCCTAAGAATCAGAGAGAAGTACTTGTATGGCCGACTGAGCAGGCTCGAGAAGCACTGATTTCTGCCCCTCCAGCGCATCATCTTGAGATCAAGGAAGCAATGAACCAAGTACTGACTCTCGAAGAGAGGAATCAATTTCTTGCCATGCTTGACAAACTACTAATTGGCTTGCAAGAGTTACCTATTTAATTTTTATAGAGGAGACATTATGTCTATTTTTACCATTATTCTAGCTAGTATCGTAGCTATTGAACATTTATATATCATGTATTTGGAAACCTTTGCGACCCATTCAAATTCTACAAGCCGTGTCTTCAATATGGCCAAGGATGAGTTGCAACGTAAATCTGTGACCACTCTATTTAAGAATCAAGGAATCTATAATGGTTTATTAGCTGTCTTTCTCTTGTATGGAATTTTCACAGGCAACCTTGAAGTGACAACTATTTTTGTCTTGTTTGTTATTGGAGCGGCAGGCTACGGAGCAGCGACTTCTAGTCCTAAAATCCTTTTGACCCAGGGAGGGCCAGCAATCCTAACCCTCATTTCAATCTTATTATTCAACTAAGCTAAAAAGCCTTCCGTGAGGAGGGCTTTTTGCAATTATCGAATAGTCAGTTCTTCATCTAGTGTAGAGATGTAGAGGTAATCTGTGGCTTTTGGAATATAATAGTTTGGAAGGTCAATTTCTATCATTTCCTAAATCAAGTGTTTATATATTATCAGAATGAACTTCTCTATGCTATACTATATCCATGAAAGAACTTGAATTATTAACACGCGCTTTTAGTTTTATTTGCGTAATAGGTCTCGGTTACATTTTAAAAATCCAGGGAATAGTCCGAAGAGAAGATGCCACTATTTTTTCCACTCTGGTCATGAATGTAACTTTGCCAGCTTCCTTATTCATCGCCTCCTCAACAGCACAAGTATCACTCAGTCTCTATCTCCCATTCCTTTTAGGAATTTTGTGTAATCTTCTTTTGAATCTAGTGGGATACTGGGACGCTAAACACTCTGGACATCAAGCCTCAGTCGGGCTAATGCAATTATCTGGATACAATATAGGTACTTTCACCCTACCTTTTGTTCAAGCCTTCTTTCCAGCGAGCAGTTTGCTAAGTGTTATCGTCTTTGATGCAGGAAATGCAATTATGGTTTTAGGAGGAAATTACAGTATTGCAACTGGAATTGATGTAGAAAAAGAAGGGATGTCTGTTACATCATTTATAAAAAACATTACTCGCTCAATTCCGCTAATGGTATACTTAGTCAGTCTTTTACTAGCTAGTTTATCCATACAACTTCCACAAGAAATTCTCTCTACTTTGACGATTGCTAGCAATGCCAATCCATTTTTAGCGATGCTGATGTTGGGAATCCTCCTTGATTTAAAACTGAATTGGAAGGAAATTGGTCGATTGTCCTACCTCTTGTTTCTGCGAGTAGGGGCCAATATCTTGATGGGGGCCCTCATCTATTTTCTATTCCCAATTGAGCAGTCTATGAAAATGATGCTTCTGGTGTGCTTAGCATCTCCAATTTCGGTCATGTCACCAATTTATGCATTAAAATTAGGAAGCCGTTCTGCAGAACCTGCGAATGTCAATTCCTTATCTATACTGGTTAGTCTTGCTGTGATGGTACTTCTGATTTTTCTATTCGTATAAAAAAGCCTTTGCTTGTGCGAGGGCTTAAAATCTATCTTGTACTCAATGAAAATCAAAAGTAGCCTAGTTTCAGCTATCTGGGAGATCTTGAAGGTTGGAAATAGGGAGAACTGTGTTTGCGTCATTAAGCTATAGATATAGCTCTGTTACTTTCTCATTTCAAGGTTTAGTCATTTGATTTGGCTTTGATACATCGTCACTTTCGGCTTGTCGTACTCTACGATAGTGACTTGTTTCGCAAGTCTTATTTCCAATATATTAATCAATAAAGAATTCCTGCGGGCCTTGGTAACGACTTCCGTCATTGAAGGCTAGGAAGAGGTTGAAGATTGGTGTAAAGAAAACATACAAGACAGCTTGTAGGGCTGATAGTCCAAAACTACGGCCAAAAGAGTAAACCAGATAGATGCCGTATAGAGGTCCTACTAGTGGAATCAGTAAAAGGAGGATGAACCATCTTTTTTCATAGCCAAATGTGATACATTGTTGGATATAGAGATTGTAAAATGGAATCAATGATTTCCAACCTGCATAGCCTGCTTTTTTAAAAAGGAGGTAGTTTGAAATAGCAACCAAGATATACCAAATAACTGAGAAAAGAAGTGCTGTTCCCCAAATACCGATAAGAATACCTTGTAGTAATGTTTCGTCTGTCATAATAATTCTCCATTTCTATTTGATAATTCCATTATAATAGTATTAGTTCAATAATACAATATATTTTTGCATTTTTTATATATTTTTTTAAACATTTTAAAAAATCGGCTATCATTTGATAACCGATTTAAATCTTATTTAGAAGTAACAATTCCAAGGATGACGTCAACAGCTTGTTCCATGGTTTCAAGACTAACGAATTCGAAACGGCCATGCATGTTTTCACCACCTGCGAAGATATTTGGCGTTGGAATGCCCATGAAAGAAATCTTAGACCCATCTGTTCCCCCGCGAACAGGTTCAATGAGAGGTTTGATACCAAGATTTTCCATAACTTCTTTAGCAATGTTGATTGGAGTCATGTCTTTTTCGATGATTTTCTTCATATTATAGTACTGATCATGCAAGTGGACAATGACGCGTGGAGTGTCAAAGTTGGCATTCATTTCCTCAGCAATGTCCAGCATGAGTTGTTTACGTGCCTTAAAATCTTTTTCCTCAAAGTCACGGATGATGTAGCTAGTTGAAGCGGTGTCAACACTACCTTCCATGTTCATCAAGTGGAAGAAGCCTTGATAGCCTTCCGTTTTTTCAGGGCGGTCTTCTTCAGGAAGAGCATTGTGGAAGTCGATAGCTAGTTGGAAAGCGTTGATCATTTGATCTTTGGCTGAACCTGGGTGCACATTGCGTCCTAGAAAATCAACTTTAGCAGCTGCAGCTGAGAAGGTCTCGTACTGGAGCTCGCCTAGCGGTCCACCATCCATCGTATAGGCGAAGTCTACATCAAAATCTTCCACATCAAACTTGTCTGCACCGACACCGATTTCTTCGTCAGGACCAAATCCGACACGGATTTCACAGTGTTTGATGTCAGGGTTCTGCACCAAGTACTCAATTGCTGTCATGATTTCTGCAATTCCTGACTTGTCATCAGATCCTAGCAAGGTAGTACCGTCTGTGGTAATCAGGGTTTGACCCTGGTAGTTGGCAAGTTGTGGGAAGTCTTTTGGATGCAATTCATAGCCAGAAGTGCCCAAGGCAATTGAATTGCCGTCGTAGTTTTCGATGATTTGTGGGTTGACACCTTCTGCGTTGAAATCAGCCGTATCCATGTGGGCAATGAAACCAATTTTGCGTGTTAAACTTGGATCAGTGGCAGGTAGTGTTCCTACCGCAAAACCATTTGGTAGATAGTGAACATTCTGTAAACCAATGCGTTCCATTTCAGGCAAGAGAATGTTTTGTGCAAACTCAACTTGATTATAGGTAGAAGGTGTAGTTGTTGAGCTTTCATCAGAGCGTGTATTTTCTTTGACATAAACTAAAAAACGGTCTAAAAGTGTAGGGTATTTCATGTTGTCTCCTTATTTGTTCAAAATATGTTTTTCAATGGCTTTTGCTACACCATTGTTTTCATTGGTATCTGTAATGTCTTGGGCAGTAGCCTTGACTTGTTCATTGGCGTTGCCCATGGCGATTCCCAGACCTGCAAATGCTATCATTTCAAGGTCGTTGTTGGCATCACCTATTGCCATAATTTCCTCAGGAAGAATACTGAGGCGGTCCGCTAGCTTTTTCAAACCAGATGCTTTGCTTGCTCCATCTGGTAGAATTTCCAAGAGATAGTCCTGTGAACGAACGGTGGAATAGCGTTGGCTGAGCAAAGTGTGATATTGATTTTCAAATGCATCAATGGCATTTTTTTCACCAACAAACATGGCTTGGAAGAAACGATGTTTACCTGATGTAGCCTCTGTAAGATCAATTGGTAATGGTTTCATACCAACTAATCCAGCATCTAAGGACACTGTCGCATTTGCTTGTCCTGCTAATACAAAGTAATCCTCTTCATCAAAAAGGGAGATTTGGACAGCATCACTAGTTGTGAAGGTACTGAGATATTCAACGTCTGAAATAGCTAATTCCTCCCAGTCAACTAAGGCCCAATTTTTTGTAGCATGTGTCGAACAACCATTATTGACAATGATATATTCTTCTTCCGTATCAAACCCTAGTTGTTTGACAAAGGGTTTGACGCCAACTAAAGGACGTCCTGTGCATAAAACCACTGTGACACCAGCTTTAACAGCTTTATGTATAGCGTCAATCTCTGCTTGTTTCAACTCTTTTTTTTCATTTAAAAGCGTTCCGTCCATATCAAGGGCGATGAGTTTTATCATAATATCCTCCTTGTATTCAATAAGACTAGTATAGCACAAATCGGGAGAGGAATGATTGAAATAGTTAATCCTATTCTGTATAGTAAAATAGATTAGGTGATAAATGATTGAAATAAAAGTATTAATAAATAGAGCTATAGCAAAGATAGCAATGTTCATTGTGTGCCAAGAGAATCTAGCTTCACTTGGAAAACAAATCTTGGAGCATGGGCCACGTAAACCGTGTTTCAATAGGTAGAAATAGTTGATGAAGGAAAGAGAACAGATTGTCGCTTTTATCAAGATATTATTTCTTCAATCCTTTGGAATGAATAGCTCCCTTGTTTGGACATGATTAAAAAATTATAGACAGCTAATGAACATCGGTTATTGGCCGGTGTTTTTTGGTATAATAAGAAAATAGAAGAGGAGTCACGTTTGAAGATTAATGTCCAGAAAGAATTAGATACCTATTTACTAACTATCTCTTATATTGTTCCAGCTGGTTTGGCTGAAACGTGGAATCTGCTAGCGACCGATTCTGGTTTTGTACGCTGGTTTCCACAGTTGAGAGTTGAGGGCGATAAGATGGTTTTTGAAATGGAAGGATTCTGTGAAGTGATGGTTCTTCTTGACTATCGAGAAAACCAGAAAATTGCCTACACGTGGGATTCAGCAATTGTTTCATTTACAATGTCTCAACTAGAAAATCGGACCTTGATTTCTTTTGAGGAACGAATTCCAGAAGATTTTGGTAATGAATTTGCGAACGCTCAAAAAGACATGACTGGTTGGCTCGTTCAGAACGAATGCATACAGGCGCTCTTACATCTAGAGGACTTACCTGAGCGCAAAAACTTACGGGAGAAGTGGATATTGTTTTTAGAAGAAAAATTGAAAGATTACTGATTAGAGGAGAAAAAGATGACTCATAATATTACCTGCCCTCATTGTGGGACGGCCTTTCAGGTCAATGAAACAGAATACAGTCAACTCTTAGCTCAGGTGCGTGGTGCGGAATTTGATAAAGAAATCCATGAACGATTGGCGCGTGAGACAGAACTATTGGCTCAGCGGGCTGAAAATGATTTGCAGGCTAGATTGAGTGATAAGGATAAGGAGATTCTGGAACTGACCGCAAAACTTGATACATTTGCTAGTCAGACGGAACTCGAACTCAGCTCTGCCATTTCTAAAAAAGACCAAGAAATCCAAGAACTTAAGGCTCAGTTGGGGCAAATCGGTCTTGCCAAGGACTTGGAGTTGCAGCAGGCGGTAGCTCAGGTGGAGAAGGAGCGGGATGCGGCGCAAAATGCTTTGGTTTTGCAGGAACAAAAGCAAGAGTTAGCCCTGGCAACCACTCGTCAGGAGTACGAAGTACGGCTTAAGGCCGCGGATGAGCAGGTGGAATTTTACAAAAATTTCAAGGCCCAGCAGTCTACAAAGGCAATTGGAGAGAGCTTGGAGCAATTTGCTGAGGCGGAGTTTAACAAGGTTCGTTCCTATGCTTTTCCTCGAGCCAAATTTGCGAAGGACAACGATGTATCAGTGTCCGGTTCAAAAGGAGATTTCATCTTCCGTGATTTTGACGAGTCGGGTTTGGAATTTATTTCCATCATGTTCGAAATGAAAAATGAGGCGGATACGACCAAGACCAAGCATAAAAACGCTGATTTCTTTAAGGAGTTGGATAAGGACCGTAGGGAGAAAAAATGCGAATATGCTGTATTAGTTAGCATGTTAGAGGCGGACAATGACTATTACAATACAGGGATTGTGGATGTTAGTCATGAATATGAGAAGATGTATGTTATTCGACCACAGTTCTTTATCCAATTAATCGGAATTTTACGAAATGCTGCGCTTAATAGTCTGCAATACCAGCAGGAGTTAGCCTTGGTTAAGGAGCAGAATATCGATATTACTCATTTTGAAGAAGATTTGGAAATATTCAAGAATGCTTTTGCAAAAAACTATCAATCGGCCAGCAACAATTTCCAAAAAGCTATTGATGAAATCGACAAGGCAATCAAGCGAATGGAAGCTGTCAAGGCAGCCCTGACCACCAGCGAAAACCAGCTTCGCCTAGCCAATAATAAACTAGACGACGTCTCCGTCAAAAAACTAACCCGCAATAACCCAACCATGAAAGCTAAGTTTGAGGCGTTGAAAGGAGAACATAAATGAACACCATTGACCTAAATCTGCCTGTTGCAGAGATTATCAACCAGCACCCAGAAGTCAAGGAGATTCTGCTAGAGCTTGGTTTCAAGCCCTTGGCTAATCCAGCCATGCTCAACACAGTTGGTAAGGTGACTAGTCTGAGGACAGGATCTAAGATGACCAAGATTTCGCTAGACCGTATTCAACAGGTCTTGGAATGCAACGGCTATGAGGTAATAGGAGGAGAAGTATGAAAGACCAACGGATTGATATTTTGAAGAATATTCTCTTAGAACTGCACAATGGTGCCAGTCCGGAGTCTGTTCAAGACCAGTTTAATCAGCATTTCACGGGAGTTTCTGCCCTGGAAATATCCATGATGGAGCATGAACTTATGTCCAGCGACACGGGGATCACCTTTGAAGATGTCATGGGCCTTTGCAATATCCACGCTAACCTCTTCAAAGGAGCCATTGCGGATGTGGAAGTGGCGGATATGGACCAGGAGGGGCACCCTGTCTATGTCTTTAAGCAGGAAAACCTGGCACTGCGGGCAGCTCTTTTACGTATTCGCCGTATCATCGACCAGTATGGGCAGACAGAGGATGCGGAGCTGAAAGACCAGCTTCTGCAAGGTTTGACACGCCAGTTTGACCTTTTGGGGCAGTTTGAAAACCACTACACGCGCAAGGAAAAGGTCTTCTTTCCGATTATGGAGCGGTACGGTCATGATTCACCGCCTAAGGTCATGTGGGGTGTGGACGACGAGATTCGCGATCTCTTCAAGACGGCTCGAAAAACTCTCGAAAGCGGCGACCTAGTGGCAACAAAGGCCCATTTTGAAGTCTTTACCAAGGAATTTGAAGAGATGATTTTCAAGGAAGAGGCCATTCTCCTCATGATTCTGCTGGAGATTTTCACTCAGGACGACTGGCTCCAAGTGGCAGCGGACAGCGACGCCTACGGCTACGCCATTGTCAAGCCGACAGCCAAGTGGGTGCCCCATCGGGAGACTTTTGGGGAAATAGCAGAGCAGGCAGCAGACAGAGTTTCTCCGCAGCCAGCAGGGTCAAACCAGCAGATTATTGATACACCAGAAGGCCACTTCACCATTACCTTCACACCCAAGGAGAAATCGGAAACTGTTCAGGATAGGACCAGCCCGCAGACCTTTGGCAATGGTTACTTGTCTGTCGAGCAGGCCAATCTCATTCTCAACCATTTACCGCTGGAACTTACCTTTGTCAACAAGGACGACATTTTCCAATACTATAATGACAGCCACCCTGTTGAAGACATGATTTTCAAACGAACGCCAAGCCAGATTGGACGCCGTGTGGAGCTCTGCCATCCACCCAAAATCTTAGACAAGGTCAAGAAGATTTTTGAATTGCTCCGCACAGGGCAAAAAGACCAGGTCACCATGTGGTTCAAGTCCGAGAGCATGGGCAAGTTTGTCTATGTGGTCTATAAGGCAGTGCGTGATGACCAAGGAGAGTTTCAAGGCGTTTTGGAGTATGTCCAGGATATTCAACCATTTTTTGAGATTGATAGCGATTTTCATCGGGATATTTAGTATATCTAGTTTTTATCATCATTGAGGAGAAAAATAGGTAAAGATGGACTAGTTGAGGATTCAGTAGATTTTACTCCCATTCGTAAAAGCAAGGTGAATAAATATAGAGAGTTTTTGAAAGAAATTAAATTATTGGAATGCTCTACTCTAAAATTAGGAGATAAAGATTATCATGACGCGCCGTTGATATTCTCTTATGATATGATGAAGAGGAAGAGGTCGGTATTGATGAGGCGGTTACATATGAAGCAGCACCTTCTGGAACCATGCGACGTATTCACAAGGAACTTGAGAATTTGATAGGTACAACCTTTGGTAGTTATCGTTTCTACGATGAGTGATTGATAGCGGACCGCCCACTAGAGCGGTCTTTTGTGTTATAATGAGAACATGATTTCAGGAATTATTAACGTTAATAAAGAAGCAGGTATGACCTCGCACGATGTTGTTTTTAAGCTCCGCAAGATTTTGCAGGAGAAGAAGATTGGTCACGGGGGGACCTTGGACCCAGATGTGACAGGCGTTCTGCCCATCGCAGTCGGCAAGGCCACGCGTATGATTGAGTATATGCAGGAAGAGGGCAAGATTTACGAGGGGGAGATTACCCTCGGCTACTCAACCACGACCGAAGATGCGTCGGGCGACCTTGTTGAGCGGACGCCTGTTTTGGACATAGCAGAGCAGGCAGTGGATGAGGCTATGGCCAGTTTTGTCGGAAGGATTACCCAGATTCCGCCTATGTATTCAGCTGTCAAGGTCAATGGCCGCAAACTCTACGAATACGCACGGGCAGGTGAAGAAGTTGAGCGTCCTCAACGCCAAATTGAGATTTACAGTTTTGAACGTACCAGCCAAATTGAGTTGGCAGATGACTGTGCACGTTTTACCTTCCGAGTTCGTTGTGGAAAGGGCACCTATGTCCGTACTCTTTCTGTTGACTTAGGGGCTAAGTTAGGCTACGCCAGCCACATGTCCAAGCTGGAACGAACTGGTTCAGCAGGAATGGACCTAGCGGACGCCTTGACTTTGGAAGAAATTTCTTCGATGGTAGCTGAAAATGATTTTTCATTTCTCCAACCTATTGAACGTGGTATCGGGGATTTACCTGTTGTAGAATTGAAAGAAGAGCAGGTGCAAGATGCTACATTTGGTCGATTTGTAGAATTGAATGCAGAAGCAGAGCGCTTAGCAGGCTTTCATGATGGTCAGTTGATTGCTATTTTTGAAAAACGCGACCAGCTGTACAAACCGAGCAAGGTTTTGGTCTAAGAAATTTCTCAATAACTGTGATAAAATAAAAGACATGAATATAAGAATAATTAAAGATTTTAACGAATTGCAAAAAGAAGAACCAACTGTTTTGGTACTTGGCTATTTTGACGGAATTCACCTGGGGCATAAAGCCCTTTTTGAACGTGCACGAAAGGTTGCAGATGAGCGAGGGCTGACGGTAACTGTTTTGACCTATCCAGAATCGCCTAGGTTGGCATTTTCTCGTTTTACTCCAGAACTATTGCTACATTTAACAAGTCAGGAACAGCGCTATCTCTTATTGGAGAAAAATGGTGTGGATCAACTGGTTATGACGCCATTTACTAGCGAATTTGCCAGTAATACTCCAGAAGAATTTATTGAGCGGTATGTGAAAGGGTTAAATGCTCAGGCCTTGGTTGCTGGATTTGATTATCATTTTGGAAATTGCAGAGCAGATGTTCAGGACTTGATGGAACTGTTTGATGGTCAGGTAGAAATTGTAAGTGAAGTGAGCTTAAGGGGAGAAAAAGTTTCTTCAACTCGTATTCGTCAGGCTATCCAGTCAGGGGATGTCTCTCTAGCTAATCAACTTTTAGGTTATCCATTTATGACGGAGGGAATTGTTGTTCATGGAGATGCCAGAGGACGCACTATTGGTTATCCGACTGCAAATCTGGCTCCTTTTGACCGTGTCCATTTACCATCTGAGGGAGTCTACGTCGCTGAAGTCGAAGTAGATGGAAAACGCTATCGAGCTATGACAAGCGTTGGGAAAAATGTGACCTTTGATGGAACTGAGCTGCGGATAGAAGCCCATATTTTTGGGTTTGACCGCTTTATCTACGGAGAAAAAATGACGATTTTTTGGCTTGAAAAAATTCGAGATATGGTCAAGTTTGATGGGATTGAAGGTTTGATGGAGCAGATGAAGTCCGATGAAAGCTACGCCTTGCATTGGACAAGTAAGTAAACCTATAGATTTCAAAGAATTTGCTAATAAATTTGTGTTAAAAGTCATTAAATTTTATGAAAAATTAATATAATCCCTTTGATTCCCTATTGAAAAAAACAACAAAATAAGATATAATATATTAGAAAAGCTTGCATAGAAGGGAATGGACGGGCATGATAACCTTATTTTTGTCACCAAGTTGTACGAGTTGTCGTAAGGCTAGAGCATGGCTGACTAGCCACGAGGTGCCTTTTAATGAGCATAACATTATGACTAGTCCGTTAACTGCAGATGAATTACAGCAAATTTTATCACTGACAGAAAATGGCACCGATGATTTAATTTCAACACGATCAAAAGTGTTTCAAAAGTTAGATATTGACCTGGATGAACTGTCCGTGAGACAGCTCATTGAGTTAATCGAGCTATATCCGAGTTTACTTCGGCGTCCGATTATCCTTGATGAAAAACGGATGCAGATAGGGTTTAATGAGGATGAAATTCGGGCATTTCTACCGCGAAACTATCGCAAGCAAGAATTAAAGAATGCAACATTACGAGCAGAAATAGGATAGAGACATGGATAAACAATACTCATATCCGCTTGATTTTTCATGGAGCACAGAGGAAATTTCCTCAGTGCTTTCTTTTTTGAATAGAGTGGAAGAAGCATATGAAAAGGGTGTAGAAGCAAGACTCGTTCTTGAACAGTATAAAAAGTTTAAAGAAGTTGTAAGAAGCAAAGGGCAAGAAAGACAAATTGATCGAGATTTCGAGGAAGCGTCAGGTTACTCTAGCTATCGAGTTGTAAAGGCTGCCCAAGAAAAACAGAAAGGAATGATCCGATTTGGAAACTAAATATCATTTTGCTAAGCAGATTATTCTTGAAGCGGGTGAGTTCTTACGTGATCATTTAGATGACCCTCTTGTTATAGATGAAAAAACCAATCCTCAAGATTTAGTCACGCACTTAGATAAACAGGTACAAGACCAATTGAGCCAAAAGATTCTTTCGGAATTTCCAATGGATAGCGTATTTGGTGAAGAAGGTGGACAAACTGGTTCCATAAAAGAGGGAAAGGTATGGGTGCTGGATCCGATTGATGGGACAACGAATTTTATCGCTCAAAAGAATGACTTTTCCATACTTTTGGCATATTTTGAAGATGGTGTAGGTCAATTCGCAATCATATATGATGTGATGCAAGATAAATTATTTCATGGTGGAGGGCAATTTCCAGTTTATCTCAATCATCAACTACTTGAGATTCCCACAGCTACATCTTTGATAAGAAGCTTGATTGGTTTAAATGCAACCTTATATGCTACAAATCAGTATGGCTTAGGTGACTTGGCCAATCATTCATTAGGGACTCGTTCTGTTGGTAGTGCTGGAATTGGTTTCTCTCACGTCTTAGAAGGACGCTTATTAGCTTATGCTTCGAATCTTTATCCATGGGATTATGCGGCGGCGAGCATCTTAGGGGAAGCTTTAGATTGTCAGTTATTGAGCTTAGAAGGTGATGCTCCCCAGTTTTCTGGTAGAGAACATGTGATGTTGGTCCCAAAAGCTAGTTTGAGTGAGATTAAGAGGTTTATCCATTGATACAATTACCACAGGAATTTATTGAAAAATATACGCACTTGCTTGGCCCTGATGCCAAGCATTTTTTGAGAGTTTTGAATCTTCTGCAGTTTCTGGCTTTCGTACGAATCCTTTAAAAGAACAACAGAAGGAATTCCCAGATGCAATACCGAATATGCCTTGGTCTTACTACGGTAAGGTTTCTGGAAAGTCCATCGAACATGTGACAGGTTTGGTTTATTCTCAAGAACCCGCTGCACAGATTGTTGGGCAAGTTGCTGCTCCTGAAAAAGGGATGAAGGTACTGGATTTAGCAGCGGCTCCTGGAGGAAAGACCACCCATTTACTTTCATATTTAGAGAATACAGGGATTTTAGTTAGTAATTAGATTTCAGCCACAAGATCCAAAATTCTTGCCGATAATATCGAGAGATTCGGAGCAAGGAATGTGGTTGTCACAAATGAGTCAGCTCAGCGATTAGCAAGCGTTTTTTCAGATTATTTTGATATGATTGTCTTGGGTGCACCTTGTTCTAGCGAAGGAATGTTTAGAAAAGACCCGGATGCTATTCAGTATTGGTCTAAAAACTATCTTGCTCTGTGATCGCAGTTGCAAAAGGAAATCTTGGAATCAGCTCTTGAAATGCTTGCACCTAATGGACAACTCATCTACTCTACCTGTACGTGGTCGCTTGAAGAAAATGAAGATATTGTTCGATGGTTATTGGAGCAATATGCTTTAGAATTAATTGATATTCCGAAACAAAATGGTATGGTTGAAGGTATTGGCTATCCTGAGACGGCTCGGATGTATCCTCATCGTTTTAAAGGAGAAGGACAGTTTGTAGCGAAATTTCGATATAAAGGGGAAGGTTCCACGAAAAAAAGGAAATTTGGGAAGTCAAATTTAAATCGTGAACAGCAACAATTATGGCAGTCTTTCAAACAAGAACACCTGACAATACAGTTTTACGGTGTTCTACAAGCGTTTGGAGATAATCTCTATTTATTACCTAAAGAGCTTCCTAATTTATCTAAAATTTAAATTGCACGTAATGGTTTACATCTGGGTGTGTTTAAGAAAAAGCGTTTTGAACCCAGTTTTGCTCTCGGCCTTGCATTACAGAGTGATAAAGTGATGAAGCGAGTTGAAATTTCAGCGGAAGATTTTTAAAAATATACTGCAGGTCAGACGATTGTGGTGCCTAAAGAATTACCAAATGGTTGGTATCAAGTTGCCGTTGCTGGAAATGGGCTAGGCTTTTCAAAAATCGTTTCTGAAGTATTGAAAAATAGCTTCCCCAAAGGACTAAGATTTTAAGTCGGAAGAAGCAAATTATTTTTGCAACTTATCTTGTTATATGTTATAGTGGATAAGTGGAAATTTCTTGTAAATACTATGTAAAAATCAAGTAAAAAACTAGGAATTCCACTGAAAAACGTAAAGGAATATTTGATATGAAAACAAAGCATAAGCTAGGAATTGCAGCTTTATTTCTCATCTCTAGCATGGCTTTATCTGCCTGCTCTGCTTGGATTGATCGTGGAGAATCCATTACCGCAGTTGGATCAACAGCACTGCAACCCTTGGTTGAAGCAGCAGCCGATGAGTTCGGTTCGACAAACCTAGGAAAAACGATTAACGTCCAAGGTGGGGGGTCTGGTACTGGTCTTTCGCAAGTTCAATCTGGTGCGGTTCAGATTGGGAACTCAGATGTCTTCGCAGAGGAAAAAGAAGGAATTGACGCTAGTCAGCTCGTAGATCACCAAGTTGCTGTTGCAGGTCTAGCAGTTATTGTTAATGAGCAAGTAACAGTTGATGACATTTCAACGGAAAATCTTCGTAAGATTTTCACTGGTGAAATTACGAACTGGAAAGAGTTGGGTGGTAGTGCTCTACCAATTTCAATCATTAACCGTGCAGCTAGTTCAGGGTCTCGAGCAACCTTTGATGCCATTATCATGAATGGTGAACAAGCTATTCAAAGTCAAGAACAAGATTCAAATGGGATGGTCAAATCAATTGTAGCTCAAACACCAGGAGCTATTTCCTACTTGGCTTTTGCCTATTTGGATGATTCTATCAAAACAATAAAGTTGAATGGTTTTGAGCCAACGACTGAAAATGTATCAACAAATGATTGGCCGATTTGGTCCTACGAACACATGTATACGAAGGGTGAAGCTGATGGTTTAACCAAGGAATTTCTTGATTACATGTACTCGGATGAAGTGCAAGAAAGTATTGTTGTGAGCATGGGCTATATTTCCATCAACCAAATGAAAGTAGAAAAATCTGCTGATGGTGTGGTAACAGTGAAGGAGTAGGGATGAAAAACGAACAACTCGAAAAAGAATTATCGGCGCCTTCCAAAAACTCTCGTTTGGAAAAGTTTGGACAGGTATTGACGTTTCTTTGCCTTAGTTTGATTGTATTTATTGTGGCTATGATTTTAATTTTTGTAGCTCAACGCGGGCTGTCAACTTTCTTTGTAGATGGTGTAAACATAACAGATTTTTTATTTGGTGATAAGTGGGAACCAAACTCTAAAACTTTTGGTGCCTTACCCATGATTGCTGGTTCATTCATCGTTACCATCTTATCAGCCATTATCGCTACTCCGATAGCGATTGGAGCAGCTGTTTTTATGATTGAAATTTCTCCAAAGCGTGGTGCAAAAATTTTACAACCTGTTATTGAACTTTTGGTAGGTATTCCATCAGTAGTCTATGGTTTCATTGGACTCCAAGTTGTTGTACCATTTGTACGTTCTATTTTTGGTGGTACTGGTTTTGGTATCTTATCAGGGGTATGTGTTCTCTTTGTTATGATTTTACCGACAGTAACATTTATGACCGTTGATAGTTTGCGAGCTGTACCTCGTCATTATCGTGAAGCTAGTCTTGCGATGGGTGCGACGCGTTGGCAAACAATTTGGCGTGTTATCTTGAATGCAGCTAAGCCAGGTATTTTTACCGCTGTTATTTTTGGTATGGCTCGTGCATTCGGTGAGGCTCTTGCAATTCAAATGGTAGTTGGTAACTCAGCAGTTATTCCTACGTCATTGACTACACCAGCAGCGACATTGACCTCAGTCTTAACGATGGGTATCGGTAACACTGTTATGGGTACCGTCCAAAATAATGTGCTCTGGTCATTGGCTCTTGTCTTGCTCTTGATGAGCCTTGTCTTTAACATGATTATGAAATTTATTACAAGAGAGGGTAAGAAAAACTATGCACGCTAAGAAAATGGATAAACTTGCGACAGGAGTTCTATACTCAATCGCAACAGTGATTGTTATTATCTTAACAGCGCTTATCCTCTTTATCCTTGTGAGAGGGTTGCCACATGTCAACTGGCATTTTTTGACAAGCAAGTCATCTTCCTATAAAGCTGGAGGAGGGGTTGGAATTCAGTTATACAACTCATTTTTCCTCTTAATCATTACGCTGTTGATTTCTGTGCCTCTATCAACTGGAGCAGGTATCTATTTAGCTGAATATGCAAAAAAAGGACTTTTGACAAACTTTATTCGCACCTGTATTGAGATTTTGTCTTCTCTGCCATCTGTAGTAGTTGGTTTGTTTGGTTACTTAATCTTTGTTGTACAATTTGAATATGGTTTCTCTATTTTATCAGGCGCTTTGGCACTAACAGTCTTTAATTTACCACAGATGACACGTAATGTAGAGGATAGCCTTCGTCATGTGCATCATACACAACGTGAAGCAGGATTAGCACTCGGCTTATCTCGTTGGGAAACTGTACTTCATGTTGTTATCCCAGAAGCCCTTCCAGGTATCGTTACAGGTATCGTATTGGCATCTGGTCGTATTTTTGGTGAAGCTGCTGCTCTAATTTACACAGCTGGTCAGTCTGCACCAGCTCTTGACTGGTCTAACTGGAATCCATTAAGTGTTACAAGTCCGATTTCAATCTTCCGTCAATCAGAAACCCTAGCGGTACATATTTGGAAGGTAAACAGTGAGGGTACAATTCCTGATGCGACTCAAGTTTCTGCTGGATCTGCAGCAATTCTCTTGATTTTCATCTTACTCTTTAACCTCTCTGCACGATATATCGGTAAAAAACTTCATGCGAAAATGACTTCTGCAGCGTAGAAGTTGGCATAATAAGGAGAAAAAATGGCAGATTACAACTGGAATGAACGCCATATCATTACATTTCCAGAGGAAAAAATAGCCCTTTCAACAAAAGATGTTCATGTTTACTATGGTAAAAATGAAGCAATCAAGGGCATTGATATGCAGTTCGAGAAAAATAAAATCACAGCTTTGATTGGACCATCGGGTTGTGGGAAATCAACTTATCTTCGCAGTTTGAATCGAATGAATGATACGATTGATATTGCAAAAGTAACTGGTCAAATCCTCTATGAGGGAATTGATATCAATAAACCAAACATGAATGTCTACGAGATTCGTAAGCATGTTGGAATGGTTTTCCAACGTCCAAATCCTTTTGCGAAATCCATTTATCGTAATATCACTTTTGCACATGAGCGTGCAGGTGTAAAAGATAAGAAAGTTTTGGATGAAATTGTTGAGACATCATTGAAACAAGCTGCACTTTGGGATCAGGTAAAAGATGATTTGCACAAGTCAGCCTTCACCTTATCAGGTGGTCAACAACAACGTTTGTGTATTGCCCGAGCTATCTCAGTGAAGCCTCAAATTTTGCTCATGGATGAACCGGCGTCAGCACTTGATCCGATAGCGACAATGCAATTGGAAGAAACCATGTTCGAGTTGAAGAAGAATTATACCATTATTATCGTGACACACAACATGCAACAAGCAGCACGTGCGAGTGATTATACAGCGTTCTTCTATTTAGGCGATTTAATTGAGTATGATAAGACGGCAAATATCTTTCAAAATGCGAAACTTAAATCTACTAGCGACTATGTTTCAGGTCATTTCGGATAGAAAGGAAAACTATGACATCCCCTATTTTACAAGTAAAAGATTTGTCTGTTTACTACAATAAGAAAAAGGCCTTAAATAGTGTTTCAATTGACTTCTATCCAAATGAAATTACAGCCTTGATTGGTCCTTCTGGTTCAGGAAAATCAACACTTTTACGGTCTGTAAACCGTATGGGAGATTTAAATCCTGAAGTGACTCTGACGGGTGCGATTGATTATAATGGGAAAAACATCTATAGTCCACGTACAGATACTGTTGATTTGCGTAAGGAAATTGGAATGGTTTTCCAACAGCCAAACCCATTTCCAATGTCAATTTATGAGAACGTTGTCTATGGGCTTAGAATCAATGGTATTAAAGACAAGCATGTTTTAGACGAAGCTGTTGAAAAATCCTTGATTGGTGCATCCATTTGGGATGAGGTAAAGGATCGTCTCCATGATTCAGCATTAGGTCTTTCAGGTGGTCAGCAGCAGCGTGTATGTGTTGCTCGTGTATTGGCAACTAGTCCCAAAATCATTTTGTTAGATGAACCGACTTCAGCCCTAGACCCTATTTCAGCAGGTAAGATTGAAGATACACTCTACGGATTGAAAGAACGGTATACAATGATTTTAGTGACGCGTTCTATGCAACAAGCTTCACGTGTTTCAGATCGTACAGGCTTCTTCTTAGATGGCGACTTAATTGAGTACAATGACACCAAAGAAATGTTCCTAAACCCTATTCACAAAGAGACTGAAGATTATATCACAGGTAAATTTGGATAAACCATCTAACCAGAGCGTTTAAAAAGATATAGAAAAGAGATTCATATGCTAAGAACACAATTTGAAGTAGAACTAGGCAAGCTTCACAATCAATTTTATGCTATGGGTAATGAAGTATTAGGACAGATTAACAATACTGTTCGTGCATTCACGACTCATGATCGCGAATTAGCGAAGGAAGTAATTGAAGCAGACAAAAAAATTAATGAGTTTGAAGTAAAACTCGAGAAAAAATCTCTTGAGATTATTGCGCTTCAACAACCCGTTTCAACTGACCTACGTCGAGTGATTACAGTCTTAAAAGCAACCAGTGATATAGAAAGAATGGGCGATCATGCTGTTTCAATTGCAAAAGCAGCCATTCGGATGAAAGGTGAAATTCGTATTCCTATAGTCGAGGAAGAAATTAAGAATATGGGCAAAGAAGCCCGTCGTTTAGTTGAGTCCTCACTCGATTTGTATTTAAATTCTGGTGATATTGAAACTGCTTACGAAGTTGCGGCCAGTGACGAAATTATCAATGAATATTATTCTAAAATTCAAGAATTGACAACTGAAGAGATTAAAAAGAATCCAGATTCACTTATTGCAGGTAGAGATTACTTCCAAGTGATAACTTATTTGGAACGTATTGGTGACTATGCGAAAAACATTTGTGAATGGGTTGTGTATCTTCGTACTGGTGATATCACTGAGTTGTAAAACCAGTTATTCTTCAAGAAGTTAAAGAAGGAAAAATGTTACTAATTGGTTACATTTATGCTAAAATTTGTAATGAAAATGTAATAAAAATTACCAAATGTTGGAGATTTTCATAGGAAAATCTCTTTTTTTATGCTAGAATAATAGTTGGAGGATAGCAATGATAAAAATTTTTGGGAAAATACGTTATCACTGGCAACCAGAATTTTCGTGGGGAATCATATATTGGACAATGGCATTTACCCCGCTATTTATCGCTTTGTCGCTTCTATTAGAAAAGCTAAAAATGTCCACCTTATTTTTTGTGTTAGTCAGCCTTTCTGTTTTAATGTGCCTTCTTGGGACAAGACGGTATTTTGAAATAAAAGAATATCATTTAAGAATTTCCACAGCTAATCCTTTTAAAACAAAAAAACTACTGATGAAGGATATCAGTAGAATCGAAGTGTCCTATTTGGCGATTCGTATTTATACAATAACCTCTCCTGAGGGAGAACTCTATCATATGCGTAAATGGCCAAAAAAATATTTTGTGAATCACATAGCACTACATCCAGAGTTTTCAGGGGAGGTAGTATTAGTTGATCACCTAATCAAACAGGACTATTTTGAGGAATATTATAGTAAGCAAGCAACCTCAGTCTAATCGAATCGCTTTAGTGGGACATGATTTTGCTGCTTTCAAGATGCTATCTGTTAGTGGGTGTTCTTTTTCTAAAGCTTCGCTATCAGAAAAGATGACAATACCGTCATCATTGTAATCAAAAAGTTCTGAGTAGGTTTGGCAAAGACCACATGCAATACATCTTTCCGGAATTAATTTTATATTCATATTGATATTTTAATCGTATTGTACTAAAAACACAAGGAGAAACTAGGCTCATGTCAAAAGAACCATGGAATGAAGAAGTTTATACCTCACAATCTGCGAGTCGCAAAGATCGAATAAAAAATGGTGTTGCGAGTACGCGAATTTTCACAGTACTGGCTATTATTTTCTTTATCATTATGCTTGTTGTTTTAGTGATTGCCATCTACCTATCAACAGGTGGTAGTTCAACTAATTCAAATCAAGAATTTTACAATGCAAGCAATGCTAGTAGTGCCGTTTCCTCTTCTTCAACAACGAGTGAGGAAAGTACAACATCTGAAAGTACTACAGATTCTAGCACTGAAACGACGACTTCGTCAGAAGCAGGAGATGGTTCAACCATTACTGTTGAAGCTGGAGAAGGAATTGGGAGTATCGCGGCCCGTGCTGGTATTTCAATTTCAGAGCTAGAACGTTTAAATCCGGATAAAATGGTCGGACCTGGTGGAACATGGTGGGCCAATCCTGGTGACATTGTTCGTATTAGATAAGAGGAGTTATGAAATCAATTCAAATCGCTATTGATGGTCCTGCTTCGAGCGGGAAATCAACAGTAGCTAAAATTATTGCAAAACAATTAGGATATACCTATTTAGACACTGGGGCCATGTATCGTTCAGCTACATTTCTAGCGTTGAAGAATGGTATAGAGGTGTCAAATCAAGAGAAAATCGTTGAGTTGCTTGAATCCAATCCGATTCGATTTGGCAGGGATGAGAATGGAGTGCAACTTGTATTTGTTGGTGAATGTGACGTGACGTTACCTATACGCGATAACCAAGTGACTAATAATGTTTCGGCAGTAGCGGCACTTCCTTTGGTAAGGGAAAAAATGGTTCATTTACAACAGGAAATTGCACAAGCTGGTGGTATCGTCATGGATGGTCGTGATATTGGCACTGTTGTACTTCCTCAAGCGGAGTTAAAAATCTTTCTCATTGCATCGGTTGAGGAACGGGCTTTACGTCGTTTTAAGGAAAATACGGAACGTGGCATCGAAACTGATTTGGAAACCTTAAAGGAGGAGATTGCAGCTCGTGATTTTAAAGATTCAAACCGAGCAATTTCGCCATTAAAAGCAGCAGATGATGCAATCACTTTTGATACGACCGGTGTATCCATTGAAGGTGTTGTGAAATTTATTTCAGAAAAAGCGAAAGAAATGCTTGACAAGTAGTTGGAGAGATGATAAAATAGTCGTATTGAGAAAAGCAGAAGTGAGAGCTTCTCGCCTTGCGACTAACGTTGTCTGGCTCTACGATTTAAGATTTCTTCGGAAAGAATAATTGTGTAGTGCGGACTTGTTTAGCAGGTCCGTTTTGTTTTTCTCGAAAAAAATAAAATGAGGTGAAAAGCCATAGCAAAGCAAGATTTGTTCATCAATGATGAAATTCGAGTGCGTGAAGTTCGTCTTATCGGTCTTGAGGGTGAACAGTTGGGAATCAAACCGCTCAATGAGGCTCAGGCCATTGCTGATAATTCAAATGTGGATTTAGTATTGATTCAACCACAAGCTAAACCGCCAGTAGCTAAAGTCATGGACTACGGTAAGTTTAAGTTTGAATATCAGAAAAAACAGAAAGACCAACGCAAGAAACAAAGTGTTGTTACTGTAAAAGAAGTACGTCTAAGTCCAGTAATTGATAAAGGGGATTTTGAGACAAAACTTCGTAATGCCCGTAAATTCCTTGAAAAAGGAAATAAAGTCAAGGTTTCGATCCGTTTTAAGGGTCGTATGATTACCCACAAAGAAGTTGGAGCGAAAGTATTAGCTGAGTTCGCCGAAGCAACCCAAGATATTGCGATTATTGAACAACGTGCTAAGATGGACGGTCGTCAAATGTTTATGCAATTGGCCCCAGCTTCAGAAAAAAAATAAGCTTTTTACGCTAAAAGGAGAATTAAAATGCCAAAACAAAAAACTCACCGCGCATCAGCTAAACGTTTTAAACGTACAGGTTCTGGTGGATTGAAACGCTTCCGCGCTTATACTTCACACCGTTTCCACGGTAAAACTAAAAAACAACGTCGTCACCTTCGTAAAGCAGGTTTGGTGCATTCTGGTGACTTTAAGCGTATAAAATCAATGCTTACTGGTTTGAAATAAGCCGATTACTAGAATTTAAATTATTTGGAGGAAAATTAAATGGCACGTGTTAAAGGTGGCGTTGTTTCTCGTAAACGCCGTAAACGTATTTTAAAATTATCTAAAGGTTACTATGGAGCTAAACATCTCTTGTTCCGCACTGCGAAAGAACAAGTTATGAACTCTTACTACTATGCATACCGTGACCGCCGTCAGAAAAAACGTGATTTCCGTAAATTGTGGATCACTCGTATCAATGCGGCTGCTCGTTTGAATGGTTTGTCTTACTCACAATTGATGCACGGTTTGAAATTGGCTGAAATTGAAGTGAACCGTAAAATGCTTGCTGATTTAGCAGTAAACGATGCAGCAGCTTTCACAGCTCTTGCAGATGCTGCTAAAGCAAAACTTGCTAAATAAGCATATAGGATTTGAAAAAAGCTTGGAAAACTTCCAAGTTTTTTCTTTACATTTTTTTGTACATTTTGAAGATAATGGAGGAGGTGCAGGTAGCTAGAACAGCCTAAAGGCTGTTCTAGGTTGGAAATAAGACTTGCGAAACAAGTCACTTTCGTAGAGTAGGGCAAGCTGAAAATGACGATGTATCAAAGCTAATTCAAATGACCATACTTTTAAAAATTCAATATTTTTCAGTGTCACCGCAATGCTGATTGAAGGTTCATAGTGGAGTTTTCAAGCATTTTATTGAAATATAAAACAAATATTGGCCTATTCTCTGCATGGGGACGAGGTTGAGCAAAAAGCATTAGTATAACTTCTCAGAGTATATGGCACAACATAGCGATATGCTTGATAGGGGGTTTATTAGTCTGTGAGAGTGATGCTGTTTGAAGCTAAACTGCTTTTCATTTTATGAGTATGCGTGAGGTTGTCAAGGTAATGAGAAATTATTCTAGAAGCAAAAGGACACTGACGTGTGATTGGTCAATGTCCTATTTTTATTATTCACTAGAGCTAGTCTTTGTTGATGAACTTGTGGAAGTAGTAGTGCTTGAGCTCGAGGCATCACTGGATGATGAACTACTGTGTAATTCCAGATAACTTGGAGCTTTAAAGAGGTCAACAGTTGATTGATTATTGTTTTTGCTATATAAGCTTGTTGATTTGGTTCCAAGTTCTTTTTCTAAAGCTAATTCAGTTGCGAGTGATTCTAAGTAATTGTATTGACTTGCATCTAAGGCAGTTAAACCATTGTCATAGAATCGGATAAGATCCCCAGTTTGAATGGCGTCACTAGCAGATAATTGCGCCGCAGCAGAGGCTTTTATATCATCAATTTCTTTTTGAGTAACTTCATCTGGATTGGTTATTTCAACTCCAGTTTCAGTATAGTATATTTTTCCGCCATAACTGGTATATTTTGGTGTGATAAAGTTTCCTGCGGTTCTGAGAGCAACGACTTGACTGTGTTCGCTAGAGAGCATATCTTGTCCAACTTGAAGATAATTGTTTGCTTCAATTCCTAAGAGGTGTTCGAGAGTTGGTAAGGCATCTATTTCACCACCAAAAGTATCGCTAATTCCGCCATTTGTCATTCCAGGTACTACAATCATATATGGAACTCGTTGCATCATTGCATTGTCAAAATCTGACCAAGTTTGAGAATCTTTTCCGATTAATGGAGCTAAGTCAGGGTTGCGAGAATTTGAAATCCCGTAGTGGTCGCCATATAGAACAATGATTGAATTTTCATACAAACCAGTAGCTTTCAAATAGTCAAAGAATGCCTTGATTGAGTCATCTAAATAGTTAGCTGTAGCAAAGTACCCGTTGATAGTTTCATCAGGTGTATCTGCCAAAGGGAAGCCAATTTCATCGCCAATTAGACTGGAAGTGTAGGGATAGTGGTTTGACACCGTGATAAATTTTGCGTAGAAAGGTTGTTGCAAATGTTCGAGATACTGAATCGAGTCTGCGAACATGATTTTATCATTCAAACCATACTGGAATGAGTTTTCAGCAGTCGCCTCAGAGAAATATGACTGGTCAAAGAAGTAATTGTAGCCCCATTGTTTATAGGTATTATTTCGGTTCCAGAAGCTGGCTGAGTTACCGTGGAAAACAGCGGAAGTATAGCCTCCATTCTGAGAAAGGATATAAGGCGCAGCCTGCTGTGTATTGCTTCCTCCATATTGAACCATGAATGAGCCTTGATTGAGACCAAAAAGTGATGTCTCAATCATAATTTCAGCATCAGAAGTCTTTCCTGCTTTAACTTGATTAAAGAAATTTGAAAAGGCCAAAGTAGACTGTGAATGGTAGAGAGAGTTGAGAAATGGTGTTACTTCATATTCAACGCCATCAACATTCAGTTTATAATCAATTACAAATTGTTGCAAACTTTCTAAGTGTAGATAAATAACATTCCGTCCTTTTGCGATTCCAAAATAGTCACTATTGGGTGAGGCGTAATGTTCTTGAACGTACTCTTCTACAGGAACAAGGTCCTCTGCTGTTGCATCAGAACGATCCTTTTCCGTAGTGTAAGTCTGATGTGCATTATAAGTAAAGAATGCAGGTAAACCTAAAGCCCGTACGATATACGTATTTGAAAATCCACGAGTTAGTAATTCTGGGCGATCAATCTCAGCAGTAAAAAGGTTTACTGAAAATAATAAAATTGCTAAAGAAGAGACTGCAAAACTAGCTCTTTTTGAGAAAGGTTTAGGGTTTAGTTTGTATTGTTTTTTTCTTAATACTATTGCAATGATAATAAAATCCGCAAAATAGACTAAATCCCATAAATTGAATAACTCGAGTGCTGTTTCACCAAGACCAGTGGAAACACTCGAAGTTGCCATCATTGTAGAAACTGAAATGTAATCAGCAAATTCTCTATAATAGACGACATTTGAGAAAAGCCATAGGAACAAAACAAGATAGATGGTTATGGCAATTCCATAAAATAGCTTAGTATTTTTTATATAAAGTGCTAGTCCGAGTAAAAGAAAAGCTAGTGGAATTGGATTAAAAATAGCAATTAAATATTGCAATAAACTAGATAAATCCAAATGGAAATCAACAAAATAGGCCCAAAGGGATTTTGTCCAATAACTTAATAATAGTAAAACTATGAATCCAATACGAGTCTGATAGTTCTTTTTTATGATATCAATTAGTTTTTTCACAAGTAGTAGTCTCCACATTCCTTTCTAAAATCTTTGTACATTATATCATATTTTATAAAATAAACTGCAATAATACGAGTTTTTTTGGCATATAGTTTAATTCATGATATAATAGAAAATGTATGAAAATAATAGTTAGTACCATTGCAGAAAAAAAGATTAATAAAGGAATCAGCCTTTTAGACAGTTCAGATTTCAAGGAAAACCAAAACCTACCTGATGGTCAAGTGTCATTGTTTTCCAAGAGTAGAAGATATTTAGGCGAGGCTTACTTGTCTCCACAAAATAAGGGAATTGGTTGGCTTTTTAGTCGTAATAAAATAGCATTGTCTGTTGATTTTTTTACTAATCTCTTTAAAAAGGCAAAAACAGTACGCCAGCCGTTCTACCATTCAAATTTGACAACAGCTTTTCGCTTATTTAACCAAGATGGTGACGGTTTTGGTGGATTGACAATTGATTTATATGGAGATTACGCTGTTTTTTCTTGGTATAATACTTTTGTCTATTCCATTAGGCAGTTAGTTATTGAGGCCTTTCAAATTGTATTTCCTGAGGTAGTTGGAGCTTACGAGAAAATTCGTTTTCAGTCAGAATTAAGAGATTCTAATTTCCTGTATGGAGATCAGGCCCCGGAAACATTCACTGTTTACGAAAATGGTGTTGCTTATCAGGTATTTTTAAATGATGGATTGATGACTGGAATTTTCTTGGATCAACATGATGTTAGAGCTTCACTGGTTGATGGACTTGCTAGCGGTAAAAAAGTGCTAAATATGTTTTCATATACAGCTGCTTTTTCGGTTGCGGCAGCTATGGGTGGTGCGAGTGAGACTGTCTCAGTTGATTTGGCGAAACGATCACGTGATCTATCTAAAGCTCATTTTATGGCAAATGGTTTACCTCTTGATCACCATCAATTCGTTGTAATGGATGTTTTTGAATATTTTAATTATGCAAAGAGAAAGGGATTGAAGTTTGATATGATCATTCTGGATCCACCTAGCTTTGCTCGAAATAAAAAGCATACATTCACAGTGGCAAAAGATTATTACAAACTGATTGAACAATCACTTGAAATCTTACATTCAGATGGCATGATTATTGCCTCAACCAATGCTGCAAACATTTCGATAGACAAGTTTAAACAGCAAGTTCAGAAGGGACTTGGAAAAGTTAAGTATCGCTTTTTACAAACTTATCGCTTGCCAAACGATTTTACAGTTAATAAAAATGATGAAAGTAGTAATTACCTTAAGGTCTTTACAATACAGGTGCAAAAATGAAAATTGTTGTTCCAATAATTCCTAAAAATTTAGAAGAAATAGAAGCAATTGATAGAGAACGATTATCTGAAGCTGACATTGTTGAATGGAGAGCTGATTTTCTTCCAAAAGCTGAGATATTGAAAGTTGCACCTGCCGTTTTTGAAGTATGTAATGGTAAAGAGGTATTATTTACGCTTCGAACCACACGTGAGGGTGGACACCTAGATTTAGAAGATCAAGAATATGTCAATCTAATTAAGGAAGTTGCAGCAATTTACCAACCAGACTATATTGATTTTGAGTACTATTCTTTTCAGTCTGTATTTGATCAAATGTTGGATTTCCCTAACTTAGTTTTAAGTTACCACAATTTCACGGAAACACCTTCCAATTATTTGGAAATCATTTCTGAGCTTACACGTCTATCTCCTGCGGTTGTGAAAATTGCTGTTATGGCAAACTCCGAGCAGGATGTACTTGATGTGATGAATTATACTCGTGGGTTTAAAACATTGAATTCTGAGCAAGAGTTTGCTACAATTTCAATGGGGGCATTAGGAAAATTATCTCGGATATCAGGATTTGTAACGGGTTCAAGTTGGACTTTTGCAAGTTTAGATGAAGCTTCTGCCCCTGGCCAGATCTCATTGGCCAATACACGAAAATTTTTAGATATATTGGAGAACTAGTATGAGGTATTTAACAGCAGGCGAGTCGCATGGCCCACGTTTAACAGCCATCATTGAGGGAGTTCCAGCAGGTCTTCCTTTAACAGCTGAAGATATTAATAAAGACTTGAAACGCCGTCAAGGTGGTTATGGTCGAGGAAGTCGTATGCAAATTGAAACGGACCGTGTGGAAATTACTGCTGGAGTTCGTCATGGTAAAACAACAGGTGCACCAATCACTCTTAATGTAACAAACAAAGATCATCAGAAGTGGTTGGATATTATGGCTGTTGAGGATATTGAAGAGAAACTCAAAAGCAAGCGTCGCATCAAACACCCACGTCCAGGACATGCCGATTTGGTCGGTGGGATGAAATACCGTTTTAGTGATTTACGAAACTCTTTAGAGCGTTCAAGTGCCCGTGAAACCACAATGAGAGTGGCAGTTGGGGCTGTGGCAAAACGTATTTTGGAAGAACTTGATATTGAGATTGCAAATCATGTTGTTGTTTTTGGTGGGAAAGAAATTGATGTACCAGATGGATTAACTATTGCTCAGATTCGTGACCGCGCGGCCGCATCAGAAGTTTCCATTGTCAATCAAGAGCGTGAAGAGGAAATCAAGGCTTACATTGACCAAGTGAAACGTGATGGTGATACGATTGGTGGAGTCGTTGAAACAATCGTTGGCGGTGTTCCAGCTGGTTTGGGTTCCTATGTACAATGGGACCGGAAACTAGATGCGAAACTAGCACAGGCTGTTGTGTCAATTAATGCCTTTAAAGGTGCCGAATTTGGTCTTGGTTTTAAAACTGGCTATCTCCAAGGTAGTCAAGTAATGGACGAAATACTTTGGACAGAAGAGGATGGCTATACACGACGGACAAACCATTTGGGTGGTTTTGAAGGTGGTATGACAAACGGTCAACCATTAATTATCAGAGGGGTGATGAAACCAATTCCAACCCTTTACAAACCGCTTATGTCAGTCGATATTGATACTCACGAGCCTTATAAAGCTACTGTAGAGCGCTCGGATCCAACAGCTCTACCTGCTGCGGGTGTTGTGATGGAATCTGTTGTTGCAACGGTTATTGCAAATGAAATGTTGGAAAAATTCTCTTCAGATAATTTAGAGGAATTAAAAGCTGCGGTTGCTAGTCACCGTGACTATGTTAAGAATTTCTAGGTGATAAGATGACTAAGACAGTATATATTGCCGGTCTCGGTCTAATCGGTGGCTCTCTAGCACTCGGTATACGAAAATACCATCCAGATTACACCATACTTGGTTATAATCGAGGAGAAAAATCTCGTCATATAGCTTTACAAAGAAATATGGTAGATGAGGTGACTGATGATTTCTCACTATTTGCGGGTCGTGCAGATGTTATCATTTTATGCGTGCCAATTCAGCAAACCATTGAGTTTATCAAACAGTTAGGTCAAATCGATTTAAAACCAAACGTATTGGTGACAGATGCTGGTTCCACCAAAACAGAGATTATTCAAGCTGCGGAGGCTTATCTCTCAGAAAAAAGAATTAACTTTATCGGAAGTCATCCAATGGCTGGTAGTCATAAATCTGGTGCGGAAGCTGGAGATATTTTATTATTTGAAAATGCATATTACATTATGACACCTTGTTCATTGACCCAGGCAGACGCAGTTCCTAGACTAACTGACCTCCTTTCGGGAACTGGTGCGCGATTCGTACAGATTGATGCCCGGGAACATGATTTTGTAACGAGTCAAATATCGCATTTTCCCCATGTGCTAGCTTCAAGCCTGATGAATCAGGCGGGTGATTATGCCTTAGAACACCCCTTTACAAATAACTTTGCAGCAGGTGGATTTCGAGATATGACTCGAATTGCAGAGAGTGAACCAGGTATGTGGACGAGTATCTTGATGACAAATGCAGAGCCAATTATTGAACGTATAGAAGATTTTAAAGATCGGCTAACTTATATTAGTCAACTTTTAATAGAAAAACGACAGGATGATATTTGGGACTTTTTTGCTAGAGGTGGTCAAACACGTAAAGAGATGGAAATCCATAAGCGTGGTGGTATTGATTCATTTTTCGATATATTTATCAATGTGCCTGACGAAGAGGACTCTGTTCTAAAAGTTTTAGAGGTCCTGAGAGGAATCTCTATCGTAAATATTCGTATTAACGAAGAAAACCGTGAAGACACATATGGTATCTTACAGATCACATTTAAAAATAAGGAACATTTAGATGAAGCTGCAAAGCGTTTAACTGCGCAGACTTCTTATCAAATATACTTAAATTAGGAGGTTGTTTATGACCACAAATATCTATGATATTGCCAATCAATTGGAGCGCGCTATTCGCAATCTACCGGAATATAAGGCAGTAGAAGCAGTGAAAGTATCTGTTGAAGCGAATGCAGAAGCTAAAAGTACCCTAGATGCCTATATTTCTTTCCAAAAAGATATTCAGGAAAAATTGCAAGCAGGTGAAATTCCAACTGAAGCTGACCAAAAGAAAATGGTTGATTTCAATAAAAAGGTTCAAGCCAATCCATTGTTGACAGAGTATTTTACGAAGCAACAACAATTAGGAACCTATGTGGCAGATTTGGAACGGATTATCTTTAAACCATTAAATGAATTGCTTCAATAAACGGCTCAAGTAGTCGTTTATTTTTTGAATTTCATCAATTGTATGAATTTTATTGAAAAATCTGAAAATTTACGCAATTATCTATTGACAAATGATTTTAAAACAGTTATCATAGTTACAAATCAAAAAATGAAAGGAAAACAGATATGCCACGTATGTGTCGAAAACAAACAGTTACTCGTACATATTTCTACAGCTATTTTAGATAGTGTTTGTAGGCATGGAAGACATGGATGCAAACACGGGAACGTAAAGTTTGTATCTATGTGGCTGTAGTCATTTTGACATGTGCCTCATAGATGAATACATCTAAATGGCGCGAGTTGTTCAGTCTGTTTTTATTATACAGTTGAAGCATTGGGGTCGTTTAGAATGTCATCTTCTAGACGGTCCCTTTCTTTTTGGCTTAACTACTTATACATTTAAAGGAGATTGAAGTGTTTAGATTTAAAAAAATTATTCTTAGCTCGGTTGTAGCACTATCAGCGCTAACATTGGCAGCATGTAGTTCTAATAGTGAAGATTCTGGATCAGTTCGGGTTGGTATTATCCAATATGCAGAACATGAGGCATTAACGTCAGCTCGTGAAGGATTTATAGAAGCATTGGAAGATGCGGGATACAAGGAAGGCGAGAATCTGACAATTGATTTACAAAATTCCCAAGGAGATCAAGCCAATTTACAAACAATGGTAGGACAGCTTGCAGGGAAAAATGATTTGAACTTTGCAATTGCAACACCTGCTGCCCAAGCATTGTTAAATGCGGATGGTGAGACACCAAGTGTGTTTACAGCTGTAACGGATCCAGTTGAAGCAGGACTGGTTGAAAGTTTGGATGCACCCGGCGGTTCTATGACAGGATCTACTGATGCAACAGATGTAGAAGGGCAAATTGACATGTTACTCAAAGTGGTTCCTTCAGCTAAAACGGTTGGTATCTTCTACAATTCAAGTGAAGTTAATTCTGAGGTGCAAGCTGACCAAGCTAAACAAGCCCTTGAAGCGAAAGGAGTCAAAGTAGAGGTAGCAACTGTTACTTCAACAAATGACGTTCAACAAACAATGACCTCTTTGGCAGCTAAGGTCGATGCTATCTATCTCCCGACAGATAATACAGTTGCTTCAACTGCTTCAACGATTGGTGAAATTTTACAAGAAGCAAAAGTTCCAGCAATGGGAAGTGATGCCGCAGTTATTGATGCTACTCTATTTACTTATGGAGTTGACTATCATGCAATTGGTGTACAGGCTGGTGAACTAGCTGTGAAAATCTTGAAAGGTGATAAGCCAGCTGACTTGCCAGTTGAAAAACCAAATACAGCTGCTGTTACTGTGAATGAAGAAATGGCGACAGCTCTCGGTTTTGATGCTGAAACTATTAAAGCATTGGAAAAATAAAAGTTGGAAAGATAGGAGTATCATATGATGAAAACTAAATTCATGAAAAAAATAGCTGCGATTTCCCTGGTTAGTGTAGGAATTTTGACGCTTGCAGCTTGCTCTTCCGCAAGTTCAGACAAATCTTCTTCTGAAACAGTTAAAGTTGGGATTCTACAATATATGGAACATGAATCCTTGACTGCAGCGCGTGAAGGATTTGTAGCAGAGTTAGAGGCGAACGGCTACAAAGAAGGAGAAAAATTAGTCTTAGATTATCAGAATGCACAAGGTGATCAAGCAAACCTACAAACTATATCAGAACAATTAATCGATGGAAATGATATTGTGTTAGCTATTGCAACACCTGCTGCACAAAGTTTGGCAACCGTATCAACTGAAACTCCCATCCTATTCACTGCCGTTACGGATCCATTATCAGCGGATTTGGTAGAGTCTATTGAAAAACCAGGGGGACTCTTGACTGGAACCTCAGACCAAGCTCCAATTGATAAACAAGTTGAATTATTAGGCCAGGCCGTTCCAGATGCGAAAACAGTTGGTATCCTATATACCACTAGCGAGCGGAACTCTGAGGTTCAAGTAGAACAAGCTAAAGAATTGTTTGAAAAAGCAGGCTATAAGGTGGTTGTAAAGGGAATCACTTCAACAAATGAAGTGCAAGATGCCACTAAAAGCTTGATGAAGGATGTAGATGCTATTTTTGTTCCAACTGATAACACTATTGCCTCAACAATGACCATGATTGGTGAATTGTCTGTTGAGCATCAAATACCAGTTATAGGTGGTTCAACAGATATGGTGGATGAAGGTGGTTTACTAACTTATGGTACTAATTATGAGGCTTTAGGACGTCAAACCGCAAAAATGGCAATCAAAATTATTGAGGGTGCGGATGTTTCTGAAACCGCAGTGGAATACCCTGAAACAGTTAGTCTTCATATAAATGAGGACATTGCCAAACAACTCGGAATTGATACTAGCAAACTTTCTATATCTGAGTAAACGGTGCAAGAAGAGAGATTCTTCAATAACCTACAAAGGAGAAAATCGTGGATATTATTTTATCAAGTATTTCGCAAGGCTTGCTTTGGTCAGTCATGGCGATTGGTGTTTACTTGACTTTTCGTATTTTGGATATCGCAGATATGACAGCAGAGGGATCTTATCCCCTTGGAGCCGCTGTTTGTGCAACAGGAATTGTAAATGGTCTAAACCCTTTACTTGCAACTTTCCTTGCAATGATAGCTGGTATGGGAGCTGGATTAATTTCTGGCTTACTCCACACAAAGTTAAAAATTCCTGCTCTCTTGACAGGTATTGTCACCTTGACAGGTCTTTATTCGATTAACTTGAAAATATTAGGTAAGGCCAATGTGGCTTTGCTTAAGCAGGAGACCTTGGTCACTCAATTGCAGGATTTTGGTTTGGCTAAAACGAATGCTGTACTGGTGATTGGTATCATCTTTGTTTTAGCAGTTGTCGGAGTGTTAACGCTTTTACTCAATACACAAATTGGTTTGGCTATTCGTTCAACAGGGGATAATATTCCAATGAGTGAAGCAAATGGCATTAACGTAGACAGAATGAAAATCTATGGCTATATGATATCAAATGGGTTAATTGCTCTCTGTGGTGCCTTGTTGACCCAAAATAATGGTTATGCAGATTTGAACTCTGGTACGGGAACTATCGTTATCGGTTTGGCATCTGTCATTATTGCTGAAGTCATATTACGGAATCTCCGTTTGGGTTGGAGATTACTGTCAATTGTACTGGGTGCAGTCGTATACCGCTTGATTATTCTTGCGATTTTGGAAATACCTGGGATGGATGCGGACCTTGTTAAACTCTTCTCTGCAATTCTATTGGCAACTGTACTTTATGTTCCTGAATTACAGAAAAAACTCAATATTCGTCGTCCCAAATTAAATGGACATGCTTAGGAGGAAATAATGACAACAATTTTATCAATAGAAAATATTCATAAAACCTTCGAAGCAGGGACTGTCAATGAAAATCATGTTCTTCGTGGGTTAAGCATAGATGTGAAAGAAGGAGACTTTATCTCTATTATCGGTGGTAATGGTGCTGGTAAGTCAACATTTATGAACTCACTTGCTGGAGCACTAACGGTTGATTCGGGTGATATTTTACTTGAAGGGAAATCCATCAAGCATGTCTCAGCTGCAAAACGTTCTAAGGACATTAGCCGTGTTTTCCAAGATCCGAAGATGGGAACTGCTTCTCGCCTAACTATTGAAGAAAACATGGCCATTGCTTATCGTCGTGGATTATCACGTGGTCTCGGTTGGGGTGTAAAAGATAGTGAACGTGCTATTTTTAAGGAAGCATTGAAAGAGCTTGGTCTGGGATTGGAAAACCGTATGAAAATTGATACTCAATTTCTTTCAGGTGGCCAACGTCAAGCTTTGACTTTGATGATGGCTTCACTTGTTAAGCCCAAGGTACTCTTGCTAGATGAACATACTGCTGCTCTTGATCCAAAAACCAGTGATATGGTAATGGAATTGACGAAGAAAATCGTTGAAGGACACCAATTAACGGCGTTGATGATTACGCACAATATGGAAAACGCTATTGTATATGGCAATCGATTAGTGATGTTGCATCGTGGTCAAATCGTTGTTGATGTTGAGGGTGAAGAGAAGAAGAATTTAACTGTTAAAGACTTGATGGATCTTTTCTACCAGAATAGTGGCGAAAAATTGACTGATGATGATATGATATTATAAAAAAAAAGGCTACTGAGTTTATTGCTTCAACTCAGTAGCCTTTTGTTATATGTTCTATTGCAAGAACTCTTTCATTTCTTCTAATGGAATGTGATGGATTGCAGCCTGTCCAAGCTGTGGCACGATAACAAGCTTAATAGTTTTTCCTCTTGCTTTCTTATCGTGAGTTAAGGCTGTATATAATTCCTCGCTATTCCAAGGTTGATGTGCAGTTGGTAAACCAAACTTCTCACACATAGCGATAATTTTTTCAGTTATACCTGCTGGCATCAATCCTTTTTTCTCAGAAGCACGTGAGATTTGAACCATTCCGATAGCGACAGCTTCACCGTGCATGACTTGACCATAGCCAGCGGTAGCTTCAATCGCATGACCGATTGTGTGTCCAAAGTTTAGATATAAGCGGACTCCATTGTCCAACTCATCTTCGACTACAACCTTGCGTTTAACTTCGCAGGAGTGGTAGATGATATAGTCGGCATTCTCCAAAATACTTTCTACAGATCCATCTAATCGGTCAAGTGTATCCCAGAGTTCCACATCATCGATCAAGCCATATTTAACGACTTCGCCCATTCCTTCAATCAATTCACGTTTGCCAAGTGTTTTTAGGGTATTAGGGTCAATGAGGACGCCATCAGGTTGGTAGAAGCTACCGACCATATTCTTAGCGAATGGTGTATTCACGCCAGTTTTCCCACCAATTGAAGAATCAACTTGGGCAGTTAGACTCGTTGGAACCTGGAGAAAATGGATACCCCGCATATAAGTTGAAGCAACGTAGCCAGCTAAATCTCCAACCACACCACCACCAAGAGCTAAAATTCCATCACTCCGTGTCATCCCATTTTTTACGAGAAATTCGTAGGCTTGATAAACAGTTTCAAGATTTTTTGATGCTTCACCTTCTGGGAATTCAAATACAATAGTGTCAAAACCAGCTTGTTCTAAACTAGCTTGGACCGTTTGACTATACAGTCTACCAACCAGGTCATCTGTAATGATGGCAATTTTTTGAGGGTTCCAGAGTCCTTTGACCCAGGAACCAACCTGTGACAAGCTACCTCTTTCAATGAGGATGTCATATGGATTGTGGGGAAGGTTAACAGTTAGTTTCATACCCGTTCCTCTCTATTTGATGTCGTATTTCTGTACTAATAGTTGCCAAATCAAATCTGTCGGCATTTCTTTTCCCGTCCAGAGTTCAAAGGCTTCCGCTGCTTGAAAGAGTAGCATACCCAGACCGTTGATGGTGGGATTTCCTTGTGAATTTGCCATTTTCAATAAAGGTGTTTCAAATGGTTGATATATCACATCCGCGACCAATAGTTCCTCTGGAAAACGAATGGTAGCTGGGAGTGGTAGGGAAGTGCCATCCATTCCCACACTGGTTCCATTGATGAGTAAGTCTGAATTGTTTATGTGCTCTGCGAGTAACTGGCTATCATTGTTGGGGAGTACTTGTAGGGAAACTCCAGTAGATTGTGCAATAGTTTGGACTGTTACAACAGTCCTTTCCACACTTTGTGGGCGACAAAAAATGGTGATTTCCTTTGCGCCATCTATTGCAGCTTGGGCGACAATGGCAGTTGAAGCACCACCTCCACCTAAGATTGTCAGCCGTTTGTTTCTTACATGGAATGCTCTAAGAGTTTCCAAACTTTTAAAAAATCCGATGCCGTCTGTATTGTGACCAATAAGCAGGCCGTCTTGATGAAGAACAGTATTAACGGCACCAATCAAGCGAGCAGACTCTGTTAAATCATCTAGGTAGGGTATTACAGCCTGTTTATAAGGCATGGAAAGATTAATTCCAAACATGTTATATCGTTTGATATTTTCAAGTGTGACTGCTAGATCATCTTCTGGAATTTCCCATGCTAGGTAGACTCCATTTACACCCGTTTCCTCAAAAGCAAGATTGTGGATGAAGGGTGAAATGGAATGTTTTATTGGCTTTGCAACTACAGCTGCTAGGCGAGTATATCCATCAATATTCACAAAATGTCTCCAATTCTAATCAATCTTGCGTTGCAATTATAAAATAATTATAGTGTCTGATGAATTTCACGGATGAGTGCTTCGGTTTTTTCCCATCCCAAGCAAGGATCAGTGATGGATTTGCCATAGACTTCGGGGCTATCTTGACGGCCGTCTTCTAAGTAGGATTCAATCATGAAACCACGGACGTATTTACGAATGGATTCGTTCCAATCACGATTAATAAGCGTTTGGCGAACGATGCGAATTTGCTCCAAGTAATTTTTACCAGAATTATCATGGTTAGTATCGATGACAATGAATGGATTTTCAAGACCAAATTGCTCATATTGCTTGATGGTTTTCAAAAGAATGTCATAGTAGTAGTTCGGTTCATAACCACCTTTTTCAGTATTGGCACCGCGAAGAATAGCGTGGGCAAGTGGATTGCCGTCCGTATCAACTTCCGCATCTCGGTAGATAAAATTTTGTTTATTTTGTGCAGCATAGATACCATTGAACATGACAGTCAAATTGCCTGAAGTCGGGTTTTTCATGCCTGTAGGCATATCGATTCCAGAAGCAACGAAACGGTGTTCTTGGTCTTCGACGGAGCGAGCTCCGATGGCATGATAAGATACCAAATCTTCTACCAATGGATAATTTGCGGAATAAAGCATTTCGTCCGCCGTTGTCAAACCTGTCTCAGTAATAACACGGTAATGCAGATGACGTACAGCAGCAATACCATTAATTAAATCAGGTAGTTTAGACGTATCTGGTTGATGCATCAAACCCTTGTATCCCTCGCCATTTGTTCGAGGTTTGGCTGTATAGACACGCATGACGATAAAGATTTTATCTTTAACCTCTTCCTGGAGTTTTGACAAACGGTGTGCATAATCTAAAACAGCATCTTCATTATCAGAAGAGCAAGGTCCGATGACGAGGAGAAGACGTTGATCTTCCCCCCTAATCACTCGTTTTAGTTCTTCATCACGCTGGTTTTTTGCTACTAAAAATTCGCCTTCAAGTTTTGAAAGTTCTTTAATTTGTTCTACATCAATACTAGTACCTTTTCTATGTATTCCCATCATTATTTCCTATCTATTATATATTTCTTGGATTAATTCTTGTGTTTTTTCCCATCCTAAACATGGATCAGTGATTGATTTTCCATAAATGTCTGGATTGTCCTGACGACCGTCCTCAATATAGGATTCAATCATAAATCCACGGACATAGTTGCGGATGGACTCGTTCCAGTCTCGGTTGATCAAGGTTTGGCGTACGATTCGTATTTGTTCTAAATAGTTTTTACCAGAGTTATCATGGTTTGTATCAATCAAAATAAATGGATTTTTTAAGCCGAATTGTTGATAAATCTCAATCGTTTCCAAAAGGTTATCATAGTAGTAGTTCGGCAGGTATTTTCCATTTTCGTTCACTGCTCCGCGGAGAATAACATGGGCAAGTGGGTTACCAGAAGTTTCAACTTCCGTATTATTGAAAAGGAAGGACTGCTTTTTCTGAGCTGCAAAGATTCCATTAAACATAACTTTTAGGTTTCCAGATGTTGGATTTTTCAAGCCAGTTGGAACATCAATACCAGAAGCAACAAAGCGGTGTTGCTGGTTTTCAACAGAGCGAGCACCAATCGCAATATAGGAAACTAGATCATCTACAAGCGGGAGATTTTCAGGATACAGCATTTCGTCAGCGGTCGTTAAACCAGTTTCCGTAATCACACGATAGTGCAGGTTACGAACGGCTTTAATTCCATTAATAAGACTAGGGGCGGCATCTGTATCAGGCTGATGCATGAGTCCCTTGTAGCCATCTCCATTAGTACGTGGCTTGGCAGTATATACACGCATGACCATGAAGATTTTATCCTTGACTTCCTCTTGGAGTTTAGCCAAGCGATGCGCATAATCAAGAACAGCTTCCTCATTATCAGATGAACAAGGACCGATGACCAATAATAGACGATCGTCTTCACCTTTGAGAATTGCTTCGAGCTCACGGTCTCGTGCTTGTTTTTTTGCAAGTGTTTCAGGTGCTAATTTAGAATGTTCTCGAACCTGTTCGATATTAATTTTTTCGCTGATTGGAGTAAACAATAGATCTTCCTCTTTCATTAGTAGATTTTCTAATTATATCATTATTCTGACGATTTTTAAATATAGATTAGTGAATTTACGGTAAATTTACAGCAAATTCAGAATATTTCTTTTCTAGATTATGAAAATCTGAGATACTGACCGATTTTGAATCGATTTCGAAATGAAGATTTAAAACATGTAGTTTGGTAAACGATGTCTAAAACCGATAAAAATAGACTTGATCAGCTACTATTTATACATTTTAACGTTTGTTTTAAATCACGAATAATCGTATTTTTCCTACGAATTGTCAAAAAAATCAGAAAATATTCTGTAAGTATGGTAAAATGGAAATGAAACTATTTTGAGGTAAGGATATGAGATTAAGAAGCAATGTAGGGCAATTAAAGGGGACCATTCGTGTTCCAGGTGATAAATCAATTAGTCACCGTTCGATTATTTTTGGAAGCTTGGCTAAGGGTGTCACAACAGTTCACGATATTCTTCGAGGAGAAGACGTCCTATCGACTATGCAAGTTTTCCGTGATCTTGGGGTTGAAATTGAAGATAAAGGGGACACTGTGGAGATTCATGGTGTTGGTTTTGATGGCTTTCAGGCTCCCAAAAATGATTTGGACATGGGAAATTCGGGAACATCGATTCGCTTGATATCAGGTGTTTTAGCTGGTCAGGACTTCGAGGCAACCATGTTTGGTGATGATTCTCTGTCTAAACGTCCAATGGATCGTGTAACTGCTCCACTCAGTCAAATGGGTGTGGAGATTTCAGGACAAACTGACCGTGATTTGCCACCTTTAACAATAAAAGGTAGTAAGCATTTAAAACCGATTCATTACAAACTTCCTGTAGCTTCAGCTCAAGTTAAGTCAGCTCTGCTATTTGCTGCCTTACAGGCAGATGGGGAATCCGTCATAGTTGAGAAGGAGCTGACACGAAATCATACGGAAGATATGATTGTTCAATTTGGTGGGCAATTGGATGTTCATGGAAAAGAAATTCGCATTCAAGGTGGTCAGGAGTTTACACCGCAAGAAATCACAGTTCCAGGTGACATTTCAAGTGCAGCATTCTGGTTGGTTGCTGGGTTAGTTGTTCCAGGATCAAAGATTACACTAGAAAATGTTGGTATTAACGAGACGCGTACAGGAATTTTAGATGTCATTAAGGCCATGCGCGGGAAAATGACCTTGTCGAATGTTGATGAACTCGCTAAATCTGCCAACATTACAGTTGAATATTCAGACCTACATGCCACAGAAATTGGTGGTGAATTAATTCCACGTTTAATAGATGAACTGCCTATCATTGCCTTATTAGCAACTCAAGTAAATGGTACAACTGTGATTCGGGATGCTGAAGAACTCAAGGTTAAAGAAACAGATCGAATTCAAGTAGTTGCGGATGCTTTGAATAGCATGGGTGCGAATATTGAGCCGACTGAGGATGGTATGATTATTCATGGACCAACATCTTTACATGGTGCTGCAGTCAATACCTTTGGTGATCATCGTATTGGTATGATGACAGCTATCGCTGCATTGTTGGCTAAAAATGGAGAAGTTGAGTTAGAGAGAGCGGAAGCGATCAATACAAGCTACCCTGCTTTCTTTGAACACTTAAATAGTTTGATTGATTAGGAGTAAATATGCCAATCGTATTGCTAGGATTTATGGGGGTTGGGAAAACTACAACTGCCAGTTTGTTAGAACTCCCAGTCTATGATATGGACCAGATCATAGAGGAACGGATTGGTATGTCAATCGCTGATTATTTTAGTCTGAAGGGAGAAATGGCTTTTCGACAGATCGAGACAGAGGTGCTAAAAGAATTATTAACATTACCAGCAGATTGCATTGTTTCAACGGGTGGTGGTGTTGTAAAATCTGAAGTAAACAGGAAGTTATTGCTGGAAAATAAGGATAATAATGTACTTCTTACAGCCTCCTTTGAGGTTGCTTATCAGAGAATTAGCATGGATGACCAATCTCCAAGGCCACTCTTTTTGCAACATAGCAAAGATGAATTTAAAGCCATTTATCAAGAGCGGATGTCACTTTATCAAGGATTGGCAACAACAGTTATTGATACAGATCATGTACGTCCAGAACAAGTAGCAAGGAAAATTCTATGCAAGTAGCCTATTTGGGACCTCGTGGTTCCTTCACCCATCAAGTTGCCCAGGAGGCATTTCCAACTGCTGATTTGAAGGCCTTCGGTACGATTACAGAAGTGATTAAAGCTTATGAAAATGGAAAAGTTACCTATTCCGTCATTCCAGTAGAAAACTCGATTGAAGGAAGTGTTCATGAGACCATAGACTATCTTTTTCATCAGGCAGAAATACATGCAGTTGCAGAAATTGTTCAGCCAATTGCTCAGCAGTTATTGGCAACCGATGCACATAAATCAATTGAAGTGATTTATTCCCATCCTCAAGCTATTGCTCAGGGGAAAAAATACATTCAGGAGCATTTTCCTCAGGCTCGGATTGAAGTTACGGCAAGTACTGCTTACGCGGCTCGATTTGTCGCTGAACATGCGGACCAACCATTCGCTGCCATTGCTCCTCATGCTGCTGCAGATGAGTATGGTTTGGTGGTGATTGGACAAGATATCCAGGAAATTAGTGAAAACTTTACCCGCTTTTGGATCTTGGGAACAGTAGCTCCAGATGTACAGTTGAGAAAGGTGGCACAAAAAGTTAGCTTAGCACTGACCTTGCCAGATAATTTACCGGGTGCCCTCTATAAAGCAATGTCTGTTTTTTCATGGCGCGGGATTAACCTGACAAAAATAGAAAGTCGTCCTTTAAAAACAGCACTGGGAGAGTATTTTTTCATATTAGATATTGATCATCAATCCGATGAATTGCTGGCTTATTCACAAGATGAATTGACTAGTTTAGGAATATCATGTAAAATACTAGGGAATTACCTGGTTTATATGACCAGCTAGGATGAAATGAGACAAATGAATAATAATGATAGTATCCTAACCCATCATGAACAATTAAGGTTAGATTATTTACAAAAAAATATCCACTATTTAAACGAAAAAGAGAGTCGTGAATTAGAGTATTTACTGTATAAAAAAGAGCTTAGAGATCGTCATGCAGCTCCTCAACAACCGAAGCCACGTCATGTAGCATCTGCTTATGAGGATGACTTTGAGAGTGATTACTTTGATGATGATATTGAACAGGAAGCTATCCTACCTCAGTATCCTGAACGTAGATCAAGAAGCAGAAAGCAGCCCCAAAAGCGGATACAACCAGAAAAAACAGCACCTAAAATCAAGTTGAAAAAACAGAAAAAACCTAGAAAACGCGGTCGGTTGAAACGATTTTTCTTTTATTTGATTCTTGCTTTGTTGATTGTCATTGGAGCGATGGGCTATAATTTTTTCAAAGGTATGAACAGCGTTAGCGAGAAACCAGTTGCTGAAGTATTTAATGGTGTAAAGACATCTGATGGAACAAACATCCTGATTTTGGGGACTGATGGGCGCCTTGGTGAAAATTCTGGTGAAACCCGTACCGATACCATAATGGTCTTGAACGTCAATAATAAGGACAATAAGGTTAAACTCGTCAGTTTCATGCGTGATACCTTGGTGGATATTGATGGTTACGAATACAAATTAAATAACGCCTATACCCTAGGTGAGCAAGATAATCAACAGGGTGCTGAACAAGTACGTAAGACCTTAAAGGATAATTTTGACATTGATATTCAATATTATGCAATGGTTGATTTTGCAACATTTGCTACCACAATTGATACACTTTTCCCTGAGGGAGTTACAATAGACGCGCAGTTCTCTACAATTGATGGAGAAGAAGTCAGTTCTGTTGAAGTTCCTAATGACTTAGGACTTGAGGAGAACGCACCTGCCTACCAGAATATTCAAGTAGGCGTGCAACAGATGGACGGAAAAACACTTTTAAACTATGCCCGTTATCGTTACGATGATGAGGGGGACTATGGTCGAACTAGACGTCAGCAGCAGGTGTTGTCAGCCGTCATGTCACAGGCAAAAAATCCAATGAAACTATTTTCTGGTTCTGAGGCAATAGGGAAAGTTGTCGCAATGACGCCTACAACAGTTCCACAAAGTTTTATGTGGTTACAAGGTCCTGGCATTGTTTTAGATGCCGCAAATGGTATTGAACGAATGACCATCCCTGAAAATGGAGATTGGATTGATGATTATGATATGTTTGGTGGTATGGCTTTACGAATTGATTTTGATAAATACCAACAACACTTAGCAGAATTGGGCTTGCGTTAGGAAATATGGTATACTAGAAGTGACTTCGGTCACTTTTTTAGTGCCCAAAATAGAAAGTAGAACTATGTTTAAGAAAAATGATATTGTTGAAGTAGAAATAATTGACCTGACCCATGAGGGACAAGGTGTCGCAAAATTAGACGGATTTGTCTTTTTTGTAGACAATGCTCTACCGGGTGAAAATATTCGGATGAAAATTTTAAAACTGAAGAAAAATATTGGGTTTGGTAAGGTGGAAGAATGGCTGAGCTTTTCGCCAAATCGCAATCAGAGCCTTGATTTGACCTATTTAAGAACAGGTATTGCTGATTTGGGTCATTTGAATTATGCTGCTCAACTTGAATTTAAGAGAAAGCAAGTTGAAACTAGTTTGAGAAAGATTGCAGGTATCTCAAATATTGAGGTGAACGATACAATCGGGATGGATCATCCTGTGGCTTACCGTAACAAGGCAGCTGTGCCTGTTCGTCGTGTCAACGGCCAATTAGAAACAGGTTTTTTCCGAAAAAATTCTCACGATTTAGTGCCAATTGAAGATTTTTATATTCAGCACAAGGAAATTGATGCCTTGATTTTGGCTACTCGTAATCTTATGCGTCAATTGGATTTAAAGCCTTACGATGAAATAGAACAAACTGGTCTGGTCAGAAACATTGTCGTTCGTCGTGGCCATTATTCAGGGCAACTCATGTTGATCATCGTTACAACCAGGCCAAAGATTTTTCGTATTGAAACCTTAATCGAACGCTTGACCAGTCAGTTCCCAAATCTTGTCTCTGTAATTCAGAATATCAATGATCTGAACACCAATGCGATCTTTGGTCAAGATTTCCGCCTCTTGTACGGTAGTGAAACAATAGTTGATACGATGTTGGGCAATGAATTTGAAATTTCAGCCCCTTCTTTCTATCAAGTCAATACTGAAATGGCTGAAAAACTATATCAAACGGCTATTGACTTTGCTGAACTATCGGCAGATGATGTTGTAATTGATGCCTATTCTGGTATCGGGACAATCGGTCTATCTTTTGCAAGACAAGTCCAGCATATTTATGGAGTGGAAATGGTTGAAAAGGCTGTCCTTGATAGCCAGAAAAACGCCGCTAGAAATGGTATTGAGAATGTTACCTACGTCTGTGATAGCGCTGAATCGGCTATGAAAAAATGGGCGACGGCTGGTATTAAACCGACTGTTATCTTTGTTGATCCGCCAAGAAAAGGTTTGACGGATAGTTTTATCCGTGCCAGTGCATCTGTTGAGCCTGAAAAAATTGTCTACATTTCCTGTAATGTAGCCACGATGGCGCGTGATGTAAAGCTCTATGAAGAGTTAGGGTATCGATTAACCAAAGTACAGCCGACGGATTTATTTCCGAATACGCATCATATAGAAGTAGTCGGTTTGTTAGAAAAACGCATTTAGGTTGTCCAGCTTGCGTACCTGTTTTCTGGCAAGCTGCTTCAAAGGTCCACTGGACCTTTGAACTCCCAAATACGCATCATGTGGAGTGCGTTGCTTTGCTCGTAAAAGCCTATAAACCTTTGAACGAAAGGGATAATGAAAAGCCTTGATTGCAAGGCTTTTTGCTTTATAGTGGGGAAGTATCAGAGTGAGTAAATTTTTGGAGTGAGTAGAAGTGATAGCTAGAAATTATCAAAATCTATTTCCATTTACCCTGTGGGTATGTGTTTATTTCCATTGACAAGGAGTTTGTGGGAATAGAAATATACCCACCATCCAAAGTCGTCTAAATGGTTGCTATGGAAATAGTGGTAACAATTGAATATAAACTGTTAGAGATGTTATAATTTTTTTAGAATTGAGGTGAATATGAACAATCAAGAATGCTTACTAACGATTTTTCTGCGTTTGCAGTCAGGTGCTCATCTTTCTAAGTTACGGCTAGCAGATGAGTTTGGAGTTAGTGAAAAAACGATACATAGAGATTTTTCTCTCCTTGGTAGTTTCTTAGAAACGCAAACTACTCTTGCAGCAAAACTTGCATCTGATGCAAAATACCATACACGTTATCTAAAAGGAAAATCCTTATTTAATAAAAAGGACATTTTGGTTATATAAAAGATTTTATTAGGAAACCGTTCTTTGAACAAAGAGGAAAATCAGTCTCTAATCGATAGTTTGTTAGCTTTAATTTCTAAAGAGGAACAAAAAGAGGTTTATCAAATTATTGCGAGTGAACTACTAAATTATTCGCCATTATCTGATACTCAAAATCGAATTGATAAAATCTGAGAATGGTCGGAAATGATACGAAAAGAGCTAGTTCTAGATATTCGATATCAATCGCCTTATAATACTGAAAAACAACATACGATTCTTCCCACCTCCTTTACTATGATGCACATTATTTTTATGTTGTGGCATTTAACTTAACATTTGAGTCGTATATGACCCTAAAATTGGATAGAATAATAGATTGGAAAGTATCAAAAGAAAAGAAACCACTGACAAGTAATTACTTTCAAGTACATATAAAGGTTGAAATAAGAGCTGTAAAATGTTATGATAAAAAGAGAAGGGACATTTAGGTATGGATAATGAAGATAAAACACTTCGTCATAGCCTTCAAATCAGGTTTCGAAATGGAAGCATGAGATACATTTGATTATTTTTGTATTGAATACATCGTTTTGTTGTGTTATTCTATAGGTTGATATAAATAAAGATGTAGGAGGAACCGAAACTATGACAGCCTCAATGCGTTTAAGATAAGCTGGCAATAAAAAAAGCAGAATCAATCCCCGATGATAGGCTTTTTTGTTGTGCTTATTTATACGATATTGAGCATTCATTAGTTACGGTGAGGATATTGGTTATTTAAGTATACCTTTATTTAACTATGTCTTTAATATGAATGTTTCCAAATTGTATGTATGCAGACCAAAAGCCACATTGTGGGGTTTGGCCTGCATTTTTTATTGCCTAGAATGCTATTCAAAATAGAAATTTAAGCAAAATAATATGCAGGAGATAATATAAATGGAAAAATACAACAATTGGAAACGAAAATTTTATGCAATATGGGCAGGGCAAGCAGTATCATTAATCACTAGTGCCATCCTGCAAATGGCGATTATTTTTTACCTTACAGAAAAAACAGGATCTGCGTTGGTCTTGTCTATGGCTTCATTAGTAGGTTTTTTACCCTATGCGATTTTGGGGCCTGCCATTGGTGTGCTAGTGGATCGTCATGATAGGAAGAAGATAATGATTGGTGCCGATTTAATTATCGCAGCAGCTGGTGCAATGCTTGCTATTGTTGCATTCTATATGGAGCTACCTGTCTGGATGGTTATGATAGTATTGTTTATCCGTAGCATTGGAACAGCTTTTCATACCCCAGCGCTCAATGCGGTTACACCACTTTTAGTACCAGAAGAACAGCTAACGAAATGCGCAGGCTATAGTCAGTCTTTGCAGTCTATAAGCTATATTGTTAGTCCGGCAGTTGCAGCACTCTTATACTCCGTTTGGGATTTAAATGCTATTATTGCCATCGACGTATTGGGTGCTGTGATTGCATCTATTACGGTAGCAATTGTACGTATACCTAAGCTGGGTAATCAAGTGCAAAGTTTGGAACCAAATTTCATAAGAGAAATGAAAGAAGGAATTGTCGTTCTGAGACAAAACAAAGGATTGTTTGCCTTATTACTCTTAGGAACACTATATACTTTTGTTTATATGCCAATTAATGCACTATTCCCTTTAATAAGCATGGAATACTTTAATGGAACACCTGTGCATATTTCTATTACGGAAATTTCCTTTGCATTTGGAATGCTAGCAGGAGGCTTATTGTTAGGAAGATTAGGGAGCTTCGAAAAGCCTGTATTACTAATAACTAGTTCATTTTTTATAATGGGGGCCAGTTTAGCCGTTTCGGGAATACTTCCTCCAAATGGATTTGTAATATTTGTAGTTTGCTGTGCAATAATGGGGCTTTCGGTGCCATTTTATAGCGGCGTGCAAATAGCTCTTTATCAGGAGAAAATTAAACCTGAATATTTAGGACGTGTATTTTCTTTGACCGGAAGTATCATGTCACTTGCTATGCCAATTGGGTTAATTCTTTCTGGATTCTTTGCTGATAAAATCGGTGTAAATCATTGGTTTTTACTATCAGGTATTTTAATTATTGGCATTGCTATAGTTTGCCCAATGATAACTGAGGTTAGAAGATTAGATTTAAAATAAACAATATTGGAGGGATATTTATGTATCTTATTTTCATGTAATTCTTCCTGCTAAAATCGCAGGGTTTTCCCTGCGTACAAGCAAATGAAAGCATGCGATTATAGACAGGAGGAAATGTTATGGAATTAATATTAAAAGCAAAAGACATTCGTGTGGAATTCAAAGGACGCGATGTTTTAGATATAAATGAATTAGAAGTATATGATTATGACCGTATTGGTTTAGTAGGAGTAAATGGTGCTGGAAAAAGCACTTTACTCAGGGTACTTTTAGGAGAATTAACTCCCCCAGGATGTAAAATGAATCGTCTGGGTGAACTTGCCTATATTCCCCAGTTGGACGAAGTAACTTTGCAGGTGGAAAAAGATTTTGCACTTGTAGGCAAGCTCGGTGTTGAGCAATTAGATATACAGACCATGAGCGGTGGTGAAGAAACAAGGCTTAAAATAGCACAGGCCTTATCGGCACAGGTTCATGGTATTTTAGCGGATGAACCTACGAGCCATTTAGACCGTGAAGGAATTGATTTTCTAATTGGACAGCTAAAATATTTTACAGGTGCACTGTTAGTTATTAGTCATGACCGCTATTTTCTTGATGAAATAGTAGATAAAATATGGGAACTGAAAGATGGCAAAATCACTGAGTATTGGGGAAACTATTCTGATTATCTTCATCAGAAAGAGGAAGAACGCAAGAGCCAAGCTGCAGAATACGAACAATTTATTGCGGAACGTGCCCGATTAGAAAGGGCTGCGGAGGAAAAGCGAAAACAGGCTCGTAAAATAGAACAGAAGGCGAAAGGTGCTTCAAAGAAAAAAAGTACTGAAGGCGGAGGGCGTTTAGCTCATCAAAAATCAATAGGAAGTAAGGAAAAAATGATGCATAATGCCGCTAAATCCCTAGAGCACAGGATTGCAGCTTTAGGAAATGTAGAAGCTCCGGAAGACATTCGCAGAATTCGTTTCAGGCAAAGTAAAGCATTGGAGCTCCATAATCCATACCCTATAGTCGGTACGGAAATTAATAAAATATTTGGGGATAAGGCACTGTTTGAAAATGCATCTTTTCAAATTCCTCTAGGAGCAAAAGTGGCGTTAACTGGTGGTAATGGAACCGGAAAAACAACTTTAATCCAAATGATCTTAAACCATGAAGAAGGAATTTCTATTTCACCTAAGGCAAAAATAGGTTACTTTGCACAGAATGGTTACAAGTACAACAGTAATCAGAATGTCATGGAGTTTATGCAGGAGGATTGTGATTACAATATATCAGAAATTCGTTCAGTGCTAGCATCTATGGGGTTCAAACAGAACGATATTGGAAAAAGTTTATCTGTTTTAAGCGGTGGAGAAATTATAAAATTGTTGCTAGCTAAAATGCTCATGGGTAGATATAACATCCTACTAATGGATGAACCCAGTAACTTCCTTGACATACCAAGTTTAGAGGCTTTGGAAATACTAATGAAGGAGTATGCCGGAACTATCGTGTTTATCACCCACGATAAACGCTTACTCGAAAATGTAGCTGATGTAGTTTATGAAATTAGAGATAAGAAAATAAATCTGAAACATTAAATTTAAGGTAGTCGCTGGTCAGTATAGTCTGTTCTGGCTGGCGGCTCCATTGTTAAAAAGTATAAAGATTTTTTTCTAAAAATATTATTCGTTGAGAATGAGATTGGAGGGTTTATATTGTTTATACGAGTAGTTCCGTATGACCCCTTTTGGGAAGTAGAGTATGAAAATGAATCACAGATGATAAGGAACATATTGAAGGATATATTGGTGGAGATTTACCATATTGGTAGTACAGCAGTTAAAGGGTTATCCGCTAAGCCAATCATTGATATAATGCCTGTAGTGACAAATATTAGTTTGGTTGATAAGCATAACGAAGAATTTGTAGCCATTGGATATGAGTGTATGGGTGAATTTGGTGTTGAAAGACGGAGATATTTCCGCAAGGGTGGCGATAATAGAACACACCAGATTCATATTTTTGAGCAAAGCAATCACAAAGATATTAATAGGCATATAGCGGTAAGGGACTTTCTGCGTACACATCCTGACATCGCTTTAGAGTATGGTGAATTAAAGATGAAACTGGCTTTTCGATTTCCAGATGATATTGAAGGCTACTGCGCTGGTAAGAATGCTTTTATAAAGCAGCTAGAGAAAGATGCTTTGCAATGGTGGCAAATTCTCAAAGGATTGCAAGAAGCAGCTGAGGATAATCCGTATAACTAACAATTACATATCATGCTGATTCGTATTGGTGGAATAACACGAATTAATAAAGGATATATTTGTAGTAGCAAGTGTATTTGTTTTATATTCTATGCTTAGTGTAAAATTATTGTTGGATGAATAGAAAAAGAGAATAGCCTATCCGTGTTATGATAAAGTTGCAAACCAATAACACAATACGGAAAGGACTATTCTCATGAATATTATAAACGACATCACAGGAAAAATCATTAAACATATGGCATATTTGGCTGATAAACCTTTAAGTGGACAAGCAGCATTGGCTGGAGCAGTAGAGGATACTCTAGGCTTGATGATGGAAATAGGAGCAGATATCATAAGGGACTATATTGAGATGCTAGAAGAAGGTCTGATAACCAGCGAGGATAGAAAGGCTGAGTGGAACGTGCATATCAAGAATAGAGAAAAGACCATAGCAACAAAACTCGGTGATATTACATATAAGCGCACTTATTACAGGAATAGAGAAACTGGTGCCTTCCGGCACCTGGTAGATGATCTCTTGGAAGTGGAGCCTCACGAAAGAATTGATCTGGGCTTAAAAGAAGATATGCATAAGAAAGCGAAGGAAATGTCCTATCAGCAAGTGATTGATAGCTACGACAACATCAGCATCACCAGCAGGACTACCGTTAAAAATGTAATCCATAAAGCACCGATGGAGACAGCTGGATTAGGAAGCATAGAGAAACCAAAAGAAAAGAAAAGAGTACCTGTCATCTATATCGAAGCCGATGAAGATCATGTGCACCAACAAAAAGGAAAAGGAATGTTGATGAAGCTAGCTTATATTCATGATGGCAAAGAGGCTGTTGAAGTCGTGACTACTGCAAAAAGAAAGCGTATGCGCTTAATTGAATCAAAATATATAACAGGGCTGTATCCTCAGAATGATGAGTTATGGTTTGAAGTGTTAGATTACTTGGAAGAACATTATGATCTGGATTATGTGGAAAGAATCTTCCTCTCAGGGGATGGGGCTCCATGGATCCGAGCTGGTAGTGATATATTGCCAAAGTGTCATTTTGTCATCGATGGATTCCATTTATCGAAGTACATCAAGAGCGCCACAACGCTCTATTCAGGCTTTGAGCGTAAGCTCAAGAGAGCGGTGTATTCAGGGGACAAAGAGTGGGTTGAGGCTTATTTTGACAGTATAGAAGGAAATGACCATACCCCAGAAGAACTAAAGCGTTTTGCGAGCTGTAAAAGCTATATCTTAGGGAACTGGGATGAAATTCAAAATAGGCATAAAGACGGCTATGTAGAATGCAGTGCAGAAGGCCATGTAAGCCACATGCTCTCACATAGGTTGAGTTCTCGCCCATTGTCTTGGAGTAAAAAAGGAAGTGAAAATATAGCCAAGTTGCGTGTATACACACAAAATGGTGGCTCTATTCTTCGACTCTTAAAAACCGGTAGAGAAGATTTCACAGAGGAAAAAACTGAAATAAAATGCAATATAAAATCCCTTAAATCCAGGAAAAAGGCAATTCAGGGATTCTCAAGTAATATCACAATATTGAAAACTGGAAAACGAACAAACATGTACAAGTTGCTTAAACAGATTAGATACGCATAACATTGGATAAATAATTTTTCATTTCAACCAACAGTAAATTGACACGATCTATTCTATGACCCTATTTGATTTACATGATTCTATATGGTATAATGGACTTGCTTATAAATATAGATGCTTGGATAGCAGGAGGTTGCAAGATGATGATGGCAGTTAAATTAGCCTTCTAAAATTAAATAATAAAATTTTAGGAGGCTAATTTATGAAATTTAATTTGATAGATATAGAGGATTGGAATAGAAAGCCATACTTTGAGCATTATTTAAATGCGGTAAGGTGCACTTACAGTATGACTGCAAATTTAGAGATAACTAGTTTACTGCGTGAAATTAAACTTAAGGGCCTGAAACTGTACCCTACGCTTATTTATATCATCACAACTGTAGTTAATCGTCACAAGGAGTTCCGCACCAGTTTTGATCAAAACGGTAAGTTAGGATACTGGGATAGTATGAACCCAAGTTATACTATCTTTCATAAGGATAACGAAACTTTTTCAAGTATTTGGACAGAGTATGACGAGAACTTCCCACGTTTCTACTATAATTACCTTGAGGATATCAGAAACTATAGCGACGTTATGAATTTCATGCCTAAGGCAGGTCAACCTGCTAACACAATTAATGTGTCCAGCATTCCTTGGGTGAATTTTACCGGATTCAACTTGAATATATATAATGATGCAACATATCTAATCCCTATTTTTACTATGGGTAAGTATTTTCAGCAGGATAATAAAATTTTATTACCTATGTCTGTACAGGTGCATCATGCGGTTTGCGACGGTTACCATACCAGCAGATTTTTTAATGAGGTACAGGAATTAGTCTCAAATTTTGAGACATGGTTAGGAGAAAAATAATATTAAAATGCTTGTGCTCGGGAGTTATAAACAAAGATCGAAAATATTGTTAAGATCGTGAGGAAGCAAAGCGACCGAAGAAGTATATGTTCCATCTATGCAAGGACTTCCCGAGAAGGCGAGTGACAGCGAAGACCGATTGGAAGGAGTCTGAGCTAAGTGGAGTAATATATTCATTCATTATAGAACCATCATTTCAAAGGATTAGAGAAATCTAATCCTTTTTCTAGGTATTTTTATCCTAAGAATTTAATATGACAATCACGAGTTTAATTTTTATTTTGGTGCTATTTATCCTAAGCAGAGCAAAAACACTAATTGCCGGTGATATGCTGGGAGTTGAGGATGGGTATCATGTTCCTTCTCTTGAGCAGATTAATTTCTATCATAATACGTATCATCATTTTAATTAGTGGATATGTTTCCACAAACGCCCAAAACCGTTGATATGTTCCCCTAAACCTCGAAACAGCTAAAAAACGGTTGATATGTTCCCATGGACGCTGACATCAATAATGAACACTCGAGCCATATAGAAGTAGTCGGTTTGTTAGAAAAACGCATTTAGGTTGTCCAGCTTGCGTACCTGTTTTCTGGCAAGCTGCTTCAAAGGTCCACTGGACCTTTGAACTCCCAAATACGCATCATATAGAAGTAGTCGGTTTGTTAGAAAAATGCATTTAGGTTGTCCAGCTTGCGTACCTGTTTTCTGGCAAGCTGCTTCAAAGGTCCACTGGACCTTTGAACTCCCAAATACGCATCACGTCGAGTGTGTCGCACTGCTCGTAAAAGCCTAGAAACCTTGGAACGAAAGGGATAATGAAAAGCCTTGATTGCAAGGCTTTTTGCTTTATGGTGGGGAAGTATCAGAGTGAGTAATTTTTTGGAGGGAGTAGAAGTGATAGCTAGAAATTATCCAATTCTATTTCCATTTACCCTGTGGGTACGTGTTTGTTTCCATTGACAAGGAGTTTGTGGGAATAGAAATGTACCCACCTTGTTTGAATCAAGTGAAGTGTAGTTGAAGGAAATCTGTTGAAAGCAATACTTCATTTTACCGAATAAGTAATAATTTAGGCAACTTCAAATCGATTAAAAAAAACTATTTTAAAGGTTAAGAGTAGACAAAAATTGTCCACTCTTTTTTGTAAACTCAATTTATCAATAAATGAAATGAGGGAATGTAAAATGAAATATTTTGAGGTTGAGTTAGAAAATCCTGATGAATTTTTAAAACTACAAACAGAAGATTTTGTGAAAGCTAATCGCTTGCTACTAAGGAAGATAATCCAGAGCGTTACAGTCTATGAAGAACACTTCGTCATATCCTTTAAATCTGGCATCGAATTGGAAGTATGAGACTCATTCCATAACTTTTATATTGAACATATCATCTTGTTGTGTTATACTATAAATTGAAGTTAAATTAGATGCTAAAAATTTGTAATTAAGAAGGAGGGATTCGTCATGTTGGTATTCCAAATGCGTTATCAAATGCGTTATGTAGATAAAACATCTACTGTTTTGAAACAGACTAAAAACAGTGATTACGCAGATAAATAAATACGTTAGATTAATTCCTACCAGTGACTAATCTTATGACTTTTTAAACAGATAACTAAAATTACAAACAAATCGTTTAACTTCTGTATTTGTTTATAGGTGTAATCACTTCAGGAGTGATTACATGAACAAAAATATAAAATATTCTCAAAACTTTTTAACGAGTGAAAAAGTACTCAACCAAATAATAAAACAATTGAATTTAAAAGAAACCGATACCGTTTACGAAATTGGAACAGGTAAAGGGCATTTAACGACGAAACTGGCTAAAATAAGTAAACAGGTAACGTCTATTGAATTAGACAGTCATCTATTCAACTTATCGTCAGAAAAATTAAAACTGAATACTCGTGTCACTTTAATTCACCAAGATATTCTACAGTTTCAATTCCCTAACAAACAGAGGTATAAAATTGTTGGGAATATTCCTTACCATTTAAGCACACAAATTATTAAAAAAGTGGTTTTTGAAAGCCATGCGTCTGACATCTATCTGATTGTTGAAGAAGGATTCTACAAGCGTACCTTGGATATTCACCGAACACTAGGGTTGCTCTTGCACACTCAAGTCTCGATTCAGCAATTGCTTAAGCTGCCAGCGGAATGCTTTAATCCTAAACCAAAAGTAAACAGTGTCTTAATAAAACTTACCCGCCATACCACAGATGTTCCAGATAAATATTGGAAGCTATATACGTACTTTGTTTCAAAATGGGTCAATCGAGAATATCGTCAACTGTTTACTAAAAATCAGTTTCATCAAGCAATGAAACACGCCAAAGTAAACAATTTAAGTACCGTTACTTATGAGCAAGTATTGTCTATTTTTAATAGTTATCTATTATTTAACGGGAGGAAATAATTCTATGAGTCGCTTTTGTAAATTTGGAAAGTTACACGTTACTAAAGGGAATGTAGATAAATTATTAGGTATACTACTGACAGCTTCCAAGGAGCTAAAGAGGTCCCTAGCGCCTACGGGGAATTTGTATCGATAAGGGGTACAAATTCCCACTAAGCGCTCGGGACCCCTTGTAGGAAAATGTCCTAAGTGTGGCAACAATATTGTATTAAAAAAATCGTTTTATGGTTGTTCAAATTATCCTGAATGTACCTTCACTTTAGCTGAACATTTTAGAAAGAAAAAACTCACCAAAACAAATGTAAAAGAATTACTAGAGGGAAAAGAAACCCTGGTAAAAGGAATCAAAACGAAAGATAGAAAGTCCTACAATGCCGTTGTAAAAATCGGAGAAAAGGGATATATTGATTTTATCTCTTTTTCAAAATAAGCATAAAAGCCCTTTAAAGAGGGCTTTTATATATTAATCACAAATCACTTATCACAAATCACAAGTGATTAATCACAAATCACTTGTGATTTGTGATTCCTAATGATACAATATTACTATACAAAAAAAGAATGGGGCGTAGTTATGGTGAAGGAAGAACTAAAAATACTTGAAGAATTAAGACGTATTTTAAACAGTAAAAATGAAGCAATTGTTATCTTAAACAATTATTTTAAAGGTGGTGTTGGAAAGTCAAAATTATCGACTATGTTTGCTTATTTGACAGACAAATTTAATTTAAAAGTTTTAATGATCGATAAGGACTTACAAGCAACATTGACAAAAGACTTAGCAAAAACATTTAAGGTAGAATTGCCACGTGTCAATTTTTATGAAGGCTTGAAAAATGGAAACTTGGCTTCTTCTATTATTCATTTGACTGATAATTTAGACTTGATCCCTGGCACGTTTGATTTGATGTTACTGCCAAAATTAACTCGCTCATGGACGTTTGAAAATGAAAGTAGATTGCTTGCTACTCTTTTAGCACCTTTAAAAAGTGACTATGATCTCATTATTATTGATACTGTACCAACGCCAAGCGTTTATACAAATAATGCAATCGTGGCAAGTGATTACGTTATGATCCCTTTACAAGCAGAAGAAGAAAGTACAAACAACATTCAAAACTATATTTCCTATTTGATTGATTTACAAGAACAGTTTAACCCTGGACTAGATATGATCGGTTTTGTTCCTTATTTAGTTGATACGGACAGCGCAACGATAAAATCAAACCTGGAAGAACTGTACAAGCAACATAAAGAAGATAACTTGGTTTTCCAAAATATTATCAAGCGAAGTAATAAAGTAAGTACCTGGTCTAAAAACGGCATTACAGAACACAAAGGCTATGACAAAAAAGTTTTATCCATGTATGAGAACGTATTTTTTGAAATGCTTGAGCGAATCATTCAATTAGAAAACGAAAAAGAATAGAATCACAAATCACAAGTGATTAATCACAAATCACTTGTGATTTGTGATTGTTGATGATAAAATAAGAATAAGAAGAAATAGAAAGAAGTGAGTGATTGTGGGAAATTTAGGCGCACAAAAAGCAAAACGAAATGATACACCAATCAGTGCAAAAAAAGATATAATGGGAGATAAGACGGTTCGTGTTCGTGCTGACTTGCACCATATCATAAAAATCGAAACAGCAAAGAATGGCGGAAACGTAAAAGAAGTTATGGATCAAGCCTTAGAAGAATATATACGGAAATATTTACCTGACAAACTTTAAAAGGAGTGAAAATGAAATGGCAGTTACGTATGAAAAAACATTTGAAATAGAGATGTCTTTAATATGAATGTTTCCAAATTGTATGTATGCAGACCAAAAGCCACATTGTGGGGTTTGGCCTGCATTTTTTATTGCCTAGAATGCTATTCAAAATAGAAATTCAAGCAAAATAATATGCAGGAGATAATATAAATGGAAAAATACAACAATTGGAAACTTAAGTTTTATACAATATGGGCAGGGCAAGCACTATCATTAATCACTAGTGCCATCTTGCAAATGGCGATTATTTTTTACCTTACAGAAAAAACTGGATCCGCGATGGTCTTGTCTATGGCTTCACTATTAGGTTTTTTACCCTATGCGGTCTTTGGACCTGCAATTGGTGTGCTAGTGGATCGTCATGATAGGAAGAAGATAATGATTGGTGCTGATTTAATTATCGCAGCAGCTGGTTCGGTGCTTACTATTGTTGCATTCTATATGGAGCTACCTGTCTGGATGGTTATGATAGTATTGTTTATCCGTAGCATTGGAACAGCTTTTCACACCCCGGCTCTCAATGCGGTTACGCCACTTTTAGTACCAGAAGAACAGCTTACGAAATGTGCAGGCTATAGTCAGTCTTTGCAGTCTATAAGCTATATTGTTAGTCCGGCGGTTGCAGCACTCTTATACTCCGTTTGGGAACTAAATGCTATTATTGCCATCGATGTATTGGGTGCTGTGATTGCATCTATTACGGTAGCAATTGTACGTATTCCTAAGCTGGGTGATCGAGTGCAAAGTTTGGAACCAAATTTCATAAGAGAAATGAAAGAAGGAATTGTCGTTCTGAGACAAAACAAAGGATTGTTTGCCTTATTACTCGTTGGAACATTATATATGTTTGTTTATATGCCAATTAATGCACTATTCCCTTTAATAAGCATGGATTACTTTAATGGAACACCTGTGCATATTTCTATTACGGAAATTTCCTTTGCATCTGGAATGTTGATAGGGGGTCTATTATTAGGGTTATTTGGGAATTACCAAAAGCGAATCTTATTAATAACGGCATCCATTTTTATGATGGGGATAAGCTTAACCATTTCAGGATTACTTCCCCAAAGTGGATTTTTCATTTTTGTAGTCTGCTGTGCAATAATGGGGCTTTCTGTTCCGTTTTACAGCGGTGTGCAAACAGCTCTTTTTCAGGAGAAAATTAAGCCTGAATATTTAGGACGTGTATTTTCTTTAACTGGAAGTATCATGTCTCTTGCTATGCCAATTGGATTAATTCTTTCTGCACTCTTTGCTGATAGAATCGGTGTAAATCATTGGTTTTTACTATCAGGTATTTTAATTATTTGCATTGCAATAGTTTGCCCAATGATAACTGAGATTAGAAAATTAGATGCAAAATAAAATAAAGGAGTGTGTTCGTATGATATATAATATTATTCAATCAGTGACAGAAAAATTATCCTCTTTGCCTTATATAGAAGGCATCGTATTAGGGGGCTCACGTGCAAGAGGCACCCATACATAGGATTCTGATATAGATATCGGAATCTATTACAATTCAGAATCATTTGACCTGACAGCGATTAATCAAATTGCTACAGAATTGGATGATGAGAATAGAAACGACCTTGTTGTACCTCCCGGAGCGTGGGGTGATTGGATTAATGGCGGCGGATGGTTATTTATAAATGGGTATCATGTTGACTTGATTTTACGTGATATAAAACGGGTAGAACAAATAATCAAAGATACGGAGCAAGGAATTGTTACTGCCAATTATCAGACCGGGCATCCCCATGGTTATATAAGTGCAATGTATCGTGGAGAATTAGCGATTAGTAAAATACTATATGCTAAGAACGAAAGCTTATGCGAATTAAAAAAGCAGGCAGAAATTTACCCTACTGCTCTAAAGAAAAGCTTGATGAACTTTTTTATATTTGAAGCTGAATTCTCTTTAATGTTTGTAAAAGCAAATGCGGGGGTAGAGGATAAATATTATATTGCAGGCCATGTTTTTCGTATTATTTCATGCTTAAATCAAGTACTATTTGCATGTAATAATGCTTATTGCATTAACGAAAAGAAAGCTATAAAACTGCTTGAAACTTTTGAATATAAACCTGAAAAATATGCCGAAAGAGTTAATCATATTTTTGAAGTACTCGGTCTTTCTCTTTTTGAATGCTACGATATGACCGAGAAACTTTATAAAGAAGTGAATGAAATTGTATCGGAGATAAATAACTTTTTAAACGAGGAGAGTTCAGATGAAAGAAAACAAATATGATGATAATATATTTTTTCAAAAATACAGTCAAATGAGTCGCTCGCAGAAAGGACTGGCTGGTGCGGGAGAATGGGAGACTTTGAAAAAGATGCTACCTGATTTTAAGGGTAAGCGTGTGCTTGATTTAGGATGCGGCTATGGATGGCACTGTATATATGCGATGGAAAACGGTGCTTCCTCTGTAGTAGGTGTTGATATTTCTCATAAAATGCTCGAAGTAGCAAAAGGAAAAACCCATTTTCCACAGATTGAATATGAATGCTGTGCCATAGAAGATGTGGATTTCCCAGAGGAGAGCTTTGATGTAATACTAAGTTCGCTTGCGTTTCATTATGTAGCAGACTATGAGAATTTAATAAAAAAGATATATAGGATGCTGAAGGCTGGTGGCAATTTAGTTTTTACAGTTGAACATCCTGTTTTTACTGCTCATGGAACACAAGACTGGTATTATAACGAAAAAGGAGAAATACTGCATTTCCCGGTGGACAATTATTATTATGAGGGCAAACGGACAGCTATGTTTTTGGAAGAAAAGGTTACAAAATATCATAGAACACTGACCACATATCTAAATACACTGCTTTCAAATAGTTTTATAATAAATCAGATTGTGGAGCCACAGCCGCCAGAGAACATGATGGATATTCCGGGGATGGCGGATGAAATGCGACGCCCAATGATGCTGATTGTATCGGCAAAAAAGAAGATGTAATAATATAGAAAAAATAAACGAGGAGTATGTAAATGAGATCAGAAAAAGAAATGATGGATTTAGTACTTTCTTTAGCAGAACAGGATGAACGTATTCGAATTGTGACCCTTGAGGGGTCACGCGCAAATATTAATATACCTAAAGATGAATTTCAGGATTATGATATTACATATTTTGTAAGTGATATAGAACCGTTTATATCTAATGATGACTGGCTTAATCAATTTGGGAATATAATAATGATGCAAAAGCCGGAGGATATGGAATTATTCCCACCTGAAGAAAAGGGATTTTCCTATCTTATGCTATTTGATGATTACAATAAAATTGATCTTACCTTATTGCCCTTGGAAGAGTTAGATAATTACCTAAAGGGCGATAAATTAATAAAGGTTCTAATTGATAAAGATTGTAGAATTAAAAGGGACATAGTTCCGACTGATATAGATTATCATGTAAGAAAGCCAAGCGCAAGGGAGTATGATGATTGCTGCAATGAATTTTGGAATGTAACACCTTATGTTATTAAAGGATTGTGCCGTAAGGAAATTTTATTTGCTATTGATCATTTTAATCAGATTGTTCGCCATGAGCTGCTGAGAATGATATCATGGAAGGTCGGCATCGAAACAGGCTTTAAATTAAGTGTAGGCAAGAACTATAAGTTTATTGAAAGGTATATATCCGAGGATTTGTGGGAGAAACTTTTGTCCACCTACCGGATGGATTCCTATGAAAACATATGGGAAGCATTATTTCTATGCCATCAATTGTTCAGGGCGGTATCCGGTGAGGTGGCGGAAAGGCTTCATTATGCCTATCCGGAGTATGATAGGAATATAACAAAATATACCAGGGACATGTATAAAAAATACACTGGTAAAACCGGCTGCCTGGATAGCACATATGCCGCTGATATAGAAGAGAGGCGGGAACAGTGATTACAGAAATGAAAGCAGGGCACCTGAAAGATATCGATAAACCCAGCGAACCATTTGAGGTGATAGGTAAGATTATACCGAGGTATGAAAACGAGAATTGGACCTTTACAGAATTACTCTATGAAGCGCCATATTTAAAAAGCTACCAAGACGAAGAGGATGAAGAGGATGAGGAGGCAGATTGCCTTGAATATATTGACAATACTGATAAGATAATATATTATATCTTTACTACCAAGACGATAAATGCGTCGGAAAAGTTAAACTGCGAAAAAATTGGAACCGGTACGCTTATATAGAAGATATCGCCGTATGTAAGGATTTCAGGGGGCAAGGCATAGGCAGCGCGCTTATCAATATATCTATAGAATGGGCAAAGCATAAAAACTTGCATGGACTAATGCTTGAAACCCAGGACAATAACCTTATAGCTTGTAAATTCTATCATAATTGTGGTTTCAAAATCGGCTCCGTCGATACTATGTTATACGCCAACTTTGAAAACAACTTTGAAAAAGCTGTTTTCTGGTATTTAAGGTTTTAGAATGCAAGGAACAGTGAATTGGAGTTCGTCTTGTTATAATTAGCTTCTTGGGGTATCTTTAAATACTGTAGAAAAGAGGAAGGAAATAATAAATGGCTAAAATGAGAATATCACCGGAATTGAAAAAACTGATCGAAAAATACCGCTGCGTAAAAGATACGGAAGGAATGTCTCCTGCTAAGGTATATAAGCTGGTGGGAGAAAATGAAAACCTATATTTAAAAATGACGGACAGCCGGTATAAAGGGACCACCTATGATGTGGAACGGGAAAAGGACATGATGCTATGGCTGGAAGGAAAGCTGCCTGTTCCAAAGGTCCTGCACTTTGAACGGCATGATGGCTGGAGCAATCTGCTCATGAGTGAGGCCGATGGCGTCCTTTGCTCGGAAGAGTATGAAGATGAACAAAGCCCTGAAAAGATTATCGAGCTGTATGCGGAGTGCATCAGGCTCTTTCACTCCATCGACATATCGGATTGTCCCTATACGAATAGCTTAGACAGCCGCTTAGCCGAATTGGATTACTTACTGAATAACGATCTGGCCGATGTGGATTGCGAAAACTGGGAAGAAGACACTCCATTTAAAGATCCGCGCGAGCTGTATGATTTTTTAAAGACGGAAAAGCCCGAAGAGGAACTTGTCTTTTCCCACGGCGACCTGGGAGACAGCAACATCTTTGTGAAAGATGGCAAAGTAAGTGGCTTTATTGATCTTGGGAGAAGCGGCAGGGCGGACAAGTGGTATGACATTGCCTTCTGCGTCCGGTCGATCAGGGAGGATATCGGGGAAGAACAGTATGTCGAGCTATTTTTTGACTTACTGGGGATCAAGCCTGATTGGGAGAAAATAAAATATTATATTTTACTGGATGAATTGTTTTAGTACCTAGATTTAGATGTCTAAAAAGCTTTAACTACAAGCTTTTTAGACATCTAATCTTTTCTGAAGTACATCCGCAACTGTCCATACTCTGATGTTTTATATCTTTTCTAAAAGTTCGCTAGATAGAGTTCTATATTAGAGATGTAAAGAGTTTTGGTGAAGAGGTTTGTGAGTATGGCTTTTATAACCAGGGTGCAATGAGAAGCACTAACAGCAGCTAGCTTAAGAACGCATAGGATATACTTTTTATGGAAGTCACAGAGGAGGAATAAAATTTGAACAGGATTAACAGAGTAACCTCTATTCTTATTCAGCTGCAATCAAAAAAAATAATTCCTGCCAAAGAAATTGCACAGCGATTTAATATAAGCTTAAGGACAGTTTACAGAGATATCCGGACACTTGAAGAAGCCGGAATACCAATTGGATCTGAGGCCGGAAAAGGATATTTTCTTGTAGAGGGCTTCCTACTTCCGCCGGTAATGTTTACAGCGGCGGAAGTGGGTGCATTGATTACAGCAGGGAAATTTTTAAATTGCCATGGAGATGAATCATTTATAAAGGATTTTGATTCAGCTATGTATAAAATCAAATCTATTTTGAAGCATGGTGAAAAAAACTATGCACAGGAGTTGGAGAACAGTATTAACGTGTACAGCACATCTGGACAGAAAAATACATTGGCGGATAACGTTATTGCAGCAATTCAGACTGCAATCTGCAATAAAAGGGTAATATCAATTCAATATCCTGCATCAGGAGGGCAAGAACCGGAAAGCAGAATGATAGAGCCTATATCACTGGGGTTTTATGAACAGAACTGGTACTTAATCGGTTTTGCAGGCTAAGAAATGAATATAGGAATTTTCGTGTGGATCGGATTAAAAGCATTTGCATAGAAGAAGAGCTCTGTCAAAGCCATGATGGCTCTTTGGAACAAATATTAAAACAAATGCTTTCATATAAAAAACTATATAATGTAATTCTTAGAGCTGAAAAAGGGGAGACATACAATTCTATCAAGAACAGGTATTCTCTCGGCTTCCTTGAAGAAACCGATTTGGGAAGTAAAATGGAAATCGAATTCCAGACAGATTCCTTTGAGATATTGAGCAAGCAGCTGATTGAATATGGATCAGGCATTGAAATAGTCCAACCTGATGAGTTAAAATGCATAACCCGTAAACACCTGGCACAAATTACGAATCACTGCCTAAACTTGATTTAGAGAAAGCGATTGGTCTGTTATGTATTTTTTGTAAGGTTTCATATCCCCTGCTGACATACAGCTGTCAGTGTATTATGATATTCTACTATCAAAAAGGAGGATTGAAAAATATGAAACCAAAGATAATTATGCACACACAAATTAGCCTTGATGGCCGCATTAAAGGCTTTGATAATCCGGAAGTTTACTACCAGGTTGCCGGGGGAATTCATTCGGATGCGGTGCTGTTTGGGTCCAATACTGTTTTTACTGCATTTGAAAAATATCCTGCTGAAACAGAGGCTGATTTTGAGAAAATCATAACAAGCCCGGAGGACCCCAGACCAATAGGAGTCATACCTGACAGCAGAGGTATCTTGAGAAGTCTTCATTGCTTAAGAAATCTTGGATATCTGAAGGAAATTGTCATTCTGGTATCAACTGCCACTCCGAAGGAATATTTGAATTATTTGGAGGAAAGGCATTACCCATATATTGTGTCAGGAAATGATCATGTGGACTATGAAAAAGCCTTTCAGATCCTGCATGAGCAATATGGGTGTAAATACATGCGGACAGACAGTGGCGGTGGATTAACCAACAAATTATTAGAAAACGGACTTATTGATGAAATCAGTCTTGTGATATCACCATGTTTTGTAGGTAATAAAGAAAAACAACTATTTGATAACCTTCTGTTATCTGAAAAAGTTAATTTGGAATTGCAGGGAACAGAGAATGCAGAACATGGCTGTCTGTCATTGCGCTATGCTGTGAAAAATAAGGATTAGTGCAGCATACTTTAAAAAGTGTCTGTTGGGACAGTGTCCTAAAGGAAGCATAAGCTCATGGCTAGCGGCGGTGTTAAAGTAACGGCACTCGGCCCCAATATATAGTTGATATGCCCCTAAGCCTTTGAGGGCAAGGCGGTCAACCGCGCCTTTTCCGGTCCGCATACAGTCGTTCAATGAGGGTATCAAGCTCGGCAATGCGGCGGTGCTTCTCGGTGGTTCGTTTCTTCGCCGCCGTTTTCGGCTAATTCTAATTGATCCGAACTGTAAGGATAAGCAATTATCCGGGGCTAGTTAAGTATCTTAGAGAGGAAGATAAAGATAAGTAAACCAATTTTAAAGTTGTACCGAATAAAGCCTTCAAGAGGACAACATGCTTTTGAAGGCTTTATTGCTTACAATTACTTGGATTGTAACGCAAAAGCAGGCACCAAATCAATGAAAAATAGCCTATCCAGGCGACTGTTTCAGAAATATGGGCTTCCGCCAAGGGGATACCAGTGGGGTGCGACATCGTTTTTGCCCACTCAAGGCATGTTGAAGCAGTTGTGAAGCTGGAAAAATTATGCCATAATGTTTATAGAAGAAGGATATCTAGAAACATTATGATGGAAATGGGCTAGTATCTAATTATACAGTTGCTGAATATAAGGTTGATATTGCTAATTACAATGAGTCGGCCACGCCACTGTATTTTAAAAAAGTAAAAAATAATCAAAATCTAATTAAAATTATAAATAGATGTGTTCGAATGAGATTAATATATGTTTAGATTGATGAAAACATCAGAAAACTATTTAGCAATAGTTACAACTTGGCTGTTGAAGACTTAGTTTAATAGTGATAAAATCATTATTATATCTATGAAAAAAATACTTTTGAAATAGTATCGAGGAGACTTAAAGTCTAGAGTAAATTAATATTTGTTTAGAAAGGGAGATCATTATGAGGGTAGCTAAATATTTTCAAATTGCATTTTTAGTTGTGGGAACTCTAACAGCTTTAGAGTTTATCTTTCTTAGAGGAATGTTCACATGGTTAATTGTTGTTACTGCTGTTATAGTTGTTGGAAGCCTGAATGTGATTATAAATATAAAAGATAAAGAATGGTTACAGGCTTCTCTTTATATCCTGTCAACTATAGCTCTTTGTATGGGATATTTTACACTTGCATAAGCAGTGTGATGTATTAAAAAAGTATTCCGAAAATAAAATGCCTTGTTGGACAGATTTTTCATACTTTGTTTTTCGTGCTAATACCAATATTTATGCTTTCAAGTGGAGATTTATGGGAAATAAGCTGACACCAAGGAGCCACTGGGTCTTCATGGCATATTTATTGTCACCTCAAGGCATGTGGAGTGCATAGCGTTACTACAAAAGGAAATTTCGTAGAAATCCTGAGATTCAAGCTATTTCACGATTATTTTGCCTTCGAAGAAGATGAGCATAATTTTAAGAAAAAGGTGCTGAAAAGGTATTTCAATGTTTCAGTGGTGGTTGATCTAGTTAGTGGAGATACAAGAAAATAAGGGCAGTTAAGAATCAGCAAGGATTAAAAAACTTGCTGATTTTTGCATTTATGCTTTCAGACTTGTCAAAAGGGCAAGTCAAGAATGGTGATTTTGATAATTCTAGAATGGCAAACATGAAAAGTCTAGACTTGTTAAAAGACAACCTAACTATATAGAGTATAGTTAGATTGATAGAGTTATTTAATCTTCTAAAAACTTTTTTAAAATAGCGAATCAAGCGGGTTATATTTTAACTGTTATATATAGGGGGACTTAAGTAGTCCTATGAGAATAAAGAAAGTCTTGGTAAAAATTTTAAAGGAGGAAGAATTGATGGAGGACATATTAGAATATAGCATTCAGCTTGCCATGCTCAGGCAATTATTAAGTGAAAAGCTAATAAACAAGCAAGAACACTTTAATATTAAAAAGCTTCTTATGGAAAGGTATAATATTTCTTCAGATTTGACCTGCTAAATTTTACTAGTCGCGGTAGAATAGGATTGTATAGAAGAATACAAAAGTGAGGTGAGATTATGAAGAAGGTAGAAGAAATGGAATATACCTATCATTTTATATAGAAGAGAACCCTTCCAAGCTAGACTGTAGATACTCTGAGTCTAATGATTAAGCATAGCAGAGGAGATTGATGAGCTGAGAGACAAGCGACAAATCCTTTTAGTAGAAGATGCCTCCTTCAGTGGTGAGAACGAGCGAATCAACGAACTGATTGAATTTATCCGCACCAATAAATATCGGACTTTACTCTATGATGATACCCTTGTAAGGAAGATCATCCAAAATGTTACGGTGTGTGGTGACCACTTTGTCATATCCTTTAAATCTGGTATTGAAATTGAAATATGAAAACCAGAAGTAAATAGCCCATGACTCTGAAGTAGAGTTGTGGGTTTTCTTTTGCTTGTTGATTATAATAATATTTTTATAACTATTGTACTTATCAACCAAATGGGTTTATAATATTATTAGCGTAAACTTGGAGATGCTGTATGACTACGGCAGAAATGATTAAAGAACTGTGTGAGCAAATGAATATAAGTGTTTCCGAACTTGCTAGACGTATTGGACAGACACCACAAAATTTCAATAAAAAATTACAACGAGAAACAGTAACCTTGGATGAGTTGAAAGCCATCGCTGATGTGCTAGGTGTCAAGTTTGAGCAGGCATTTATTTCACCAGGTGGGAATGAGATAAATATATCTAATGAATAAAGGAGGCAGTCAATTTATGGATTAATAAAAAGAACTGGAAGCACGAGTATAATAAAATTGTCTAAATATAAAACAATATAGATAAAAGGAATTAATAGTTATTTTCAGTTTATCAAAAAAACATATATGAATAGGAGTATAAAAATGAAAGAAAGAAAAAAAGCAATTATAAATATATTACTATTATTTTTAACACTTGTAATAAATGCCCTCGGAGCCCTCGGTCTAATCAATGGCTATTCACAAAAAGAGGTATCTGACAGATATTTGACCCTGATAACTCCAAGCCCAACTACATTCAGTATTTGGAGCATAATTTATATTCTTGTAATTTTATCATGTATTTTAATGGTAATTAGAAGTGATAATGATTACTATAAAAACGTTATAAATAGAATTACTTCGCTCTTCCGCTTTTCTAGTTTATTCAACATATTATGGATTATATCATTTTCTTATCTACAATTAGAATTGTCAGTTATTTTTATTGTTGCCTTTTTATTTTCGCTATCATTAATATTAGAAAAATTATTATCAATAAAATCTAAAGGGCATTTTATAATACCTTTATCATTTGGAATATATGCCGGTTGGCTTTTTATAGCAACAGTTGTAAACATATCTGTAACTTTGGTTAAACTCAACTGGAATGGATTTGGAATATCTGACACTTTGTGGGCTTTTACAATCTTAATAGTAGCTGTAGTGATTGTATTTCTAGTCAACGTAAAAAATAAAAACGCTGTATTCCCTTTACCGATAGCCTGGGCTTATTTTGGAATCAATAATTTTCTTAAATCAAGCCAAGGCTTTTCGGGATCGTATCCTATATTAGAAAAAGCATCTATAGTAGGGATGATTTTACTTATAATGATATCAATTTTTAGATTTTATAAAAACAATTACAAAATTATTCCTACCACTTAAACTTAGTTTTTCTATTAACATATTTAATAAGATAATACAATACAAGCCTAAACGAATAGGCAAAGGAGGGCAACGTGGGAAATTCTGTTTTATGGATAAGAAATGATTTTAGATTTCATGATAATACCGCGCTTATTAATGCTATCAATGACATAAAGGATAATGAAAATCTTATATTTATATATCATTTAGATCCTGAGCTAATAAAGATGGAAACGACAAGTTATGCTTATTTTTTTTCTTCGTTGAATAGCTATTATGAAAGTTGTTTAAAAAAAGGTCTGGATATTTATTTTTTATATGGAGAAATTTTAACTTGTTTTGATACACTTCTCAATGAATTTAGTAACATAGACAAAATTTATTATAATACTATTGAATGCGGATATGGGAAATCTCAAGAACAAAAGTTGAATGGATTCCTAAAAAGAAAAAACGTTGAAGTTTTCTCATTTTATGACCATCATTTACACTCAGCAAACAAAGTATTGAAAGAGGACAATTCTCATTATAAAGTTTTTACACATTATTATAATAAATGGATGAGTAGCAAAAAACCTGAAGAACAGAATATTGATTATGCTAAACTATCTGAGATTATATTAAGCGATTTCAGTAAAAAAGATCTTATTGGTAAAGAAAAGTTTATTGAATTAAGAAAACTTTTGAATATTGACTTTTCTATGTTTACAGGAGAAGAGAATGCTAGAGAATGCCTTGCTGATTTTATGAACTCTAAACTTTGTAGTTACAACGAAAATAGAGAATATCCGTTTCTTGATGGAACAAGTCGTTTATCGCATTATTTAACAACAGGTCAGTTGTCTGTCAGAGAAGTATTCAATGCTGCAACAATGATGCCTTTTTCTCTGGGACAAGAAATATTTATTAAAGAGCTAGCCTGGAGAGATTTCTATAATATGATATACTATTTTCATCCAAATCAGCACAATGAAGAGATAATTGAAAAATATAGATATATTAATTGGGAATATGATGAGGAAAATTTTATAAAATGGAAATCTGGACTAACGGGATTCCCTATAATAGACGCAGCAATGCGCCAACTTAGAGAAGAGGGTTGGATGCACAATCGTCTTAGAATGATTACCGCTTCTTTTTTAATTAAAGACTTACTGATTGACTGGAGGCTAGGCGAAAAATATTTTTCTGAAATGCTCATAGACTATGATATTGCCTCTAACATTGGCGGGTGGCAATGGGCCGCATCTGTAGGAACTGATGCAGTCCCTTACTTTAGGATTTTTAACCCAATCACTCAAAGTAAGAAGTACGATCCTGAAGGTAAGTTTATAAAAAGGTATGTAAAGGAATTGGAAGATATTCCAATACAATATATACATGAACCCTTTAAATTTAAGAAACAACTAGAAGAAAACTACGGTATTGATATAAAAAAATTGTATGTAAGCCCTATAGTAGATCATAAAACGCAAAGACAAAAAGCGTTAGAAATGTTTAATATATAAATATTTGGAGGAAATGAAGTGAAACCAAAAATCTTAATTAGTAAGTGTTTAGGTTTTGATAATTGCAGATATGATGGTTCTATTGTACAATTCGATCTATTAGATAAAATGAAAGATCAAATTGAATTTATTCCACTGTGCCCTGAGATAGAAATTGGTTTAGGATTACCAAGAGAAAGTCTGCGTTTAATTAAAGTGCAAGACGGTATAGAATTGGTTCAACCTAAATCTAAAAAATATTTAACGTATGATATGAAAAAATATTCCCAAGAGATTCTTAAAGATATTTCCGATATAGATGGAATTATATTAAAAGGACGATCACCATCTTGTGGGATAAAAGATGCTAAAGTATACTCGGGTATGGAAAAATCTCCTGTAATCGGCAAAAGTATGGGTTTATTTGCGGCTGAGATGGAAAAGCATTTCCCTTATTTGCCAATTGAAGAAGAAGGGAGATTAACAAACCTGATAATAAGAGAGCATTTTTTTACAAAACTATATGCGATTTTTAATTTTAAAAAAATGGCACAAAATAAATCTATAAAAAAATTAGCGGATTATCATGCAAAAAATAAATATTTATATTTTGCTTATAATCAAACATTAAAAAACAAATTAGGGTTAATTGTTGCAAATCATGAAAAATTAGAAACAAATATAGTGTTAGATAATTACTTTAAAGAAATGGTAAAATTATTTTCGAAACTACCTTCTAAAAAGAATTACATTAATGCTTATCAACATATATTTGGGTATTTTTCGAAATTCGCGAGCAAAGAAGAAAAAGTGTTTATCTTACAATTAATGGAAAAATACAGAAATGGAAAGATTGACAAATCTGCCATAGCGAGTATTTTAAAAGTTTACTCTATAAAATATAATATTGAATACTTGTTAGGACAAACTATATTCGAGCCGTTTCCAGAAGAATTACTTTCACTAAATGATAGTGGTAAGCTTTAAGATGTCTCAGGTTAGAAATACAAAATTTATACAGAAAAATAAATGAAATCAGTTCAGACTGATATTGTTAATATCTCTTTACACTTTTGACTCAAGGATGTTTGAACTACGCAACACTCTGTGATGAGATATAGTACAGATTTCTCTTAACCATAGGAGGTAACCCTCAGTTGGTAGAGCAGATTCTCCTGTTATTCCAATAGCTGATGAAATATCTCCTGATGAGAGTTTTAACAGTTTTAACTTTCATTTTAGTGGTATCATAGCGATTATAGAGAAGTTCCTCTTTCAGCCTTGCCCACATGCTTTCGCATTGTGCATTATCATGGCATCTGCCACCTACACTATTCATACTTTGGAGAATGCCATATTTACCTATTGCTTTTCGGTAGAGCTCACTAGTGGAGTGCTAACATTAAAGTAGAGTCATGAAACTCACCAAATATATGTTATTATCAAAGCACATAGAAAGGTGAGAACAATACGCAATATGAATAATCATTTAAAGAACAGGCCGTTAAACTTTTTGATGAAATCGGCGTAAAAGCAGTTGCAAATCAACTGGAATCCCTTACTATACTATTCCACTTAGAGAAATCAGTGAAAAAAATATGGAGCAGATACTTATGTTGGCAGTGGCCATAAAAGAATATCTGCGGATAACAAAGAGCAGCGTATTTTGGTGCTGGAAAAAGAAAATGCGTAACTCAAACATTCCAATGAGATCTTACAGGAGGCACTCGGTTTTTTCGCCGTACGCCGAAAGAAGTAAGAGCTCATCAGTGCTACCTTTTCATCTATGCTAGACTGTAGATACTCTGAGTCTAATGATTAAGCACAGCAGATAAGATTGATGAGCTGAGAGACAAGCGACAGACCCTTTTAGTAGAAGATGCCTCCCTCAGTAGCGAGAACGAGCGAATCAATGAGCTGATTGAATTTATCCGCAAGAACAAATTCCGTGCCTTAGAGTACGATGATAAGCTTGTAAGGAAGATAATCCAGAGTGTTACAGTCTATGAAGAACACTTTGCATATCCATTAGCATATCCTTTAAATCTGGTATTGAAATTGAAATATGAAAACCAGAAGTAAATAGCCCATGACTCTACAGTAGAGTTGTGGGTTTTCTTTGCTTGTTGACAATAATAATATTTTTATAACTATTGTGCTTATCAACCAAATGGGTTTATAATATTATTAGCGTAAACTTGGAGATGCTGTATGACTACGGCAGAAATGAATAAAGAACTGTGTGAGCAAATGAATATAAGTGTTTCCGAACTTGCTAGACGTATTGGTCAGACACCACAAAATTTCAACAAGAAATTGAAGCGAGAAACAGTAACCTTTGATGATTTGAAAACCATCGCAGATGTACTGGGTGTCAGGTTTGAGCAGTCTTTTATTTTACCAGACGGAGAAGAAATAAAAATATCTAACGAATAAAGGAGGCGGTCTAATATGATGATTAGTCCGGAAAGTTACTATGAAGAGTATCTCAAAGGAAAAACAAAGGAAGAAATAATGACCGCCATCCGAGGACTTAAGCTAGAAATACGACGTCTAAAAAGTACACTGGAAAATCCTGACTATGATGATAACGCAATTATTCATCCGGATAAGTTTACTTACATTTACTGGACTCGTGGGTACTTGGAAAAAGCTAAAGAGACCTTAAGAGAGAATATGAAAGGGGCATTCAAATGAAAAAAAAAGATTTGATGCATGAAATTAAAAATCAATGTATAGAAAAACAAGGGTATCACGATGTTACTCACACTCATCATCAAGGACATGAGTCAGCTTCACACGCTTCATGTATCACTGTAGTTCCGATCTTTAATCATTTAGAAGGAGAACAGATGGATGAAATTATGAAAGTAACGAAATCGACCTCTTTTAAAAAGGGTGAAGTAATTTACCGAGAGGGAGATATATCCGACTTGTTATATATTGTAAGTAAAGGGAAAATTCGAATTTACCGTTTGTCTGAATCAGGAAAAGAACAATTAGTGAGAATATTAAATCCAGGCGATTTCACGGGAGAGCTTGCCTTGTTCCGCGAATCAATTCAGGAAGCATATGCAGAAGCAATGAGTGATACCGATGTATGTATGATTAGTAGAAATGATTTACAAGAATTTTTATTAAAGTACCCTACTATATCTTTGAAGATTTTATCGGAATTCTCTAACCGATTAGAAACATCAGAAAAACAAACAACTAGATTTGCCACAGAGAAGGTAGATACTAGATTAGCACTGTTTCTTGCAGAATGCATGGAAAGCGGAGATGTTCCAATGGAAATTGAATTGCCAATGAGTAAGAAGGACTTAGCCTCTTATCTAGGAACTACTCCAGAAACTATTAGTAGAAAGTTAGCTGACCTTGAAAATGAAGGATGTATAAAACAAAAATCAGGTAGAAAGATTGAGATTTTGGATTTAGATGGATTGTTGTTGGTATAGATGTGATAATATAAAGTAAAATAGTAGTAATAATTATTAAAACATTTAAAAAAGACTAAACTTGATTTAGATCAATTTAATTTCGTTCAATCTATAGTATTATATAACCAAGATAAAGAAAAAATAAAACAAGAAAGAAGGAAAAAAATATGTCAAGAGAATTAAATTTTAATCAAGTAAAGGAAACTCATTTAAAAACATTAGCACAATATGTTCCAGTTGTAGCAAAAGTTCATGGAGGAAATCATCCAGAATTCTACCAGGTTCGTAAAGTATATGATGAACTTGCAAAGAATGCAAAAGATGCGGGAGTAGAAAAGCCGGACTTAAAAGAGGAGTTTGTAAAATTACGTGAAATCACAGATAATTATACAGTTCCAGGTGATGTATGCGAAAGTTATGAAGCAGTATATAACATGTTAGCAGAATTAGATAAAGCATATGAAGCATACAAGAAAACAAACAAAGCAATGAAAAGATATAAATAATCTAATAGGGAGGAGTATGAATATGCAAAATTTTATATTAGGAAGAAAAAACCATATTACAATAGTAAGTGCAATTTTAATAATAATTGCATTTGTCAGTAAATTAGGCTTCGAAAACGAACAAATAGCCATATGGGCATTAGTAATTGCTTCAATTTTGGGAGTTTCACCTATTGCGATTCAAGCGTATCAAGCATTAAAAGTCAAAGTAGTTAGTATTGATGTTTTAGTTACCATTGCAGTTATCGGAGCCTTTATAGTTAGAAACTACGAAGAATCAGCAATTGTTACATTTTTATTTCTATTTGGAGCTTTTCTAGAACAAAGGACACTTAATAAAACACGTTCTGCAATTAAAGAATTAACTCAAATGGCACCAGAAAGTGCCTTAAAACAAGTGGAAAATGGTGAGTTTGAAGAAGTAGAAATAGATGAAGTTGATGTAGGAGATATTTTGCTTGTTAAAACGGGTGCAAAAATCCCAGTTGACGGTACAGTGTTAACAGGAGAAGGGCATATTAATGAAGCAAGTATTACAGGAGAAGCGGTTCCTGTAAGTAAAAAGAAAGATTCTGGGGTATATGCCGGAACAATTTTAGAAAATGGAACTATTCAAATCACTGCTGATCGTGTAGGTGAGAATACTACTTTTGGTAAAATCATTGAGTTGGTTGAAGAAGCACAGGATTCAAAATCAGAAGCAGAACGTTTCATTGATAGATTTTCTAAATACTACACACCAGCTGTTTTAGTTCTCTCTTTTATTGTATGGATATTTTCAAGGGATATTGAACTTGCAATTACAATATTAGTTTTAGGATGTCCAGGAGCATTGGTAATCGGTGTACCCGTTTCAAACGTCGCGGGGATTGGCAATGGAGCACGTCATGGAGTCCTTCTAAAAGGTAGCGAGGTTATTAGTGACTTTAGCAGACTAGATACCATGGTATTTGACAAAACAGGCACATTAACAATAGGAAATCCCAAAGTAGCTGATAAAGAAATTTATACAGATAATGTAGATGAAGTATTAGGGTATCTAGCAAGTGTTGAAAAGGAATCAGATCATCCATTAGCAAAAGCAATTGTAGAATACATTGGAGATATAAAATTATATACAGTTGAAAAAACAGATGTTGTAAAAGGTGGAGGAATTGTAGCTCATGTAGAAGGTCATAAAGTTGCAGTCGGTAATGTGGCACTAATGGAGCAAGAAAATATTCTTTTAAGTGAAAAAGCTCGTGCAGATATTGCCAGATTTGAGAAAAATGGAAATTCACTTGTTTTAACATCAGTTGATGGTGAATTAAAAGCATTGATGGGTATTCGTGATCAAATTCGCCCGGGTGTAAAAGATGATCTTAAAAAGTTGAAAAAACTTGGTGTTAAAAATCTAGTAGTTCTTTCTGGTGATAACCAAGGAACAGTTGATTTAGTAGCACGTGAACTAGGACTTACAGAAGCTCATGGACATATGTTGCCAGAAGATAAAGCAACATATATTAAAGAGTTACAAGAAAAAGGTCAAATCGTGGCATTTGTTGGAGATGGAGTAAATGATAGTCCTTCACTAGCTCTAGCACAAATTGGAATTGCTATGGGAAATGGAACAGATGTAGCAATTGAAACTTCAGATGTTGTTTTAATGAATTCAGATTTCAGCCGCTTGCCACATGCATTAGGTTTAACAAAAGCAACCGCTAATAACATGCTTCAAAATATTATTATTGCAGTAGGGGTTGTATTAGTCCTTCTTGCCAGCGTATTCTTTAGTGAATGGATGAACATGTCAATCGGTATGTTAGTACATGAAGCAAGTATATTAGTAGTGATTTTAAATGGTATGAGACTTCTTCACTATAAATTAAGAAAATAAAATTCTTGATTTAAATCAATTTATTATAGATAATAATAGTATATAATACAATTAACATAGACTAAAGGAGAGATGAAAAATGCAAAAAGCAACAATTCAATTAGAAACATTAACATGTCCATCATGTATGCAAAAAATAGAGAATGGTGTGAAATCTTTGGACGGGGTAAGTAAAGAAAGTTTAAAAGTACTATTTAATTCAAGCAAGGTGAGGGTGGAATTTGACGATGAAAAAGTATCTATAAAAGATATTGAAAATGCCATCGATAAATTAGGATATGAAGTTATGAAATCTCAAGTAAAAGCTTTATAAAATAAGAGGGAATAAGTTTAGTTTTAATGATATCAGATGCTGGTTAATGTCATCTACGGTAAAGGACACAGTTACCAAGTTATAGTGTCGTTGATATCTTCCCACACAAGAAAGCCCACAGTGGATATGTTCTCACAAAGAGAATTTCTGATAAAAATATTTTGGTTACTAGTATTTGACAGCTATAACTTCCGCTCAAGTCATGTTGAGGTAGGTGCTCTGCTGGTGAAAGCCTAGAAACCTTTGAACGAAAGGGATAATGAAAAGCCTTGATTGTAAGGCTTTTTTTCTTTTGGGTGGGGAAGTATCAAAGTGAGAAAATTTTAGGAATGAGTAGAAGTAATAGGACGAACTCTTTTTAGACTGGTCGAGTTCTTTCCCACTCCCAGTCTACATGGAAATCAATCTGGCTTATCTATCCTGAACGAAAAATGTTTTTAAATTTTCTTATTTCAATGAAATAACTGAATAAGTTTAACTTGAGTCAGTTGAGTGTAGGCATTTACTTTCAAAAACAAATATTAAGGATATACCACAAGGAGGTGTGCTATGCTCTATTTGTATTTAATGACAAATAAGAATGAACTGACTGAACAGTTGATTAAGGGCCATGTTGAACATTTGAAGCAACTGGATGCGGAAAATAAGCTTGTTCTATGTGGATCTCTTCATGATTATCCTGGTGGTATGGTTGTTTTTAACGCAGACTGTTATGACCAGGCTATTTTGATTGCTGAAAGTGACCCGTTTATCCATTCTGGTTGTAAAACCTATGAATTAAGAAGTTTAGAAGTTGCCAACAAAGATAATCATTATCTACTTTGAAGGTGTAGAGGTATCAATAGTCCGTTTGACGGGTGGTCAAGCAAATGTCTAGCATTTTAATTACCTCTCTCATCCGTTATTGGTCGGTGTTCCAATGCTCTCCTCTATTAACTTTTGGCAATTAAAAATCTGATACTAGAAACAAAAAACGGATATAAATCATTGGTATATTTATATTCTAAATGATATACTATGAGTGTTGGAGAAAGTAAGTGATGGAAAGTTTTGTTCACTCCTCATTTGCTATCCAATTTGTAATATATCCTTATATGTCACTGTTTTCAAAGGATTCCTATGATTATGAAAAAGATACGAATTATTTGCCTTCTTATTTTAGTCTTTGTTTTTTCTGGTATTCCAGTCCATGCTAATCAAACGAATATTGATTACCCAAGTCTTAACTTGCTTACCTTTAAAAAGGAAAAACAGCTGGTTCTTGGAGAGTTTGATAGTCTAGGTAGAGCTACATCAGCTCACATTCAGTTACAAGATAAAGATGAGCCTAAAAAACGGAGAGAACCCAAAATAAAATACAATCCCGTCGGTTGGCATAACTATAAACTAGCTTATGGGAATCAAGGCAAGAAGTCATGGTTATTTAATAGGGGCCACCTGATAGGATATCAGTTTAGTGGCCTGAAAGATGAGGGGAAAAATCTGGTTCCGTTGACTGCTTGGACCAATAGCGGTCATTATAAGGGGACGAATTCCAATAACAGCGAAGGAATGCTCTACTATGAGAAACGTCTGGACAGTTGGCTGGCGACTCATCCCAATTTTTGGTTAGACTATCAAGTAAAACCGATTTATACTGGAAATGAATTGATACCGCGTCAAGTAGTTCTTCAGTATGTTGGACTTGATGAGTCAGGGAATCTGATCAATATTCAACTCAGCGGTTCAAAAGAATCTGTAGATAGCAATGGAATTACTACGGTCGTTTTAGAGAATTACTCTAAAAATGCCACAATTGATTACTTGAAAGGAACTGCAACACCGTCCCTGGTTCCAACTGAGGAGAGTAGTCAGTCATCCTCTTCTAGCTCAGCGGTTGAATCGCAACCAAGTGAGAGTAGTGAGAGTGTAGAAGCATCACAACCAGCCACTCAGCTGGCAACTGTTGTGTATATTGCAAGGAACGGAAGTGCAGATGTCTATTGGTATTCAAAAGAAAATATGCCATCCAATACAAATTTGTCAAAAGTTATTGAGATGTCAGAAGAGAAAGCACTCAGTCTAGGAAAACGTCATACGACGAAAGAATAGTTAAACTCTTGTACTGGATAGAATTTGTAAAAAGAACTAAAGATATATAAAAAACGCATAAAATTGATGTGATTGAAACATGATTTTATGCGTTTTATGATGTTGAGTGTTATGTAGTCTTATATTCAATGAAAATCAAAATCACAATAGGCGACGTAGATGCAAATAGAACCGAAGTACATCAAATCAAGTAAAAAACGTCTGATTTTGGTTCTCGAAGAGTATTATTGATTCTCAAAGAGTAAGAAGATATTTATTCGAGTCGTTCCTTACTATTCCTTGACCTACAGTTCCATTTTAAATACACTGATCATCTAGTAGAAAGAAATTTGGAAGGTTATTTGTGAGAGTGTGATTCACTCGCAAGTATCGCTGTGAATGCTATTTTTCCAAGTTTATAGGAAGGGTTGTCGATGTAATAATTTTTAAGAAATATTTATTTTTCTTAATCATGCTTGCCAATCCGTAAATGATACAATAGAATAGAGATAAATCAGTGTGGAGGAACAAATTTGTGATTGAAAAACGTTTTGGCAACAATAATGAGCTGAGCTGGATTATTATCCATTCAGAAAGAGAAATGATAGACAAACAATTAGTCGAAGATTATGGATTAGATAAAGAATTGGTCTCATATGCATTAGACAAAAATGAAAGGGCTCATTTAAAATACAATGCAAAACTCGATCGATTGTTATTGATTTTTAATCTATTAGATATAACAAAAGAGGATAATTATTATGAAACAACACCGATGGCCTTTATCGTGCAACAGAATCAATTTATCACAATTTTTAATGCAAGAAATGCCTATTTCCTGGAAAAATTAGAAAAGTACTTGATGGACCATTCCGTTATGTCCTGTTTTCAATTTCTTTTTGCAGCCCTTACCTTAACTTCTAAAGAATATTTTCCCATACTAGATCAATTGGAAAGTGATAAAGAGATTCTTAATTTCAAACTAAGGAAGAGAACAACTAAGCAACTGCTATTTGAATTATCGGACTTAGAAACAGGTTCAGTCTATTTACTGACAGCGGCAAACCAAAATGTTCTGCTTTTAGAACAATTGAGAAACTATCCGCATATTCAGAAGCTTGGTAGTATCGAACTTGAACAATTAGATGATGCATTGATTGAAGCGGAGCAATTGTCAGCCATGACACAATTGGATTCTCAGATTCTACGACAACTTTCTGGTGCCTACAATAATATCTTGAACAATAACTTGAATGACAAGCTTACCATTCTAACAGTCATCTCCATTTTACTCGCTGTTTTAGCTGTAATAACAGGATTCTTTGGAATGAACGTTCAGCTACCATGGCAAAACGAGCCACTGGCATGGATTTGGATTGTAATAATGTCTTTGGTACTGCTCTTCATTATTACAACACTATTAAACTGGATAATGTCAAGAAGAAATTAGCTTAATTAGATAAGTATGCACATCAAAAGTCGAATTCACCGATAATTCAAATATGAAAAGCAAAAGACAAAAAAGCGAACGATACAGAACTTTCGGAGTAGTTAGTCCTGTACCGGTCGCTATTTTCATTTTAAGTAATCTTGATCGTAACAACTTAACCAACAAATACGTTGATTTCTTTTTCAATATTGGCGATTTTTTCTTCTGCTTCAGCCAGTGTTTCACCGACAGTCGCAATATAGAATTTGATTTTTGGTTCTGTTCCAGAAGGACGTACTGCAAACCATGAATCATCAGCCAAGGTATATTTCAAAACATCAGATGGAGGAGTAGTGAGTTTTTCAACATTTCCATCTTTGTCAGTCTTGGCTTGAAGGGCAAAGTCTTCAAAGACTGCGATATCTGTGGCGTTAAATTGTTCTGGTGAGTTATCACGGAATTTAGCCATGATAGCCTTGATTTGTTCTGCACCATCTTTACCAGAAAGAGTAACTGAAATAGTTTTCTCAGCAAAGTATCCATATTCTTTGAAGATTTCATCAATACCATCAGCTAAGGTCATGCCACGAGAACGATAGTAGGCAGCAATCTCAGCAACGATTAAAACGGCTTGGATAGCGTCTTTATCACGTACAAATGGCTTGATAAGGTAACCAAAGCTTTCTTCAAAACCAAACATGTAAGTGTAGTTGTGTTTTTCTTCAAATTCTTGAATTTTTTCGGCAATGAATTTGAAACCTGTCAAGACGTTGAACATGGTTGCGCCGTAACTTTCAGCAATCTTAGTAACCAACTCTGTTGATACGATTGATTTAGCAAGGGCAGCGTTTGCAGGAAGTGTACCCGCTTGCTTGTTAGCTTCTAAAATATATTTGGCGATAATAGCACCGATTTGGTTACCAGAAAGGTTCCAGTAAGAACCATCTGCTTGGCGTACTTCAACACCAACACGGTCCGCATCAGGGTCTGTTGCAAGAAGAACGTCAGCATCTACTTCACGACCTAATTCTTCTGCCAATGCAAAAGCAGCTTGGCTTTCTGGGTTTGGAGAAGCAACAGTTGAGAAATCAGGATCTGGAGTCGCTTGAGCTTCTACGACTTGCACAGATTCAAAACCAGCTTGTGCAAGAGCACGACGAGCCAACATTTCCCCAGTACCATGAAGAGGTGTGTAGACAATCTTCATATCTTTACCATATTCAGCAATCAATTCAGGATTGATACTCAAATCTTTTAATTCTTCAAGGTATTTTACGTCTGTTTCTTCACCAAGAACGGTGATTAAACCATTTTCTTTACTTGCTTTAAGATCAGCCAATTCAACAGCAAATGGATTATCAATGTCACGGATATAGTCGGTCAAAGCAGCAGCATCTGCTGGTGGCATTTGTCCGCCGTCTTCACCATATACTTTGTAACCGTTGAATTCTTTCGGGTTGTGGCTGGCAGTCACCATGATACCTGCGATAGCATTATAATGACGAACTGCAAATGAGAGTTCGGGAGTTGGACGAAGGCTTTCAAAGACGTATGATTTGATACCATGTGCTGCCAAAACTTGAGCAGATTCAAAGGCAAATTCTGGCGAGAAGTGACGTGAGTCATAAGCAATTGCAACACCACGTTTTTTAGCTTCTTCACCTTTGGATTCTACCAACTTGGCCAAACCTTCAGTAGCTTGACGGACAACAAATATGTTAATGCGGTTAGTACCAGCACCTATGTAACCACGCATACCAGCAGTACCAAATTCAAGGTTTGTGTAAAATGCATCTTCCTTTGTCTTTTCATCCATTGCGACCAATTCTTCACGCAAATAGTCAGGTAGATCAGCAAAGTCGAGCCAAGTTTGATAGGATTCTTGATAAGTCATTGTAGTGTCTCCTTAAAATTTTTCTATTAAACGCTTTCAGTATACCATTTTTGAAAGAAAAAATCACGCTTTCACGTGATTTTCTGATATTTATTTTTGGATTTTCTGTAAAGTTGGAACAAGCGCTGCAGTTAACACAGAAGAAATGATCATTTCTGCAATTGAATTGGTACCTAAAACGGTTGCTAACATTGCTTGAATATTTCCATCAAAGACAGAGGAGAAGAGGAAGAAAATACCCCCAAGTACAAAAATAGTATTGGTCATTGAACCAACTGCACCAGCAATGAACAACCCTTTGCGATTTTTTATCCATTTGTATATGAAATAAGGTGTAATTCCGATTAATATACGAGGGACAACTGCAATGATGATTGAATAAACATTACCATTCTCAACAAATGGCGAGAAAAGATAGCTGGTTGGTAGTAAGATGATAGTATTATGGGTCATACTCATCAAGCCCATGAGAGCCCCTAAGCAAGCCCCAACCCGTGGGCCGTATATAATAGAAGCAATAATGACTGGAATATGTACGATGGTGGGTTTAATTGGAACAGGCAATATATTAAAAATAATTGAACTCAATATATTGATGACAATCATGGCAGCAAAGAAGATTGCAATTGTAGCAATTTGATTCGATTTATTTTTTTTCATCAAGGGTGTTACTCACTTTCTCTAAAATATCAGTTACCTCAGCCAAGGCCCCAGTTCCAAAATCTCCACAGGCGAGCAATGCTTCCCGTGGCTTGACCTCGTCAAATCCATACTCTTCTAAGGTATTCAAATTCTTCTGAGTTGCAGGATTGAGGTACATATTAGTATTCATAGCGGGGGCAATCAATTTTGGGATTCCAATTGGCAAAGCCAATGCTGTGGCCGTAACTATATTGTCAGCCATACCGTGGGCCAATTTTGCAATGGTATTGGCTGAAGCAGGCGCAACTAGGAATAAATCCGTTTCTTTTGCAATATCAATGTGTTTAATGAGACTGGGATCTTCTTCCACCATGACATCAGTATGGACAAGATTTTTGGAAAGGGATTGAAGTGTAAGTGGAGTAATGAAGTCGATAGCAGAGCGACTCATGAGCACGGTCACCTTATGGCCAAGTTTTGTTAATTGACTGGTCAAATCAGCAGCCTTATAGGCTGAAATAGAGCCTGTCACGGCAAGTGTTATATTAGCCATTCTGTTCACCATTTTCTAGTGTATCTAAAATCAGCTGGGCAATGTCTTCCTTTGTGTTTGCCTGCAATTCTGTAGTCGGACTCACTAAAAATCCAATATGCTGATTTTCGCTGATGTCGTTCAAATCATTTGCAAGGATAAAATCAGCACCATTACGAGCAATACTCTGACGTGCCACCGCAAATAATTCTTCTTTTGGAACACCAACTAAAAGCTTAAATCCTATCAGCGTGATAGTCGGATTCCATTCCTTAACATAGGATATAACCTTGGGTGTTTTTTTCAGAAAAAGAACTTGATACTCATCGTTGGAGGAAATCTTGCTTTCTGTATTTTGTTTATCCAGCAAGCTAGCAATGTCATCCGTATTTTTAAGTTCATCTAATCCAGTCATGTAAACAGGTTTATAGTCAGAAACAGCCATACTATGGATGAGAGCCTGGTGTGTATTGACCAAAGGTTCTAATGCAGCTTTCAAACTTTCTACATTTGTAATCTGGACAATGGTTAACCGCTCATGAGGCGCTGGCTTTACAGCCTGCTTCGTCGTAACCAGAGTAACCTCGTGCCCTGCATCCAAGGCTTTTTCAGCAATCAATTTTCCTAAATGACCAGAGGCGTGGTTTGTTATGGCGCGGACTTGATCGATGGCTTCACTAGTCCCACCAGAAGTAATCAATAATTTCATATTCATATTTTACTAAAATTTCTATTTTTAGTAAAGTTTTAGAGACCGTTTTCAATTAGGAAATTGCCAAATAAATCATTTATATTGGAAATAAGACTAGTAAAATACGTACGTTTTTAACCGATGATATTGAAATAATACATGATTTACGAAATCTGTGCTATACTATATCTATATAAAAGGGTATAGGAGAAGTTATGAAGTCAGATATCGAAATTGCACAAAGTGTAACTTTGAAACCAATCACAGAAATCGTTGAAAAAGTTGGTATCAGCTTTGATGATATTGAACTTTACGGAAAATACAAGGCAAAATTGTCTTTCGATAAAATCTATGCAGTCAAGGAAAATGCGCCTGGTAAGTTGATTTTAGTAACAGCTATCAGCCCAACGCCAGCTGGTGAAGGTAAGTCGACCATTACCATAGGTTTGGCTGATGCTCTTTCTAAAATTGGAAAGAAAACCATGATTGCGTTACGCGAGCCTTCATTGGGTCCAGTGATGGGGATCAAGGGTGGCGCTGCAGGTGGAGGATTTGCGCAGGTCTTGCCGATGGAAGACATCAACTTGCACTTTACTGGCGATATGCATGCCATTACGACGGCTAACAATGCTCTTTCAGCCTTGATTGATAACCATCTCCATCAGGGAAATGCATTAGGTATTGACCAACGCCGTATCATCTGGAAACGCGTTGTTGATTTAAATGACCGCGCTCTTCGTAAGGTAACTGTTGGCTTGGGTGGTCCGCTCAATGGTATTCCTCGTGAAGATGGATTTGATATTACCGTAGCTTCTGAAATCATGGCAATTTTGTGTTTGGCGACAGACATCAATGACTTGAAAGAACGGTTGGCAAATATTGTTATTGGTTATCGTTTCGATCGCAGTCCGGTCTATGTGCATGATTTGGCGGTGGAAGGTGCTTTGACCCTCATTTTGAAAGACGCTATCAAGCCAAACGTAGTCCAAACGATCTATGGCACGCCAGCTTTTGTTCATGGTGGACCATTTGCGAATATTGCTCATGGCTGTAACTCAGTTCTTGCAACTACAACAGCTCTGCGCTTGGCAGACTATACTGTGACTGAGGCAGGCTTCGGTGCAGACCTTGGCGCAGAAAAATTCCTAGATATCAAAGTTCCAAATCTTCCAAAAGCACCTGATGCTGTGGTAATTGTAGCGACACTTCGTGCCCTTAAAATGCATGGTGGTGTAGCTAAGTCAGATCTTTCTGCTGAAAACGTAGAGGCTGTGAAAGCTGGTTTTGCAAATTTGAAACGCCACGTTGAAAATATTAAGAAATTTGGTATTCCAGCAATTGTAGCAATTAATGAATTTGTATCAGATACTGCTGATGAGATTGCAACCTTGAAAGAACTGTGTGCTGAAATCGGTGTACCAGTTGAATTGGCAAGTGTTTGGGCAAATGGTGCTGATGGTGGTGTTGAGTTGGCTGAGACAGTTGTTGCAACAATTGAAAATCAGGTTGCAAACTACCAACGCCTTTACAAATCAGAAGATAGCCTTGAAGAGAAAGTGACTAAGATTGTCACAGAAATCTACGGTGGTACAGGTGTTGTCTTTGAGAAGAAAGCACGAAATCAATTGGCTGAATTTGCCAAGAATGGATGGGATCGATTGCCAGTCTGCATGGCCAAGACCCAATACAGTTTTTCAGATAATCAATTTGCACTGGGTGCTCCAACTGGATTTGCAATCACCGTTCGTGAATTTGTTCCAAAATTGGGAGCTGGCTTCATTGTTGCCTTAACTGGTGACGTCATGACCATGCCAGGCTTACCAAAGGTACCTGCCGCACTTAATATGGGTGTAGCAGAAGACGGCACTGCAATTGGATTGTTCTAAGATGAAACAAAAAATCCGTTTTTTACGCGGATTTCAGATTGAAGAAAAAGTCCATTTTGGACAATTTTCTTCAATCTTTTTCTTTGTGTAGAAAATAAAAGCTCTTAGAAACATTGAAATATCAACATTTATGAGAGTTCAATAACTTGTCATCTTTTACAAACTTCTCCAATTTTTTATATTTTTAGGAGTTTGTCTACGTTCTGTAACCGTCCAATAGGGCGGTTTTTTGTCGGTGAGCACTTGTAAATATGGTATAATGATTGTTAAGAAAAGACTAGGAGATCTGTATGATAAGAAAGGAACACAATGAGTTTACAAGAGTTCAGTTGCCAGCTGCTTTGCATTTGACTCGTCTTGGATATGACTATCTTTCGGCTACAAGTGAAGAAATAAAAAACAGAGACTATTCAACCAATATCCTTCTATCGATTTTTAAGCGACAGTTTTTAACATTCAATAATTACGCAAGTGAAGCTGATTTTGAAAGAGAATTTGAGAATATCCGTTTAGAACTAGAACAAGATGATATCGGGTGTAGTTTTTTCAACCGTGTCCATGCAGACTCTGGCTACACCTATATCAATTGGGATAATATAGAGGAGAATACCTTTCATATAGCCTTAGAAGTCACCTGTCAAAATGGTGAGGAAGAGTTTCGGCCTGATATCACCGTTTTTATCAACGGCCTCCCTCTCAGTTATATCGAAGTCAAGCAACCAGATGCTATTCGTGATGGAAAAACAGGAATTAACTCTGAAAAAGAACGTACCAAGCTCCGCTATGAAAATAAAAAATTCAGACGCTTTAATAATATCACTCAACTCATCGCTATTTCAGACAATCTGCCCTACGATGATAGTCAAGGTCAGCAGTTCCAAGGGTCATTTTACTGTTCTAATGCCTATTCTGGTACCAAGTTCAACTCTTTCAAGGAAGAGCAGGAGAGACAAGTACAGTCTAGCCTGTCTAGCTTAACAGAAGAGATGATTGATTTGGTTCTCAAAGATGTCAATCGCTTTGCATTAAAGTCACAGGCAGAGTTTCGAACCAACTTAGAATCAGCTAGCCCATGTAACTCATTCCTGACCTCGCTGTATCAGAAAGAACGACTCTTTTTCATGCTTCGTTATGGTTTAGTCTATGTAGAGGAACGGGATAAAAAGGGGCAAATTCAACTTCAAAAGCATGCTATGCGATATCCTCAATATTTTGCGACCAAGGCGATTGAGCGAGGATTAGAAGACGGGATCAAGAAAGGAGTTATCTGGCATACGCAAGGTTCTGGTAAAACCGCTCTAGCATTTTTCAATATCCGATACTTACGAGACTTTTATGCTAAAAGAGGTGTTGTCCCGCAGTTTTACTTTGTGGTAGACCGATTGGATTTGGCTGATCAAGCCTATAAGGAATTTACCAAACGTGGTCTGAAGGTAAAACGCATTAACAAGCCGAGTGAGTTAAATCAGATTCAAGACCAATTCGATATCTCGGTTGTCAACATCCAAAAATTCAAAGAATCCTCTGATCTAACAGACCATTCAGGCTATGACTTGAATCGGCAAAATATCTACTTCATTGATGAGGCTCACCGTTCTTACAATGAAAAAGGTTCCTATCTGCCAAATCTGTATAATGCTGATAAAGAAGCTGTTAAGATTGCACTGACAGGAACGCCTTTGATTGCGACAAAGGCTGACGGAAAAACCAAGGAAACAGCTGTAACGACTCGTGATATTTTTGGGGATTATATCCATAAATACTACTACAATCAATCCATTGCTGACGGTTTTACCCTGCGACTGATACGAGAAGATATCGAAACCTCCTATAAAGAAACCTTACAAGTGGTGCATGAGGAGATTCAAAAGGGGACGCTGGATAAGAAATCCATATTTGCTCACCCACGTTATGTCTCACCAATGCTAGACTTTATTCTTGATGATTTTACAAGAGCACGAGAGATCATATTTGGCGACCAGTCCATCGGTGGAATGGTGGTCTGTGATTCTTCAGAACAAGCACGAGAATTGCACAAACAGTTAGAAGAACGCAGAAAAGCAGGGCTTACATCGTTTACTTCAACCTTGATTTTACATGATGCAGGGGATAAGGAATACAAGAAAGAAGAAGTGGATAAATTCAAGGACGGTCTGACAGATTTTGTCATCGTCTACTCCATGCTCTTGACTGGTTTTGATGCACCAAGGCTGAAACGGCTCTATCTTGGACGGAAAATCAAGGCCCATAATCTCTTGCAGACTTTGACCCGTGTCAACCGTCCGTACAAGGATTATGCTTTTGGCTATATCATTGATTTTGCGGACATTTCCAAGGAATTTGACAAGACCAATAAAGCCTATCTGGAAGAACTCAATCGGGAATACCAGGCAGCTTTGACAGAAGAAGACGGAGATAATCCTTTTGGAACTATTTTTGTGTCCCCAGAAGAAGTCCAGGAACAGCTAGCGAGCTCTAACCGAGTTCTAATGAACTATCCGACAGATAACTTAGAATTTTTCGGAAGAGCCATCGATGAAGTCAAGGATAGGAAAGAGTTAATCGCCCTCCGAAAATCTCTTGAAACCATTCGTCAATACTACAACATGGCACGTTTGTATGGCTACCACGATATTGTCAAACAGGTCAATATGGGAGAAATTGCTAGCCTTTTAAATATGCTGTCCCGCCGCCTCTTGACTTTGAGCTTGTTAGAAAAACCAGATAGTTTTTCTAGTCAGCAACTATTGAATCTAGCCATGTCTGAAACTAGCTTTAGTTTTACCAAGATAAAGGAAGAGGAACTACGACTGGCAGCCAATGATTTGGACGATATCCGCCGCCGTGTGGCCAATGGTATCAATTTGCGGAGGGATGAAAAAGATCCAGAATGGGTAAGTCTTTATGAAGAGTTTCAACGCATCCTAAACAAGCACATGACACAGGAAGTAGAAGGATATAGTCTCTCAACCATTAACGAAACCAAACAAGCCTATCAAAGTTTATTCGATTCAGTAGAAGACTATAAAACAAGAATGAATCGCTTGGCCATGAACTTTGGTGGAGATACCATGTCTGCCCGTGCCTTTAAGCACATTACCCAATCAACAGTTGTCAGTGACTTCCCAGCTATTTACCAGGTTCTAAAAGGTGCCAAACCTATGATTGATTATCAAATCGGGCTTAATCAAGGCATTCTGGAAAACGAAGCCTATTTGGTAGCGCAGATCAGGCAACTGGCCCGTAAAGAAATGATGAAAACAGAAGTAGGGAAGCAACTCAAACGAGTCGATTATGATAAGTTGATTCGTTCCCTAATGGAAGTCTATGAAGGAGAATATTAAGTAAATGGAAGAACATTATATCGTGCAGGTGCAAAGTCAAGTCCAAGGCTTGGTGGATGACCTAAAAGCAGTATTTACCCATGCAGGACTTGGAGGAGAGGCAGGGGAGTATAAACTTCTGACCCAGTCCTTCCTCTACAAGTTCTTAAATGACAAGTTTTTGTATGAAGCCTTGATTGTTGACAATCACTACGACTATCAAGGTCTTTTGGACTTGTCTGAAGAAGATTATGACTGGTTTTTAGATGATATTGGGACTAAAACCGCTCATCTAAAACCTGAACAATTGATTGAAAGCTTACACCGTCAACAGAACCAAGCAGATTTTGCTGAGATTTTTGAACAGACTCTCAATCAGATTGCCATTGACAACAATGCTATTTTCTCTGTTCATACGGATGGTGGAACAGATATTCGTCTCTTTGATCAACGCTTGATTACGGATACGATTTCAGATGCCAGCAAGCGAAATGAAGTGGCAGCTTCTATTATCAATCTCTTGGCGCGTGTTAAGTTTGACCAGCAGATTTTTTCACAGGGTTTTGACTTTTTCTCCACCTTGTTTGAGTACATGATTAAGGACTATAACAAAGACGGTGGTGGAAAGTATGCGGAATACTACACTCCCCACTCCGTTGCTAAAATCATTGCGGCGATTTTGGTGGGAAATGACCAGCCAAGTAACGTAAAAATCTATGATCCTTCTGCTGGTTCGGGGACTCTCTTGATGAACCTGGCCAGTCAGATTGGTACCGACCGTACCAGCGTTTACAGTCAGGACATTTCTCAAAAATCCTCCAATCTCTTGCGTCTCAACTTGATTCTCAATGGCTTGCAGCATTCCATTCACAATATCGTACAGGGAAATACCATTCTCAACAATCGTCATGTGGAGAAGATGGACTATATCGTGTCCAATCCTCCCTTCAAGTTAGACTTCTCAGAATGGCGGGATCAGGTAGAAAGCCTGCCAAATAGCAGTGAGCGATTTTTTGCCGGTGTGCCAAAGATTCCCAACAAGAAAAAAGAGAGTATGGCCATCTACCAACTCTTTATCCAGCATATCATCTATAGTCTTAAGGAAGACGGACAGGCTGCTATTGTCTTGCCGACGGGCTTTATCACCGCCCAGTCAGGTATTGACAAGAAAATCCGTCAGCACCTGGTCGATGAGAAGATGCTAGCAGGTGTTGTGTCCATGCCGTCCAATATCTTTGCGACCACAGGTACCAATGTCTCTATCCTCTTTATTGATAAGAAGAATAAGGACGATGTGGTCTTGATTGACGCTTCTAATCTTGGCACTAAGGTCAAGGAAGGCAAGAACCAAAAGACAGTCCTCAGCCCTGATGAAGAGAACAAAATCATCCAAACCTTTATCCAGAAAGAAGTTGTCGAAGACTTCTCTGTCAAGGTCAGCTATGAGGAGATTAAGGATAAGAACTACTCCCTCAGTGCAGGTCAGTACTTTGACATCAAGATTGACTACGTTGATATTAGCCCACAAGAATTTGAAGAAAAAATGCAAGGCTACCAAGACCGCCTAGCCAGCCTCTTTGCCCAATCCCATGAATTGGAAAAGGAAATAGCAGAGCAGATGAGGAGGGTGAGGTATGAGTGAGTGGATTAGTCTGTTAGATGCTTGTAATATTAGAACTGGTAAGTTGGATTCCAATATGGAGGAGCCTGAAGGAAATTATCCATTTTTTACTTGTGCTCCGAAACCACATAGAATCAACTCTTTTAGTTTTGAGGGTGATGTAATAATATTAGCTGGAAATAACGCGGCAGGAAATTTTCACTGTCAAAGATATTCCGGAAAATTTGACGCATATCAGAGAACGTATGTGATAACTGCGGGATCTAATTTTGACATTGATTATATTTTTTACTACTTAAAGCTTAATCTGATATATTTTTCAAAAAAATCACAAGGATCTCAAACTAAATTTTTGACAATGACCATTCTGAATGATTTTGTTATCAAAGTTCTACCTATTGATGAGCAGCAAAAAATTTCTAAATTACTTAAATTTCTTGACCAAAAAATCGCTCTGAATAACCATATTAACGAAGAGTTGGAGGCTATGGCTAAGACCCTCTATGATTATTGGTTTGTGCAGTTTGATTTCCCTGATGAAAATGGCAAGCCCTACAAGTCCTCTGGTGGTAAAATGGTTTATAACGACCAACTCAAACGGGAAATCCCAGAAGGGTGGGGAGTGGATTCGTTATGGAATATTGCTACTTTTTATAATGGTTTAGCTATGCAAAAATTTCGACCAGCTTCTGAAACTGATGAAAGTCTTCCAGTAATAAAAATCAGAGAAATGTTTTCTGGTTTTTCAAAAGATACAGAAAAAGCAAGCACAGCTATACCTAAAGAAGCTATTATTGAAGCTGGTGATATTTTATTCTCATGGTCAGCAACTTTAGAAGTTATACTTTGGGGAGGGGAGAAAGGGGCTCTAAATCAACATATTTTTAAAGTCACCTCAGAAAAATATCCAAAATCTTTTATTTATAATGAGTTAAGAAGTTACTTGAAAGTGTTCAAAACCATTGCTGAACTTAGAAAAACAACTATGGGTCATATTACTCAAGATCATCTGAAACAAGCTATGATAATTGTTCCTCCAAATGATTTAATAGATGAGATTCATAATCGCATATCCCCTATATTGAAGCAACAATTGGATTTGAAACAACAAAACCAAGAACTGACCCAACTCCGTGATTGGCTCTTGCCCATGCTGATGAATGGGCAGGCTAGGGTGGAGGATAAAACATAGAAATTGTAAGAAAATGGTTATTTAGAATTAGTACAGGGGATGTAGAAAATTTACCAATCTCCCACGAAGATGATGAGTCAGATATTCTTAAGATTTCAATTCCTGTTTCATTTCTCTGGATTGTAATATCAATAATAGGCATTATTAATTTCTGGTAGTTGTTAGACTCTTTAAAGTGTCGATATTGTATTATTGTTAAATCCCCCTAATCATTTCGACGAGGGGGATATTTTCTATGTTGTCTCCAATTCTTTTCCTTGTGGCAAAACAGTTTTGATTTCAATGGTGGAAGGGTTAGATTCTACCTTATTTTTCTGTCTATTTCGCTCTGAAAAATCTTGGCGAATATCGTTTAGGATTTGTAAGATGACCTTCTCACTAGCGTTGGCATCATAACTTACCTTATTGACCAAGTGGTTATACAGAAGAGAATAATCTTTGAACATATTTTTACGGATTTTAGCACTATCAATCTTGACACGTGTACTGGTATCTTGACAACGTTGGAGATAAAGGCTATAGGATTTTTCTTGACTGTCACGCAGATTGGCGACAGCCTCCTCTAACATCAGCATAGTGACAGCTTCGGAGTAGGGTGGCTGTGCGAGTCGAGCAAGCAGGGAATCCATCAAGGCAGATGATTCTTGCATATTTGCAGTTGGAGCAGTCTTATACAATTCGACCAGCTCTTGTAACAGGCGATAAGCCATTAACTTTTCAACTGTTCGAGCATTTTGAAAGAGTTTGAGACCACCTACAAAAGCCGAAAAATCAATATTTCGGATTTTAAGAGCTTGCTTCAGTTCCTTGGTCAAATCAGATCCTCGTTTTTGTTTGAGACTCTTTTTCATCAAAGGTAAGGAGTCTTCTAAACGTTGCGTCAGGTCAGCAACCATAGGATCATTGCTTGGAGAACGATACTGTTTTAGAGTATCAACTGTGCTACTCATGAGTTGAACAAACTCTGCCTGATTCAAATGTTGGGCGTATAGTGGAATGCGGATTTTCATTTAATATACCTCGCTTTATTTTTTTATCCGGTTATCTATTTATTCGTTAAAGTAAACCAAAAATGTACAAAATTTGAAAAATAGTTTTAAAAGTTTAAAAGTAGTATTCCAAACAAAATGATACGTTTTAAACTTTTAAAAGTTACCACAGACTTATTTTTACAATTTTTAAAAAGTTTTTTGATGTAAATCAGATTTCGGTAGCTTTTTTCAATTTGAAAAAGGGCAATACTGTTTATGGTTGCCTGATTATTTATAAAAGACAGTTAAATTTTTATATCAACTAAACTTTTCCATGTTACAATAAGGTATCACACTTTGGAGGTGTTATATGAGATGGAATAAAAAGATTTTATTGTCTGTTGTGTTGCTTGTTAGCTTGGTTTCCTTATCAGCCTGTCAATCGATTACGAACTGGTGGAAGAACACCAAGGAAGAATGGATTGGTCTAGAAATGACCGTTCGAACTTTTGATGAAAATTCTCAATTAATTGATGAAATGTCTGGGAAGTCCTTGTCAATTTCTCGCAACCAAGAGTTTGACTCTGTGGATGCTGAAGGCTACTCGAATTCTGATTCTTCGGTATTAAAAGTGACGCTCGGTAATTATGAAATCGACCATGTAGGCTCTTCTTTAATTGCTGCAGAAGAAGGTCTGGAGGATCTTTATGCCAAATACCAAACTACGGTAGATATTGCGAATTATGACCGTTCGATTCCCTTGGTGAATCGCATGGTTTCAAGTTTGAAAAATGATTTTACCGGAAAGGCAAAGGTGGTACTTATTCGGTCACAAAATGGTACACCTTTGGCAACGTATGTTGGAGATAAAGTTTCACTATATGCTTCAGATGCACCAAAGACTTCTGAGCTTTTAGTGGATGGCAAACGGTTGATTATCTATCGTTGTGACTATACCATTTATGACAGGGAGCTATTGGAGAATTAAATGATAGAGATTCGGAATGCGCAGTTTGAAGATGCGGCAAATTTGGTGGCCATTTATGCCCCATATGTTGAAAAAACTGCCATTACTTTTGAAACACAAGTACCTACAGTAGAAGATTTTGAAAATAGAATTAAAAAAACTATGGAAAAATTCCCTTATCTGGTCGCAATAGAAGAAGGACAGATAGTGGGATATGCCTACGCATCGACCTATTATGCTCGTGCAGCCTATGATTGGACGGTGGAATTGTCGGTCTATGTTCAAAAAGAAGCGCGTGGAAAAGGGGTTGGAACCTTGCTATACACTGCTTTGGAGGAGGAATTGACTGCGCGTGGGTTCAAAAACTTTTTAGCTTGCATTGCCTTACCAAATCCTGCTTCCATTGCCTTGCATGAAAAGAGAGGTTATGAGCAGGTGGCTCATTTTAAAAAAGTTGGATACAAATTTGGCATTTGGCATGATATCGTCTGGCTCCAAAAGTCTCTTGTAGGTGACTAAAATGGATTTTGTAGAATTGGAAAAACGATTGTTGGCCCTGGCAGAAAAAGGTCTAGCCCAGCCAATGAAAGCCTATATGAAAAACAACTTTGAGTTTTTAGGTGTTCGTAGTCCAGATCGTAGAAAAGCTGCCAAACAATTTTTCAAAGACTTCAAAACGCCAGAACTTGACTGGGATTTTGTAGAGGCTTGTTGGGACCAACCCTACCGTGAATTTCAATATGTCGCTATTGATTACCTCGTGGCTCATAAGAAAAACCTAGTATTAGCTGATTTACCCCGCTTGAAAAACCTGCCCAGACGGAGTCCTGGTGGGATAGTATTGACGGATTGGACAAACTCGTTGGCAAAATTATTTTGGACAATCCAGAGGCCAAGCAGGTGATGATTGACTGGAGTTTGGATGAGGATTTCTGGTTGAGGCGAATTGCTATTGACCATCAGCTTTTGCAAAAGGAAAAGACAGATATAGTACTATTGGAGAAGATCCTCGTCAATAATCTCAATCAGACTGAATTTTTTATCACTAAAGCGATTGGTTGGAGTTTGCGTGATTATTTGAAGACTAATCCTCATTGGGTTCGAGACTTTCTGGGAAAATACCAACATCAAATGGCAAGTTTATCGATTCGTGAAGCAAGTAAGTATTTATAGGTTGAATGATGACAAAAGTATATGAATTTCATGCAGTTATCCATCCTGTACCAGATAAGGGTGAAGCATATATTATTTTCCCATATGATATCCGTCAGGAATTCGGGAAGGGGAGAGTAAAAGTACATGCGACTTTTGATGGGCACCCCTATGATGGTTCTATTGTCAATATGGGAATGAAGGATGAAGTAGGCAATATTTGTTATATCCTCGGTATCCAAAAGGCTATTAGCGCTGCAATCGGTAGGTAAGCAACCTGGAGATACGGTGTTCGTAACTATTCGAGAGCGTATTGAGTAATTAGACTTGCAAAACTGTCAAATTATGATAGAATAGGTTTATGCGATGAGCCGAGTAGTGACTTAGTCACATTCGACGCTAGGGAGGTCTTCATTTAATTGAAACGCAGGAGCGGACCTTGAATAGTTGTTGTGAACCTGCTATTCTCATCAGCAATGATGCCCTTACCCACCATTTATGGTGGGCTTTTTTTCATTTTTATACTTTTCATTTATATAAAATGTGGTATAATTAAGAAATAATAAATTTTTAGAAAATTTTGAAGAATTGATCTAAAGGAGATACTTATGGCATATGTAGTGGCTGTCGTTGGTGCGACAGGTGCAGTTGGTGCGCAAATGATTAAAATGTTGGAAGCATCAACTCTTCCAATCGAAAAAGTACGTTTATTAGCTTCTGCTCGTTCTGCGGGAAAAACCCTTCAATTTAAAGGACAAGAGATTGTTATCGAAGAAACAACTGAAACTGCCTTTGAAGGTGTTGATATTGCGCTTTTCTCAGCTGGTGGTTCTACATCTGCTAAATTCGCTCCATACGCGGTTAAGGCGGGTGCAGTTGTTGTAGATAATACTTCTTATTTCCGTCAAAATCCTGATGTTCCTTTGGTTGTTCCTGAGGTTAATGCACATGCTTTGGATGCACATAATGGAATTATCTCTTGTCCAAACTGTTCAACTATTCAAATGATGGTTGCTTTAGAACCAATTCGTCAGAAGTGGGGCTTGGAACGGATTATCGTTTCAACTTATCAAGCTGTATCTGGTGCAGGTATGGGTGCAATCCTAGAAACGCAGGCTCAACTTCGAGATGTATTGAATGATGGTGTTGAGCCAAAAGCTGTTGAAGCAAACATTCTTCCTTCTGGTGGTGATAAGAAACATTACCCAATTGGATTCAATGCACTTCCTCAAATTGACCTCTTCACTGAAAATGACTATACTTACGAAGAGATGAAAATGACGAAGGAAACGAAGAAAATCATGGAAGATGATAGTATTGCCGTTTCTGCAACCTGTGTTCGTATTCCAGTTTTGTCAGCTCACTCAGAATCTGTTTACATTGAGACAAAAGAGATTGCTCCGATTGATGAAGTCAAAGCAGCAATCGCTGATTTCCCAGGTGCTGTTCTCGAAGATGATGTTGCCAACCAAATTTATCCTCAAGCAGTCAATGCTGTTGGAAGTCGTGATACCTTTGTTGGTCGTATTCGTAAGGATTTGGACAAGGAAAATGGCATCCATATGTGGGTTGTTTCAGATAACTTGCTGAAGGGTGCTGCGTGGAACTCAGTTCAAATCGCAGAAACACTACATGAACGTGGTCTTGTTCGTCCAACTGCAGAGCTGAAATTTGAATTGAAATAAGAACTTATTAACAGAAGTACACAAAAGGCTACGCTCAGCCTTTTTTAGCAGTAATAAGAGAGGAAGTACGATGTCTATTCAAGATTTAAGTGATGTAAAAATTTTCACAGCGATGATCACCCCTTTCAAAGAAGATGGTTCTATCAATTTTGACGTTTTACCAGAATTAATTGAGCATTTGTTGGCACATCATACGCAAGGTATTTTATTAGCAGGTACAACAGCCGAAAGTCCGACATTGACACACGAAGAAGAATTGGAGTTGTTTGGCGCAGTTCAAAAAATTGTCAATGGCCGTGTTCCTCTAATTGCTGGTATTGGTACCAACGATACCCGTGACTCAATTGAGTTTGCTAAAGAAGTTGCAGCTTTTGGCGGTTTTGCAGCTGGTTTGGCTATTGTGCCTTATTACAATAAGCCATCTCAAGAGGGAATGTATCAGCACTTTAAGGCTATTGCCGACGCTTCTGATTTACCAATCATTATTTACAATATTCCTGGACGCGTAGTGGTGGAAATGACTCCTGAAACCATGTTGCGTTTGGCTGAACATCCTAATATTATCGGTGTCAAGGAGTGTACTAGCCTTGCCAATATGGCTTATTTGATTGAGCACAAACCAGAAGATTTCTTAGTCTACACTGGTGAAGATGGTGATGCTTTCCATGCAATGAATCTGGGAGCTGATGGGGTCATCTCTGTCGCGTCCCATACTAATGGTGATGAGATGTACGAAATGATTTCCGCTATCGCTCAGCAAGATATCAAAACGGCAGCAGCTATTCAACGGAAATTTATTCCGAAAGTCAATGCCTTATTCTCATATCCAAGCCCTGCACCGGTGAAAGCAGTATTAAATTATCTAGGATTTGAAGTTGGGCCGCTTCGCCTACCACTCGTACCATGTCCTATTGAAGATGCAAAACGCATCATCAAGGTCGTTGTAGACGGCGATTATGAAGCAACAAAAGCCACCGTCACAGGAGTAGTCAGACCGGATTATTAAAACAGTCAGGGGATACGAATAGTTCAGTGAACTATTCGTACCTGAGCCTGAAAACCCAAAAGCGAAGTGTTTTAACGCTAGCCTAAAAACAAGAAAGTGAGCACGTCCAGTGGAGTGAAACAGTTTGGGGAACTGTTTCAGCTGGTCACCAAGAAATACGAAAGTGACCACAGAGCCTGAGCCTGAAAACCCAGAAGCGAAGTGTTTTAACCCGAGCCGAGAAACAATAAATAAACAATGACTGTTTGTTTTCTGAAATTATAAGAAAGAACACAGATTTTTAAATCAGTAATTTGAAAATCCGTGTTCTTATTTTTTTCTAAGATAAACAAATATTAGAAAGCACAACATTTCTAAAAATCATTTTCTATTCTCCATTTTCCAGTTGCAAGCCTTTCCATTCTTGTTAATTTCTTGTTATAATGACAAAAAAGGATGAAGGAGCTAGTATGAAAATTGTTATTATCGGTGCTTCATTTGCTGGGTTGAGTGCAGCTTTGGAGTGTAGAAAATTGTATAAAGATGATCAGATTACATTGATTGATCGAGAAAAGGATGTTGCCTTTTTTCCAAATGCCTTAAACTGGAAATTGTCAGATTGCATGACTGAATGGGAGGAAGCAAGGATTTCTCTGTAAAAGGAACTATTGCAGACTACCATTACCTGTCTCTTTGAAACTGAGTGTTTAGCCATTAATCCTGAAACGAGTCGGCTTAAATTAAGACAGCAAAATGTCATCAGTGAAATAAGCTATGATCGTCTGATCTTAGCTATGGGTGCCAGTCAAACGTGGGAATGGGGCCAGGAAGAACTTCAAGACTACTTGATCCGGTCTAAGACCCTTACTCAAGCGCAAAGAAGTCTAGAAAAAATAAAGCAAGCAAAAACTATTGCAGTGATTGGAGCAGGGCAGATTGGATTAGAAAGTTTGGATGCTCTGAGTCGAATGAATTTGAAGTTACATGTGTTCGAAGCGCAAGATTCCCTGTTGGCGAAGTATCTTGATGAGGAGATGGTTGAGCCCATTCGTCTGGAAATGGAACAAAGAGGAATTCTAATACATTTATCCGAAACTGTGAATCAGATTGAGATAGATGAGCAGGAAAAGCAAGTTACTTGCCGGACTGTAAATGGAAAGTATCGAGCTGATTTTATTCTTCCATCAACGAATTTAATACCCAATATTCAATTGGTAAAAAATCTTCTGAGAATAAACGTTGAAGGTACTGTGTGGGTAAATGAGTATCTTGAAACCAGCCAGAAGAATATTTTTGCTGTGGGAGATTTGGTTAGTTTACCAGTAGAATATTTTGGCCAAGCATATCTTCCAATGATTCATCATGCTATCCGAACTGGTAGACTAGCTGCTCAGAACTTAGTGATGCAGAGTATTCCATTGAAGAAAACCCAACGGATTGTATCGAGTCGCTTGTTTGGCTATTATGTGACTAGTATTGGGTTAACAGAAAGTGAAGCAAATTTATGGCTGAAGTGTAAGTCGATTCGGATGAGGAGCCCATACAGTCAATGGGAATCAGAAATGGCTGATTTTAAATTGATTGTAGATGAAAATGGAAGGATTGTAGGAGGTCAACTCGTTTCGGTTGTCGATCATATTGAACAAATGGATGCCTTTTCACTTGCTATTTCAAATGGTTTAACAGTATTTGATCTAGTCCAACAATCTTGGTTATGTCTTCCAGGTAAGACTCCCTTGGTGCCAATGATGGTAGAAGCAGCTCAGGAATACATTCGGCAAGAAAACCTAACACATACGGAGGTTGGCTATGCAGATTGATTCCCTATTGGAAAAACGCGAACGAGCTATTTATCAGTTGCTCCTGTTTGTGGAAAACAGAAAAGATGCTCCCTTGCTGAAAGATGTGTGTCGCCATTTAGATCTGACAAAATCAACTTTATTGCGCTATATAGATTCTTTTAATGAAGAGTCGCATGCTGCAGAATTGGGTCTTTTATTTCACCTTGAGGAAGAAAAGGTTTCTTTACAAAAAGATGCTCGACTAAGTCAGCAACAAATATTATCTTATCTTTTTCAGCCTAGTATCAAGTATCAGATTATTGTATTTGTATTAGATAAAGAAGATGTTTCTTTACAGACATTGTCTCAAGAATTACTAATTAGTGAGGCAACGCTCAATCGCCATCTCGCATCACTAAACCAATTACTGGCTGAATTCGGCATTGCCATTAAAAGCGGCCGGTTGAAAGGAAGCGAGCTTCAAATACGATATTTCTTACATCAAGTCCTCCTCTTGACAACTGTTAGCTCCAAATACCAAGAGGAATTTGCCAGACGCCATTTGGACGCCTTATTACCCTTATTTGAACGCTTTTATCAGTCAAAACTCAATCCTAAACAGGCCTATCGTCTTTTATTATGGTTGATGATTTCACAACAACGTTCTAAGTTACAACAGTTGGATTATAAGGCACTGTATAGCCTCATGAGGCCTTATCAGGACCATAAATTTTATCGACAATTGCGGAAGATGTATCTGACAGTGGGACAACAACAATCTGCTTCCTTTCAGGAAGGGGATATCATGGCTTTATTTGCATTTTTGTTTAGTCACTTTATTTTAGAACCACATCAGTTGGAACAGGTTCTGGGCTTTGGGGGTCCAATTATGCAAGCAACGTCACTTGCTTTGCACGTTTTTCGTTCACACCTAGGAGAGTCCTTGTCGATTTCAGAAGAGGCCCTTTATCATTTGAATCAGACCATGAGTCAATTGTATTTCTTTCAATCTTCGCTTGAACTTGAAGTGGTACAAGAACTTTCATTTGAAGACGAATCAGCCCAATTATTAAAAAATGTCTTTAAAACAGCTTTTCATAGAAGTCTACATGCTGATCAGGTAATGGCTGGCTATTCTCTAAAAATCAAAGCCTTATATGTATATTTTAGTCAGATAAAGCCGATACAGGTCAAAATTGGTTTCGCATCTTCTTTGCATGAGGTTTTATCCTATCCTTTATTAATGCAGTTGAGAGAAAAGCTTGAAGGCAATCGTCAGGTGCTTATAGACCCCTATCAGAATGGAGAATCTTATGATTTCATTATCACTGACTACCTTAACGAATCGTCATGCCCTATTTATTATTTAGGAACTCAATTAAAAATGTATGATGTTGTACAATTGAAATCTATTATACAAGAGCTGTACAATCAAAAGGCAAGACAATCAGAAAAAATTGCAACTCAAACACCTTTTCCAATAGAACATCGGTAACTGATTGAAAAAATATCTTTAGCAGGAACAAAATAGTTGCTTGAAAAAATTTGATATTCGTTGATTGGCTGGACTTTCTAGCTCACTTATATCAAATTTTTTTATTTTTTTAAAAAAATTGATAGGATACTTTCCCGAGAATGGGTTAGAATAGAGTTACCAAGAAAACGGAAGCGTTTTCAAAAAAAGATAAACAAACAGGAGGGAGACCTATGTCTACTGAAAAATACATCATGGCTATTGACCAAGGAACTACAAGTTCACGTGCCATCATCTTTAATAAAAAAGGTGAGAAAGTTGGCAGTTACCAAAAAGAGTTTACGCAAATTTTCCCTAAACCAGGTTGGGTTGAACATAACGCCAATGAAATTTGGAATTCGGTCCAGTCAGTCATTGCAGGATCCTTTATCGAAAGTGGTGTTCGTCCTGATCAGATTGAAGGAATTGGTATTACCAACCAGCGTGAAACAACGGTGGTCTGGGATAAGGAAACAGGTCTTCCAATTTACAATGCCGTTGTCTGGCAATCTCGCCAAACAGCTCATCTTGCTGACCAGCTGAAAGCGGATGGTCACGCAGATATGATTCATAAAAAAACAGGCCTTGTAGTGGATGCTTACTTCTCAGCAACCAAAGTTCGTTGGATTTTGGACCAAGTCCCTGGAGCGCAGGAACGTGCTGAAAAAGGTGAGATTCTGTTCGGAACCATTGATACTTGGTTAGTGTGGAAGTTAACAGATGGCAAACAGCATGTGACAGATTATTCAAACGCAGCTCGTACAATGCTCTTCAATATTGAAGAGTTGAAATGGGATGATGAAATTTTATCTCTTCTCAACATTCCAAAAGCCATGTTGCCAGAAGTTCGTTCAAACTCTGAAGTTTATGGAAAGACAGCTCCATTCCATTTCTATGGCGCAGAAGTGCCAATCTCTGGCATGGCAGGTGACCAACAGGCTGCCCTATTTGGACAACTGGCATTTGAGCCAGGTATGGTGAAAAATACTTACGGAACTGGTTCTTTCATCGTGATGAATACAGGTGAGGAGATGCAGTTGTCTCGTAATAATCTATTAACGACGATTGGCTATGGTATCAATGGTAAAGTATACTATGCTTTGGAAGGCTCTATCTTTATCGCTGGTTCGGCGGTTCAATGGCTCCGTGACAGCATGCGAATGGTGACAACCTCGCCTGAGTCAGAAGAGTTGGCACGCAAATCTACCAGCAATGATGAAGTCTATGTTGTTCCAGCCTTTACAGGACTTGGAGCTCCGTATTGGAATTCAGATGCGCGTGGCTCTGTTTTTGGATTGACACGTGGTACAACAAAAGAAGACTTCGTCAAAGCAACTCTTCAATCCATTGCCTACCAAGTTCGTGATGTTATTGATACCATGCAATTGGATACGGGTATTGATATTTCTGTGTTGAAGGTTGACGGTGGTGCAGCCATGAACAGCCTCCTCATGCAATTCCAAGCAGATATTTTGGGTATTGAAATCGCACGCGCTCAAAACCTTGAAACTACAGCTCTTGGAGCAGCATTCTTGGCAGGTTTAGCAGTTGGTTTCTGGAAAGATTTGGATGAATTGAAAGAACTCAACGCTGTCGGCCAATCTTTCCAACCAACCATGAACGAAGCTCGTAAAGAAAAACTTTACAAGGGATGGAAAAAAGCTGTCGCAGCAACTCAACTATTTGCAGAAGTGGATGAAGAGCAATAAAGGACTTGTTAGCGAGGGGAGAGAAGGCTTTCCTCTTGCTAGACAGTCCTATTCGAAAGTTAGGAAGTGAATAGAATGGAATTTTCAAAAGAAACAAGACGCATAGCCATTGAACGAATGCAGGATCGTCAACTAGACCTCCTCATTATCGGTGGTGGTATTACGGGTGCTGGCGTGGCTTTACAGGCAGCAGCAAGTGGCATGGAAACAGCCTTGATTGAAATGCAAGACTTTGCAGAAGGAACTTCCAGTCGCTCAACAAAATTGGTGCATGGTGGATTACGTTATTTGAAACAATTTGACGTGGAAGTGGTATCCGATACCGTATCTGAACGTACTGTAGTACAAAATGTTGCCCCACATATTCCAAAGCCAGACCCAATGCTTTTACCAGTGTATGATGAGCCAGGTTCAACCTTCAGCCTCTTCCGTTTGAAAGTAGCCATGGACTTATATGACCTCTTAGCTGGTGTCAACAATACTGCAATGGCCAATAAGGTCTTGACTAAAGAAGAAGTCATTGAACGTGAACCAAACTTGAAGCAAGAAGGATTGATTGGTGGCGGTGTCTACCTCGACTTCCGCAACAATGATGCCCGCTTGGTCATTGAGAACATCAAACGTGCAGCCAAAGACGGCGCCTTGATTGCCAGCCGTGTCAAAGCTGAGAAATTTATCAAGGATGAGTCAGGTAAAGTTATCGGCATTGTTGCTCGTGATTTGCTGACAGATAGCACCTTTGAAATTCATGCTCGTTTGGTCATCAATACAACAGGACCATGGAGTGATGAAGTGCGTAATCTGGGTGGCGAGGGCTCAGGCGTTCTCCAGATGCGTCCAACCAAAGGTGTACACCTAGTTGTCGATAGCACTCGCTTGTCTGTTCCTCAGCCAACTTACTTTGATACTGGTCACGCAGATGGTCGAATGGTCTTTGTCCTTCCACGTGAAAATAAAACCTATTTTGGTACAACAGATACAGACTACACTGGCGATTTGGCGAATCCGATGGTAACCCAAGAAGACGTTGACTATCTGCTTGATATTGTCAACAATCGCTTCCCAGAAGCAAACTTGACCTTGGATGACATTGAGAGCGGTTGGGCAGGTCTTCGTCCCCTCTTGTCTGGAAATGGAGCTTCTGACTACAACGGTGGAAACAGCGGAAAACTCAGCGATGAGAGCTTCAATAGCTTGATTGAAACAGTTAAAGGCTATTTGAACAATGAAAAGAGTCGTGACGATGTGGAGCAAGATTTGACACATTTGGAAGGCAGTGTTTCTGAAAAACACATGGATCCATCTGCTGTATCACGCGGTTCTGCACTTGATCGCGATGACAATGGTTTGCTGACTCTTGCAGGTGGTAAAATCACAGACTTCCGTAAGATGGCCGAAGGAGCAATAGAAAAGGTTGCAGACATCCTCAAAGAAGAACATGGTCGCAGCTTTAAACTCATCAATTCTAAGACCTATCCAGTCTCTGGTGGTGAATTGAACCCGGCAAACGTTGCAGAAGAAATCGAACATCTTGCTCAACTAGGTGTGAAGAAAGGTCTTGTCTATGATGATGCGCTTTACTTGGCAAACTTGTACGGCTCAAATGCGCCAAAAGTCTTTGCATTAAACCATAAAGTAGAGGCCGTTTATGGCTTGAACAAGCGTGATTTGCTTTCCCTTCACTATGCTATGAAGGAAGAGATGACCTTGACTGCCGTTGACTATCTTCTCCGTCGTACCAACTACATGCTCTTTATGCGTGAGCAGTTGGATGCGGTGGCACCAGACATTTTGAAAGAGATGGCTGCATACTATGCTTGGTCAGAAGAAGAACTAGCACAACAGGAACAATTGTTGGCAGATACACTTGTTAAGAATGATTTGACCTATTTGAAAGAAAAATAGAAAGAGGTGCATGATGACAAATGAATTAATCGGTGAAGTGTTGGGTACCGCCTTACTTGTCTTACTAGGTAATGGTGTGGTAGCAGGAGTAGTACTAGATAAGAGTAAGGCTAAGGATGCTGGTTGGATTGTAATCACAATTGGTTGGGGTCTAGCAGTAGCCATGGCAGCTTTTGTGAGTGGCTTATTGGGACCTGCCCACCTCAATCCAGCTGTATCAATTGCAATGGCCTTTGCAGGAAATCTCCCATGGGGGTCTGTAGTCCCTTATATCCTTGCTCAATTTATCGGAGCTTTTATCGGTAGTATCCTAGTTTTCCTTATGTACAAAGATCACTACGACGCTACTGAGGACACAGGCGCTGTATTGGCAACTTTCTCTACTGGTCCTGCCATCCGCAACCTTGTTTCCAATACAATTAGCGAAGCAATTGGAACCTTTGTTTTGGTCTTGGGATTATTGGCTTTCGGTCAGTATGATTTTCCAACAGGGCTTGGTACCATAATTGTTGGTGGCTTAATCCTATCTCTAGGAGTATCATTAGGAGGTCCAACAGGATATGCCCTAAACCCTGCGCGTGACCTTGGTCCTCGTATCATGCATGCCATTCTTCCGTTGAAGCACAAGGGCGATTCGGATTGGGGCTATGCTTGGGTACCAGTTGTTGGTCCAATCATCGGAGGCTTGCTTGCTGCTGTCCTATATGGTCTCATTTTTTAAGAAATATCCTTCTCTAATCAGCAATGGTTAGGGAAGTTTTTTGGTATTTGGATAACAATTGTAAGCAAGATAGTTTAAGATATCAATAACTAGTGATAAAATACTTGTATCATCATCAAAGAGGTATTCTTATGAACAATACAGGTATTCATCACATTTCAAGCTTGGTAGGAAATATTCATCAAGCCTATCATTTTTATTACCATATTCTAGGCTTGAAATTAACCTTAAAAACGGTGAATCAGGACGATTCTTCTATGTATCATTTGTTTTTTGGAGATGCAGAAGGTCGATTTGGAACGGAATTCACTATTTTTGATATGCCGACACTAGCTCGACAACGGGAGGGAGCAAATCGATTGGAGAGAACCATTTTTCTAGTCAAAGATTTAACTGCCTTGGAATTTTGGCAGAAAAGATTGACAGAGTTTGAAGTGGTAAACGAAGGGATTCAGGCTTTTGGAAGCGGGCATATCTTGAATTTCCAAGATGAGGATGGTCAGTTGCTTGGTTTAACATACCATGAATCCATAGGAAAGATGCTACCTGTTGAGATCAAGGACATTCCTGCGGCTGCAGCAATTGTAGGCATAGCTGGCATACAAATGCGGGTTCGTAAAGAGAAAGCTCTAATTGAATTACTTGAGGACCGTTTTGGTTTTGTGGAAGAAAATCGATTTGAATACCAAGGACAAGAAGTTATTTCACTAGTATTTGATAACGAGTTTCAACACCGAGTGCAGGTTATGGTCGATAAGGAATCAAAAATCAGTGTAATCGGTGTTGGTGGTATCCATCATGTGGCTTTCGGCGTGCTAGATGAATCTGATTTAGAAGAAATGGTTGACCATTTGAATCTTCATAATCGTCCGCACTCTGGTATTATCAATCGAGATTTCATGCATTCCTTGTACTTCCGAGCACCAAATTATCTCATGTTTGAGGTTGCAACGATGAATGGTGATAAAGAAGCTCCAATGCCAAATCAATCATCCAAATTAGATGAAGTTGAATTATTTCTACCAAGTTTCTTAGAGCAAGAACGATTAGAAATTGAAAAAATACTCGATCAACGTTATTAGGAGAAAATTTGTATGGATTATCGCTTTATCAAAGGGACCAGACCCCGTCTCTTGGTCTTTTTCCACGGTACAGGTGGCAACAAGGAATCAATGCTCTTTCTCCGCCAACAGCTGGATCCAGAAGCTTTTATCCTTTCCTTGGATGGAAGTTGGGGACAAGGCAGGAAAAGGCGTTTCTTTGCCCCGCTGATTGATGGTCAGCTGGATCTTGTCGATGTTGAAATGCGCTTGTCGGCTTTTCTGGATTTTTGGCAGGACTCAGACATTCAGCCCTATCACCAGGTTACCTTCGTAGGCTTTTCAAATGGTACCAACTTCATCATGGGCTTGTTAACCAAACAGTCAAATCTGGCGGACAATTATATATTGCTCCACCCTTCAGCCTTAGATTATGCTTTTCCTATGGAAAATAGCAGAGCAGAGATTTTGTTTACACTAGGGCAGAATGACCAACTCGTCGACCAAGTTGCTCTTGAAAATCTTGTAGATGATTGGCAAGCGTCAGCCTTTCCCAAAGCCAACCTAGCTCGTTTTGAAAAAGGCCACTTTCTAAGTCAAGACGAATTGACCTATGTTAGAAATTGGTATCAGGAAAAAATAAACGAAAAGACCTGAACAAGTTGTTCAAGCCTTTAAGGGTTATTAGATTAAGGATTCTAATTTGTCAACCAATGAACCTACATAGGCGATGGTTTCTTTAAGAGGTTGATCTGTTGAAACGTCAACACCAGCGTGTTTAGCAAGGTCTTGGGCAGAAAGACTTGCACCGAGTGACAAGGTTTCCAACCATTTTTCAACAACTTCTTCAGGATTTTCTTCCAATTGCTTTGCCATAGCAGTACCGATGGTCAAACCAGCTGAGTAGGTATATGGATACAAACCAATGTAGTAGTGTGGTTGACGCATCCATATAAGACCTGCATCGTCACCGATTTCAAAGTCATCACCCCAGAATTCTTTGATGATGTCTAGCTTGATTTGACAGAGAATGTCACCGTTTAGATATTCATCATTATCAAGGCGAGTGTAGACTTCACGTTGGAAGGCAGCTTCAAGCAAGTGAGTCACCATGTTGTGGAAGTAGGTGCGACTAATCAATTCACTAATCAAATAGGCTTGGAAACCAGGATCTTGATTGTTTTTCAAGAGGGTATTACATGTCAAGACCTCATTTGCAGTAGATGGAGCTTCGATGAAGTATAGTGATGGTTCATAGCTTAGCACACTTTGTTTCTTAGCCAATTGGAAATGACCAGCATGTCCTAATTCGTGAGCCAATACCAAGACCTCATTCATCAAACCTGTCCATGAAAGTAAGATGTAAGATGGTCCATCATACAAGGTAGCACAGAATCCACCTGTTGCCTTGCCTTTGTTTTGAGCAAAGTCAATCCAACGCTCATCAAATGATTGTTCAATCATTTTCACATAATCTTCACCAAGAATGCCCAAGCAGTCAATCAAGAATTGTTTGGATTCTTCAGGAGTAATGCGTTGGTTGTATTCAGATGGCAGACTGATTTTCAAGTCAGCGTGTGTGATTTTATCTAAACCATGAGCCTTAGCAACCAATTTCACATAGCGACGCATGTGAGGAGCCAATTCTTTCATGATGACATCAATCTGACGGTCGAAGAGGTCGCGAGAGACATTTTGGCTATGCAAGAGGAAGTCGATCGTATTGTCAAATCCACGCAAGCGAGCTTCGATTTGTTCGTTTTTGATATGAGACAAATAAGTCGCTGCAGTTGTATTCTTGTATTTCTTCAAGGTTGAATAGAAGCCAGCAGCTGAATTGCGACGGATTTCGGTATCATGGCTGAGTTCATAATCATTTTCAAAGAGAACATAGCTGTTTCTAAGTGTTTCACCATTGGCTTCAAAACTATCAAAGGTCATATCCTCAAACTTGGTCACACCGTAATTGTTATAAGGCTGACCAAATGTTGGTGCAAAGTTTGCAAGAAGCTCTTCTTGTAAAGGATGAAGCTGGTATGGTTTTTGACGAATAATATTTTGGATGTATGATTTCCACTGAGGTTGGTCAGTAATCACACTTTCCAATACATCTTGGTCTAGTAAACTCAGTTCTGTATGTAAGAAAGACAATTTTGGAATTGTGTAGGCAATTGTCAAGTCAAAATCATTTGACAAACTGGCTAACTCGGTGTTCATTTTATCAACTTCAAGCGGTAGGAAAGCGTAGTGTGATAATTTACTCTCTAAAATAGCTAAGCCTTCGTATTCTTTTAGAGCTGCCACAATGGTCTCATGTGTTGTTAATTTTCCTTTGTAATTTGCTTCAAAATTCTCAACTTGTTTTTTATAGGTTACCAAGGCATCTTTATAGGCCTGATTATCTGGAAAAATCAGATTGGTATTCCAAGTAAGTTGAACGTCAATTTCATGACGCTTTGGCATTGCATTAGACATGGTATTCTCCTTCATGTTGTAATATTGACATTATATCACAGAATGAAAAAAGAAACTTGACAAAACCGTGAAAAACCTAGATAATAGAAGTATGAAAGGGTTTACTGAAAACCAGGAAGGAGCTTTTATGCAAGTCATTAAACGTAGCGGAGAAATTGTTGAATTTGATCCAGAAAAAATTTATCAAGCTATTCTCAAGGCAGCCCAAACAGTTTATGTTATTGATGAAACTTGGCGGAAGAATCTTGCTCAGGTAACCAAAAAAGTTGTTCTTGACTTGGAAGAAGCTCATACAGAGCGACCTACCATTAGTATGGTTCAATCTCAGGTTGAACATCGTTTGCTTGATGCGGGTTATATCTCAATCGCAGAACATTATATTTCATATCGCTTGCAACGTGATTTGGAACGTAATGGTTATGCTGATAAGATTATTGTGCATTTGCGTTTTGAACAAGTACGTTAAGCTAAGACCTAGAGGAATCTAGGTTTTTTGCATATCAATCAATACATATTTTGGCAATAATCAATTAAATTTAAAAAATGTGATATTCTGAGCATATTTTTTGAAATCGGTAACATTCATATTGTATAATATAATTTGTAAAAAAATATATTTTCGAAAGTGAGATTTTACTATGTCTAAAATCGTTGTTGTTGGTGCTAACCACGCTGGTACTGCCGCAATCAAAACTATGTTAACAAATTATGGTCAAGAAAATGAAATCGTTGTATTTGACCAAAACTCAAACATTTCATTCTTGGGTTGTGGAATGGCTCTATGGATTGGTGAGCAAATTGCTGGTTCAGAAGGACTTTTCTACTCAAACAAAGAAGAGTTGGAGAGTTTGGGAGCTACAGTTTATTTGGAGTCACCTGTTACAAACATTGACTATGATGCTAAAACAGTTACTGCGCTTGTAAATGGTCAAGAACATGTTGAATCATTTGACAAACTTCTTTTTGCAACTGGTTCACAACCTATCTTGCCACCAATCAAAGGCGCTGAAATTAAAGAAGGTTCTCTTGAATTTGAAGCAACTCTTGAAAACTTGCAATTTGTTAAATTGTACCAAAACTCAGCTGATGTTATCGAAAAATTGAAAAACAAAGATATCAATCGTGTAGCAGTTGTAGGTGCTGGTTATATTGGTGTTGAGCTTGCGGAAGCATTCCAACGTAAAGGTAAAGAAGTAGTCCTTATCGATGTAGTTGATACATGTTTAGCTGGTTACTATGACCGCGACTTGTCAGACCTTATGGCTAAAAACTTGGAAGACAATGGTATCAAACTTGCTTTCGGTGAAACTGTTAAAGAAGTTGCTGGTGATGGCAAAGTTGAAAAAATTATCACAGACAAGAACGAATACGATGTTGACATGGTTATCTTGGCAGTTGGTTTCCGTCCAAACACTGCATTTGCAGGTGAAGGAATTGAGCGCTTCCGCAATGGTGCTTTCCTTGTAAACAAACGCCAAGAAACTTCAATCCCAGGCGTTTATGCTATTGGTGACTGTGCAACAATTTACGACAACGCTACTGGCGACACAAGCTATATCGCATTGGCTTCAAACGCGGTACGTACTGGTATCGTTGCAGCTCACAACATCTGTGGCACTGACCTTGAAGGTATCGGTGTACAAGGTTCTAACGGTATCTCTATCTACGGATTAAACCTTGTATCAACAGGTTTGACACTTGAAAAAGCTACTCGTCTTGGCTTTAACGCAGCAGTTACTGAAGTTACTGATAACCAAAAACCAGAATTCATAGAACATGGTAATTTCCCTGTAACTCTCAAGATTGTTTACGATAAAGATTCACGTCGTGTTCTTGGTGCACAAATGGCTGCTCGTGAAGATATTTCATTGGGTATCCACCTCTTCTCATTGGCAATCCAAGAAGGTGTAACAATCGAAAAATTGGCCTTGACAGACTTGTTCTTCTTGCCACACTTCAACAAACCTTATAACTACATCACAGTAGCTGCCTTGGGTGCTGAATAATCAATTTAAGCTGATAAATATGGCTCAGAGATATTCTCTGGGCTTTTTTGGGCGGTGGTTCTCACGTTATCGACTGCCTATCTAGAGTTTTTTTGGTATAATGGAGGGTATGATTAAAACGAACCTGTATTCACAGTGTAGTACTTCCATCTTAGGCTAGTTTTTCAGCTATTCATCGTTTCTTTTTCCAAAAATACAGTCGGTATTTCCTCAAAAAAATAACTTGATTAGCTATAAACGATCTCCTATTTGAAAGTAAATTACTTGTAAATACAAGTTCTAAGAAAGTATGAGAAAATGAACCCATTATTAAACGGAATGAATGACAGACAGGCAGAAGCGGTGCAGACGACAGAAGGACCGCTATTAATTATGGCAGGGGCTGGTTCGGGTAAGACGCGAGTTCTGACTCACCGTATCGCTTATTTGATTGAAGAAAAAATGGTCAATCCTTGGAATATCTTAGCTATTACCTTTACGAATAAAGCGGCGCGTGAGATGAAAGAGCGGGCCTATGCTCTCAATCCTGCTACTCAAGATTGTTTGATAGCTACCTTCCACTCCATGTGCGTACGGATTTTGCGTCGTGATGCTGACCATATTGGTTATAATCGCAATTTTACGATTGTCGATCCAGGTGAGCAACGCACCCTTATGAAACGGATTTTGAAAAATCTTAATTTAGATCCGAAAAAGTGGAGTGAACGTTCTATCCTGGGAACCATTTCTAATGCCAAAAACGATTTGATTGATGACAAGGCATTTGAAGCCCAGGCAGGCGATCTATATACGCAGATTGTTGCTAAATGCTACACGGCTTATCAAAAGGAGCTAAGACAGTCAGAGGCCGTTGACTTTGATGATTTGATCATGTTGACGCTCCGCCTTTTTGACCAAAATCCAGAGGTCCTGACCTATTACCAGCAGAAATTCCAGTACATCCATGTCGACGAGTATCAGGATACCAACCATGCCCAGTACCAATTGGTTAAGCTCCTGGCATCTCGTTTCAAGAATATCTGCGTGGTCGGAGATGCGGACCAGTCTATCTATGGTTGGCGTGGTGCGGATATGCAAAATATCCTGGACTTTGAAAAGGATTATCCAGAGAGCAAGGTCGTACTTTTGGAGGAAAACTATCGTTCGACCAAGAACGTCTTGCAGGCAGCAAATGAAGTGATAGAAAACAATCGCAATCGCCGTCCGAAAAAACTCTGGACACAGAATGCCCAAGGGGATTTGATTATCTATTATCGTGCTCGGGATGAAAATGACGAGGCAATATTTGTAGCGAGTCAGATCGACCAGTTGCGCCGAGAAGGCAAGGGCTATAAGGATTTTGCAGTTCTCTACCGGACAAATGCTCAATCCCGTACCATTGAAGAAGCTCTGCTCAAGTCCAATATCCCTTACACAATGGTTGGCGGTACTAAGTTCTACAGCCGTAAGGAAATTCGGGATGTCATTTCCTACTTGAACCTCATTGCCAACCCATCAGATAATATCTCTTATGAACGCATTGTCAATGAGCCAAAGCGTGGTGTTGGCCCCGGTACGGTTGAAAAGATACGTGATTTTGCGACCAGTCTTGGCATGTCCTTGCTGGAAGCATCACAAGATATTATTCTGTCACCAATCAAAGGCAAGGCTGCACAGGCGGTCTTTGACCTAGCCAATCTTCTTTATAAGCTACGTAATCAACTGGACAGCTTAACAGTTACTCAAGTGGTAGAAACTGTCTTACAGGAGACAGGCTACATTGATGCCCTTGCAGCACAAAATACGTTGGAAGCCAATGCTCGCATTGAAAACATCCAGGAATTCCTTTCTGTTACCAAAAAATTTGACGAAAAGGATGCTGAGGAAGAAGAGACAGGTCTGGATCGGTTGACGCGCTTCCTGCTTGATTTGGCACTGATTGCTGACACAGATGATGGCGATAGCGAATCTTCAGAAGTGACCCTCATGACTCTTCATGCGGCTAAGGGTCTGGAATTTCCTGTTGTCTTCCTGATTGGTATGGAGGAAAATGTCTTCCCGCTCAGCCGTGCAGCAGAAGAAGAGGACGAATTGGAAGAAGAACGTCGTTTGGCTTACGTAGGCATTACCCGTGCTGAGCAGACTCTCTACCTGACAAATGCTAATTCACGCCTTCTTTTTGGTCGCAGTAATTACAACCAACCTAGCCGCTTTATACGTGAAATTTCCAGTGACCTCCTTGACTACCAAGGGCTTGCTCGTCCAGCTAATACTAGCTTTAAGGCTTCTTATGTCAATGGCAAATCGACACAGTTTGGACAAGGCATGAGCTTGCAACAAGCCCTACAAAGTCGAAAAGCAGCCGTACAACCATCCGCCAAGCTCGGAGGCAGTATGCCCTTCGCATCAAGCAACCAATCGTCAAGCTCAGGCACCAACTGGTCAGTTGGAGACATCGCAGTCCATAAGAAATGGGGCCGCGGAACAGTCCTTGAAGTATCAGGTTCAGGCAGCAATCAAGAACTCAAAATCAATTTCCCCGACATGGGACTCAAAAAAGTTTTGGCAAGTTTAGCGCCGATAAGTAAAGAAGATTAAATTTAGTAAAAAAACAATTGCACTAAGCTCGAAAATATGATAAAATATTTTTGTAAAATTGAATAGAACATTTGGGGTGCCAAGAGGCTGAGATTATACCCATCGAACCTGATGCAGTTAGGACTGTCGAAGGGAAATGTGTATCAACAAATTTTGTTGACAAGTATTATATTCGTATTCTAGTATAGGATACTGTATTTACTGGACATCAATCATCGTAGGTGTAACTCCATTTGATAAACCATCAGATGGAGTTTTTTCTATAATCGAATGAAGAGTTCTCAGAAAGAAGGAACTGAGTGCAGGTAGCTACAACAGCCTAGCGGCTGTTCTAGCTTGGAAATAAGATATGCGCAACCAGTTACTTTCATAGAGTTCGGCAAGCCGAAAGTGATGATAAATCTAATACAATTAAGAATATTTTCACAAATAGTCTCAGCTGATTCATTTTACATTTCCTAACGAGAAAAAGTGAAAGGAGACATTGATGAACAAAATGGTCATTTGGTTTGACCTTGATGGAGTTATTTTTGATTCCTATGAGGTCTGGGATCTGGTGGTTCAAGGGATTTTGAAACATCACGGAGTTGCGTATACCCAGCAGATAAGGGAAGAACTTTGGCGGATTTCAATGGAAGATGTCAACGCGTATTTATTGCAACTTGTGGAGAATTCCTTAGATGAGAATGAATTTGAAAGGCAAAAAATGAATCAACTGCAATCACTATATAGAGATATTTCCTTGGTGGAAGGTGTGCATGAGCTCCTATCTACATTGAAGGCAAAAGGTGCAGTCATGTACGCAGTCACTTCAAACTATCTGGAGCTGGCTGAACTAGGATTGTCATCCCATCATCTGTCTAACTATTTTGTGAAACTATATAGCAGTTTGGATTTGTTTGGGAGCGATAAAAATAGGGAATTTTACCAATTCATCCTACATCAGGAACGGATAGATCCAGCCAATATCGTAATGGTCGAGGATAATAAGAACAATCTTTGTATTGGACATGAGTTAGGAATAGCGGGAGTTTATATAGAACATCCAAATTCCCCTTTTTCTGTTGAGAACACTGGTATAGTTAGCATCAAGCAATTAAGTGAATTGATACCAATTTTGGAGGATAAAAAATGACATCTTTACATGTAGCATTATCAATAGCAGGAACAGATCCGACAGGCGGAGCAGGTATTATGGCTGATTTGAAGAGCTTTCAGGCTAGATCAGTTTATGGTATGGCAGTCGTGACGAGTGTCGTTGCTCAAAATACCAAAGGGGTGCAACTAATTCGTCATCTTGATCAGGAAATTTTAGAAGAACAATTGAAAAGTGTTTCTCAGGACATTGTTCCAGATGCAATAAAAACGGGAATGTTAGCACAAGTCGAGACCATAGAGCTCGTCGCAAGCTATCTTGCTGAACAGAAGTGTCCATATGTCTTGGATCCTGTTATGGTCGCAACGAGTGGAGACCGTTTGATTGAAGAGGATGCAATCCAAGCGCTGAAAACAAAATTACTGCCCCTTGCTACCATCATTACACCGAATCTACCAGAAGCAGAAGTTTTAGTCGGTAGAACACTGAAAAGTGAAAATGACATCATGAATGCGGGCCGTTGGATCCGGAAAGAGCTTGGGGTAAAAAATGTGGTCATAAAGGGTGGTCATCTGGCAAATGTGGCATCTGACTACTTATTTTTAGAAGATGGTGAGGTCAGGATCATCAGTGCAGCACGCATTGCTACGAACCATACACATGGTACAGGTTGTACCTATGCGGCAGTCATAACTGCAGAGTTGGCAAAAGGTCGGACAGTAGCACAAGCAGTCGAAACCGCCAAACGATTTATTACTGAAGCAATTCAGACTGCTCCAGAACTGGGTCATGGAAATGGTCCTGTCAATCATACCACCTACAGAGGAGAGTAGCAAGATGTATTTGGAAAAATTACGTAGTCAAAATCCCTTGACCATTTGTATTACGAATGATGTAGTCAAAAATTTTACAGCCAATGGCTTGCTTGCTCTCGGTGCCTCCCCTGCGATGAGCGAGTATCCAGAAGATTTGGAGGATCTACTTCCCTATGCAAAAGGCTTATTGATTAATACAGGGACCTTGACCGATGAAACTTGGGAACTATACAAATCTGCTTTGGATATTGCTGAGAAATATGGTGTACCTACTGTCTTAGATCCTGTCGCGGCAGGTGCTGGTGCCTATCGCAAGAAAGTTGCCTTGGATCTGTTACATCATCATACTATTTCACTCGTTCGTGGGAATGCAGGAGAAATTGCAGCCTTGATTGGTGAAAGTATTGAAACGAAAGGGGTAGATTCTGCTCAGATTGACAACGTTGGTGAACTAGCTCTCAGAGCCAACCAACAATTAGGAATTCCTGTTGTGATTACAGGAAAAAAAGATGCTATCGCTGTGAATCATCAGGTTCGGATTTTGGAAAACGGTAGTGAGTTAATGACCCTAGTGACAGGGACAGGATGCCTACTGGGAGCAGTTTTGGCTGCCTCTATTCACCTAGCTGATGAGGATTCATTATTGGATTGTTTGGAAGAGGTCCTATCGGCTTATTCGATCGCTGGAGAAATGGCAGAGCAGAAAACCTTACTACCCGGAACCTTCCAGATTGAGTTTTTAAATAGCCTCTATGCAATCCAATCAGAAGAGGTTGAGGAAAATAAAAAGGTCATTCATTATGAATAGAAAAATCCTTCAAGTTTACTTTATTTGTGGCACGACAGATTGTCCAAAAGGCAAATTTTTGGATGTACTGGAAAAGGCATTGCAGGCAGGAATCACTTGTTTTCAATTTCGTGAAAAAGGTGAGCAAGGTTTAAAAGGGTCTGATAAACTACTGTTGGCAAAACAAGTTCAACACCTGTGTCATCGCTATCAGGTTCCATTAATCATTAATGATGATGTTGAGTTAGCATGTGCAATTGATGCTGATGGAATACACCTTGGTCAGGAAGATTTGTCAGTAGTAGAAGCGAGACAGCTCTTCCCAGGGAAAATAATTGGACTATCAGTTGGAACAGAAGAAGAATACCTCAATTCGCCTATTGAACTAGTAGATTATATCGGAAGTGGACCTGTTTTTCCCACTTTATCTAAAGATGATGCTAGTCCAGCAATTGGAATGGATGGATTAAAGCAACTAAGGAGACTCAATTCCGATATTCCTATGGTTGCGATAGGAGGGTTATCTGCAAAAGATTGCAAGGATATTCTCCAAGCAGGTGCAGATGGAATAGCTCTTATCTCAGCCATTTCCCATGCTGAAGACCCCTACAAAGCAACAAAGATATTGATGGATGGGATGCAAGCAATGTCTGTCTAAATTATTGTAGAAGAAATTATATATTATAGCACATTGGGATTAAAAAGAGGGTTCGAATCCTCTTTTTGTGTTAGTTGCGAACATGGACGAGTGATTTACTGTGTATAGTTACTATATTTATTAGGTATAGTTGGACCAGTTGAATAGCAGATATGAAAATATTCAAAAGTTAGGGAAAGATTGCATACACAACACAATTTATGACTCAAAAAAGCTCCCTAAATATTGATTTGACAGCGTTTAGAGAGCTTTTTTTATTTTTTAACTGATAAACTCGAAAAAAGTAATTTGTATCTGTATAGAATTTTTGAGTTGAAGTGATATCATTAATTTTGAATCTATGCTTTGTATCGCAATTGACAGATAGATATTGTGACAATTTCAAGGTATAATATTGCTTTAAATAAATTAAAAAGTTAATCACTAATTTCACTTTACATCTGGACTATTTGTTATAAGATAAGAACATCATATTCTATACGAAAATATTATCATAAAAACACTGTAATTAATATTTTTGTTCATTTTCAAAGTTTTCAGTGTTTCCTTATTTCCTAAAATTGGTACTATTCTGTGATATAATATGCTCAATAAGTAAAAGGAGTTCACAATTGCACTACAAACATTTATTATTCGATCTTGACCATACTCTTCTTGATTTTAGTCGGGGTGAGGAGGTGGCTCTGACACAGTTTTTAGCTTCGATGGAGGTTGAGGATATTCAATCTTTTAAAGAAGTCTATCGTCCGCTCAACCAGGGCATGTGGAAGGATTTAGAAAAAGGTCTGATCACAAAGAAAGAGTTAATCAATACTCGTTTTTCACGGACCTTTGCTCACTTTGGTCGTCAGGTTGATGGGACGGAGATGGCTTTGCGATACCAAGAGTTTATAGGACGGCAGGGACAAATTTTTGCAGGAGCAGATAAGCTATTGCAAGAGCTGACCAAGCGTGGGTATCAGATTTATGCGGCGACCAACGGTGTGACCTATATTCAGGAAAAACGCTTGCTGCACTCACCGATTCAACCTTATTTCAAAGAAGTATTTATTTCAGAACAGATGGGGACGCAAAAACCTTCGGCGGATTTTTATGAAAAAATAGCAGAGCAGATTGCAGGTTTTCAATTTGAACAAGCATTGATGGTTGGAGATAGCCTTACTGCAGATATCCAAGGCGGGAATAATGCTGGTATGGATACTGTTTGGTATAATCCTTCTAACCTGATAAACTACAGCAAGGCTATTCCGACCTATACAATTCACAGTTATCAAGAATTACTAGAAATGTTATAAAATCGACTATACCCATCTAAATGGTTGAGAAAAATGTATCAGAGGAGAAAGTGTGAAGGGAATATTGAAAGCTATTCGACCCCAAAAATCACTGAAAGAATTAAACTGGCTAGATGTGTTTGTCCTGACCGCAATTTTATTTGGAAATGCTATTTATACCTCGACCATGCAATGGATTGCATCTTTATCTGCGACAGAAGTAGTGGAAAATGGAGTGCAATCCTTTACCGCAGCAGACAGTTGGTGGGCATTGGTCAATCAAGGAAAACTGTTTTTGTTTGCCTTGGTTTATTTGCTGATTCGGAATGTTGATTTCAAACAACTAAAGGTAAAACTAGAATGAACAGTTTTACTCTGGGGACCACGGATTTTTATCGGTGCTGGTTAGATTAGTGACTTGGCATTTTCAGACTTTTCTTACCTTCCAGGGATTACTGGAGGGTATAACCATCTAGTATATCTCCCTTATTATAATTTGGATATCATGACGGTGATAAAATCGCTTCTTAGCGGTTGATTATAGTACAGTTGTTTATGCTTTGTTTAACGGCTTTTACGAAGAATTCTTTTTCCTAGGTTTATTGTTAAGTACAGATAGAAAGAAACGCTCGCTCGTATTGCTTTTTTCAACCATCGTCCGAACCTCATTCCTTACCTATCAAGGATTGGTTTCAGCCTTAGTAATAGGTGTGCCGTTTGGTTTGTTTTACTATTATATGTATAGAAATAAAAATGATAATCTCCTACCTTACTTTCTAGGACATGCTCTGGCAGATATGGTTGGTACCAGCTTCTTGTCCCTATTTATTGGGTAGTATAGTCATTTGAATTAGCTTTGATACTTCGTCACTTTCGTCTTGCCGTACTTTACGAAAGTGACTTGTTTCTCAAGTCTTATTTCCAACCTAGAACAGCCTTTAGGCTGTTCTAGCAACCTGCGCCTCAGTTCCTTGTCTGAAAGCTAATTCATTCGGCTATAAATAGCATTCTTCTAATAATGAAAATCCCATGGAATTCCTATTTGTTCCATGGGATTTTTTATTATTCATTCCAGAATTTGCTTGCAATATCTTGACCTTGTTTGATTTTAGCCCATTGTTGTGGAATGGCCAATTCATTACCAGAGTCACATGAAGCAAAACCGCATTGGTGAGAAAGGTAAAGACGTTCTTTAGGGATGATTTTACTTGCTTCTTCTAAGAGTTTATAGACACGCTCTTCATCATCTAAATCGGTTGTCTTACTTGACAGAAGTCCAAGAACAACTTCTGCGTTTTTATCGCGTAAGCTTTCTAAGGCTTTCAAATCACCAGCACGCTCATCATCCCATTCAAGGAAAAAGCGGTCGTAGTGCTGATCACGCAAGAATTTTTCTGCGATTGCCTCATAAGTCCCACCAGCGGCATGACGACTTTCGTAGTTACCACGGCAGTTGTGTGTCCAAACAGTAAGACCAAGTGAATGTGCATAGTCAACGACTTCATTATTTATTTTGACAAAGGCATCTGCTAAATCAGCTAGTCCTGCATTGCCTTCAGCAAAGAAACTTGCAGGATTACTTTCATCAAAAAGTTCCCAAAGACAGTCGTCGAACTGAATAATGGTGCCACCAGCAGTTTTATAGTCATCAAGGAATTCTTTATAAGCTTGAATGAGACCATTTTTTAAATCATCGGCAGTTGCATATACTTGACCTTTGCCATACAATTCATTAAAAACAGCAAGTTCAGTGTAAGCATGAGCTGGGCCCCATACAGTCAATTTTGTTTGCGTATCTTCAGCTAGCTCACTCACTTTTTTAAAGATTTCAATAAAGTGGTGATTCTTACCAGATAATTCTTCAGTGATGCGGATACCTATGTCTTTTCTTGTCTCAAAGTGACTGCCATCATGGTCTTTAAAAGTATATCCATGATCAGCAATATACCGTTCAATACCTTTTAAGCCCCATACAAAGTCAAGGTGCCACATAGATTTAGAATATTCTCCGTCAGTTAGGATATCTATTCCTTTTTCTTTTTGTTCCTTTACGATTGATTCGATGGCTACTGTTTCAGTTTCTTGATATCCAGAGAAGTCATTATAAAAAGGATAATGGATATCATCTCTATGTTCGATTTGTGTTTTGTAGTCACGCAATTCTGCTGGACGTAGAAGGGAACCCACTAGTTGAAATCTTGATGTTGTCATTTGTAAATCTCTCTTTCACTTATCACTGAACTAATTCTACCCCAGTTTGCTTTATTTGAAAAATAGTTATTTTGAGTCAAAAGATATAGTTGTCCGCTATATCTCATTTTTAGATTTCTAAAATGCTTTTTCTGGGGGCAGAACTATGGTATAATTTTCTTTGCAGAAATCCGAACGTTTGAAAAAAGTTTAGGGGAGAAGAATGAAAAAACACTTTAGTTTTATTTTATTAGGGATTATGATGTTGGGTGTGGTGATGAGGGCACCCTTTACAGCCTTGCCAGCAGTCCTCACAGATATTGCCTCTGGGTTGGGTGTTGAAGTGAGTTCACTCGGCATTTTAACTTCGATTCCCTTGATCATGTTTGCACTATGCTCATCAATAGCGCCACGTATGGCAGCAAAATTTGGCTTGGAACGTCTAATGGCCATTGTACTTGTGATTATGGTTATTGGTTCTGGATTGAGGGTGTTCAACCTCCAAACACTTTTCATCGGTACGATGATGATCGGAGCTAGTATCGCATTTATTAATGTCTTGTTGCCAAGCTTAGTTGCTGCTAATTTCCCGCATAAGATTGGGCTTTATACAACCATCTACATTACTCTGATGGGGATTTCCGGAACAGTCGCGTCAATGGTTGCAGTACCAATTGTTTCAGCTACTTCTTGGAAATTTTTTATTTATTTAATCACTGGAGTCATCCTCTTAGCTTTACTTATCTGGTTACCAAATGTGAAGAACAATCATATGTTTGTGACTGGCAACCAATCAGAGAAAACAAGTTCTCTATGGAAAAATAAGGCTGCCATTGCCTTTCTTATTTTTGGTGGGTTGCAATCCGTCTTGTTCTACACAGAAGTCACTTGGTTACCAACCATTTCGCAATCTATTGGATTTTCAAAAGCAGAAGCAGGATTGATGTCTGGAATTTATAACTTGGCTGCCATACCAATGTCTTCAATCATTACAACTCTACTTTCGCGTCAGACGAAAGAATCTCGCAGGAACATCATGCTCCTCATCTCTTTGATTACATTAGTTGGCTTGGCCCTTATGGTAATCACTCCAAAAAACTTTTTTGCTTGGACAATTATACATATCGTACTCAGTGTTTCCAATGCATCACTCTTCCCATATATGATGCTCAGCTTTACTATGAAAACCAGTAACAGTCAGGCAACGGCTCGCTTATCAGGTATGGTACAAACAGGTGGCTACTTAATCGCAGCATTTGGTCCAGGTCTCTTAGGATATAGTTTTCCAATTTTTGGTAGTTGGTTACCCTTGATTCTGTCATTGGCTACTGTAACCTTGGTGATGATGTGGATGATTGTACTGGTTGAGAAAGAAGATATCATCATTTAGTCACATTTTCCCACAATTCACTTGTTCATTTTGGGATATAATAAAAACAAAAAAAAGCTGGATATTCACCAGCTTTTTAGTGTGCTACACGTTTACGTGCAGCTTTTTTACGATTTTCCTCAATGAAAGTTTCTTTCTTTTCTTCTGGTTCAATGATTGTTTTATGAACGGTGAAGACTGCGCCTGCTGCAAGAGCGACTGTAGAAAGAATACCTGTCAAGAAACCTTTGCCAAAACCTTTAGCCATAGTGAATTCTCCTTTACTTATGTTATAATAGATTTTAGCGAAAAAACAAAATATTTTCAAGGAAAAAGATGAAAACTAAAGTTATTGTGGTCATTGGACCGACAGCGGTAGGAAAAACTGCCCTTGGCATAGACTTGGCCCAGCGCTACAATGGAGAAATTATCAGCGGTGATAGCCAGCAAGTCTATCGTAAACTAGATATCGGCACGGCAAAAGCTAGCCCTGAAGAGCAGGCTGTGGCGGTTCATCACTTGATTGATGTCCGAGATGTGAACGAGGGCTATTCGGCTTATGAATTTGTAGCAGAAGCTAGATTCCTAATTGCAGACATTACTAGTCGTGGCAAGTTGCCTATTATCGTTGGTGGGACAGGTCTTTACATCCAAAGTCTGCTTGAAGGCTACCATCTGGGCGGGCAGGTTGACCAGGAACAAGTTCTTGCTTATCGGGCGGAACTCGACTGCTTGTCTGACGAGGTTTTGGAAACAATGGCAGAGCAGGCAGGTTTGATGTTCGAGGGAAACAGCCGTCGGCGATTGATTCGTGGGTTAGAATTAAAAAAATTTGGCAAAAACTTAGAAAATACAGAGTCAGAATATGAGCCTCTTTACATCTGCCTGACGGATGACAGGCAGGTTCTTTACGACCGCATCAATCAGCGAGTGGATAAGATGATGGTGGCGGGCTTACTAGATGAAGTTAGCTGGCTCTACCAAGAACATCCAGAAGCCCAAGCTGCTATGGGAATTGGCTACAAGGAGTTTTTCCCATACTTAGCAGGTCAAATCAGCCTAGAAGAAGCAGTTGATAAGGTCAAGCAAAATAGTCGCCGCTTTGCCAAACGCCAATTGACCTGGTTCAGAAATCGGATGCAGGTTCCCTTTTATTCAGTAGGCGAACCAGATTACAAGTTGCAGATTTTCACCGCCGTGGAGGAATTTTTAAATGATTGAAACGCAGAAAGAACAAGAACGTGCCCTCCTGGTTGGAGTGGAATTACAGCAGACAGAAAATTTTGACATGTCCATGGAGGAGTTGGCAAGTCTTGCTAAGACGGCTGGTGCTCTGGTCAAGGGAGTCTACACTCAAAAACGTGAAAAATACGACAGCAAGACCTTTGTTGGCTCAGGGAAATTGGATGAAATTGCCCAGATGGTTGAAGCTGACGAGATTGATACCGTCATTGTCAATAACCGGCTGACGCCCCGTCAGAATGTTAATTTGGAAGAGATTTTAGGTGTCAAGGTCATCGACCGGATGCAGTTGATTTTGGATATTTTTGCCATGCGGGCACGGAGTCACGAAGGGAAATTACAGGTCCACCTAGCCCAGCTCAAGTATATGTTGCCACGCTTGGTTGGACAAGGTATCATGCTCAGCCGTCAGGCAGGTGGTATCGGCTCTCGTGGACCAGGTGAAAGCCAGTTGGAGCTTAACCGTCGAAGCATTCGTAACCAGATTCATGACATTGAGCGGCAACTCAAAACGGTGGAGAAAAACCGATCGACTGTCCGCGAACGCCGTCTGCAATCAGGTGTTTTCAAGATTGGCTTGATTGGCTATACCAATGCTGGTAAGTCCACTATCATGAATGCTATGACGGATAAGCGACAGTATGAGGCAGATGAACTTTTTGCCACACTTGATGCCACGACCAAGCAGATTAACTTGGCAGACAAGTTCAACGTGACCTTGACCGATACGGTTGGTTTCATTCAGAACCTGCCGACTGAGTTGATTTCTGCCTTCAAATCAACCTTGGAGGAGTCCATGAACGTGGATCTCTTGCTCCATGTCATCGACGCTTCTGACCCCAATCACAGTGAGCAGGAGCAGGTGGTCTTGGATATTTTGAAAGACCTGGATATGCTGGACATTCCTCGCCTGGCTCTATATAACAAGCTGGACAAGACCGATGACAGCTTTACCCCTAGTCAGTTTCCGCATGTCATGCTGTCCGCTAAGGATGAAAATGCCAAAGGCCATATTCAGATGATGGTCTTGGCTAAGATTAAGACTATGTTTGAACGATTTGAGGTCAGAGTGCCACTTGCTGAATCTTATAAATTGCATGATTTAGCAACTCTTGCCCTGATAGAAAATCGGACCTACGAAGAGGATGTGGAAGTGGTATCAGGCTATATTGCTTCCGCTAATAAATGGAAGTTGGAAGAATTTTATGACGGATTATCTTGATTTGGCAATCAAATACGGTGGCTTTACCAGTCTGGACAAGGTCTATCTGGCGAAGAAATTAGCTGATTTGACTGACCAACAAAAACTAGACTTTATCACACCACCGCCTTCGGTTATCAACGCTTATTTTGCGGAAATCTACCAGAAACAAGGAGCAGAAGAGGCGACGGGCTACTATCTGACACTTTCTCAGCAGCTCTGCCTTGTTCCAAAAGATCCCAGCTTTGAAGAAGACAAGCCCTTTGTCCGCCTGAATTTATCAGGTAAGTCTTTCGGATTTGCCTATGTGTCGGCAGACGGTCTGGCTCAAGTTTTTTCGGAAGGAGAAGAGGAGATCACTGAAGATCTGCTCTTTGAGATAGCTCAAGTTTTTCCCCACTATGTCGTTTTTGTAGAAGACGGCAAGATTTTCATGGAGACCAATGCCTTTGATGAACGTCAGTTGAAAGATGAGGAAACAGATTTTCTGCTAACTGAGGTGGCTAGCTCGGCTGACTTTATCAAAATTTCGGGTCTCAATCAGGAGGAAGTAGTAGAAGTAGCGGATGGTTATTCGGGTCAGCGCTATTTTGCCTGGTCGGGTCGCTCAGCTATAATATATCGATTAGAAAGTAAATAATGCAAATTCAATTCTTAGGTACAGGGGCTGGTCAGCCCTCCAAGGCCCGTAATGTGTCCAGTTTGGCCTTAAAACTTTCGGACGAAATCAATCAAATTTGGCTTTTTGATTGTGGCGAAGGAACTCAAAATCAGATTTTGGAAACTACTATTCGTCCTCGAAAAGTTGCTAAAATTTTCATAACACATTTACATGGTGATCACATTTTTGGTTTGCCAGGTTTTTTATCCAGCCGTTCGTTTCAATCGAGTGAGGAACAAACAGATATTGATATTTACGGTCCTATGGGTATTCGATCTTTTGTTTTGGCTAGTCTGAAAGCATCTGGTTCACACTTACCTTATCGCATTCATTTTCATGAGTTTGATGTTGATACAGTCGGTCAGGTTCTAGAAACAGACAAATTCTCGGTATTCGCCGAAAAGCTGGACCATACCATTCCTTGCGTCGGCTACCGTGTCATCCAAAAGGATTTGGAAGGGACCTTGGATGCGGATGCTCTGAGCGCGGCGGGTGTTCCATTTGGCCCCCTCTTTGGAAAAATAAAAAATGGTCAGAATGTGACACTTGAAGATGGAACTGAAATTATCGCTAGTGACTATATTTCCCCTCCAAGGCCTGGTAAGGTAGTGACGATTTTAGGGGATACGCGTAAGTGTCATGCCAGTGTGCGTCTAGCTATAAATGCTGATGTGCTGGTGCATGAGTCAACCTATGGTAAGGGTGATGAGCAGATTGCTCGTAAGCATGGGCATTCAACCAATATGGAAGCGGCTCAAGTAGCTAAGGATGCTGGTGTCAAGCGACTCTTACTCAATCATATCAGTCCGCGCTTTTTGTCCAAGGATATCAGCCAATTGCGCAATGATGCGAGAACTATATTCGGACAGGTCCATATCGTTAAAGATTTAGAGGAAATAGAACTATGAGAACCATTTTAATAACTGGGGCATCTGGTGGTCTAGTACAGGAAATGATTCCTTTGCTGAAAGATGACTTCTTGATTTTGTTGGGGCGGGATGTAGAGAAGATAGAGAAGCTCTATGCCTATCATGAAAAAAAGGCAGTTTTTAATGTGGATATTCGAGACGAAGCCGCATTAATTGCATTTTTTGAAGGATTAGATAGCCAGTTTGGTCAAATCGATATTTTAGTCAATAATGCAGGCTATGCAATTTATGATGACTTTGAAAATTTTTCAAGTCAGCAGGTTCAAGCTATGTTTGACATCAATACTTTTGCTCTGATGACCATGTGCCGTTTAGTGGGTAAACGGATGAAGGCTAGACGGAGCGGGCAAATCATTAATATTGTTTCGATGTCAGGTCTAATCGCTTCAAGCAAGTCTTCAGTTTATTCTGCAACTAAGTTTGCGGCTATGGGTTTTTCAAATACCATTCGCTTGGAGTTGGCCCAGTATGGTGTGACAGTAACAACTGTTAACCCAGGACCTATTGCGACTGGCTTTTTCGACCAAGCAGATCCTGATGGAAGCTATCAAGAAAGTGTCAAAGCCTTTCTCTTGCATCCCGACTATGTAGCTAAGAGAATTGTGGCTGCCATGGGGACGAAGAAGCGTGATATCAATTTACCGTGGTCACTAGCTGCAGCTCATAAACTCTATACCCTTTTCCCAAGAATATCAGATTACTTGGCCAGTACAGTATTTAATTTAAAATAAACATAGAAAAAACGCTGAATTCTTGTTCGGCGTTTTAACCATATCTCAAATAGTGAAGTCATATTCTTTACATATTATACCTGGTAATGAGCACAAGATGAAAAGATTTCTTCGTTATGAGCAAAATCTATATAAAGTATCTGTTTTTTATTATCAAAACCTAGATACAATAGGTAGATGTAAATGAAGAAACATAGATTGTGTAGGAAAAAATCATTATTTTAGTGGGACATTTAACTAAAATTTGATATAATAGTTGAAATTTGCAAGGGGGATGACATGGAAAAGATTTGGAAGATTATTTATAGTCGAACATTTATTGTTCTTAGTTTGATTGCCTTAACAATTTTTGTTATTTTGTGGACAGTTAGTTCAGCGGCAACTTATTTCCCAGCGTTTTTGACGGTTATGCAACTTTTTTCTCTAGTTGTAGCAGTTTCGATTATTAATCGGCGGATGAATGCTAGTTTTAAGTTAACCTGGATTGTATTTGTAGTTGGAATCCCAGTATTTGGAGCTCTGTTTTACTTTATTTTACAGTCAAACATTGAAACCAGACGGTTTCGCAGGACTTTTCAGCGTCAAGCTGAAATATTGAGATTGTATGGGAAGACTTCTGAAAAAGTAATGAGAGGTTTGGCTAAGGAAGACCGTGAGCAACTTAAGTTAGCTCATTATATGAGTGAATATGTGGGCTATCCTTTACACACCAACACAGACGCAGTCTATTTTCCATCTGGAGAAGCGAAATTTGAGGCGTTATTAGAAGAATTAAAAAAAGCTGAGAAATATATTTTTATGGAATACTTCATTGTCGATTTTGGCTATATGTGGGATTCTATTTTAGATATCTTAAAAGAAAAAGCTGCTCAGGGTGTAGAGGTTCGGTTTATGTATGATGGAATGAACTCGCTAAGCACTCTACCTTATAATTATTATAAAACCCTACGGCAGTTTGGTATCCAGACAAAGGTCTTCTGTCAAATAATCCCTGCTCTGTCAACTATTCATAATAATCGTGATCACAGAAAGATTGCAGTAATCGATGGAAAAGTTGCTTTTACAGGTGGTGTCAATATTGCTGATGAATATATCAATAAAAAGGAACGACTTGGCTACTGGAAAGATGCAGCGATTATGATACGAGGTGAGGCCGTATCAAACTTTACCTTGATGTTTTTGCAAATGTGGAATCATGATGAGAAAAAGTCAAATGATGATTTGAAATACTTGAAGGAAGCGCATGATGCTGAGACAGAGACTACAGATACAGAAGGCTATTTCTTAGCTTACGGTGAAAGTCCATTTGATGGAGATGAGGTTGCGAAACGGGTTTACTTGGATATGATCCAGTCAGCAACTGACTACATCTATATTATGACTCCCTATTTGGTTCTGGATGATGAAATGATCGATAATATCACTTATGCAGCGAAACGTGGGGTCACAGTTCGTATCCTTCTTCCTCATATTTACGATAAGCAGACGGCTTATCTGGCAGCACGAACAGATTTTAGAACCTATTTACAATCCGGTATTGAAATCTATGAATTTACTCCTGGGTTTGTTCATTCGAAAGTGGTTTTAGTCGACGATAAAAAGGCAACAGTTGGCACAGTAAACATGGATTTTCGATCTTTTTATCTCAATTTTGAATGTGGGCTTTATGTATATAACCATCGCCAAGTTTTAGAAGATATTCACAAAGATTTCATGCATTCTTTTGAACAATCTGAACGGATTACTTTACTTGGTTTTGAAAATAATTACCCGTGGTATAAGCGTTTGGCAGGAGCGTTGTTAAATATCTTGTCACCTTTACTATAATAATTGTTTCAAAGAAAGAAGCAGGGCGACTCAAATCAATCGTTGAATTCCTCTGCTCCTTTTTTTCTTGGGAAATGGTATAATAGTAAGATAGTTTATACTCGAAAAAATCAATGTTATCAGTGTGGACATTGTTGCAATTATTTGATATTCTTCGAAAATCAAAATTGTCCCTTGTCAAGAGCTTTTTAGCCTGTTACCTTGAAATGTGAATGTGACAGAGTTCTATCTTCGGCTTTATGACGCGAACTCAGTTTTTTATTTTTCTAGTTTTCAACTTTCGCCAAGATTGTTAAAGCTAGGTTACTTTTGGTTTTCATTGAGTATGAGTATTAAAGGAGTTAATAACGTGATCAAACCCAATTATGACTGGCAATTATTGACCGGTTTTTCTGATGAACACTTTATCAAATTAGCTAAAAAAGAAGGGCTGGATCCAGTAGCGGCCAAATTGTTGTATGAGCGGGGCATTCATTCGCAAGAAGAACTGCATTCCTTTATCCAACCAAGTTTAGAAGATCTCCACGACCCATACCTGCTTCACGATATGGACAAGGCGGTAGAGCGGATTCGCCGAGCAATCGAAGACTACGAACAGATTTTGATTTATGGAGATTATGATGCTGATGGCATGACCTCGGCATCGATTCTGAAAGAAACTCTGGAGGAAATGGGGGCAGAAGTCCAAGTTTATCTTCCCAATCGTTTCACAGATGGCTATGGGCCGAATCAGTCAGTTTACAAGTATTTTATCGAGCAGCATGGGATTTCTCTTATTGTGACGGTGGACAATGGCGTAGCGGGTCATGAAGCGATTGCCTATGCCCAGGAGATGGGTGTCGATGTTGTTGTGACAGACCACCATTCCATGCAGGAAACCCTTCCCAATGCCTATGCGATTGTACATCCAGAGCATCCAGAGGGAAATTATCCTTTCAAACATTTGGCGGGCTGCGGTGTAGCCTTCAAATTGGCCTGCGCTCTTCTTGAAACTGTTGATGCAGACTTGCTAGATTTGGTCGCAATTGGTACCATCGCTGATATGGTTAGCATGACCGATGAGAATCGTGTCATGGTCAAATATGGTCTCTCGCTTCTCAAACAGACCGAACGTGCAGGTCTTCAAGAATTGATGAAAACAGCTGGCATTGATATGGATAGCCTTGATGAAGAAACAGTTGGTTTCCAACTTGCTCCGAGGTTGAATGCCCTTGGTCGACTCGATGATCCAAATCCAGCCATCGAATTACTGACTGGTTTTGATGACGAAGAGGCCCATCAAATTGCTCTCATGATTGACAGTAAAAATGTAGAACGCAAAGAAGTCGTCCAAGCAATTTATGATGAAGCAAAAACCATGTTGCGAAGAGATAGACCTCTTCAAGTTCTGGCTAAAGAAGGTTGGAATCCAGGTGTTTTAGGGATTGTGGCAGGACGCCTACTAGAAGAATTGCACCAGCCTGTCGTCGTTTTGTCGATTGAAGATGGTAAGGCAAAAGGTTCGGCTCGTTCGGTTGAAGCGGTTGATATTTTCAAGGCCCTTAAAGATCATCAGGATCTTTTTATCGCCTTTGGTGGTCATGCTGGTGCAGCAGGTATGACCTTGGCAGTTGACAAACTTGAAGAGCTTGCTCGAACCTTGGCTGACTACATTATCGAAAATAAATTGGATGTATCTAGCAAGTCTTCGCTGGTTTTGGATGAAGAATTGGATTTAGAGGAATTAACCTTAGATACTCTAAAATCCTTTGAAAAACTGGCACCCTATGGTATGGACAATAAAAAGCCTGTCTTCTATCTCAAGAATTTTCAGGTGGAATCAGTAAGAACTATGGGACAAAACAATGCTCACCTGAAAGTACGGATTACAAAAGGGGCTGCTGGATTTGATGTGGTTGCGTTTGGTAAGGGCAATTTAGCCTTGGAATTCTCACAGGCCAAGGGGTTAGAATTAGCTGTTACCTTGTCTGTCAATCAATGGAATGGCAATACTAGTCTTCAGCTCATGTTGGTTGATGCTCGAGTCAATGGTGTTCAACTTTATAATATTCGTGGAAAGCAACATCCTATTCCTGCAGATGTTCCTATTTTGGACATTAATCATCCTGTGACTAGTGAATCTGCTATTGTCCTTGCGACTTTGCCAGAAGATATCAGCAGTCTGCGCAGCTATTTCCAAGAAAAAGAATTTGAGGCCATTTATTTTAAAAACGAAATTGCGAAACCATACTATTTAGAGGGGTATGGTAGTCGAGACCAATTCGCTAAATTGTACAAGACCATTTACCAATTCGATGAGTTTGATGTCCGCTACAAACTGAAAGATTTGGCTGGTTACTTAAAAATTAAGGACAGTCTCTTGGTCAAAATGATTCAGATTTTCCAAGAATTAGAATTTGTTACCATTACGGATGGAGTCATGCGGGTCAACAAAGAGGCGCAGAAACGGGAAATTTCAGAAAGTCAGATTTATCAAGAATTGAAACAAACTGTAATGCAACAAGAGTTGATGGCGCTTGGTACCGTTCAGGAAATTTATGAGTGGCTATGTGGACAGAATTAATCACTATTTGGATACTGTTGATCTTCAGTCTGATAGGGATACTGACTTTTGTTGCATGGAATAATAGGCGAAATCGCTTGTTACATCATATAAAGCAATCGGAGCAAGTCCACGCTGGCTTGATGGAATTGAGCGGTAGAGGGTGGTCGGAAAAGGCTTTGGCAACTGTCTTTTTAAAGCCCATCCTTCAGTTACCCCAAGCAGAAATTCCTGAATATGTTCAACAGTTCGTAACAGAATCGGCTCTCTTTGCTTCCAAAAGCTACTATAGATTGCTGAGGGCTGAAAGTCACTCGTTGGATCGAGAGAGGGCAGTAAAGATTATAGCCCAAAGTGTGAGGGTGGTAGACTTTCCTGAGGAATTACACCAGAGCCATTTGTCATATTTGGTGGAAAAGATGGATTGTGATTGTCCTCCCCACCATCCCTTTTGGCAATACTTTGCTAGACTGGTAGACCGAGCTTTTCCAGGTCAACAGCTTTCGCGCACTGATTTATTAAACAAGCAAGTTCATCAATTGCGCTATCTAATTTCCTATCAGCAGGCTAGTTGGGTTCGAAAGCATTTTGGACAGGGAAATACAGATTGGCAGGCTATGGTGGCTTATTTGAATCATTTACCTCGCTGGTCGTATCGTCTCAATGAGTCTGCTCGTTTGCATAATAAACGGGGCTTTGGCAACCATAAGGTGGAACCATTACCAGTCAATATAAAGGTACTCATTGGTTTTCACAGTGAGTTTATCCTCAGTCAGCAGGGGCATTTCGCCTTGATTTCGGATAAGACTCCTCATCGAAATGGCGTAGTAAATGGGGCTTCATTTAACTATGCCAGTGCTAATAATAAGCGTCATACTCAGCTCGATATTGCACCAGTTGGTCCTCACGATCCACAGTTTCGGAAGAAAGTCCTGCGCGCAAAGACAGCCAGCTATTTATCTCCCACCCGTATTCGACATTATCAGCGAGGAAAGATACCTGTCGGCTGGGAAACATCTTATTTTAATCCAGATGGCGATTTTTCATTTGCTGGAAATAGCAGAGCGAGATTGGTGTCTCAGTTGAGTAGACAACTAAGGGCAGATATTCATAAGTTGGATTCCTAGTCTGCACTTTTAACTGATTAAAAGCCACTGACTCTGAATACAGTTTCTTAGAAAAAATAAGTCTAGCTCAAAGAAAGATTCGCAATGAGTAAAGCAAGGGTCTTTGTCAGGGCTGAAAATATACCAAATGACAATTTCATGGTATAATGAAGAGTAAAAATTATTTTTTTAAAGAGAGAAAGAAATGAACTTAAAAGATTACATCGCAACCATTCCTGATTATCCAAAAGAGGGGATTGAATTTCGTGATATTAGCCCATTGATGGCGGATGGAAATGCTTACAGCTATGCTGTACGTGAAATCGTTCAATACGCAACGGATAAACAAATTGATATGATAGTTGGTCCAGAGGCGCGTGGCTTTATCGTTGGTTGTCCAGTTGCCTTTGAATTGGGAATTGGTTTTGCACCGGTTCGTAAACCAGGTAAGTTACCACGCGAAGTTATCTCAGCTGATTATGAAAAAGAGTATGGTGTAGATACATTGACCATGCATGCTGACGCCATCAAACCAGGTCAACGCGTGTTGATCGTAGATGATTTGTTGGCCACTGGTGGTACTGTTAAAGCAACGATTGAAATGATTGAAAGACTTGGTGGGATTGTTGCTGGTTGTGCCTTCTTGATTGAACTTGATGATCTTAAAGGTCGTGAAGCCATCGGAAATTACGACTACAAGGTCTTGATGCACTACTAAGTCATTAACATAGTTTGATTGAATATTTTTAAGACCTTATAGTTAAAACTTATAACTAAGCCTAGTTTTATTCTAATTGAAATGCTGTTCTTCCTGTTCTATAATAGAGATAAGATCGTTCAGGAGGTTAGAGTATGCCAATTAAAATTGAAAAATCATTACCGGCAGTAGATATTTTAAAGAAAGAGAATATTTTTGTAATGGATAGCGATCGTGCTAGCCATCAGGATATCCGTCCCATAAAGATATTGATTCTAAATCTCATGCCTCAGAAAATTGTGACGGAGACTCAGTTGCTCCGTCTTTTGGCTAATACGCCATTGCAATTGGAAGTGGAATTCCTCTACATGGCGAGTCATGAGTCAAAAAATACACATTCAGACCATTTAGAACAATTTTACAAAACGTTTGAGCAGGTCAAGGATTCCTATTTTGATGGCTTGATTGTAACTGGAGCACCAGTAGAAAATCTGCCATTCGAAGCAGTTGATTATTGGTCTGAACTTGTATCTGTATTAGAATGGTCGAATAATCATGTTTTTTCAACCTTGCATATCTGTTGGGGAGCGCAGGCTGGACTCTATGCTCGATACGGAGTACAAAAACATAATATGAATCGCAAGCTTTCAGGTATTTATAGACAGGATGTTGTCAAAAATACAAATCCATTGATGCGTGGATTTGACGATGATTTTCAATCGCCGCATTCGCGATACACAGAGGTGAAAGCTGCTGATATTTCTCATTTGAATGACCTTGAAATTCTTTCATGTGGTGAGGAAGTCGGCTTATCGATTTTGGCAAGTAAGAACTTGCGTGAAGTCTATAGTTTTGGTCATCTGGAATACGATCGCGATACCCTTGCAAAAGAATACCAGCGAGACTGTTTAGCTGGAAAAAATCCACATATCCCTGAGAATTATTTCAGAAATGATGACCCATCAACCAGACCTGCTCTTTCATGGAATTTGCCTGCTGCTCAATTTTTTACTAATTGGATAAACTACGCGGTCTATCAAGAAACACCGTATGACTGGAAACTATTTGAAGATTCTGCCCTTTCAGCGAGTCTATAAAGAGGATATATGAATTATTCACAGCAATTTCGACAAGGGAATGTAGTCATTCCTGCAGCTCTTTTGTTTCACTACAAAGAATTATTTTCATCAGCAGATGATTTTCTCATCTGGCAGTTTTTCTTTTATCAAAATACCTCACATTTGGAATCTTTAGCCCCTAGTGAAGTTGCTCAGGCCACAGGAAAAACAGTGGCACAAGTCAATCAAGCAATTGAAAACCTGCAAGAATCTGGGCTATTAGAATTTAAAACGATCAGTATCGCAGGAGAAATCGAAATGATTTTTGATGCACTACCTGCACTTGAGAAATTAGATGTACTATTAGAACCAAAACAACCTGTTGAAATGGTTCGGACTGAAAATGATTTGAAAACTTTGGTTGGAGATTTTGAAAGGGAGTTGGGTCGTTTCCTATCCCCATTTGAAATTGAAGATTTACAAAAAACGGTTGAAGATGATAAAACTTCTGTTGACTTGGTTCGAGCTGCTTTGAAAGAAGCTGTTTTTAACAACAAAACCAATTGGAAATATATCCAGGCTATTTTGCGAAACTGGCGACGTGAAGGAATAACAACAGTGGCACAGGTAGAAGCTAAAAATATAGAAAGAGACATCCAGAATCCTAAGAATGTAACTGTCTCCAGTGATTTTCTTGATGCAATGAACCTCTGGAAAGAGTAATATGGAAACAAAATTATCAAAAAGACTAGAAACAGTCGCAGATTTTGTGCCACAAGGGGCACGATTAGTTGATGTAGGGAGTGACCATGCTTATCTCCCTCTTTTTTTGGTAGAGCAGAAGCGCATTGATTTTGCCATTGCTGGTGAGGTCGTCCAAGGTCCCTACCAGTCAGCACTCCAGAATGTTGAGTTGGCAGGTCGGTCTGATATGATTCAGGTTCGACTGGCCAATGGGCTTGCTGCCGTAGAAGAACAAGATCAGATTTCAGCGGTGACAATAGCTGGTATGGGAGGGCGTTTAATTGCCGATATTTTAGAAGCTGGAAAAGAAAAGTTGGGTTCGGTTGAGCGGCTCATTTTACAACCGAACAATCGAGAAGATGATGTTCGGAATTGGTTGGTTCAGAATCAATTTAAGCTCATTGCTGAGGAGATTGTAGAAGAGAACGATAAGATTTATGAGATTCTGGTAGCACAAAAAGGTTCAATGGACTTGACAGCTACTCAATTGCGCTTTGGTCCTTTCTTATCAATTAAACATTCCCCTGTTTTTCAGAAAAAGTGGCTTAAGGAGTTGGATAAGCTGAGTATGGCTTTGGAACAAGTACCTCATGAACGCCAGGGTGATCGCTCCGCTATTTCCCAAAAAATGGATCAAATAAAGGAGGTTCTTCATGTTAGCAAAGAACGTCATTGAGCGTTACCAATCCTTTTGTCCGCCATTTTTTGCCATGGAGGGTGACGTAACTGGTTTGCAGATTGGAACATTGAACAAGGAAATCCAGCGAGTAATGGTCACCTTGGATATCCGTGAGACGACTGTGGCAGAGGCTATTGATAAACAGATAGACCTGATTATCGTCAAGCATGCTCCAATTTTTCGTCCAATAAAGGATTTAGTGGCTGACAATCCACAGACGAAGATGTATCTGGACTTGATTAAACATGATATTGCGGTCTATGTTAGCCACACTGATATTGATGTAGTGAATGGTGGGCTTAACGATTGGTTTTGCGAGTTGTTAGGTATCCATGATACAACTTATTTACTGGAGACATCAGTGGGTCAAGGACTTGGTCGTGTTGGAACTATAGTAGAGCAGACACTAGAAGAATTGGCCTTGAAAGTTAAATCTGTCTTTGGTCTTGATGCTGTACGTCTAGTGACTTATGGCCATCAGGCACAACAATATGTCAGTCGAGTTGCAATCTGTGGTGGGAGCGGAGGCTCTTATTATCAGACAGCTCTTGATAAGGGTGCTGAGGTCTATATCACCGGTGATATCTATTACCACACAGGTCAAGACATGTTAACAAAAGGGTTGCTGGCTATTGATCCAGGGCATCATATCGAAGCATTATTTATCAAGCGAGTTGCTGATTTATTGGAAACTTGGAAAAAGGAAGAAGGTTGGGAAGTGGAGATTTTTGCATCGACAGTTTCGACCAATCCATTCAGACATTTATAATCAGTGTCTTGACTTTAGCTTACATCAAAAATAAACAGTCAAGCTACGTTTTTGCGTGGCTTTTTTTGAAAAAAAGCTTGTTTTTTTTTGATAATTAGGGTATCCTAATTATTGTAATATGTTAGGTTAATTTAGAATGGAAGTCGTTATGAATTGGTTTACACACCAGCCTGTGGTTTTACAGGCTCTCTTGGCAGGTCTATTTACTTGGTTTTGCACGATTGTCGGTTCTGCAGTTGTCTTTTTCTTTAGAACGGTCAGTCGGCGTTTGTTGGATATCATGCTAGGCTTTGCAGCAGGTGTTATGATTGCTGCGTCATTTTGGTCTTTGCTTGCTCCCTCAATTAGTTATGCAGAGCAGTCTTATGGCAATCTTGCATGGATTCCTGCGGCAGTTGGATTTGCAGCAGGTGGAATCTTTTTACGTTTGGTTGACGCAGGTGTTCCACATTTGCATTTAGGTAATGACAAAGAGGAAGCTGAGGGTGGAGATGAGCGTGAGCGAAAAAAATTATCAAAGACTGCCCTCTTATTTTTGGCCATTACCATTCATAATATCCCAGAAGGCTTAGCTGTTGGTGTCACCTTTGGTGCCCTTGCTACTAATAATAGCTCAGCAGCATTAATTGGAGCTTTGGGATTGGCTCTTGGTATTGGTATACAAAATATTCCGGAGGGAGCAGCTTTGGCTATTCCGATTCGTACAGACGGTGCATCGCGTTGGAAGGCCTTTTATTGGGGTTCAATGTCTGCTATTGTTGAACCAATCGCAGCTATACTTGGCGCCTTTGCAGTTACCTTTATGACCCCTATTTTACCTTACGCCCTTTCCTTTGCAGCTGGTGCAATGATCTTCGTTGTCGTAGAGGAGCTTATTCCAGAATCACAGACAAATGGCAATACGGATATTGCAACATTGGGACTCATGGCTGGTTTTATTATCATGATGATTCTAGATGTTGCTTTGGGGTAAAATACAACAAATGATGAATGAGTCTGCTTGCCAGACTTTTTTCTTATGACATCATAGTGAAAAATATGGTATAATGAACTGATATTAATTGATGGAAGGTACTCTTATATGAAAGGTATTATTCTGGCAGGTGGGTCTGGGACTCGTCTCTACCCATTGACACGCGCAGCTTCTAAGCAGCTGATGCCAATTTATGACAAACCAATGATTTATTACCCACTGTCAACACTCATGTTGGCTGGGATTAAAGAAATCTTAATTATTTCTACTCCTCAGGATCTACCTCGATTTAAGGATATGTTGGGTGATGGTTCTGAATTTGGAATTTCTCTTTCTTATGCAGAGCAACCAAGCCCAGATGGATTGGCCCAAGCCTTCATTATCGGTGAAGAATTCATCGGTGATGACCATGTAGCTCTTATCTTGGGGGATAACATTTACCATGGAAATGGATTGACCAAGATGTTGCAACGTGCAGCAAGCAAAGATAAAGGAGCAACTGTCTTCGGTTACCAAGTAAAAGACCCAGAACGCTTTGGTGTTGTTGAGTTTGACGCAGATATGAATGCGATCTCTATCGAAGAAAAACCAGAGAATCCAAAATCAAATTTTGCTGTTACAGGTTTGTATTTCTATGACAATGATGTCGTTGAGATTGCGAAAAATATTAAACCATCTCCTCGAGGTGAGTTGGAAATCACTGATGTTAATAAGGCTTACCTAGATCGTGGTGATTTGTCAGTAGAGCTCATGGGACGTGGATTTGCATGGCTGGACACTGGTACACATGAAAGTCTCTTAGAAGCTGCACAGTACATCGAAACAGTTCAACGTTTGCAAAACGTTCAAGTGGCAAACTTGGAAGAAATTGCCTACCGCATGGGCTACATCACAAAAGAACAAGTGTACGAATTGGCACAGCCACTCAAGAAAAATGAATACGGACAATACTTGCTCCGTTTGATTGGAGAAGCTTAATGACAGAAAACTTTTTCGGAAAAACACTCGCAGCCCGTCCAGTTGAAGGCATTCCAGGGATGTTAGAATTTGACATTCCAGTTCATGGCGACAACCGTGGCTGGTTCAAGGAGAACTTCCAAAAGGAAAAAATGTTGCCACTCGGCTTCCCAGAAAGCTTTTTTGCAGAAGGAAAATTACAAAATAACGTTTCCTTCTCTCGCAAAAACGTTCTTCGTGGTCTTCACGCAGAGCCTTGGGATAAATACATCTCTGTGGCGGACGGTGGTAAGGTCTTGGGAACATGGGTCGATCTTCGAGAGGGTGAGACTTTTGGGAATGCCTATCAAACTATTATAGACGCTTCTAAAGGGATCTTTGTTCCACGTGGCGTAGCCAATGGTTTCCAAGTCTTATCAGACTTTGTATCATACAGTTACTTAGTTAATGACTATTGGGCTTTGGAACTTAAGCCTAAATATGCCTTTGTCAACTACGCTGACCCTAGTCTCGACATTAAATGGGAAAACCTAGAAGAAGCAGAAGTCTCAGAAGCAGATAAAAACCACCCACTCCTCAAGGACGTTAAGCCTTTGAGAAAAGAGGACCTCTAATGTTTCAAACCTTTTTGGAAATAGCAGAGCAGTTAAACAAGCTAGGAATTACCCCCTTGTTAATGGGCTCAGTTGGTTTGGAAAGGCGCACAGGGAAGGACTGGCAGGCAGGAGATTTAGATATTCATGTTCCAAGTGATCCACGTGGCTGGGAAGCCACAGATGACGAACGGATCTATCGTGCTGATGAGCTGATTGTTATGATGAACCAAGTAGGTTATGTCCTAGTTGACCGTCACGAACATGAATTTCATAAAGATGGCTTATCTGTTGAGTTCGGAGGCCTACATTCACTGCCTGAATTTGCTGGTGTAGAGCTAGAAGATTTGGAAGAGATAGAAACAGCAGGTGTTCGCTATTACCTACCGACACTTGAACAATACCTGAAAATCTACCAAGCCTCTTCAAAAGATTCCTACCGAGCAGAAAATAACAATCAAAAAGACTTTGCCAAGATTGCTTACTTGGAAGAAGTATTGAAGTAGTCTGGTAATGCAAGAGGGCGAGCAAAGCGAGTCGCTCCGTGTGTCATCGCCGTAGTGAGAAGCTCCTTTGCTTTGCTAAGGAGCGGGGGAAACCATGAGACCTTAGGCTCATGGTTTAGTAATGAAACACCTTGGTGGTTGCTTACGACCCCACTACATAAGATGACACACAAAAAAGAAAAAACTTTTCGGAGAAAAAAATGTCTCAATTTAAAAATATTATCGTAACTGGTGGAGCTGGTTTTATCGGTTCCAACTTCGTACACTATGTTTACAACAACCATCCAGAAGTCCATGTGACTGTGTTGGATAAATTAACTTATGCAGGAAACAGGGCTAATATTGAAGCTATCCTTGGTGACCGAGTTGAGCTTGTTGTTGGTGATATTGCTGATGCTGAGTTGGTTGACAAATTGGCTGCTAAGGCAGATGCCATTGTTCACTATGCGGCAGAAAGCCACAACGACAACTCTCTCAACGATCCAAGCCCATTCATCCATACCAACTTTATCGGTACCTATACTCTTCTTGAAGCGGCTCGTAAATACGACATCCGTTTCCACCATGTATCAACAGATGAGGTTTATGGTGATCTCCCATTGCGTGAAGACTTACCAGGTCATGGGGAAGGTCCAGGAGAGAAATTCACATCAGAAACAAAATACAACCCATCATCTCCTTATTCATCAACCAAGGCTGCATCAGACTTGATTGTCAAAGCATGGGTGCGTTCATTTGGTGTCAAAGCAACGATTTCCAACTGTTCAAACAACTACGGTCCATACCAGCACATCGAGAAATTTATCCCACGCCAAATCACCAACATCTTGGCAGGCATCAAGCCAAAGCTTTACGGTGAAGGTAAAAACGTCCGTGACTGGATTCATACCAACGATCACTCGACTGGTGTTTGGGCTATCTTGACGAAAGGCCGTATGGGTGAAACTTACCTGATCGGTGCTGACGGTGAGAAGAACAACAAAGAAGTGCTTGAATTGATTCTTGAAAAAATGGGTCAACCAAAAGATGCTTACGACCACGTGACTGACCGTGCAGGACACGATTTGCGCTATGCTATTGACGCAAGCAAACTTCGTGACGAGCTTGGTTGGACACCACAATTTACAGACTTCTCTGAAGGATTGGAAGAAACGATCCAGTGGTATACTAACAACCAAGACTGGTGGAAGGCTGAAAAAGAAGCTGTTGAAGCTAACTACGCGAAGACACAAGAAGTGCTTAAATAAGAAATGGAAGGCTGGGCTTTTGTCCAAGCCTTTCTTAAAATAAGGAGTAGACATGATATTAATTACAGGTGCGAATGGTCAGTTGGGTACAGAATTGCGTTACTTATTAGATGAACGTGGTGTTGAGTATGTGGCTGCCGACGTAGCAGAAATGGACATCACGGATGCGGAAAAGGTTGATGCATTTTTTGCGGAAGTAAAGCCAAGTGTTGTTTACCACTGTGCAGCCTACACAGCTGTTGATATGGCTGAAGATGAAGGCAAGGAGCTTAACTACAAAATTAATGTAACAGGCTCTGAAAATGTTGCCAAGGCAGCAGCTAAATACGGTGCAACCCTTGTCTATATCTCAACAGACTATGTCTTCAACGGTGAGTTGCCAGTCGGTCAAGAATGGCAAGTAGATGACCAACCAGATCCGCAATCTGAATACGGTCGTACCAAGCGTTTGGGTGAGGAAGCGGTTGAGAAATTTGCAGACAAGTTCTACACAGTGCGTACGGCTTGGGTCTTTGGTAACTATGGCAAAAACTTTGTCTTTACCATGCAAAATCTTGCTCAAACTCGAGACACATTAACAGTAGTCAATGACCAACATGGCCGTCCAACCTGGACACGTACTCTTGCCGAATTTATGGTTTATTTGGTGGATACAAAGCAAGCATTTGGCTACTACCATTTGTCAAACGATGCGACTGATGACACAACTTGGTTTGACTTTGCAACAGAGATCCTCAAGGATACCAACACCAAGGTATTGCCAGTGGACTCTAGCCAGTTCCCAGCCAAGGCTAAGCGTCCTTTCAACTCAACCATGAGCTTGGATAAGGCAAAGGCAACAGGATTTGTCATCCCGACATGGCAAGAAGCCTTGGAAGAGTTTTATAAGCAAGGGAAGAAATAGGATAGAGGCTGGGCATAAAGCCCAGGGTCGCTTCTCAGAGTTCGTGTCAACATCTCAGCGCAGTGGTTGATTGGCTTTAACAGTCCAGTGGACTGTTAAAGGTTGGAGATAGGATTTGTGAAACAAATCTCTGAGGTTCGTGTTTTACACTCCAAATCTAACCACTACGGCTGATGGGAACGAGTTCGCTTCATTTCTAACCTCCAACAGTCACTACTCTGACTGTTGGAGCTGTGCGGGGGTGGGAGTTTAAAAGGTCTGGGAGACCTTTTAAAGTGGGAGATATAAGCTGACGGCAGTCAGCTCACATAAATTGAAGTCTGGGGATAGACTGTTTCAGCTCAACAACTCGAAACGAAAAATTGTTGACGAACTCTTTTTATTTTAGTCGAGTTCTTTCCCACTCCCAACGAGACGATTTTTCAAAAAGTCGTCTTCTTTTTTATAGTTGGGATAAATTGTCACAAAAATGAAAAATTGCAATATTGTTTAAATGCTCCAGATTGTGCTATAATTTATTTTACAGATTTAGTATTTTTATGGTTTTCCTAATGATCCAGTTATCGTTTGGTTGTGTTTTGAATATAGATTTGAATATGAGATTTGAGGAGGAGAAAGTGAAAAAAAGGACATTATTTTTCTTATCCGTATGCGCTGTCGCTTTAAAGGGATATGTTGTTCATGCAGATGCTGAAAATGTAACGCCTCAGAATGCTATTGTGGGAGTTGTAGCCAATACTAGCGGACAGCTATCGGTCGAGCAAGAAAATAGTTACTCGACTACTTTGGAGAATGTAACAGAGGAAACCGAATCAGGTTCAGAACAGCTTAACTCGACTAGCTCTACAGTAGTAAGTTCGTCATCTTCCATTGATTTACAGGTGGAGGAAGAGGTAAGGAGTAATTCAGAGGAAGCTGATAGTTCTAATCATGCTAGCACATTCAATCTTTCTGACCTATCCGACGGCACTGGGACATCCGGTGTTTCTGAACTATCCACTGACACTAGCACGTCCAGTTTTACGGCGTCTTCTACTAAAGCTAGTATTCCAAATCCGTCCACTAGAGCAAGTACTAAATCTGTAATTTCCAGTGTAACTGAAACAAGTTCATCAACTTCATCGACACAGGTTGGAACCAGTTTACGTTCGATGCCAAGGACAACTAGTCTTTCAGGTAATGTTTCGGTTTCGAATGTCAATGCCCAATCAGGTAGCTTTGATGTCCATGTTACTAATGTATCAGCTCCTCGAGGTTTAAGCAAAGTCTTGGTTCCTACTTGGACGGAAAGCAATGGACAAGATGACATCATTTACCATACTGCAGATCGTCAATCAGATGGAAGTTACAAAGTAACGGTTCCTAATAGCAAGCATAAGTATGGCACAGGTAAGTACAATATTCACTTGTATTATCGTGGCACCGATGGCAGTATGACCTATGTTGCTCAAACGACCACTACCTTACCAGAATTAAAGACAAGTGGTAATGTTTCGGTTTCGAATGTCAATGCCCAATCAGGTAGCTTTGATGTCCATGTTACTAATGTATCAGCTCCTCGAGGTTTGAGCAAAGTCTTGGTTCCTACTTGGACGGAAAGCGATGGACAAGATGACATCATTTACCATACTGCAGATCGTCAATCAGATGGAAGTTACAAAGTAACGGTTCCTAATAGCAAGCATAAGTATGGCACAGGTAAGTACAATATTCACTTGTATTATCGTGGCACCGATGGCAGTATGACCTATGTTGCTCAAACGACCACTACCTTACCAGAATCAAAGACAAGTGGTAATGTTTCGGTTTCGAATGTCAATGCCCAATCAGGTAGCTTTGATGTCCATGTTACTAATGTATCAGCTCCTCGAGGTTTGAGCAAAGTCTTGGTTCCTACTTGGACGGAAAGCGATGGACAAGATGACATCATTTACCATACTGCAGATCGTCAATCAGATGGAAGTTACAAAGTAACGGTTCCTAATAGCAAGCATAAGTATGGCACAGGTAAGTACAATATTCACTTGTATTATCGTGGCACCGATGGCAGTATGACCTATGTTGCTCAAACGACCACTACCTTACCAGAATTAAAGACAAGTGGTAATGTTTCGGTTTCGAATGTCAATGCCCAATCAGGTAGCTTTGATGTCCATGTTACTAATGTATCAGCTCCTCGAGGTTTGAGCAAAGTCTTGGTTCCTACTTGGACGGAAAGCGATGGACAAGATGACATCATTTACCATACTGCAGATCGTCAATCAGATGGAAGTTACAAAGTAACGGTTCCTAATAGCAAGCATAAGTATGGCACAGGTAAGTACAATATTCACTTGTATTATCGTGGCACTGATGGCAGTATGACCTATGTTGCTCAAACGACCACTACCTTACCAGAATTAAAGACAAGTGGTAATGTTTCGGTTTCGAATGTCAATGCCCAATCAGGTAGCTTTGATGTCCATGTTACTAATGTATCAGCTCCTCGAGGTTTGAGCAAAGTCTTGATTCCTACTTGGACGGAAAGCGATGGACAAGATGACATCATTTACCATACTGCAGATCGTCAATCAGATGGAAGTTACAAAGTAACGGTTCCTAATAGCAAGCATAAGTATGGCACAGGTAAGTACAATATTCACTTGTATTATCGTGGCACCGATGGCAGTATGACCTATGTTGCTCAAACGACCACTAATCTACCACAATCATCAGCTAAGGGGACAATTTCAGCTGAATTAGTTGATGCAACAAAGGGAACATTTTCTGTATCTGTTTCTAATATTGTTGGTGCGGAGCCTATCAAAGATGTAGAGGTAGCAGTTTGGTCAGAAAAGAATAATCAAGATGATTTGAAATCTTATAGCGCAAATCGTAAAAGTGATGGAACATACCATGTAGAGGTAGCCAAAGGACTACATAGAAACGATACAGGTACGTACCACATAGAAGTGTATTATCGATATGCAAATACTAGAGATTTAATCGGCTCTACGACAGTAGATGTTCCATCAACACGTTCCTATACAGTTTATATTGACCCAGGTCATGGGGGGGTAGATTCCGGAGCCTCTTATGGTGGAGTTTATGAAAAGAATTTGGCCTTATCTGTTGCAAATAAATTGAAAGCAAATTTAATTCAGTTGGGATATCAGGTTCTAATGACCAGAACAGCTGATTATAATGTTGATTTCAAAACAGAGCGCTCAAAAATGGCCAACCAAAGTAATGCAGACTTATTTATCAGTATTCACTTTAATGCGACAGGTTTAGCTTCTTCGAATGCCACTGGTATTGAAACTTATTGGTATCAATATGATCCAGAATATCAACCCAAAATTAATGCCGCGATGCATAACGATCCAACTAGATTAGCTGAAAGTGAAATCTTAGCTAATCAAGTTCAAACAAGTCTCATAAGCGGAACTGGTGCAGTCAATAGAGGTGTACGACGTGATACTTTTGCTGTATTGCGCGAAACTGCAATTCCAGCTATTCTTGTCGAACTTGGATTTATGGACAATCCATCTGATTTGCAGAAGATAAATCAGGATTCTTATCAAACGAAATTGGCTAAAGCTCTAGCACAGGGTATTGATAACTGGTATGGTGCTGTTGGAAGTAAACCCACATCAGGAACTTCTACACAGAAAAAGTCTACTGAACAAAGTCAGTTGACAACTAGTGAACAATCATTTTTCAAGAATATATTGCCTGCAATTCAGCAAGTTTCTCAAAAAAAAGGTATAGTAACGAGTGTAATGTTAGCCCAATCCATTCTAGAAAGCGGTTGGGGTACCTCTCAGCTGGCAAAAAATGCTTATAATATATTCGGCATCAAGGCAGATTCTAGTTGGAAGGGGAATACATATACTGTTCAAACAAAAGAAGTCGTGAATGGAAAAACAATAACTGTTGAAAAACAATTCCGAGCTTACAAGTCTCTTTTAGAAAGTATTTCTGATTATGGTAGTTTCTTTACTTCAACGGCTTGGAGAATAAAGAACTACGCAAGTTTCTTGCAAGCAACAAATTATGAAACAGCATTAACTAGCTTGTTAGCATCAGGTTATGCAACAGATCCAGCATATGCTGAAAAATTAAAGTCATTAATTCAGCGATATGGATTGGATCAATATGATTTAAATTAGTGTGCATAAAAAAGCGACATAATTTGGCTCCGTAATTTCTGTAGTGGGTAAATCCGGCTCTATAATTTCTGTAGTGGGTAAATCCACTGTAGAGATTATGGAGCCTTTTTTTAGTGTAGAAAAAAAGTCCCATATGACCTATAACGAAAAGCGACGAAACTCACATTAGAAAGGGTTCATATGGAACAACTAAATCTCATCACAAATTTTCTCAGAATTAAAGACAAAAATATCACTATCACTGATGAATATGATATGGGGACTCACTTAGAACTCCACGGTCACTTGGACTACACAGCCCCTAAATGCCCAAAATGCAAGGGGCAAATGGCTAAGTACGACTACCAGAAAACTTCTAAAATCCCCTACCTAGAAACTGCTGGCTACCCTTTACTTATCCGTCTTCGAAAGCGTCGTTTCAAGTGTAAAGATTGCGGAAAAATGGCGGTCGCTGAAACTCCTCTTGTCAAGAAGAACCACCAAATCTCTGTCGCTGTTAACCAGAAAATCGCACAATTACTCATCGAAAATCAAGCAATGAAACATATTGCACACAGGCTATCAATCTCAACATCATCAGTTATGAGAAAGCTCAATGAGTTCAAGTTTGAAACGGATTGGAATACCTTACCTGAGGTGATGAGCTGGGACGAGTATGCCTTCAAAAAGGGGAAGATGAGCTTTATTGCACAAGATTTCAATTCCCTAAATGTCATAACCATTCTCGACGGAAGAACTCAAGCAACTATCCGAAACCACTTTCTACGCTATCCTAGAAAGGTTAGAAATCGGGTCAAAGTGATTACCATGGATATGTTTAGTCCCTATTATCAACTTGCTAACCCCTTCGCTCTTCTATTTCTGAGCTCAGGCTGAAACAGTCTATTCCCAGACTGTTTCACTCCCCAATGCAAAAATTGTACTCGACCGCTTTCATATCGTGCAACACCTTAGTCGTGCTATGAACCGTGTCCGTATTCAAATTATGAATCAGTTCAACAGAAAATCGCAGGAATACCGAGCCTTGAAACGTTACTGGAAATTGATACAACAAGATAGCCGTAAACTCAGCGATAAACGATTTTATCGACCTATGTTTCGAATGCACTTGACTAACAAGGAAACACTCGAAAAAATCCTGTCTTTCTCCGAGGAACTACGACAACACTATGAACTCTATAAGCTTCTCTTATTTCATTTTCAAGAGAAGAACTCAGACCATTTCTTTGACCTCATCGAACAGGAAATAGCCATCGTTAATCCTATTTTCCAGATGGTATTGAAGACATTTCTAAAGGATAAAGACAAGGTTGTAAACGCCATGGAATTGCCTTATTCCAACGCCAAACTGGAAGCTACCAATAATCTCATCAAAGTCATTAAGAGAAATGTCTTTGGTTTCAGGAACTTTGAAAACTTTAAAAAACGGATTTTGATTGCATTGAACAGTGAAAAGGGCTGGGGAGAGCCCTTTTCAGCTTATCTCCTAAAAACAAGAAAGAGATAAAGAAAGAGAGGACGAAGTTCGTCCTCTCTAGGTGTCAGATTTTCATCAACCCATTACAGTTTATAAAGAATAGGTTTTATCATTCAAATAAGTCCTCTAAAGGTCTTTTATCAACGGCACTGTTGTATTCGAGCTGTAAATATGTTTGGTAGAGCGATAGGTTTGATAAGTCCTCAATTTGTTGGCCACTACCATCTAAATTACCCCAGCTAGTAATGATAGGTAGCTCGAGTTGCATATCACTCACAAACTGCTGATAAGGTGATCGAGGAAGTGCATACTCGGATTCGGAAAGTATATTCATTAAATATGGAACGAGATAGTTTGGGCTTATCGTTATAGCTTCCCGTTCATTGATATCAAAATTCGCCCAAATCACAAATGGAGTAGAATATTTGGAGGCGGGATTACTTTCATCCACAAACTGTGAATAAAATTCTTGACTTAAACTTGGTTGGTGATCACCGTACATAACGATGACTGTTGGTTCTTTATAAGAACTGAAATAAGTAATTAAATCTGCAAAAGCTTCATCTGTTTTCTTTAGACTTGTCAGGAATTCTGTTTCAGCTAAGTATTCGGATGTTGAACCATTAATGCTAACTTCGCGAGGATAGGTTTCTTCTGAATTTAGATACCCACCATGACCTTGCATGGTAACTACAAAGCTAAATAACGGAGTATCTCCTTTTTGCTCATAGAGTTCTTTTATTCCGTTGAATAGAAATTGATCAGATGGCCAACTTCTATCGGATGTAAAATCTGCTAAAGTATTAATAGCAGGATTAGAGTCAGAAAAATAACTTTGATCAAAACCTAATAAAGGATAAACAATCTTTCGATTATAATTTATTCCAGTTTGTGGATGAAGTGCCACAGTGTCATAATTTTTATCTTTTAAATAAGAAGCAAAACTTGGGCGTTCTTGCGTGATTATCTGCTGGTAAGGAAATAGATTTGATGATAATAAACTTATTGCATTACTTGTTAAAACTTCATATTCTGTATTTGCTGTACCACCACCGTAAACCGAGACGTTAAGCGTTCCATGTACAGCATTATCTAATAAAGCATGTTGATTTAATAATGGATCCGGTGAGATACTTAAGTTTTGTAAAGTTGAAAAATCACTCTGAGATTCATTTTGTATAAAAATAATATTTGGTTTGGTTGTGCTTGTATATGTATCTGAGGAGTATGTCTCAAGTAGTTGCTCAAGGTTTGATGTCGAGTATCCCTCTGGTTTTGATATTTTGCTATCTTCGTAGAACGATACAAGCGAGAGTGGGAGTCCATATTGACCGTAGGTAACTTGCATTTTCCAGTAGTCTAAAGTAATTTCAGCATTGTGAACTAAAGATTGAATTGATGTAGGTAATACAAGTGTTATCGCTAAATATCCGATTGTTATGCGGATAAATCGTTTAAACCATTTAAAATCAAATATTGTTTTATTTATTGCCTTGGGAAAAAAATTGGGAAGTGTTAATTTTGGAAGAATTGAAAAGTAAGTATTTAAAAATAATGTAAAAAATATGCTTTGTAACATCCGATTATTGAGAGTTATTGTGATACTAGAAGCAACATTTAAAGCATCTTTAATTTGGAAAATATTATAGAACAGAAGTGGTGTTCCTCTGCTAGTAATCAAAATTTGATTACTTATTCCAATTATTGCAGAAATAGAAAGTATAAAAATACTTGCAAACCTGAAATTAGTCATAAGAAAAACTATAAAGAATAGTATACTAATAATAAGTAAATTATAACGAATATTTTCAATTGATAATGTAGAAAATTGTGAATAACTATTTTCTATAATAAACAGGGAGAATATTGGAATAGATGCAAAATTAAAAAGAATGAATAGATTTTTACATGCTACAAATAGCTTATTATTCAATTGGCGATATCCGATAAAACTCGCATACAATATTAGCGTAAAAGTGGTCAATAATAGGTTTATCTCTGCTTTGTTAAAACTTGAATTAAAAAGTGCTAACTCATCTCGATACAATAATGGAAAAAATTTTGAAGTTAAAAAATTTTGAATTCCGATAAGACATAAAATAAGAATTATGTCTCTGAATCTAATCCTCCAAGTGGCATTTCCCAGAGTATAAAATATTAGGCCCATAAATAAAATTATAATATGAATGTACCAAAAATGATTTTCTGAGCTTAGTTTAGTTGAGTGAGCCGTCTCAAGAAAAAATAGATTTTTCGAGTCTTTTCCAATAGAAGTATCAAGTGTTTTTATAAGTTTATCGTCAATGTATATATGGATTATTTTAGGTTCATCACTAACTCTATACTCAAAGGATATGGATTGAATAGGTGTTGGCAGATTGAACTCCATCACATTATCTTCAATTTCTGAAATATAAAAAGTATTTACAACATTTTGAGATACAGTATACCAATCATTCCTAACAACAAATTCACCCAGATTGTATTTTCCGTTAATTTGTATTCCATCGATATATTGTTGAGTTTCTTCTGCAATTATACGAACATTTCCATTGTTATTCGCAACTCCTAGCTCGTTTTTAATCAAATCAATATATTTAATAAACGAGCAGCCTAGGAGTATAACAATAATCCAATGAAAAAAAAGCTTGATTAATTTCATATTTACTAACAATTCTAAGTTTTATATTTTTATGTGAAAGCCAGTACACATTATAACAAATTTTTCTAATTTACTCAAAATTTGTTTTTTAAATTTAAAAGTTGAATATGGAAAAAATAAGCATGTGTGTGAAGCCTAAATGATACTGAAACCAAAACTACTGATAGAATTAGGAAATTATTTCAAAAAATGGTATAATGAAAAGAACTGCTATTTGATGGAGAGGATTCATGAAACACGTTTTTATTATCGGTAGTCGTGGACTGCCTGCAAAATATGGTGGCTTTGAGACCTTTGTCCAACAATTGGTGAGCCATCAGGAATCTGAGGAGATTCAGTACCATGTAGCGTGCTTGTCTGATACAAGTCATCATCAGCATTCCACCTACCTGGGTGCAGATTGCTTTACCATTAATCCACCAAAACTTGGACCTGCTCGTGTGATTGCTTATGATATGATGGCGATTACTTATGCCCTTAAAATCATAAAGGAACAGCAGATAGAGCGACCAATTTTCTATATCTTGGGAAATACCATAGGTGGCTTCATAGTGCCTTTTGCAAAAATGATTCACTCTGTTGGAGGTACCTTGTTTGTCAATCCAGATGGTTTGGAGTGGAAACGTGCAAAATGGGCTAAACCAGTTCAACGTTATCTAAAATTTTCTGAGAAAATGATGGTTCGTAATGCGGATTTGATTGTCGCTGACAATGAAGGTATCGAAGATTACCTTCAGTCTGAATACTCAGCTACAAATACAACTTTTATAGCATATGGTACAGATTTAATACCGACAACTCTGACGAACGAATCAGAGAAGGTTCGTCACTATTTTGAAAAATGGAAAATAAAAGAGAAAGAATATTACCTGATAGTTGGTCGCTTTGTCCCAGAAAATAATTATGTAACAGCTATCAAGGAATTTATGGCCAGCAAGACAAAACGTGACTTGGTCATTGTAGCCAATCATGAAGGCTCTGCTTATTTCCAAAAGCTCAAAGAGGAGACGGATTTTGCATCTGATCCACGTATCAAATTTGTTGGAACAGTGTACGATCAAGAACTACTAAAGTATCTTCGACAGGAGTGTCGTGCCTATATCCATGGACATGAAGTTGGTGGAACAAATCCTGGTCTACTCGAGGCCTTGGCACAAACCAATGAAAATTTGGTTTTAGGTGTTGATTTTAATAAAAAAGTTGCCCTGAAAGGTGCTCATTATTGGAGCAAAGATGGAGGAAATTTGGCTCATTTGATTGATCAAATAGATGGACAAGCAGAATTCATCGAGCTTGGAAAAACTGCAAAAGAACACATGCAAGAAGCCTATACATGGGAAAAAATCGCACGTGAGTACGAGGAATTATTTTTACTATGAAAGTCAATATTTTGATGTCGACCTATAATGGTCAACAGTTCTTGGCTGAGCAAATTCGTTCTATTCAAGAACAGTCATACACAGACTGGACTCTCTTCATCCGTGATGATGGTTCCAGTGACAATACAAAAGAAATCCTTAAGGATTTTGAGCATCAAGATAGTCGAATTCATCTTATTGATAGTGATAAGAGTGACAATCTTGGAGTTATAAAAAGTTTTCACAAACTCGTGAACCATGATAGGGCTGACTATTATTTTTTTAGTGATCAGGATGATGTTTGGTTGCCAAATAAATTGGAACTTAGTCTAAAGGAAGCTCAAAACTATCTAGCTGACCTTCCCTTAATGGTTTATATGGATTTAAAAGTGGTTAATCAAGATTTAGAGATTATGACTGAAAGCATGGTTAAATCTCAATCTCACCATGCCAATACAGAATTGGTGCAAGAGTTGACCGAAAACACGGTTACAGGTGGGGTCGCCATGATCAATCATGCTCTCGCTGAAATGTGGCAAGAGACGGATGATATACTCATGCACGATTGGTACTTAGCCTTACTTGCTTCAGCCTTTGGGAATTTGGTGTTTATTGATCAACCAGCGGAACTGTACCGCCAGCATTCTGATAATGTTTTAGGGGCTCGTACTCTCTCAAAACGCTTTAAAAAATGGATTCGTCCTCATATTTTATTTGCGGTTTATTGGGACTTGATTAAAAATAGTCAAAAACAAGCCCGTCATTTACTACAAATGCCTCTATCTCAGTCAAATAGAGAGTTAATTGAAGCATTTGTAACCATTATGGACAAACCAATGCTTGAACGATTCAGGATTTTGAGAAAATATGGATTGAAAAAAAACAAAGCCTTCCATACATTAGTATTCACAACACTGATTGTGACAAAATTTGCATATAAGGAATAGTTATGAATTTATTTAATAAAGAAAACCAAATTCTCTTAAGAGAGATGGTTAAAACTGATTTTAAATTACGTTACCAAGGGTCTATCATTGGACACCTGTGGTCAATTTTAAAACCATTTATGATGTTTACAATAATGTATTTGGTTTTTGTGCAGTTTCTAAAATTTGATGATGGAACCCCCCATTATGCTGTCAGTTTATTACTTGGAATGGTGACTTGGAACTTTTTTACAGAAGCTACAAATATGGGGATGCTTTCCATTGCAGCGCGCGGTGACTTATTGCGTAAAATTAGCTTTCCTAAAGAAATTATCGTTATTTCATCAATTATTGGTGCGGCAATCAACTATGGAATAAATATTGCAGTAGTTATGCTTTTCGCCATTATCAATGGTGTACAGCTTGATTTTGGTGTGTTGATGTTATTGCCAGCATTTGTAGAGTTAATTACTTTTGCAACTGGACTGGCATTCATTTTGTCTAGCTTTTTTGTAAAATATCGTGATATGGGACCGATTTGGGAACTAGTCTTGCAAGCAGGGATGTACTCGACACCAATTATTTACTCCATCACCTATATCATACAAAGAGGGCATACTGGGGTAGCCAAAATTATGATGATGAATCCTATTGCTCAAGTTGTACAAGATCTTCGACATCATATTGTCTTTGATGGGGCAACAATTTCATGGGATATTTATGACAATAAATGGATGGTAGCTGTTCCATATCTCATATCTATTGTAGTATTTATTATTGGATTTACAATCTTTAAAAAGAATTCTAAGAAATTTGCGGAGATTCTATAATGTCAAACAAAGAAATTGCATTGAAAGTTGAGTCAGTAAGCAAGACTTTTAAACTACCAACCGAATCAACTCAAAGTTTGAGAACAACATTGGTAAACTATTTTAGAGGAATCAAAGGCTATAAAGAGCAGCAGGTGCTGAAAGATATATCTTTTGAAGTAGAAAAAGGGGATTTTTTTGGAATTGTTGGTAGAAATGGTTCAGGGAAATCTACACTGTTGAAGATTATTTCACAAATCTATGTTCCTGAAAAAGGAAAAGTAAGCGTAAATGGTACACTTGTTCCCTTTATAGAACTAGGAGTTGGTTTCAATCCGGAGCTAACAGGGAGAGAGAATATTTATTTGAACGGAGCCCTTCTTGGTTTTACTCGGTCTGAAATTGACACCATGTATGATGACATCGTAGAGTTTGCTGAACTTGAAGAATTCATGGATCAGAAATTAAAGAATTATTCGAGCGGTATGCAGGTACGTTTGGCTTTTTCAATTGCTATAAAGGCAGAAGGTGACATCTTGGTACTTGATGAAGTCTTGGCTGTAGGGGATGAAGCTTTTCAGAGAAAATGTTTTGAGTATTTTGCCAGTCTAAAAAAACAAAAGAAAACAGTTATTTTGGTCACTCATGATATGGCATCTGTGCAACGTTTTTGTACAAAGGCCATGATGATTGATTCGGGAGAAATTTCTATCATTGGCGATCCCAATATGGTAGCTGGAAAATATACCTTACGTAATGTAGAGCACCGAACTGATAGTAAGAAAGTTGAAGGAGAAACTGTAGAAAAAGGTGAAAAGCGGAAGAATAGTATTGATGTTTTATCAATTCGAACCAAAAATTCGAGCAAAGCAACCGATACTTTTTATCTTACGGATGATATTTTGGTCGAGGTGAAATATAAAGTAAATAAGCCTTTAACCTTTACTATAGGAACTTCTTTTAGAGATTATGGTGATAATCTGGTTGCAGGAATAGGAAGTATAGCAGATATGGCTCTTCTGAATAAAGAAGAAGGTGAATATCTAGCTGAGTGCAGAATTCCAGCATCACAATTTATCAAGGGTGAATATTCTGTAAATGTTTCATTTTGGAGTGATACACGTGAACTTCTTGGATATGAAGATATCACAATGGAAGGAAATCCGCCTAAGATAAATATTGTAGAAGCAAATGTTGCTCGCAGTGGTCAATTTAATGCTCAAGGCACTTGGAGTGAAATTTAGGAGATAGTATGGAATATAAGTTCGCACTATTAAATTATTCAACAGAGAATATTGGTGATGAAGTTCAAAGCATCGCCGCTAGACGTTTCCTACCACGCATTGATGAGTATGTTGATAGGGATAAGTTGGCGGAGTGGGAACCAAATCAACCAACAAAGTTAATTATGAATGGTTGGTATAATAGAGATCCGAAGGGATGGCCACCTAAGAATAGTGACCTTTTTAAACCTCTTCTGACTTCTATACATGTTAGTGTGAAGGATGATGCGGTTAGAGAGGCATTTGAAACGACTGAAAGTTTAGATTTTCTTAAAAAAAATGGTCCTGTTGGGGCGCGTGATGAACAAACGCTAGAGTTTTTCAAGCAACAGGGATTAGAAACCTATTTTTCCGGATGTGTCACTTTAACTTTGCAACGTGATCCGGACATTAAGAAACAAGACTTCATTTTAGCTGTAGATGTTCCTAAAGATGTCGTTAAAAAAATGCGAGAATCAACTAAACGTGAAGTCATCGAATTATCGGTATACCATTACCCATTTCTAGAAAATGAGGAACGTTTTAAAGTGGCGGAGTACATACTAGCTCTTTACCAATCAGCCCATGCAGTTGTAACGACAAGGTTGCATTGCTTTATGCCATCATTAGCATTTGAAACACCTGTTCTTCTAATCAAGGATTCAGAAAAATATGAACCTGCACGTTATGGTGGTTTAGATACTTTGCCACATAGTTTGACTGATAAAGAATATATTGAACATCCTGAGAAGTATCCACTTGATAACCCTTTTCCAAATCCTACAGAATTTCAAACTATTCGTGAGGAAATGATAGAACGGATTCAGGGGTTTACAGGTTATTCAAATAATGCAACTTTTCGAACATTACCATTGAGTGAGTTTCCACTAAGTATTTCGGCTATTCGTATTTTCGCATTTACTTGGTCCTCCACCTTTAAGAAAGCTTTATTAGAAGGTGATGTTGCTTGGGATGAGGAAAGAATAGCAGATTTTGAACGGATAGTAGCTGAGCAGGCAGAAGAAATTTCAATTTTGAATACTACGAAACAGGAGTTGCATCAGGATATTAAATCTTTGAATAATGTGATTGTTAGCAAAGCCACTGAAATTGACTATCTTACAAATGAAATTAAAAAAATAGAAAACTCACTTTCATGGAAATTAACTAAGCCTCTTAGAGAAATGAAGAGTGTATTGAAAAAAAATATAAAAAGATAGGTGAAAATATGAACATTTTCGGAAAAGTCTTTAGGACATATAAGAATGAAGGCTTGCGCGCTGTTAGTCGAAAAGTTTATCAACAGTTGACCTCAACTGGACAGAACATCCAAGTTGGAGTAAGCGTACCTTCAAAAATTGATATGAATACTCTGCCTCAAATGCCACAATTTGTCGATCTAGCTACTGCAGACTATATCAATTATCCATATATAAAACCAGAAAAATTAGATAAAGAATTTCTAAATATTGCTTGGGTATCTCCTCCAGTTGGACCAGGCGGAGGTGGGCATACGACTATTTCACGTTTTGTAAAATATTTACAAAGTCAAGGACATCATATAACATTTTATATCTATCATAACAATACAATTCCTCAATCAGCCAAAGAAGCACAAGATATTTTTTCGCGTTCTTATGGTATTGATGTTGATGTTGAAGAGTTAGAGGATTTTAAAAATCAAGACCTTGTGTTTGCAACAAGTTGGGAAACTGCTTATGCAGTCTTCAATCTTCAAGGGGAACGCCTTCATAAGTTTTACTTTGTTCAAGATTTTGAACCAGTTTTCTTTGGTGTAGGGTCGCGATATATGTTGGCTGAAGCAACCTATAAATTTGGTTTTTATGGTATTACCGCTGGAAAATGGCTTGTAAATAAAGTTGGACAATATGGGATGCAATCTGACTACTTTGATTTTGGTGCGGATATTGATATTTATAAGCCAAAATCCCCTATCGTTAAAAAGAAGAAAATTGCCTTTTATGCTCGTGCCCATACGGAGCGTAGGGGATTTGAAATCGGAGTAATGGCTTTAAAGATTTTTAAAGAACGTCATCCGGAATACGAAATCGAATTCTTTGGTCAAGATATGTCTAATTATGATATTCCTTTTGAATTCCTTGACCGCGGTATTTTAAATAAGGCGCAATTAGCAGAGGTTTATCACGAAAGTGTAGCTTGTCTTGTTCTCTCTTTAACAAATGTTTCATTATTACCATTGGAACTTTTGGTGGCTGGTTGTGTACCAGTCATGAATGATGGGGATAATAATCGTATGGTACTTGGTGAAATTGATGATATTCTCTATACAGAAGCCTATCCTGTGGCCCTAGCGGAAAAACTTTGCCAGGCTGTTGAGCGTTCCGATGTCAATGAACATGCTAAAGAAATGAGCGATAAATATACGGGTCTATCTTGGGAAGAGAGTTATAAAAAAGTTGAAATGATTATTCGTCGAGAGGTTTTGAATGGCTGATAAATTGAAAGCGACGGTATTTATTCCAGTTTATAACGGAGAACGGGACCATTTAGAAGAAACATTATCTGCTTTATACCGTCAAGTCACAGATTTTAAGTGGGATGTTCTAATAACAGATTCAGGTTCTTCTGATAATTCGGTTGCAATTATCAATCATTTTTCTGAAAAATACGGTAATCTCCGTCTTCTTCATTTATCAAAGGAAGAATTTTCGCATGGGAAAACTCGCCAAATGGCTGCTGAGATTAGTCAAGGTGAAATAATGGTCTATCTTACTCAAGACGCAGTTCCTCATAATGAGCAGTGGTTAGCGGAAATGGTAAGACCCTTTGCGATGCACTCGGATATCGTGGCCGTATTAGGAAATCAAAAACCACGTCATTACTGTTTTCCTGCCATGAAGTACGATATTCTAGAGGTATTTAATGAACAGGGCGTATCTGATTCATTGACTTTCTGGCAGAGATTAGACGAGAGCCGAAGAGGAAAATATACGAAAGAATCTTTTTATAGTGATGTGTGTTCTGCTGCACCACGTCGATTTCTAACTGAAAAAATTGGTTATCGCCCTGTAGCTTATTCAGAAGATTATGAATACGGGAAGGATATATTAGACGCAGGCTATATCAAGGTTTATAATGCAAATGCAATTGTTGAGCATTCGAACGATGTGCGACTATCGGAGTATAGACAACGTATATTCGATGAAACATATAATGTTCGTTTGAATAGTGGCTTAACAAATAAGGTTTCTATTTTCTCGGTTGTTACAAATGTATTCAAAGCAAGTTTGAAAGATAGTGTAAAAATTATTTCTGATAAAGATTATAATTGGAAAAGAAGAATATATTGGCTTTTGGTTAATCCACTCTTTCATATTGAAAAATGGCGAGGTATTCGTCTAGCGAATCGTGTTGATTTAAACCAGGATATTTCGCAATATTCTTTAGAAAAGAAGAAAGGGTAGAAGTGGTATGCAAATACAAAAAATAGTGATGGAGAAATTACGTAATATCTTCATTGGAATTTTCTTAGTCTTTTTCGCACAACTTACTTTGCCAATTCTATTTGAGTGGAAAATCAATTTGAATTTTTGGTACATTGTAATTGCTATTGTTCTCTATTTTTTATTAGTAGATTTCAAAAATCCTGAAAAAATAGCTCGAAATGCTTTTCTTCTCATTTTGTCTTTTGGAATAGTTATTGCTTTGATTCGACCAGTTCAATATGCTTTGGATGAAGAATCCCATTTAGAAAATACAATTGGGATTTCTGACAGTTTTCTATTTGAATACAGTGATGAAACAATTTCTGATTATGATTCTGTCTTTTTACATGACGGTATTCGTAATCAAGCAAACTTTAGGGGAGATGATTACTGGTATAATGTAGAACATCAACCGAGCAAAATTGCAGGTGTTCCGAAATCTTTTGATAATCCTTCTTTTTTACCAGGGGCAATAGGCTGGAATATTGGTCGTTTGGTTTCAAATAAGGTTTATATCTCGTACTACATAGGGAGAATAGTCCATGTATTAACCTATGCGCTATTAGTGTTCCTTTCTATTAAGATTAGTAAAGTATATCAAAAAATGCTTTATTTAATGGGGACACTACCATCTGCTCTTTATGTGGTTTCTGGCTACCACTATGATTATTTATATTATGGTGCTTCACTTATTTTGGTTGCTTTGCTTACGAATGTTTTGGCTCGAGAAGAAAAAATTACCTCCAAGTTTGTTGTCAAATTTCAAAGTTTAGTGCTTTTATTCGTTTTTTCTAAGTTTCCTTTTGTTCTGTTAGGAACCTTATTAACCTTCTTACCAAAAGAATACTTTGCCTCTAAGAAAGCAAGGATACAAGGAGTAGTATCGTTCTTTCCAGTCATTCTATTTGCTGTAATTTATTCAGGGATCTTAAACATATTTAATTTTTCTGGTTCTGTGACGGGAGAGAGTCCTGGATTAGGTTACTTTTTGAAGCATCCGTTACCAATTATTAGAACTATGCTTAGCGCACCAGAGGCAATTTTAGAGAACTTTATTCGACGTCCTCTTCAATATATTAGTCATGATTCGGGGCTACTAATTACAGCTATAACACTAATTGTGTTATCGTTACTATTTGTACTTATTCTTTGTACACGCATTACAGTACCTAAGATATGGGGAACATATACAGTGTTGCTTATGTTAGGGATTACCTTTTTGATGGTATATGCAATTACAGGAGATCCTCGTGTATATAATCCTGGCAATATTTCTGTCGGTGGAGTGCAAGGAAGATACTATTATTTTATGATCTGTCTAATCCCATTGTTTTTGGGAAATTGGTTGAACTCTTTTATACCGATTATCCAACCAAGTGAGGAAGTGGATCGTAAATTGACGGTTGCTATTCAATATCTTTTGTCATTTTTAGTAATCTTTACAGTAAGTGTTGGGTTCTATACTCAAATTTAACAAGGCGAGAAGGAGATAACTTGAGAGGAGAAACTAAACCAATAGTAGATATTAAGTATCAATATTTTTGGAATATGCTTGGGACAATTAGTTCGACAGCTGTTTCTATAGTTCTACTTTTAATCGTATCAAGATTAACATCTCCGAGTATTGCAGATTCTTTTAGTATTGCTTTTACGCTGGGACAACAATTTTTAGTGATAGGCTTATTTGGAGTTAGAAACTTTCAAGCAACAGATGTTAATGAGAGCTATTCATTTAGTGCGTACTTTATTTCTAGAGTAATGAGCATATTACTAATGTTAGTTAGTTTAATGCTTTATTTGAATGCGACAGGCTTTACTAATGAAAAATATTGGATAATCGTTTTCATGGTTCTTTATCGAGCGTGTGATGCCATTTCAGATGTTTATCAAGGAGAATTTCAACAAAAACAGCGTTCGGATCTAGCAGGGAAAGTTTTATTCTACCGTAGCTTGTCTACTATTGTTGTGTTTATTCTAGTTTTGTTAGTTACTGGTAATCTTTTAGTAGCTACAATTTCACTTTTTCTTACCAACTTAATATTGTCCTATTTCTTAGATATTAGGTATTATCAATTAAACTTCTCCAGAAGTAGCTTCAAAATTAACTCTAGTTGGCAAGGCAGTTTGAATATCCTAAAATTATGTTTGTCTCTATTTATTAGTAGTTTTATCATCAATTACATTTTTAATTTACCAAAAATTATTATTGATAGTTTTATAACTGTAGGACAACTTGGAGAAGGTTTGCAACGAGATTTCAATATATTATTTATGCCAACATTTGTCCTTAATCTTTTACTAATGCTTTTAAGACCAATGTTAACAGAAATATCAATCTTTTTGCATAACGGTCAAATTAGTGCATATAACAGACAGGTTAAAAAGATTTTTGGTGCGTTAATAGGTTTACATCTATTAGTTTTAGTTGGAGGCTATTTACTAGGAATTCCAATACTAAGTTTTATTTTTGGAGTAAACTTGTCACCATATCTATTATCATTTATTATTTTACTTGTTGGTGCTGGATTTAATGTTTATTCGGTGATGATTGATAATGTACTAACAATTCATCGCAAGCAATATTATCTACTATTCTCGACTATACTGGCGTTCATATTTTCTAGTGCAATAACTAAAGTGCTTATTAGTAAGTTTGCTATTTTAGGTGCATCTATTAGTTTTACTTTGACAATGTTGGTTTATTTCATGTCAAGTTTGCTGGTTTATCATATTGTTAATAGGAAGATAGTGAAAATGGAAATAAACATAAAGTAGAACGTGGATACTGAGTTTTATTGAAACTTAAATTTATATTGTAGTATGGAGAGAAATTTATGGAAAATAATCACACTTTTGTGATTTGTGCTTATGGTGATAGTCCATATTTAGAAGAATGTATTCTTTCATTGAGAAATCAAACAGTAAAATCAACTATTATTCTTTATACCTCGACACCTAGTGAGCACATTGAACACTTGTGTCAGGAATATTCAATTCCTTATCATGTGAAGCAAGGTGGTGGGATTGGTATTGATTGGAATAATGCTCTATCATTTGCCAATACTCGCTTTGTTACGATTGCACATCAAGACGACTTGTATAAAGAAAATTATGCTGAGAAAATTTTGTCTGAGTTCCGTCGGGATTTAAAGCATACAATTGTGTATTCTGACTATGTTGAGTATCGTGATGGTCGAGAAATAGAAGCGAATACAAATTTAAAGATTAAAACTTTAATGTTGAATGTGCTGTCCTTGTTTCCAAATTGGATGTTTTGGAGAAATAGAATTCTAGCTTTTGGCAATGCTATTTGTTGCCCAGCCGTGACCTATGATATGGATAAACTAAATGGTTTTCAGTTCGAAACTAAAATGAGAACAAATTTAGATTGGTATGCGTGGTACGATATTAGTTCGCATTATCGCGGAAGTTTTGGTTATGTTTCTGATAAACTGATGTGCCACCGTATTCATCAGGATTCTGAAACATCAAACACAATTAGAGATAATGTCAGGACAAAAGAAGATTTGGAAATGTATAGACTATTTTGGCCGGAATTCATGGTTAAAATTCTGATTTATTTCTATGAAAAAAGTCAAGAGTCTAATGGATAGGGGAGAATATGTTTAATAAGAAATCAGATACACTGATTATTATTCCAGCTTACAATGAAGAAGGTTCAATAGAAGCGGTTGTGCGAAATCTAGAAAAGAACTTTCAGGAATTTGATTACGTTGTTGTGAACGATGGTTCTAAAGATACGACTTCTGAAATTTGCCACCGAAATCGATATAATATTATTGATTTGCCAGTGAATCTAGGTTTAACAGGTGCCGTTCAGACTGGTTTTAAATATGCCTACAAGATGGGGTATAGACAGGCAGTTCAGTTTGATGGCGATGGTCAACACCTTCCAGAATATGTTGGGGACTTAGTAGCCGAAATTCAAAAAGGTCAAGATTGTGTCATTGGTTCGCGGTTCGTATCTGAACCTAAAAATAATTCTTTACGTATGTTAGGTAATCGTCTAATCAGTTGGTCAATAAAATTAACAACAGGTCAAACGATTACCGATCCAACATCTGGAATGCGAATGTTTAATCAAGAGTTGATTAAGGACTTTGCATTAAATGTTAACTATACTCCGGAACCTGATACCATTTCTTTTCTGATTCGCCAAGGCTATAAGATAAAAGAAGTCCAAGTAAAAATGCTTGAAAGACAAGCGGGTCAATCCTATTTAACTTTATCTCGTTCAATTAAGTATATGATTCATATGTTCACATCAATTTTGTTGATACAAAATTTTAGGAGGAAATGATGGCTCTTCAATTTCAATTATTACTTATTGTGACAGCCGTTTTGACTTCGGCAGTTATTCTATTGAATATTCGAAAATCCAATATTCAAATAGAAGATAGTATCTTTTGGTTCTTTTTTTCAGGTATTCTAGTTATTTTTGCACTTGTACCCCAAGCCATTGGCCAATTATCGGATTGGATTGGGGTCGAATCTCCTGCTAATTTCGTGTTTTTAGCTATTATTTTTTTACTAATAGTTAATCAGTACCGTATTGCATTAAAGCAAGCCAAATTAGAACTCAAACTGAAAGATCTTATTCAATATATAGCTATTGAAACTAAGAAGTAAGGCGGTTATTAGTTAAAGTACGACTTTTGTTTTGTTTCAAAATCATTTCAATTGTTTTACACTTTGACAAAGTTTGTCATGTAAATGTAATAAAAAATTTCAAAAGATAGAGGTTTTCATAGGAAAATCTCTTTTTTTGGGCTTTATTTTAGCAAACCTTAAGCAAAGGGACTTATAATGATCGTATGGAAAGAGAATCACAGTAAATGCGAAAGTGTGAGGAAAATTACCAAAAAATTAAAATGTGAGGAATTGTATGTCACTCTTATGTAAACTAAAAGAACAGCCACTAATTTTACTAGCGACCGTGGGGATTACTGCAGCAAGCCTTGGCTTTGCTGGAGGAATGGGGGTAGGCAAATTATCCAATTCTACTTCTACCCAAAGTCAATCAACTACTGTACAAAATCAATCTCCTGAAGGTTTTGATAAATCACAAATGCCCAGGCAAGGTGGCGGTCGAGGTGGTCAAGGTATGACTCCACCGGATGCAACGATTGGGGCATCACAATCGGATTCAACTACAAGTGAAAATTCTAGCTCATCGGATGAAGTGAATGAGTTGAAGAAACGGAATGAAGAAATAAAAGCACAAATAGAAAACGAGGAAAGCTCAAGCGAGTAGAATAATAAATTATTTTGGTTTTTAAAATTCCGTGTTATAATGATGTTGATAATTTCCATGTAATAAATGGTCTTAGATAGAGTAAAGGAGTAGTATATGATTAAGATACTGTTGGTAGAAGACGATTTAAGCCTTTCTAATTCAGTCTTTGATTTTTTAGATGATTTTGCAGACGTTATGCAAGTTTTTGATGGTGAAGAAGGTATTTACGAAGCGGAAACAGGGGTTTATGATTTAATTCTTTTAGATTTAATGTTACCTGAGAAAGATGGTTTTCAAGTATTAAAAGAATTGCGTGAAAAAGGGATCTCAACTCCTGTTCTGATTACGACAGCCAAGGAAGGCCTAGAGGATAAAGGACATGGGTTTGAATTGGGTGCAGATGACTATCTCACAAAACCATTCTATTTAGAAGAACTCAAAATGCGTATTCAAGCCTTGTTAAAACGAGCAGGGAAGTTCAATGAAAATACTCTAACATACGGAGATGTTACTGTCGACTTATCTACAAATACTACGACAGTCAATGGTCAAGAAGTAGAATTGTTAGGGAAAGAGTTCGATTTGTTGGTATATTTCTTACAGAATCAGAATGTGATTTTACCTAAAACACAGATTTTTGATCGTATTTGGGGATTTGATAGTGATACAACCATTTCAGTTGTTGAAGTTTACGTATCGAAAGTAAGGAAAAAATTGAAAGGAACCGCATTTGGAGAAAATCTTCAAACTCTTCGTAGTGTCGGTTACATTTTGAAAAATGTCTAAGCGATTTAAAAAAATCATTTCAACAGATAAATTTTCCTTTTTTATCAGATATTTTGCTGTTTTTACACTCATTTTCGGATTAATGACCGCCATTATCTTCCAGTTAATGCGCTCAACTATGTATCAGACTTCTGATTCAACACTGGCTCGTATCAAAGATGCCCCTGCTTTGGTGGTTGGTTTTGCCATTGCACGGACCTATGAACCAAATTCAGAATTCATTATTCAAGATGGAAATATTGCTGATGAAAGTGATTCTGCAGAATCTAATTCAGATACACCAAACTCTCCTAAAAATCAGAAAGACGATCAGTTGAAACTTGGTTACAATACACATGTATTACTCTATTCAAATGATGGTGTAGTCGTTAATCCAGATAACTTTACAGGACTTTCTGATTTATCCTTAGACAAGAAAAATTTAGGCGAAATAAAGGAAGCAACGGTTGATTCTACATTCGGGGGTTCAGAAGATTATCGTTATGTTACTATTGAATTGGCGCCAGATGACCTTGGCTATTATTCTTCCTATGATATTAAATACGCGACAATTTTCGTGAATGTGAGTCAGATAAAATCATCTATTGAGACGTATGAAACTGCTGTAGCTATTGTCATGGTATCTGCTTGGCTTATTTCCATCTTGGCTAGTATTTATCTGTCAAATTTGAGTATGCGACCTATCTTAATTAGCTATCAAAAACAAAAGGATTTCGTTGAGAATGCTAGTCATGAATTGAGAACGCCTTTAGCTGTGTTACAGAATCGTTTGGAAGGTCTTTTTAGACATCCAAATGCAACCATTTTGGAAAGTAGTGAGAGTATAGGATCAAGCCTAGAGGAAGTTCGTAATATGCGTATGTTAACTACGAATTTACTGAATTTAGCTCGTCGAGATGATGGTTTCAAATTAGATATCGCTGAAGTCCCACCTAGCTATTTTGATGAAATCTTTGAGAATTACATGATGATTGCAGATGAAAATGGTAAAACAGTCAGGGTTAATAATTTGATTGATCAACCAATTCGGACGGATAAGGTGTTGGTAAAACAGCTTCTAACCATCCTATTTGATAATGCAATGAAGTATACCGAAGAAGATGGCGCTATCCAAGTGACAGCCAATATCAAAGATAAGTTAGTTTACTTTACGGTAGCAGACAATGGATTGGGTATCAGTGATAGCGATAAAAAGAAAATTTTTGATCGATTTTATCGTGTAGACAAGGCCCGTACTCGGAGCAAGGGTGGGTTTGGTCTCGGTTTATCCTTAGCCTTACAAATTTCCAATAGTTTGAAAGGCACAATCACTGTGCGGGATAATCAGCCTAAAGGAACTATTTTTGAGGTAAGATTACCGAGATAAAATAAGAAAAATGATAGGAATGTGGCCTATCATTTTTTTGTCGGTTCAAAAGTATGATATACTAGGATGGAGGAGAGGAGTAGGTCGTGAAAAAGAAGAGTTTCTTAATTATATTGATCATTTTGGCTTGTACCCAGTTGACAGGCTGTTCATACTTTCCTCAAACAGAGGATTTTAGCAAGGTAATCAGCGGAGAAGCATCACAAGAAGCTAAAGTCTTTGAAAATGAATTGCAACAGATGAGGGAGGAAGTTGCTGATTACTTTTATTATCAACAATTAGACACTGATGAGGAACGCCGTGTCTACCTCCAATTAGCTAATGGTTTGCGTACCTTTAAACAGCAGATTACAATTGACAGAGTAGACGATGAGACCTATACGCGTGCATTTTTCTCTGTAGCAAATGATTTCCCTGAGTATTACTGGATGACTGACGCAATGAGGGATGGCATTGATTATCAGGACCTTTCTGAGCCTGACTATCCGCTACAGGTTGAAGAAGAAAGTGAAAAAATAGCAACTTTGGCACAATCCATCGTTAGTCAAGCTCCAAAGGATCAGGTATACGATACTGTGAAATTCTTCTATGAATACATTATTCAGCATACGGATTATAATCTTGCAGCTTTGAGTGATAGTCAGATTAGTTGGGACAATCAATCCATAAAATCAGTTTTGCTAGATAATAGCTCGGTATGTGCAGGTTATAGCCGAACCTTTCAATATTTATGTAAATTGGCTGGGATAGAATCTGTCTATGTATCTGGTAATGTGACTGGAACAAATGGTGAAACCATTGAACACGCTTGGAATTTAGTGAAGATTGATCAGCAATACTATGGTGTAGATTCAACCTGGGGTGATCCAGTCTTTGAAGAAGCTATGGGGAGTCAAGCGCAATCTACTATTAGCTATGACTATCTATGTGTTCCAGATTCCATCTTGTATAGAAATAGAGTTGCTGATGCGGACTTACTGAGTTATTGGGGAACAGAATATCCATATACGGAGAGACCACTTACCTATCCTTCTTGTACTGACAATGCCTTAAATTATTACGTTCAGCAAGGCACTTATTTTGAGAATTTTGATGAGGAATTAGTCGTTCAAACTGTTTCTAATCTTTATCAGGCAGGTCAGCGCCGGATTGCGTGTCAATTTTCTAATCAAGCAGCCTTGAATCAAATGGTGGAATATGCAGCTTCGGGTACCAATCGACTATTTGAAGTACTGGGCTGGATTGAAACTTACCAATATCTGTACAATGAACAGACCTTAACATTTGAATTGGTAGTAGACTAGAAAAAAAGAAGTCCTTGATAGACTTCTTTTTTATTATGCAAGTTTTGATGCAAGACGTGCTTTGTCGCGGCTTGCTTTGTTTTTGTGAATCAAACCTTTAGTTTCTGCTTTATCGATTGCTGAGCTAGCAAAGCGGAAAAGCTCTTCAGATGGGTTAGCTTCAAATGTTTTAATTGCAGTACGCATAGCTGATTTTTGTGCTGAGTTTTTTTCGTTTTGTTTAACGTTCAATTCAGCGCGTTTGATAGCTGACTTAATGTTTGCCAATGGTTTCACCTCCACCCTTTCTTGTACTAACTATACCATTATATATGAAAAGACTGCATTTGACAAGTGAAATTTATTTTTTTAAGTAAATTTCATCGATTTCGTGATTCAATCCTTTGTGTAGGATAATATCTGCTCGGTTTCGTGTCGGTTCAATATACTTTTCTAGGTTGGCCAAGTTAATATTTTTCCAGATACTTTGAGCCATTTCAATGACTTCTGCAAATGGTAAATGTGTGAAGCGATGGTAATAGTTTGTGGGATCTTTTTCAGCTAGTTTCAGCAATTTTTGGAATCGTTCAAAGTACCAGGTTTCAATATTATCCACGTCAGCATCTACATAAATCGAAACATCAAAATAGTCGCTCACATACAATCGTTGGTTTTGAGGATTTTGGAATACGTTGATGCCTTCCACGATGAGGAAATCAGGTGCCTCGATGGTTTGATAAGAATCTGGAACGATATCGTAAATTTCGTGTGAATAAGTTGGAATGCTAAAAGATTCACCATTTTTTATAGTATCCACAAAATTCAGTAACAGCTCCATATTGTATGATTCAGGAAACCCTTTTTTGTCAAGAAGACCTTTTTCTTGAAGCTCTGCATTTGGATAAAGAAATCCATCTGTCGTAACCAACTCAACTTTTGCATGCCTAAATGTTTGGGAAAGTAATATTTGTAGAAGTCGACTGGTTGTAGATTTTCCGACAGCAACACTACCAGACACACCTATGATAAAGGGTTGTTCTTTGATTTTCTTTTGTAAAAACAAACTTTTTGAAAAGGTTAAATCCGTGCGAGCTTTACGATAAATGCGAATGAGATTGATCAATGGTAAATAGACGTCCGAAACTTCTTGGAGTTTTATATTATCATTGAAACTCTTTATGGAGTTTAGTTCTTCTTGTGTGAGTGGAGCTGTCGTATGGCGGTGAAGTTGTTGCCAGGTTTCTCTGCTAATGCGTTCAAAATTTATAAATTCATTTTTCATGGGCCTATTGTAGCACGAATTAGATTTTAAGTAAAACATCTTGTAAACGCTTTTTGGAAATGTTATAATTAAGACATGTCAAATATGTATTACGAGAAAAATCCAAGTACAGCACATGATATTCATGAACTTCGTGTTCTTTTACTGGACACCCCAATGACATTCCAAACAGACGCAGGGGTATTTAGTAAGAAAATGATAGATTATGGAAGTCAGGTGCTTTTAAAGTCTCTTCATTTAGAAGAAGGAAAGTCTTTGCTTGACGTAGGTTGTGGCTATGGTACGATTGGCTTAACACTTGCAAAGGTCTATCATGTTGACACTACAATGATAGATATCAATAACAGAGCCTTGGCATTGGCTGAAAAAAATGCTACACTAAACAATGTTGCTGTCGACATTTTCCAATCCGATATCTATGAAAATGTGACAAAACAATTTGATTATATTGTTTCAAACCCTCCAATTCGCGCTGGTAAGGCGGTTGTTCACCAAGTGATTTCAGGAGCTAAGAATCATCTATCCGAAAATGGCACGCTTACTATTGTAATTCAGAAAAAACAAGGTGCACCAAGTGCAAAAGCTAAGATGGAAGAGGTTTTTGGAAACTGTGAAATTATCAGGAAGGATAAAGGATATTATATCCTCGAAAGTGTGAACAAATGAGAGCAGTTGACTTAATTCAAAAAAAAAGAGATGGTTTAGAATTATCGTCAGATGAGATCAAATGGTTGATTGACGGTTACGTAGCTGGAACTGTTCCAGATTATCAGATGTCTGCTCTTGCGATGGCTATTTACTTTAAGGGCATGTCAACGCGTGAAATTTCAGATTTAACCATGTCTATGGTTGCAACGGGTGAACAGATTGATTTATCAGCCATTCCAGGTATAAAAGTGGATAAACATTCTACTGGTGGTGTTGGTGACAAGGTCACCCTGATTCTTGCCCCTCTGGTTGCAAGTTTTGGTGTTCCTGTAGCAAAAATGAGCGGTCGTGGTTTAGGCCATACTGGTGGTACACTAGACAAGTTAGAATCGATTAATGGTTTTCAAATTGAAGTTAGTCAAGAAGATTTTATTAAACAAGTTCAAGAAACTGGTGTTGCAGTAATTGGCCAATCTGACAATCTGGTGAAAGCGGACAAATTACTCTACGCCCTTCGAGATGTCACTGCCACAGTTGATATTATTCCTTTAATTGCAAGTTCTGTCATGTCTAAAAAAATTGCAGCAGGTGCAGATGCGATTCTTCTAGATGTCACTGTTGGTGAGGGTGCTTTCATGAAGACTGTGGAGGATGCGCGTGTTCTTGCACAAACCATGGTTGATTTAGGGAATGCTGTTGGCCGTAAAACAGTCGCAGTTTTGACAGACATGTCACAACCAGTAGGGACTTCAATTGGTAATCGATTAGAAATTTTAGAAGCCCTTGAAATATTGCAAGGGAGAGGTCGCGAGGATGTAACCAATTTCATTTGCGAATTAGCACATATCATGTTAGTTCTTGCGAATGTTGAAAAGAGTGTTGAAGAAGTTAAACAGCATATTGATAATGGCCTCGCATTGAAGAAGTTTGAGGAAATGGTGCTTGCACAGGGTGGTGATTTATCTGATCTATACCGACCTGTAGAAGTGTCACACCAAGTTCCTGTTTATGCAGAGAAAGACGGTTATATCGTGGCACTACCAGCATTAGAGTTTGGCTTATTTGCCATGAAACTTGGTGCAGGTCGCGCTGTAAAATCGGATCAATTGGATTACGAAACGGGAATTATTTTCCATAAAAAAGTAGGTGAATCTGTTGCAGAAGGTGAACAGATTGCGACAATATATGCCAATGAAAATATTTCGGAAGATATGCTTACAAATTTTCAAAAAAATGTTAAAATAGATAAAACAAGTGTAAAGACGAAAGAAATTATTGAAATAATTTATTAATGTACGGAGAAAACCATGAAATTGAATAAATATATTGATCATACAATCTTAAAACCAGAAACAACACAAGAACAGGTTGAAAAGATTCTATCTGAAGCAAAAGAATATGATTTTGCTAGTGTCTGTGTAAATCCAACATGGGTTTCATTGGCAGCAGAAAGCCTGAAAGACAGTGATGTTAAAGTTTGTACAGTAATTGGCTTCCCTTTGGGAGCAAGTACTTCTGCAGTTAAAGCCTTTGAAACCAAAGATGCTATTGCAAATGGTGCTGATGAGATTGATATGGTGATCAATGTCGGTGCTTTAAAAGCTGGAAATGATGCCTTGGTTTTGGATGATATTAAAGCAGTTGTAGATGCTAGTGGTGATAAACTTGTTAAAGTAATCATCGAAGCTTGCTTATTAACAGATGATGAGAAAGTGAGAGCTTGTCAATTGTCAAAAGAAGCTGGAGCTGATTATGTGAAGACTTCTACCGGTTTTTCAACTGGTGGTGCTACAGTTGCTGACGTCGCATTGATGAGAAAAACTGTGGGTCCAGACATGGGCGTTAAAGCTTCTGGTGGTGCACGTTCTTATGAAGATGCTATTGCCTTCATCGAAGCTGGAGCATCTCGAATTGGTGCATCGTCAGGTGTAGCAATTATGAACGGAGCACAGGCGGATGGAGACTACTAATTTAATAGAACTAGTTGTAGACAATAGCAAATATGCCTATGTGCCCTATTCACATTTTCCAGTCAGTGCTATTCTTGTTACAAAGTCTGGGGAACTATATTCAGGTGTGAATATAGAAAATGCTAGTTTTGGGTTGACGAATTGTGCCGAGAGAACAGCGATTTTTAAAGCAATCTCCGAGGGAGTACGTGACTTCTCTGAAATTATTATTTATGGTGAAACAGAGAAGCCAATATCTCCTTGTGGAGCATGTCGCCAAGTTATGGCGGAATTTTTTGATAAGGATTTAAAAGTGACTCTTGTCGCTAAAGATAAATCGACAGTCGTGATGACAGTCGGGGAATTACTTCCATATTCCTTTACAGACTTATCTTAGTCTATATGGCAGTCTAATGACTGTAGCAATCTCATTCTGCAACACAATAGTTGCAAAACGTTTTTTTAGGAGGGTTCAGAAATGAACAAGAAATTTATTGGCCTTGGGCTAGCTTCAGTTGCAGCTCTTTCTTTAGCAGCTTGCGGAAGCCGTACTGCAAAGAATGATTCGTCATCATCTGATAGTGCTTCAAGCATTAAAGCAGCAATTGTTACCGATATCGGTGGTGTTGATGACCGTTCATTTAACCAATCTGCGTGGGAAGGTCTTCAAGAGTGGGGCGATGCAGCGGGTCTTTCTAAAGGTAATGGTTATGACTATTTCCAATCTGCTAATGAATCAGAATACATTACCAACCTTGATTCAGCAGTTTCAGGCGGTTACAACCTAGTATTTGGTATTGGCTTTGCGTTGGAATCAGCGATTAAAGAAGTGGCTCCAAACAACCCAGATACACACTATGTTATCGTGGATAGTGTTGTTGCTGACGAAGATAACGTAGTTAGCGTTGGTTTCGCTGACCATGAAGCTTCTTACCTTGCTGGTGTTGCGGCTGCTAAATCAACTAAAACGAAACAAGTTGGTTTTGTCGGTGGTATGAAAAGTGAAGTTATCGACCGTTTTGAAGCTGGTTTCGTAGCTGGTGTTAAATCTGTCGATGAATCAATCAAAATTGATATTCAATACGCTGGTTCATTTGGTGATGCTGCTAAAGGTCAAACGATCGCTGCTGCTCAATACGCTGCAGGTGCAGATATTATCTTCCACGCTTCTGGTGGTACTGGTAATGGTGTGTTTGCCGCTGCTAAAGCTGAAAACGAAACTCGTAATGAAGCAGATAAAGTTTGGGTAATCGGTGTTGACCGTGACCAATCCGCAGAAGGTGCTTACACTTCTAAAGATGGTAAAGAATCTAACTTTGTATTGGCATCTACTTTGAAACTAGTTGGTGCAGCAGTAAAAGATATTGCTACAAAAGCTGAAAATGGTGAATTCCCTGGTGGTGAAATCGTTCGTTATACTCTTGCTGATAAAGGTGTAGAGTTGGCTGAAACTAACCTTTCAGATGATGCTGCGAAAGCTGTTGCTGACGCAAAACAAGCTATTCTTGATGGTAAAATAGAAGTACCAGAAAAACCATAAGTTTTATATTGATGAATTCCGAAAGGGCGTCCACTCGGTCGCCCTTTTAGAAGCTGAGATTTTTCTCAGTAAAGCCTATCATAATTGGTAGGTTTTACTGGTAAAAATGGTACAGTTAGCTGGAATGAACCTGCTAGTAACCCTACTTTCTTAAATGGGAATTAGTGGTTGGCAGTCGGCTCAATCTGTTTAACTGTAATCAGAAAGGAACTAGATTATGACTAAGGATTATGTCATTGAGATGCGTAATATCACCAAAATATTTGGTGAGTTTGTTGCCAACGACCATATTAATTTGAATGTCAGACGTGGAGAAATTCACGCCCTTTTGGGTGAAAATGGTGCGGGTAAATCGACACTTATGAATATGCTTGCAGGCTTATTGGAGCCTACAAGCGGTGAGATTGTCATTAATGGTAAGGAAGTGAAAATTGATTCCCCTTCCAAAGCTGCACACTTGGGTATCGGGATGGTTCATCAACACTTTATGTTAGTGGATGCCTTTACTGTTGCTGAAAATATTATTTTAGGTAGTGAAACTACTAAAGCCGGTGTTATTGACCTTAAGAAGGCTATTGCAGAAATTAAAGAACTCTCTGCTCGCTACGGTCTTGAAGTAGATCCGACTGCAAAAGTTGCGGATATTTCTGTAGGGGCACAACAACGTGTGGAAATTTTAAAAACACTGTATCGTGGTGCAGACTTACTAATCTTTGATGAACCAACTGCTGTACTTACTCCGGCAGAGATTGCAGAGCTATTGAAGATTATGAAGACCTTAGTCTCAGAAGGCAAATCAATTATTTTGATTACGCATAAATTGGATGAAATTCGTGCTGTTGCAGATAGTGTAACGGTTATTCGACGTGGTAAATCGATTCAAACTGTGGCAGTTGAAGGAGCAACCAACCAAGATTTGGCTGAATGGATGGTTGGGCGTTCTGTTTCTTTCAAAACAGAGAAAATTGAATCCCATCCAAAAGAAGTTGTTCTTTCTATTAAAGATTTGGTAGTCAATGAAAACCGCGGTATCCCAGCAGTGAAAGGTCTATCTCTTGACGTACGTGCAGGGGAAATAGTGGGTATTGCAGGTATTGATGGCAATGGACAAAGTGAATTGATTCAAGCAATTACTGGACTTCGCAAAGTGAAATCTGGTTCTATCACGATTAAAGGTGAGGAAGTGGTTGGTAAATCACCACGTAAGATTACTGAGATGCAGGTGAGTCACGTTCCTGAAGATCGTCACCGTGATGGTTTAGTGCTTCCGTTGACCGTTGCTGAAAATATTGCTCTACAAACTTACTATAAAGAACCAAATTCTAAAAATGGTATTTTGAATTACACAGCGATTAATGAAAAGGCCCGTCAATTGATGCATGAATTTGATGTGCGTGGTGCAAGTGAATTAGTTCCAGCAAAAGCTCTTTCAGGTGGTAACCAACAAAAAGCGATCATTGCAAGGGAAATCGATCGCAATCCTGATTTATTGATTGTCAGTCAACCAACACGTGGTTTGGATGTTGGTGCCATTGAATATATTCGTAAACGTCTTATTGCTGAACGGGATAAGGGGAAAGCAGTATTGGTTGTCAGCTTCGAATTGGATGAAATTTTGGATGTATCAGACCGTATTGCTGTCATCCACGATGGTGTCATTCATGGTATTCTTGATCCTGCTAAGACAAACAAACAAGAATTGGGTGTCTTGATGGCTGGTGGTCATATCGAGGAGGGAGAAGTACATGCTTAAGAAATATCAAACAATACTATTCCCATTGCTAGCGGCAATCAGTGGCTTAGTGCTTGGGGCGATCATCATGTTCATTTTTGGCTATGATCCAATTTGGGGATATGAGGAATTATTCTACTCTGCTTTTGGGAACATCAAATCAATCGGTGAGATTTTCCGGGCAATGGCTCCTTTAATCTTTACTGCGTTAGGATTCGCAGTCGCAAGTCGCGCAGGTTTCTTCAACGTTGGTTTGTCTGGTCAAGCCTATGTCGGCTGGGTTTTTGCAGGTTGGTTTGCATTGTTAAATCCTGATTTACCACGACCAGTTTTGATTTTGGGCACGGTTGTGATAGCGATGGTAGCAGGTGGTATTGCTGGCGCAATTCCTGGTATCCTTCGTGCCTATCTCGGAACGAGTGAAGTTATTGTTACGATTATGATGAACTACATCATTCTCTATTCATGTAACTATATCATTCGTGATGTATTTTCAGAAAATTTGATGAAAAATACAGATTCTACAATTAACGTTTCTGCTAACGCCTCTTATCAAACAGAATGGTTGCGAGCTCTAACGAACAACTCACGGATGAATATTGGTATTTTCTTTGCCATTATTGCTGTCATAGTTATTTGGTTCTTAATGACAAAGACAACGCTTGGTTTTGAAATTCGTTCAGTGGGTATCAACCCAACTGCATCTAACTACGCTGGTATGTCAGCTAAACAAACGATTATTCTATCAATGGTTATTTCCGGTGCTTTAGCTGGACTTGGTGGTGCAATCCAAGGGTTAGGAACGTTCCAGAACGTTTATATTCAAAGTGGTAATTTAGATATTGGATTCAATGGTATGTCAGTTGCCCTACTGGCTTCGAACTCACCACTGGGAATTCCTTTTGCAGCCTTCTTGTTTGGTACACTTTCTGTAGGTGCACCTGGTATGGTTCGTGCACAAATTCCACCAGAATTGATAAACGTTGTTACAGCGTCCATTATTTTCTTCATTGGTGTGAAGTATATCTTTGAACTATTTTTGAATTCAAAAAAAGTAGCGAAAGGAGCTAAGTAAGATGAACTTATCTATTTTAACCCTACTCATTTCGCAAATGCTCATTTATTCAGCACCTTTGATTTTCACAAGTCTTGGAGGAGTATTCTCTGAGCGAAGTGGTATCGTAAACGTTGGTTTGGAAGGAATCATGGTTATTGGTGCCTTTGCTGGTGTTGTCTTCAACATTGAATTTGCTGAAACTTTTGGTAAAGCTACACCATTTTTAGCGGTCATTGTTGGTGGTTTGGCGGGTGTTGTCTTTGCCACTATCCATGCGATAGCCACTATTAACTTTAGAGCGGATCACGTAGTTTCTGGTACCGTATTGAACTTACTAGCACCTGCACTCGGTGTTTTCCTTGTTAAGGTTTTCTATAATAAAGGACAAACTGATAGTATTCGTGAGTCTTTTGGTAAGTTCTCTTTCCCAGTATTGGCAGATATTCCTGTTATTGGTGATTTATTCTTTAAAAATACAAGTTTGATGGGTTATGTCGCTATTCTGACTGCATTTGTTTCTTGGTTTGTTTTGTATAAAACAAAATTTGGTTTGCGACTTCGCTCTGTTGGTGAACACCCTCAAGCAGCTGATACCCTTGGTATCAATGTATACGCAATGCGTTATGCAGGTGTACTGATGTCAGGTTTCTTAGGCGGTGTTGGTGGTGCTGTAAGTGCCCAATCTGTTAATATCAACTTCTCGGCGACTACGATTATTGGTTCTGGATTCATTGCCTTGGCGGCAGTTATCTTCGGTAAATGGAACCCAATTGGTGCAATGCTTGCTAGTCTATTCTTCGGACTATCACAAAGTCTCGCGGTTATTGGTAGTCAATTGCCTGGTTTGAAAGATATTCCATCAGTATATCTCCAAATCGCTCCATACTTGATTACAGTTATTGCACTTTCTGCCTTCTTTGGACAATCAGTAGCGCCAAAAGCAGACGGTGTTAACTACATTAAATCTAAATAATGTAGGTACACTCTCAATTTTGAGCTTGAGAATTGAGATAATCTAACAATAAAACGCATAAAATCAGTGTTTTGGAACATAATTTTATGCGTTTTTTTGTTTTTTTCCCTATTTAAAATAACTGAGGTGCAGGTTATTAGAACAGCCTAGAGTCTGGCTGTTCTAGGATTGAAATAAGACTTACGTAACAAATCACTTTCGTAGAGTACGGCAAGCCGAAAATGACTATATCAAAGCTAATTCAAATGGATATAAAAAAGGTGGCCTAAGTGACTCACCTTCTTTGCTATTTAATAATAGAATTAGTTTTTAACACCAGCAGCGATTTCTGGGTTAGCGAAAGCATCGTCAATGATGTCTTTCAATTGGCCAGCAGATGCTTGCATTTTTTGCAATTCAGCTTCGCTCAATGGAATGTTAACTGGACGAACGATACCATGTGCACCGATGATAGCTGGTTGTCCGATGAAGACATCTTCAACGCCTTCGTATTGACCAGATTGGTAAACTGACAATGGAAGTACTGCATTTTCATCGTCAAAGATAGCTTTTGTGATACGTGCAAGTGCAGCACCGATACCATAATATGTAGCACCTTTTTTATTGATGATTGAGTAAGCTGCATCACGTACAGATACGAACAAGTCTACAAGACCTTGCTCATCAATATCTCGGTTATCTTGCAACCAGTCATACAATTTCACACCAGCAACGTTTGCATGTGACCAAACAGCAAATTCAGAGTCACCGTGTTCACCCATGATGTAAGCGTGAACTGAACGAGCGTCAATACCGATTTTTTCAGCCAATGCTTGACGGAAACGAGCTGAGTCAAGAGAAGTACCAGAACCGATGACACGTTCTTTAGGGAAACCAGAGAATTTCCAAGTTGAGTATGTAAGAACGTCAACTGGGTTAGCAGCAACAAGGAAAATACCATTGAAGCCAGATTTAACAATTTCAGATACGATTTGTTGGTTGATACGAAGGTTTTTCTGAACCAATTCAAGACGAGTTTCACCTGGTTTTTGTGGCAAACCAGCTGTCAATACAACAAGATCTGCATCATGAGCATCAGAATAATCTGCTGAATAAATTTTCTTAGGTGAAGTGAAGGCCAAAGCGTGGCTCAAATCCTCTGCGTCACCTTGTGTACGGTCTTTATTGATATCTACGATACCCAATTCTTGACCGATACCTTGGTTTACAAGGGCATATGCATAAGCAGAACCTACGGCACCATCACCGACAAGGATCACTTTTTTGTGTTGTTTAGTTGCAGTCATTATCTAAACATCTCCTTTGTTTTATTTAGGGATAGCTATCCCAACCACTAACCATTCTAGCATTTTTTCAGACCTTTGTCACTAAAGAAAGATCGTTTGAAAATGTTTACATAGTGATTTCAAAAGAAGAAAACGTTTGAAAAATATGGTATAATAGTAGTATTAACGACAGTTGAAATGAGGCATATTAATGCAAGACAAAAATTTAGTTACGGTAAATTTGACTAATGAGATGAAGACCTCTTTCATCGATTATGCCATGAGTGTAATCGTTGCACGCGCTCTTCCTGATGTACGTGATGGTCTTAAGCCCGTACACCGACGCATTCTTTATGGAATGAACGAACTTGGTATTACTCCAGATAAGCCACATAAAAAATCTGCACGTATCACTGGTGATGTAATGGGTAAATACCACCCTCATGGTGATAGTGCTATTTATGAGGCAATGGTCCGTATGGCTCAATGGTGGAGCTATCGTCACATGCTGGTTGACGGTCATGGTAACTTTGGTTCCATGGACGGTGATGGTGCCGCTGCCCAGCGGTATACTGAGGCGCGCATGAGCAAGATTGCTCTTGAAATGTTGCGTGATATCAATAAAAACACGGTTGATTTTGCTGATAACTATGACTCGAGCGAGCGTGAGCCAGAAGTACTTCCAGCACGTTTCCCTAATCTATTGGTGAACGGGACTACTGGTATTGCGGTTGGTATGGCAACAAACATTCCACCGCACAACTTGGGTGAAACCATTGATGCTGTTAAGCTCGTGATGGACAATCCTGATGTAACGACGCGTGAAATTATGGAAGTCCTACCTGGGCCAGACTTTCCAACAGGAGCTATGGTCATGGGTAAATCTGGAATTCACCGTGCTTATGAAACTGGTAAAGGCTCAATTGTTCTTCGTTCTCGTACTGAAATTGAAGAATATGGAAACGGACGTGAACGTATCGTTGTTACTGAATTCCCATATATGGTCAATAAGTCCAAGGTTCAAGAGCATATTGTTAAATTGGTTCAAGAAAAACGTATTGAAGGCATTACAGCTGTTCGAGACGAATCTAACCGTGAAGGGGTTCGCTTTGTAATTGAAGTGCGTCGAGATGCCTCAGCTAATGTTATTTTGAACAATCTCTTTAAACAAACGCAATTGCAAACCAACTTTAGTTTCAATATGTTGGCTATTCAAAATGGGGTACCGAAGATTCTTTCTGTACGTCAAATTTTAGAGTCTTATATTGAACACCAAAAAGAAGTTGTTACACGTCGCACTCAATTTGATAAGGAAAAAGCAGAAGCACGCGCTCATATTTTAGAAGGCTTGCTGATTGCTCTGGACCATATTGATGAAGTCATACGTATCATTCGTAATTCAGAAACGGATGCACTTGCTCAAGCTGAATTAATGGAACGTTTTGACTTGTCCGAACGACAAAGTCAGGCTATCTTGGATATGCGTCTTCGTCGTTTGACCGGATTGGAACGTGATAAGATCCAGTCAGAGTATGACGAATTGGTTTCTTTGATAGCTGATTTGATAGATATTTTGGCAAAACCTGAACGTGTTGTCTTGATCATCAAAGAAGAACTAGAAGAAGTAAAACGCAAACATGCTGACCCACGTCGTACTGAATTGATGGTTGGTGAAGTCATTTCCTTGGAAGATGAGGATCTTATTGAGGAAGCAGATGTATTGATTACCTTATCCAATCAAGGCTATATCAAACGGTTGGCACAAGATGAATTCCAAGCTCAAAAACGTGGCGGTCGTGGAGTCCAAGGTACAGGTGTGAAAGATGATGACTTCGTTCGCGAACTAGTATCAACCAGTACCCATGATCACCTGCTTTTCTTCACCAATAAGGGGCGTGTATATCGTCTCAAGGGCTATGAAATTCCTGAATATGGTCGAACCGCTAAGGGGCTCCCAGTTGTCAACTTATTGAAACTGGAAGAAAATGAGTCTATTCAGACCATTATCAATGTGACAAAGGATCAAGCCGCTGATTACTATCTTTTCTTTGCGACGCGTCAAGGGATTGTTAAACGTACAAATGTAAATGAATTCTCCAATATTCGACAAAACGGTCTCAAGGCTTTGAATTTGAAAGATGATGATGAACTAATCAATGTTTTCCTTACTGATGGTCAAGCAGATGTTATTATGGGGACAAAATTTGGCTATTCTGTTCGATTTGCAGAAACAGATGTTCGAAATATGGGCCGTACCGCAACAGGCGTACGTGGAATAAAACTCCGTGAAGGAGATCATTTAGTCAGTGCGACCATTGTATCTGATGATCAGGAAGTGTTAGTCCTTTCAGAAAAAGGTTATGGAAAACGTACACCAGCCTCTGAATATCCAACGAAAGGCCGTGGTGGTAAAGGTATCATCACTCTGAAAGTTGCTGATAAAAATGGCCCTCTTGCTGGTTTAACAACTGTACAGGGCAATGAAGATATTATGGTTATTACGGATACAGGAGTTATCATCCGTACAAGTATTGCTAATATCTCACAGACCGGTCGTTCAACAATGGGTGTTAAAGTCATGCGACTAGATGAAGAAGCAAAAATTATGACCTTTGCCTTAGTTGATGCAGCAGATCAGAAAGATCAAGAGGAGTAGGGAATGTCAAAACGTTCACCGAAAAAGAAGGGCAAGAACAGAACATGGATGAACTTACTTGCCTTGATACTCTTTTTGATTTCACTAGCACTTATTTTCAATACTTCGATTAGAAATTTTATTATTGGTTGGAATACTAATAAGTATCAGATTACAAATATCAGTTCTGAAGATATTGAAAAGAATAAACAAGCGGACTCAACTTTTGATTTTAAACAAGTTGAAGCCGTTTCGACGGAGGCTATTCTGAAGGCGCAATGGGAAGCAGAGAGACTGCCAGTTATTGGTGGAATTACTGTGCCTGAATTGGGAATTAATTTGCCGATTTTCAAGGGTGTAGGGAATACGTCGCTAATGTATGGAGCTGGAACGATGAAAGAGACTCAAGAAATGGGAATAGGAAACTATGCCCTAGCCAGTCACCATATCTTCGGTGTTGCCGGGTCTGCGGATGTCCTTTTCTCTCCATTGGATCGAGCTGAAAAAGGAATGAAGATTTACCTAACTGATAAAAATACAATCTATACCTATGTGATTGATAGTGTTGAAGTTGTAAGTCCAGAAAGCGTCTATGTTATTGACGATGTCGAAGGACGCACAGAAGTGACTTTGGTTACTTGTACGGACTATTATTCAACACAAAGGATTATTGTAAAAGGTATTCTTGAAATTTCTATTCCATATGCTGATGCATCAGAGGATATAAAAAAAGCTTTCTCTCACGGATACAATCAGTATGATTATGGTCAATAAGACAAGACGATTGCCAGCTTTTAAATCATTTTTATGTAACCTTCGAATTAATTTAGAAAGTTGAATGAATAGAGCACGTATTCTCTATATCTTTCAACTTTCTTTTTCCTTGTTTTACGAATAGATGTATGAGGAGGAAATTATGTATCAAATTGATTTTAAAGAAGAATCGCTTTTACCACGTGAGCGTTTAGTCGAAGTTGGGCCAGAACGCCTAAGTAATCAAGAGTTATTAGCTATTTTTATTCGAACGGGTACGAAAAATGAACCTGTCACCATTTTATCCAATAGATTATTGAATCAATTGGAGAATTTAGCAAATTTAAGAGATTTATCTATCGAAGAATTGCAGACTTTAACGGGTATTGGTCGTGTAAAAGCAATAGAGATTAAAGCCATGATTGAGCTCGGAAAACGGATCAATCAATCCCACTTGTTGCTAAATGAACAAGTACTAGGTAGTGAAAAATTGGGTCGCAAGATGATTCAAGAAATTGGAGATAAAAAACAAGAGCATCTGGTTGCGCTCTATCTCAATACACAAAATCAAATCATCAAACAGGAGACAATATTTATTGGAAGTGTGAATCGTAGTATTGCAGAACCACGGGAAATCCTGCATCATGCTATCAAATGCATGGCCACATCAGTGATTATTGTCCATAATCACCCTTCGGGGTCGGTTAACCCTAGCAAGAATGACTTACTTTTTACAGAAAATTTAAAACAGTCCTGCGATGTGCTAGGACTGGTCTTATTAGATCATTTAATTGTAGGTAATAAAAATTACTATTCCTTCCGAGAGGAAAGTGAGCTGTTTTAGAACTGATTGACGATGTAATCAAATAGCCTTTTTTCCGTCTCTCGTTCGCCGTAAAGTAATTCAGGATGCCATTGAACACCCAAAAAGGTATGAGAGTCTCTTGTAGACTGTACCGCTTCAATGGTTTGTTTATCTGGGGATAGGGCGATAATTTCCAAAGAGGGAGCTAATTTGTCGATTGCTTGGCGATGGAATGAATTAACGGTTGGCTCCTGAGCATAGATCTGTGATAATTGGCTTTCAATTGGGAAATAGAGGTCTTGGCTAGGTTGATTGCCGGTATTTTCCTGCCAATGCCCTAAAACCTCTTGATGGAGACTGCCACCTTGGGCGACGGCCTCTACAAATGCCAAATATAGGTTTTTCTTGATGGTGAGCAGCTTCTATCAGTGCTAGTTCAAATCGATCTCGCTCAGGAAAATTATTGCTACTATCTATGAGTAGTTTTTCCTGATAGTGAATAGGCTCAACATTTTGTCCACCAGTCAATACTAATTTATCAACTAGTTTCATATACTGCTCAGCAAGTTCTGGACGAGTGACTGGTAGAATTAGTGGAATGCCACCAGCATCTTCAATAGCATTCACTAAGCAAGTTTGAGTATAAGAAAGCAGGGGTTCTGTATGATCCCCTGTTTTATAATGATTTCCGGAAATTCCAATGATTGGTTGACTCATTTTCTATCCTTTGCGCATGAAATAAAGTAGTGTCTGTAGTTCACTTGTCAAGTCTACATATTGGACAACAACATCTTTAGGAACGGTCAAGTTGATTGGTGAAAAGCTAAGAATACCTTTAACGCCAGCTTCAACCAATACATCAGTAACTTCTTGAGCTTTAACGCTTGGAACCGTTAGGATGGCAGTCTGAGAATTAGCTTCCTTGATGCGATCTTTTAACTCTGAAATCGCATGGATAGGAACATTTTCATCTATGGTTCCGACTGCAGGATTATCATCAGCTTCAAAAGCCATGATGATTTTCATTTTATTTCTTTCGTGAAACTTGTAGTGAAGAAGGGCACGACCCATATTCCCAACCCCGATTAACATAACATTGGTAATCGAGTTATCGTTTAAAATATCGGCAAAAAAGTCCATTAAATCCTTCACATTATAACCAAATCCACGGCGTCCAAGTTCACCAAAATATGAGAAATCTCGGCGGACAGTAGCAGAGTCGATTCCGATTGCCTCTGCAATCTCTTTTGAACTTGCTTTTTCGATTTTCTCCGCATAGAATCGTTTAAATACGCGATAGTAAATGGATAGTCGTTTAGCTGTGGCGCGTGGGATTTCAGTATTTTTATCGTTTTTCACATGTATCTCCTTAAAAACATTTTTATGTTGTTCTACAAAATGTAGAATAATATCTTTTTTGTAAATGATAGATTATCTTCTACTATTTTAGTGCAAGTTTGTGAAAAAATCAACAGATTGAACTGAAAAAGATTAAACAGTTTTCTGTTTAATCTATGGATTGTAAATACTGATAGAGGTCCCCAATTCTTCCTTGAAAATCCAATGGAATTCCATCTCTAAGAATTTGAGTTACTGGGTAATAATCAGGTAAAGTGAGACAACCTGCAAATGCGAGTCTTGCTGCTTCCAGATTGTCAAAATCTTGATGTCTCTCAATTTGAAAAGCATCTTTATAAGATATAGTAATCATAATTTTCCTTCTTTAGTAAAGATATCACGATCTACCAAACTATCCATCAAGAAGTAAAATTTTTCTTGAATTACTTTATTGTTTTCTGCTTTAAAAATATTCACTAAATGAAGTCCGGATTGATCAGTAATATTTATTTTAAAGCCTTGTAGATCTTGATTGATGATGATTTTTAGTAAAAATCCTTGGTTTGAATTTGGGACCTCTTCTAATAAGCGAGTGAGTTGGTAGTGACCAGCCTTTGTTACCTCAAAGGTATTGTCTCGTAATGTATATTTTTTTACAATTGGACTAATATGGTAAATATAATCGCAATCTTTCAATGCTACGGTTTGTTGGAATGCCATGCTAACCTCCAATAATTATTTTTAAAGCTGATAGTAAGATATCTATTTCTTTTTTGGTATTCAATTCTGAAAAACTAATACGTACGGATTCTTTTAATCGAGGAGAGTCACTTCCATACATTGCCTCAAGTACATGACTATTTTCAACGACACCTGCTGTGCAAGCAGATCCAGTGGAAATAGCGATTCCTGCCAAATCTAATCGCATTAGCAATTGTTCGTTGAGTCGTCCTGGAAAGCCAATATTCAGTACATGAGGTAAGTGAGCACCAGCTTGATTAACGTAAAAATCAAATTCACTTAAATTTTTGAGTGTATAGGATTTCAGATCATGAATATACTCAATATTTTGAATCATTTGTGTTGATTGATGGACGAGCGCTGCAGCCATACCTGCAATTGCAGGGAGATTTTCTGTTCCTGCTCTGTGTTGATTTTCTTGCCTCCCACCGTGAATCAGTGAATCGAATTTGTGAATTGAAGAGTAGAGAAAACCAATCCCTTTCGGTCCATGGAATTTATGGGCAGAAGCGGACAGAAAATCAATACCAAGTTCTTGTGGTTTGATTGGAATTTTCCCAACTACTTGAACAGCATCGACATGGAATACAGCTTGATGTTGAGACAAGAGAGAACTGATTTCCCTTATAGGTAGCAGTTGCCCAGTCTCGTTATTGGCATACATGACACTAACAAGAATTGTATCAGGTCGTAGGGCTTCTTTAATCTGTTGAGCTGTGATTTCTTGATTTTCTGGCTTTATATATGTAATTTCAAAGCCGAAACGTTGCTCTAAGTATTCCATGGTATGCAACACAGCATGGTGTTCAATGGCTGTTGTAATAAGGTGTTTTCCACGATGCATATTTGCTAAAGCATAACCTTGAATAGCAAGATTATCTGCTTCAGATCCGCCAGATGTGAAAATGATTGTATCAGGACTTACAGAAAGTACTCTGGCAATGTCTGCTCGTGCTTTTCTGAGTACTTTGTTAGCATCTCGGCCAAATCCGTGGATGCTGGAAGGATTTCCATAGTGACGTTGAGTAACTTCAAACATGCTTGATATGGCTGCCTGAGATAGAGCAGTAGTAGCAGCATTATCTAAATATATCAAAGACTGTACTCCTAGTTTTCTTTTTCTGGATTTGTAAATTTAAAGAGCGGGCTGAGTGGACGATGTTCTTGAATGCGGTGAATAGCATCAGCGATTAAGTCACTTGCAGTTAGGAATGCGATGTTTTTTGGATGTTGTTCTTTACTTGCAACTGAGTCAGTCACTAAAATTTCTTTTATAGATGTTTCATCCAACAATTGCGCAGCTGTTCCAGCGAAAAGACCATGGCTGGCAACAGCGTAAATCTCAGTAGCTCCGCCATCTTCAACAATTTTTGAGGCTTGTGAGAATGTACGGCCAGTATTTAAAATGTCATCGACCAAGATTGCTTTTTTACCAGCTACGTCACCGATGATATAGCCTTCTGCACGGTCAGAATCGTCTTGAGCATAATCAATAATCGCAATCGGAGCATTCAAAAATTCTGCAATATTACGAGCACGCTTGATACCGGAATTTTTTGGACTGACAATGACGACATCCTCACCGCAGAGTCCTTTTTGCATGTAGTATGATGCGAACAATGGTTCAGTCAGCAGGTTATCTACTGGAATATCAAAGAAACCTTGAATTTGAGAAGCGTGTAAATCAAGAGTCAATACACGATCGATACCTGCTTTAACAAGCATATTTGCAACTAGTTTTGCTGTAATTGGTTCACGTGGTGCAGCAGTGCGGTCTTGACGAGCATAGCCGAAATATGGAATGACAGCAGTTACTGAGTTTGCACTTGCACGTTTACATGCATCAATCATGATAAGCAATTCCAAAAGGTGGTTGTTGACTGGAAAACTAGTTGATTGAATAATATAAACGTCAACGCCACGAACGCTCTCTTCAATATTTATTTGAATTTCTCCATCTGAGAATTGGCGAGAAGAAAGTTTTCCTAGAGGCAGTCCAGCAGCGGCTGCTATTTTTTCAGCGATATCACGGTTACTGTTTAGCGAGAATAGTTTAATTTTATGATCACCAGTTGGTTGAACCATTTGAGAAACTCCTTTTTTAATGCTTTTTTATGAAAAATCATAAAAGTAATTTAACAACACATAACTCTATTTTATCAAAAAATCCTATTTTTTTCAGTAGTAAAGTCAAAAAAATCAGCTTTATTGAGCTGATTTTATCTGAGCTGCAGTTCGAGCTACTTTGCTACTAGCGTATTTGAATTGGATAGATTTTTTCTTTAGGAATTCATCGAATAGTATTTTCCCTTCTTCAGCGTCTGATACTTCAACTTCTAGTTCATAATCCGTTTGCCCCAAATAGTCATTCTCATCAAGGGCTATCAATCCGATTGAGGTTTCTTTTTCCAATCGCTTGGTCTTTAAATGTCCCCAAACTGCTAGTTGATTTAATGGAATTGATGTTTTAGAAATAATATCAGAGATTGGACCGGATGGAAGTTCAAAATGGTCAATATAGCCCTGTGCAGTTTTAATATCTAACAATTGATTGTATTCATGATTTCCGATTTCTTGAGGAATTTTCAATGTTAGCTCTGCTATATCCGCAAACGTACGAATGCGAAGCGAAAAGCGGTGGTTTTTCATGTCAAGATTCGGAGTATCAATGTAGTAGTTAGTTTGATAGATGGGGGTAATATCAGAAAATTCAGAGAGGAGCCGATTATATTCTGATTTTGTTAACAAGGTTTTATACTCAATTTCGAGATGGTTTTTCATACAGAAAACCCTTTCATATGTTATAATATATTCGTCTTTGTGTTATTCTAATACATTTTAATAGTTTTTACAAGAAAGGGGACCTTATGGAATTTAATTGGGAAGAATTTTTAGATCCCTATATTCAGACAGTGGGAGAATTAAAGATTAAATTAAGGGGTGTTCGGAAACAATACCGCAAAGCCAATCGTCATTCTCCAATTGAATTTGTTACTGGTCGAGTTAAGCCGATTGAGTCTATTCAAGAGAAAATGGCGCTTAGGCACATTAATTTGGAACATTTGGCTCAAGATATGCAAGATATTGCAGGCGTCCGTATTATGGTACAATTTGTTGATGACATCGAGGAAGTGTTGGCTATCCTCCGTAAACGGCAAGATATGCAAATTGTCCATGAACGCGATTATATCAATAATATGAAGGCCTCTGGCTATCGTTCTTACCATGTAGTGATATCTTATCCAGTTGATACCATAAATGGAAATAAAACTGTTTTGGCAGAAATTCAAATTCGCACCCTTTCAATGAATTTTTGGGCTACTATTGAACATTCACTCAATTACAAATATAAAGGGAATTTTCCTGAAGAAATTAAAAAGCGTTTGGAAATTACCGCAAAGATAGCTTATCAATTAGACGAGGAGATGCGAAAAATCCGCGACGACATTCAAGAGGCTCAGGCACTCTTTGATCCTGCTTATCGAAAGTTGAATGACGGCGTTGGAAATAGCGATGATACAGATGAAGAATACAGGTAGAAAAAAAGTCGCATTGCTCGCCAGTCGGAACCCAAAAAGCGAGGTTGTTTCTAAGGAGCTTTGGAAAAGGTTAAGAGAAGAGAATTTTATTTTAACACCTAAAAATCCAGATATTGTTATTTCAATCGGTGGTGATGGCATGCTTTTATCAGCCTTTCATAAATATGAGAAGTTGATAGATCGGGTCCGTTTTGTCGGTATTCATACTGGGCATTTAGGATTTTATACTGATTATCGGGACTTTGAGGTTGAAAATCTTGTCGAGAATTTAAAATTAGATACGGGAGCGCGTGTTTCTTATCCGATTTTAAATGTAAAAGTGAAATTGACGGATGGAAGAATCGTTGAAATGAAAGCTCTCAACGAGGCGACAATCAAGCGCTTGTCTAAAACGATGGTAGCAGATATTATTATCAATAATGTGCCATTTGAACGTTTTCGTGGCGATGGTATTTCAGTTTCAACACCAACTGGTTCAACTGCCTATAATAAGTCACTTGGTGGAGCAGTATTGCACCCTACAATTGAGGCCTTGCAAATAGCTGAAGTGGCTAGTTTAAACAATCGTGTTTACAGGACACTTGGGTCTTCCATCGTTGTGCCGAAAAAAGACAAGATTGTTATTGAACCAAAACATAGTGATCGCTACTCCATAGCGGTGGATAATAAAACGATTATCTACGACAACATTGATTGCATTGAGTATCAGATTGACAATAGCAAAATCCATTTTGTTGCGACACCTAGCCACACTAGTTTTTGGAATCGTGTTAAGGATGCCTTTATTGGAGAGGTGGAGTAATGCGATTTGATTTTGTTGCGGATCAGCACACAAAGGTGAAAACTTTTTTAAAAGCCCAGGGAGTTTCCAAAGGACTTTTGGCAAAAATTAAATATACAGGTGGTAGTATTTTGGTCAATGGTAGTGAACAGAATGCTACTTACTTGCTTGAAATCGGAGATAGCGTTACAATAAACATACCTGCGGAAGAAGATGCCACTGGAAGTTTGAAACCGATTTCTTTTCCTTTGGATATTGTCTATGAGGATGAACATTTTTTAGCAATCAACAAGCCTGTTGGTTATGCCTCTATTCCTTCGATTCTCCATTCTTCTACAATTGCTAATTTCGTTAAAGGATATTTAGTCGAACAAAAATATGAAAACAAACAGGTTCACATTGTAACGCGATTAGATCGAGATACATCTGGGATCATGTTGTTTGCTAAGCATGGCTATGCCCATGCCCGATTAGATAAACAATTACAGACGAAGCAAATTAGTAAGAGATATTTCGCCTTGGTTCGAGGGGATGGGGAGTTAGAGCAAGAAGGGGATATTATTGCCCCTATTGGTCGACCAGAGGATAGTATTATTACTCGTTGTGTAACGCAGAATGGGAAGTATGCTCATACTTCTTATAAACTTGTCCAGTCTTGGGGCAATATTCATCTTGTGGATATACAACTACATACAGGGCGCACTCATCAGATACGTGTCCATTTTGCCCATATTGGATTTCCACTACTTGGTGATGATTTATATGGTGGGAGTTTAGAGTGTGGAATTGAGCGTCAAGCTCTTCATTGCCACAATCTTGTGTTTACTAACCCTTTTTCAGTCGAAAGGGTTGATTTGGAAGCAGCGCTTCCGGAGGATTTTCAGGCTGTTATCAATCAGTTAAAAAGTTAATAAAATTTAAGGAGTTTGCTCATGAAAATTTTTGAACAGCTAGTTAGCAAGCTAGAGGGAAAAAAAGTTCGTATTGTTTTACCTGAAGGTGAAGAACCTCGTATCCTTCAAGCGACGAAGCGTTTGGTGAATGAATCAGATGTAGTGCCAGTCTTGCTTGGTAACCCAGAACGTATCAAGATTTATTTGGAAATTGAAGGTATTACTGAAGGGTTTGAAATCATTGATCCTGCTCATTATGATAAGTATGATGAGATGGTTGGAGCTTTTGTGGAACGCCGTAAAGGGAAGGTAACGGAAGAACAAGCTCATGAATTATTGAAAGATGTCAATTACTTTGGTGTCATGTTGGTTTACATGGGCGTTGTAGAAGGAATGGTTTCTGGTGCTATTCACTCAACTGCCTCAACAGTTCGTCCTGCGCTTCAAATTATTAAGACTGAGCCAGGTGTTTCTAAAACATCCGGTGCCTTCTTGTTGGTGAAAGGTGAAGAACGCTATATCTTTGGTGACTGTGCCATAAACATTGATCCAGATGCCCAAACATTGGCAGAAATTGCAATTAACTCTGCACGTACTGCAAAAATGTTTAGTATTGATCCAAAAGTTGCGATGCTTAGCTATTCTACAAAAGGCTCTGGTGCGGGTCCTAAAGTGGATAAGGTTGTTGAAGCTACAAAAATTGCTCAAAAATTGCGTCCAGAATTGGATTTGGATGGTGAATTACAATTTGATGCAGCCTTTGTTCCAACTACTGGTAAATTAAAAGCTCCAGGTTCAAAAGTAGCAGGCCAAGCGACTGTATTTATCTTCCCTGGTATTTCAGCAGGTAATATTGGTTACAAAATTGCTGAACGTATGGGTGGATTCGCGGCTGTCGGTCCGGTTTTACAAGGGTTGAACCAACCGGTAAATGACTTGTCTCGTGGTTGTAACCCAGACGATGTTTATAATTTGACATTGATTACGGCGGTTCAAGCTTTGGAGCACCGTTAATATGAGATTTTTATCACGGTATTTTAAGGACTATATCAAGGAATCCATTCTAGGTCCAGTTTTCAAGTTATTGGAAGCTAACTTTGAACTTTTTGTTCCGTTGATAATCGCCTATATCGTAGATACAATTATTCCAAATGGCAACCGGGGAGACCTGGTTGCTATGCTTTTATTACTAGTTGGACTCGCTTGTATTGGAATTATTGTCTCGATTATAGCGCAATATTTCTCAGCCAAAGCAGCAGTCGGAGTGACAAAAGCATTAACGAATGATTTGTATCAGAAAGTCCTTTCTCTTCCAAAATCAAGTCGAGACATACTTTCATCTGCCAGTTTATTAACCAGATTGACGAGTGATACTTTGCAGGTTCAAACAGGTATCAATACTTTTTTACGTTTATTCCTACGGGCTCCGATTGTCGTATTTGGTTCACTGATCATGGCATTCTATATTAGCCCAAGTCTATCAATCTATTTTCTAGGAATGATTCTACTGTTGTTGGTCATCGTAACAGGGATTTCAGTCCTGACCAGTCGTATTTACCAATCTATTCGAAAGGAATTAGATGGTTTGGTAGGACAGGTACGAGAAACGATTACTGGCTGGAGAGTGATTCGAGCTTTTGGGCAGAGAGAGCGGGAAATCAAGACATTTCAAGGCATAAATCAACGATATAAGAAGCAACAGCTAAAGGCTGGTTTTTGGTCCAGTCTCTTATCGCCTTTGACGTTTTTGGTAGTTAATGGGACCTTGATTCTTCTCATCTGGCAGGGCAATAGTGCTATTTCCGATAATCGTTTGGAGCAAGGAATGCTGGTTGCTCTAATCAATTATCTTCTTCAAATTTTAGTTGAATTGGTGAAATTGATTATGGTTGTGACAACTCTTAATCAGACCTATATTTCAGCACAGCGTATTCAAGAGGTTTTTGAGCAGAAATCTGAAGATGTGGATGCCAATTTGCCAGTAATTTATAGTAGAGACAAGGAATTGATTTTTTCTGTGAACCATCTTTCCTTTTCTTATCCAAAATCTGCTGAGGAATCACTAATTGATATTGATTTTGAATTATGTAAGAGACAGTTTATGGGTCTGATTGGTGGGACTGGTTCAGGGAAATCAACCTTAGTAGACCTTTTACAGGCACTTTATTCCATACCGACCAGCCAACTCTCTTTCTTTATTGAGGGGAAAAGTCCTAGGAATTTGAAAGAGTGGCGGCAGCAATTAGCTATCGTTCCACAACAGGCTCAGCTTTTTGCTGGGACTGTGCGTTCTAACCTGTCATTAGGCTTAGAAAGTGTATTGGACAGTGAGTTATGGGCAGCGCTAGAAATCGCACAGGCTAAGTCCTTCATTGAGGACAAAGGAGGCTTGGATAGTCCTGTCGAAGCCTTTGGGAAAAATTTTTCTGGTGGACAGCGTCAACGTTTGACCATTGCACGCGCTATTTTACAGAAAGCACCGATATTGGTTTTAGATGACGCGACCTCTGCTTTGGATTATCTGACAGAGAGTCGGTTATTGTCCGCGATTCGTCGTGCATTTCCTGAGCAAACCTTAATAATGGTATCTCAGAGAACCAATAGTTTACGAACAGCTGATCAGATTTTGGTCTTGGATCAAGGGCGTCAAGTGGGACTTGGCCGTCATGAAGACTTGCTGAGAAGCTCTGCCATTTACCAAGAAATCGATCAATCACAACATAGGGAGGAGGACAGCCATGAAACAATCTAGTTTTAAGGAACTGGTCAGATTGGTTTTAGGCCAACCCTTTCGAATGTCCTTGATGTTGGTGGGAACTGTGGTGCAGGTGCTTCTGACAGTTTATCTGCCTATCTTGATTGGTCAGGCAGTTGATGCAGTATTGATAGCGGATGGTCAGGTCTTGCTAGGGATAATTGGAAAAATGGTGATGCTTATCTTGCTTAATACGCTGGTGCAATGGTATCTCCCACTAGTAACCAATCGCTTGGTTTATGGAATGGTGGCTGACTTGCGTGAACAGGTCTATGTTAGGCTGCACCACATGCCCTTGTCTTATCTGGATCGTCATTCAGTTGGTGATTTGGTAGCTCGTTTTTCAAGTGATAGTGAGCAATTAACCAACGGACTCTTAATGGTTTTCAATCAATTTTTCATAGGTATCTTGACCATTTTCTTAACCATTTTCACTATGGCTAGGCTTGACTTGACGATGATGTTGGTTGTTGTTGCCCTGACTCCTGTGTCTCTGCTTGTTGCACGGTATATCGCTAAGAAATCCTATGGTTATTATAGAAAACAAACACAGGCACGTGGGAAGCAATCTCAACTTTTGGAAGAGTCCATCAGTCAACTGACCTTGGTCCAATCTTTCAATGCTCAAGAGCAATTTACGCATGGTTTTCAAGTTGTGAATGAACAGTATGCGACCTATTCCCAACAGGCTATCTTTGCCTCTTCAACGGTCAATCCAAGTACGCGGTTTATCAATGCTATTATCTATGCCTTACTTGCAGGACTTGGAGCGCTGAGAATTATGGCAGGGCAGTTTACAGTGGGTTCACTGACAACTTTTCTCAATTATGCTAGTCAGTACAGCAAGCCCTTTAATGATATTTCCTCGGTCCTATCGGAATTGCAGAGCGCTTTAGCTTGTGCAGACAGGCTGTTTGCTATCTTGGCTCTAGATAGCATTGACGATCAGGCTGAGCGGAAAATCGATTCGGAGGAGTTGAAGGGAGCTATTTCCTTTGACAATGTATCTTTCTCATACAGCCCTGACCGTTCTCTGATAGAACATTTGGACATTGATGTCGAAGCTGGACAAAAGGTAGCCATTGTTGGACCTACTGGTGCAGGTAAATCAACCATGATTAACCTGCTTATGCGCTTCTACGATGTAACGGCTGGTCAGATTGTCTTAGATGGGGTTCCGATTAGCCAGTACAGTCGTGAGGATCTTCGCAGACAGATTGGGATGGTTTTACAGGAGACTTGGATCAAATCTGGTACCATTCATGATAATATTGCCTATGGCTATCCAAATGCCACGCGGGAATTGGTCATTGAGGCGGCTAAGGCAGCTAATGCAGACTTCTTTATTCGTCAGCTTCCACGAGGCTATGATACAGTTTTGGCAGATGGAGGAGAAGCCTTATCCCAAGGTCAACGTCAGCTCTTGTCTATTGCTCGTGTCTTTGTCAAGATACCTAAAATCCTGATTTTAGACGAGGCGACTTCTTCTATTGATACACGGACAGAAATTTTAGTACAAGAAGCATTTGCCAAATTGATGGAAGGACGGACCAGTTTTATTATTGCTCATCGCCTATCAACCATTCAATCAGCTGACTTGATTTTAGTCATGGTGGATGGAAAAATTGTTGAACAAGGAAATCATAGAGAGTTGATGAAGGAGCAGGGTGTATATTACCAAATGCAAATGAGTCAGCAATCAGAGGAGGATGAACGTGTTAGATAAATTAGAATTACAACCGATTACAGTTTTAGATGACTATCAAGCTACAATGCTCAATGAGAAAGAGGTGTTACTGACTACTAAGGTGACTGAAAAGTCTCTCAATCCATATGGTATGGCTCATGGAGGCTTCCTCTTTACTTTAGCAGATTCAGTAGCAGGCTTGACAACAGTGGCAGGGGGTTCTTATTCTGTCACCCTACAGTCCAATATCCATTATATGAAGGCGGCAAAACTTGGTGATACCTTATCCGTCACTGGTTCTTGCACACATGATGGAAGTAGAACAAAGGTCGTTGAAGTAAAGATAGAAAATCAAGATAAACAGCTACTTGCTTCAGCAAGCTTTACCATGTTTGTAACAGGTAAAGTAGAATAATACTCAACGAACATCAAAAGCAGACAGTCTTGGTTAGATTGAGAGAAACAAACTTCGTTCTCTTTATCTCAAACATACAAAGTTTCCCGATCCATTGGAGGTTTTCTGGTTTTGATTGTCGATGAGTTTATTTATGGACAGGAATGAAAAAAATATACAACAAGGGAAAAAGTTCGTTAAAGAACTTGCCCTTTATCATCTTACTAAGAATCTTATCTACAGATTTTTTCTGGTATACTTATTTTTAAACAGATATTCACCATCTGCCATTATATTCATAGTAGTCGGTTCCCGTTGAATATTTGTGCTTGGAGTCTAAGTAGTAAGTAGTGTGTGTCGACTCCCTAATGACAACAGTCACTGGATATAATTTGCTCATCTTTTAAAGAATTCAGCGACAATGGCACCAATAGCTGCTCCTATTTTTCCACCAAGAGCCGCACCGAGCACGGCACTAACAGCTGAAACAGTCATATTGTATATGGAAGAACTACCATCCCATACTTTTGTTATCCATTCGCCAGTTCCTGGATCAGTATATGCTCTATAAACACTGGCCTGGTTAGTTTCCATTAATGTATTAACAGATTTACGATCAGCAAATGTATCTATTTGTGAAGTTTTTGAGGTTCCTGTGAATCAGTAGTTGTCAAATAACAGTCGCCGTTTGGTTGAATATCAAGTTCCTGAAACTTATCTTCTACATAATCACCTTCAGCATTCATAACATAGGTTGTAGAATTTATCTTTATAAAATTAGCATCAGCATTTTCAACCACTTTATAATGGATCCCATTTTCGAGATAAGTGTAAACTAAATGATTATCTCCGGGTGTACCTTCAAAAAAAGTGAGTTCAGTTCGCATAGTTGTTGAACTATTTGTAGCTGTGGCTTCAACCGTCGCGGCATGTATAACATTGACTGAATACAGTGAAATTATCATAAACATAGTTAAAGTGGTAGGAATTAATTGTTTCATATTCATCGTCATAAAAAATCCTCCCTTTTAGCATGTGTAGCTAATTGAATCAAACATCTTCCTTTTATTGGTGTAGTATATCCATAGGATTCGCCTCCTCTCCTCAATACTAGTTTAAAAAGTATCCAAACAGTAGATTGTTTAATAATATAATGTTGAATGCTATGATTCCGAAACATCAGCTTCTAATCGAGCTCCACAATTATGACAAATACCTTGGGAAGACCATTTAAAATTTAATAATTTTTTGCATTGAGGACATCGTAAAAAGATAAATCCAAAAATAATATCAAGTATTATAAGAAATATAGATACATAAATCATTTCATTGTGAATCGAATGAAAAAGAGGAATGTTTGAAACAAAAACAATTATTAGCACAAACAGCGCAACAGCATTAAGTATCTGTCTGCATTTCTTTAGATTCATTGTGCTCCCACCGTGTATTATTATTTTTTATATAATACCCTACAAATGAAAAAATCTAATAGCGTGAAAGTGTAAAAATGTGTAAAAAAACAAGTAAAATTATTTTCATAAGTTAAAATAGGAGGATATTTTGATGACATATTGTCTATTTATTGGTAATTGTGAAGTAGTTAACCTATATTATATGTAGAGCAGAGTTAAAATATCGGCACAAAAGTCATAAAACTTACATTAAACTGTTTAAGAAGAATGATGATGAAGCTAAGTATAAACAAGATAAGGGAGTTGGCAAAAGCTGGCTCCCTTTCTTTGTGTTATACTAAACTTATGTTAGATTTGAATGAATATGGAATTGAAATGTGGCCGGAGGAAAAGATTCAAGCTTTTCGCAAGGCACTCTTAGACTGGTATGATGATAATAAACGTGATTTGCCTTGGAGAAGGACAAGGGACCCATATGCTATATGGGTTTCCGAAATCATGCTTCAACAGACACGAGTTGACACTGTCATTCCTTATTATGAACGGTTTCTCCATCATTTGCCTACGATTAGTGATTTAGCACAAGCACCAGAGGAGGTCATTCTCAAACTCTGGGAGGGATTGGGCTATTATTCGCGCGTGCGGAATATGCAAAAGGCGGCTCAGCAAATGGTAGAAGATTTTGATGGGCAATTTCCGACCACGCATGCAGCCATTTCAAGCCTAAAGGGCATTGGTCCTTATACTGCTGGAGCAATTTCCAGTATTGCTTTTAATTTGCCAGAACCAGCGGTAGACGGCAATGTGATGCGGGTTCTCAGCCGCTTGTTTGAGGTTGATTATGATATTGGTTTGCCTGCCAATCGCAAGATTTTCCAAGCGATGATGGAGCTATTGATTGATCCAGAGCGACCGGGTGATTTCAACCAAGCCCTGATGGATCTGGGTTCGGATATTGAATCGCCAGTTAATCCACGTCCCCAGGACAGCCCAGTCAAAGCCTTTAGCGCAGCCTACTTAAACGGTACAATGGACAAGTATCCAATCAAATCACCAAAGAAAAAGCCGATTCCCGTGGCCTACCAAGGATTTCTCATTAGAAATAAAGAAAATCAATTTTTATTGGAAAAAAATAATGAAGCAGGTCTTCTATCAGGTTTTTGGTCCTTTCCGCTTTTGGAAAAAGGAGCAGTCGTTAACAAGCAAGTCTCTCTCTTTGAAGTTGCAGAAGAAGTTGTTCAGCCAGATATTCGGCAGAGCTTTACGGAACTTTATGATCTGACTGTTGATTGGCAAGAGCAAGAATTTGATACCGTACAGCACATTTTTAGTCACCGCAAATGGCAAATCGATTTGATAGAAGGTATATCTGATTCAAGCACACTTCCAGATTCAAAAGAATTGAAATGGGTCTCTGTAGAAGATTTTCCTACCTATCCATTTGCAAAACCGCAGCAGAAAATGTGGGAATCTTTTGTAAAAGCAAAAGAAAGTTAAAAAAATTGAATTTGGAGCACATAATTATTTGAAAGCGCTTTACAATAATGGTATAATCTAATTGAAAAAAGGAAATAGTTTGATTTAAGATGTTGAACGCCATCTGGCTTAATTGAAAGGAGTCTATTTGCGTTCAGTAAGTTTGTATATACTACTAGGATTCTGAATCTTTTGCAAAAAAGTTGCAGATTCTAGTAGGGGAAAAGTCTTTCATCGGTTTTCCAAATAATATTTTGGAAATTATAATTTCGTAATGTGAAGCATTTGTACCTGACATTAGCCCAGCTATCCGGTTCAATCAACATTAAAGGCTAATATTTTCGTTCCATAATAACTCTTTTCTTAAAATATGTGTTTTAGAAAAGTGAGAAATCAAAACCTCTAGTAATTTTCAATAATAAGCAATCTCCACACTTTTAATAAAATAGTAGAGGACAATCAATCGACATAAGGATAGCTAAATTAATAATTAATTTACATATTAAATCAACTCTATCAAGATTAAAAGTTGACACCAGTTCATTTTGGTTTTGAAAAGAGTATCAATTGTCAACAGTCATCAGATGAGAGACTTTTCCATTAAAAGAAAAGGGAGGCGAGTAAGCCTCCTTTTTTTACTCATAAATTGCAACCACTTGACCAATTGGGCGGATATCGTCATCTGCATTAAGATATATATCATCATAGTCTGGATTGAGTGATTGTAAGTAGTCACCTTTGAACTTTTTAACAAAATTTTCCCCATTTACGGAGAAAATCCCAATGGCATTTAATGGAATATGTGGAGTTAATCGAATAAATAAATAATCTCCATCTTGAATCTGTGGAGCCATGGAATCCCCAACTACTTGGGCGATTGTATCATATGTGTGGCTGTCGGGAATGTCATCACTCAAGAATGATACTAGGTTATTCAAATCAGTATCCTGCCAATAACCAGTACCAGCAGAGACTTTACCTGGAACAGCTAACTCAACCCGATCACGGTAATCATCCATTTGTAAAATATTTGTCTGACTAGTTTCCCGCATAGCCAGTAACTGTTCTTGACCAAAGGCTAGCCATTGACTGTGAAATGGTTCTTGTAACTCTTTATCCAAGAGCTGGACCTGAGGATGGATTGGTTGCTGAAAAAGCTTGAATTGCCCAGGAGTTATTGTCAAAGCAATATCTTGATTGGTGTCTAACTGTTCGATCAATTCCCCAACGGGTATGGACATTCCTTTTGCTACTTTTTCAAGAGTATCCAATGTCGGCAAAAGAGCTTTTTTTGTTTTGGGATGTTGGTTCTTTTCTAACATGGAAATATATCCCTTTGTTAAACCAGATAGCTCCGCAAATTTATCCATTGATAATGAATGTTTGCTTCGGTATTCCTTTAATATTTCGCCTAGTATCATGGTTGTCTCCTTATTTGTTTAACTAATTATACCATTTTATATTTTTTTTGCAAATATTGTTTAACGTGTTTGACAAAATAGAAAATTGGTGTTAAAATTATCTCACATAAATGAAAAACGGAGGTAGGGTCGATTATGAAGACAGTTATTTCTTGGAATGATATTTATAAGGAATGGGAAACATATGCTAGCCATTTTGGGTTGACCTCTCCGTTAAACATGGAAGATTTTGAAGGCAGGTGGTCTGAGGATTTTGGAAAGGGAAGTTTGTTCACAGCTAACTTATTACGTACTAACCAATTCGATGTTGAAAAGACAGCTGCTGTGTGGATTGCATCATTTTGTCGGGATTTGATGCAGGATTATGCCTATTTGTTAAATGGCAAAGCCTATCTCATGGTCAATCACCTATATTTTTTGGCCATCAAACAACTTCAAGATGAACAAGTTATTTGGTCAAAACCTCTGACACGTTTACAGCCGAAGTTATTTTTATCTTACCGTTTGTTGGAGAATTTAGATTTAAGTCAGTATCCTTGTATTGTCGAGCTGGCAATGCTACAAGCGAGTATGATTCGGTTACAACTATTGGAAAATAAATAAGGATTTAAGGGAGAATGAAGATGTTAAAGATGTTATCTATGCAAAATACTAAAATGGATTTATCAAAGATTGAAGACTACTGGATGGACACCTTGGTTGAGCGAGGGATTTTTGATGATACAGAAGTTCACAACGGTCTATGTTGGAGATGTAAAACTTCTCATGCTGTGGCTGCTTATCAAATTGTATCGCATAAATGGAAAACAGACATGACTAGTTTTGCGAATCAAATGGTACTCTGTCAATCGTGTCAGTATGAAAAACCAGATGTGGCAGATGCTGAAATTGTATGGCAGTGGTTAGAAGTCGAAAGTGATCACAGATATTGGGTGCTACAAGGTATGGCAGAGTATGAAAAGATGTATAATAAAACAGTACTTCAAGAATTGTGGGATATGGGAACTAGAGAAGGAGAAGAAGTGGAAAGACTTGTTACTAAAGTGATGAATTCTTCTCGTGAAAATAGTGTCGTTTTAAATCGTGCAACAATAGCAGGCCTCTTTCGAACTGAGATTGAACGGATGCGCAGAAAGGCTTTCTTGAATTGGACAGGAATTTTTAAGTTGGTTAGCTAGTCGACATACTTGAAAGGATAGATTCCATAAGGGTAAGAATAGTAGATAAATATAAAAACGCATTGGTTAGAATTCCAAGTAAAGGAATCTAACCAATGCGTTTTAAGATAGAAGTTAACTAATAAAAATTAGGTGGGGTTATTCAATGTTGGAGATAAAACGGTTTTCTTTTCTGGAAAAACGGTGACCACAGTATTGGCAGCGATAATATGTTCTATTGGCTTCATAGAGCATTGCAAACATTGCTCCTTCAACACTGTTGATTGCATGACCGACCATTCCAGCTTTACGAGAATATTGTTTTCGACTTGGAGTATACGTTTGAAGCTTAATAGACTTACATTTTGGACACCTTGGTGGCTGCTTGGTATCCTTAGTATCGGGATGGAACCGCCGATAAAAACTATAAGAAATTATCAAGATAACAAGGATTATTGGCCCAATATATTCTAATAATGTATTCATAATATCATTGTATCTGTTATTCTAATTTTATTCAAGTAATGTGAGTAGGAATTTAAAATGGTAGAATTGTTTTATAAATTGCTATAGTTGTTAACTATAAGGTTCCTTAACATTTAAATATTAGTCAAGATGGTAAAAATGAGGTAGAATACTAAAAAAGACCAAAGGAGTATCTTTATGGCTAGAGAATTTTCATTTGAAACCCTTCAACTTCATGCTGGACAGGAGGTTGATGCTGCTTCAAAATCGCGTGCGGTACCTATTTATCAGACAACTTCCTATGTATTTGAAGATGCTCAAGAAGCGGAGGATTTGTTTGCTTTACGTAAACCTGGTAATATCTACACTCGTATTACCAATCCAACGGTTGCTACTTTTGAGAATCGTATTGCTGCCTTAGAAGGTGGCATTGGGGCGCTCGCAGTAGCTTCTGGTATGGCAGCAATTACCTATACTGTTTTGGCATTGGCACACGCTGGGGATCATATTGTAGCAGCGACCACTCTCTATGGTGGAACCTTTAATCTTTTCAAAGAAACCCTTCCTCGCTATGGTATTACAACAAGCTTTGTAGATATTGATGATTTTGAAGCAGTAGAAGCTGCCATTCAAGATAATACAAAACTGGTATTTATTGAAACTTTGGGAAATCCTGTTATCAATATTCCTGATCTTGAAAAATTGGCAGAAATTGCACACAATCACCACATCCCGCTTGTTTCAGATAATACCTTTGCAACTCCATATTTGATTAATGTATTTTCTCATGGTGTTGATATCGCAGTTCATTCTGCAACAAAGTTTATTGGTGGGCATGGTACGACCATTGGCGGTGTGATTGTCGATAGTGGCAAGTTTGACTGGGCGGCATCTGGTAAGTTTCCGCAATTTGTTGAAGAAGATCCAAGTTATCACAATATTAGTTACACTCGTGATATTGGTGCAGCAGCTTTTATTTTAGCAGTTCGTGTACAATTACTTCGCGATACAGGTGCAGCCCTTTCTCCATTTAACGCCTTCTTGCTTTTGCAAGGGTTAGAAACCTTGTCTCTCCGTGTAGAGCGTCATGTGTCAAATGCTGAAAAGATTGTTGATTTCTTGCTCAATCACCCTAATGTTGAGTCGGTCAATTATCCATCACTTCCAGATAGTCCTTATAAGGCTTTGGCAGATAAATACCTGCCTAAAGGTGTTGGATCTATTTTCTCTTTCCAAGTAAAAGGCGGAGGAGAAGAAGCTCGTAAGGTTATTGATGGCTTGGAAATCTTTTCTAATCTAGCAAACGTTGCCGATGCGAAATCATTAGTAGTTCATCCAGCTACAACCACGCACGCTCAGTTAGCTCCAGAAGATTTGCTTGCTGCTGGTGTCACACCAAATCAAATTCGCCTATCCATCGGACTTGAAAACGTCGATGATTTGATTGAAGATTTGCAACTTGCTCTTGATAAATTATAGGCTATGAGTTAATTTGCTTGACTTCATTCTTTATGAATAAATAATAAAAGGAAATTTGGCATGTGCGCCAGTTTCCTTTTTTATATTTGTTGTAGTTCTTCCAGTCCATTTCCAGTTAGTCGGTAGATTCTTTGACAAACTTCTTTCAAAAAACGTCTGTCGTGTGATACGCATACCAAACCACCTGGATAATCGGCAAATAGTTGACGAATATATGGCTGAGAAGTAGGAGAGAAGTTTCGACTGGGTTCATCTAATAAGAGAAAATTGGCTTGATCAAGAACCATTTTTAACAAGAGTAACTTGGCTTTTTGTCCCCCTGAAAGTTCACAGATCCTGTGATGAACTTCTTGTCGTGTAAACTGCAGACTAGCTAGATGTGTCAAGATTAGTTGTTCCTGCTCACGATTGCCATTTTCCAATAAAAAATCAAGTGGAGTTTTAGACTCATCAAGGACTTCTGAATAGCGCTGGGGCATGTAGCCCAAGTTTATATCTGCTCGTTGCCGGAGTTCTTGATAGATTAGCTTTAGAAAACTGGATTTACCAATTCCATTTTGTCCAATGATGCCAATTTTCTCTTGTCCATTTAAGTTGAAATGGATATTGCTAACTAATTGCTGCTTGTCAACGTTCAATTGAAAGTTTTCTAAGTAAAGCACTTGCTTTCTAGCTGGTAGTGGTGAAATGTCTGAGAAGAAGAGGGAAATGGCATCTTCATGAAAAGGAACTTCTGTGAGATTTTTCTTCATTCTTTCATAGCGTTTTTCACGTGATAAGACATTCTTCATTTTCTTGGCAATGAGCCGTCCCATAGTAGCATCATGCGTATTGAGCAAGGTATTGCGCACCTGTGACTTTTGTCGTAGGTGCTTATTCAAGGATTTGTCAAATTCTTTTTGGTCATTCCGAGCTTGTTGAACTTGTTTCTGATAGGCTTGTTGGCGCTTCTGTGCGTAGTCCTGATAGTCCAATTCTTCAACTTTGGTTTGAGCAAGTGATTTCTTTTTAACCGATTCTAGGTGAATGATTTTTGTAGCTGTTCTGCTAAGAAAGTCTTCATCGTGAGAAACAAATAGGATGGTCTTTGGGCTCGTGATGATATAGTTTTCAAGCCAAAGTAAGGTATCTAAATCCAAGTCATTGGACGGCTCATCCAGAAAAATCATATCAGAAGGAGTGGCTAGCTTTTTTATCAACTGAATTTTTAGTTTTTCTCCACCTGACAGGCTTTCAATCAATTGTTGACTGGCAAATCGCTCACTGTCAAACTGGAGCTGGTCAGCATAGAGGTAGAGTAGGCCGTAATCAATGTCGCTGTCCATGTCAGCGAAGAAGTAGTCGTTCATGGTTAACTCTGCTATTTCCAGTGGAAGACTTTGGGGAATATAGACTGGTGAGTGAAAATATCGGTGAATGCTGCCTGATTGAAGCAGGTAGTTGGCGACAACTGTTGAATCCATCAAGGTTAGTAATAGACTGGATTTTCCATTTCCTTCTTCGCCGATGATGGCTATTTTATCGCCAGGGTTGACATTGAGATTCAGGTCGTGAACCAGATTTCGCAAATCTTTTTGATGGTCGAGGGATAGGTGATGAGTGGTTAGTAGCATAAGGCCTCCTTTATAAGAAAAAACACACTACCTATTTAGTAGTGTGTCAAAACCTGCTCAAAAAGACCCTATTCATGGAATAGAGGGAGCAGAAAAATGGACGCAAGAAAACTACTAAATAAGTATAGAACTTAAATTGAGTTTACTTGTTACTGTCCATTTCTCCTTACCTCGCAATATCAATTTTTATTATAGTGTATCATTTGTGTTGAGTTTTGTCAATTTTTCAAGAGATAGTCAGCAAGACGAATGATTGGTCGTAGGTGACTACTTGTTGAAAAATAATGAAAATAATTCATAGATAGGTTGTTACTTTTTTCCCTAACCTGTGCTATAATACACACAATGTTAGGTTTCTTTTTGCTTAATCAAAGTGGTTAGGTATGATGTAGAGCTGACAGATGATTCAAATCTTTGGTTTGAAAATAAATAGGGAAATGAAAAAAATTTATGGATATCTTTTTAAGTGTCTTACCCATTGTTGTCTTGATTTTTCTGATGATAAAATTGAGGGTAGCAGCGAATTATGCCTTGCCAGCGATAGCAGGTTTGGTTTATTTGATTTTGCTTGTCTATTTCAAAACTGACTTTGCTTTACTAAATTCAGGTCTGGTGACAGGTTTTTGGGCAACTCTGACGCCTATTACCGTCATTATGGGAGCCGTGTTATTTAATAATTTTCAACAGAAAACAGGAAATCAGTCGATTATCAATAGGTGGATGTCTGGTTTGACTCCGAATCCTGTTGCACAAATGATGATTATTGGCTATGCCTTTGCTTTTATGGTTGAAGGAGCTTCTGGTTTTGGAACTCCAGCTGCAATTGCTGCACCCATTTTAATTGCCTTAGGATTTGAGCCTATAAAAGTTGTCATTGCAGTATTGATTTTTAACTCCATACCGGTTTCATTCGGTGCGGTTGGAACACCTACTTGGTTTGGTTTTGGAGCATTGGGGTTGACGAGTCAGCAGATAGGGGAACTTGGTTTTAAAGCCTCTCTTGTTCATTTAGCTGCTGGATTGGTTATTCCAATTATTGCTTTAAGGTATGTGTTCAGCTGGAAACAGATTAAAGAAAATCTTCTTTTTGTTTATTTGACAGTATTTTCATGTGCACTTCCAATGACACTTCTGGCAACTATAAACTATGAGTTTCCTTCCTTAATCGGGGGTGCAATTGGTTTTCTTATTTCCATTTTATTGGCTAAGAAAAAAATTGGATTAAGCAAATTTGATACGAGCATTTCTGAGCTCGAACCTGTGAATCTGAACGAATTATTTAAGGCCCTATTACCTTTAATTAGTCTGGTGCTTATCTTAGTTGTGACACGGGTTCCTCAATTAGGAATTAAGGCCTTGATGAGGACAGATTCTATCTTGTTTAAGTCTAATCTTGGCTTTGCAGATTTGGAAGTAACAAAGGCTTTAAAAATCACTTTGACCAATGTGTTTGGTACGAGTTCCAGCGAATCGTTTGAACTGCTGTATGCTCCAGCATTTATCCCATTCTTCCTTATCGTTTTTATGTTATCTTGGTTGTATCCAAGTATGAAAGGGAATGTTTGGAGAACAATTGGACAAACAGCTCATCAAGTTGCAGAACCATTCTTTGCTCTTCTTGGAGGGGTGACCATGGTGAAATTTATGTTACTAAATGGTGACAATTCCATGGTCTCTATTATTGGTATATCTCTTGCGGCAGCTACAGGACCATTCTGGGGGTTGTTTGCTTCTTATCTCGGTGCAATTGGTGCATTTTTCTCAGGATCCGCTACCATTTCCAACCTGATCTTTGGAGGAGTTCAGCAGTCAATTGCTACTCAGACGGGGCTAAATATGACTAGTATTTTGGCAATGCAATCAGTTGGTGGGGCAATGGGCAATATGACTTGTATCAATAACATCATTGCAGCGTCTTCGGTATCTGGTGTTCGTCGCCAGGAAGGCTATATTATGCAGAAGACAGCAATCCCAATGTTTGTTTATGGAATTATCGCAGCACTGATTGGACTACTTTTATAAAATTATAAACCTCATGAAAATGAGGTTTTTATGTTTGTGAATTAATCCATCAATAAAATGATGTCGTTCGATAGCAGATTGTGATAAAATGGAAAAAAATATTACTTGCTAAGGGGAAAAATGTGGCTATAGAGGGAGTGGAACAACCGAAACTATTAGAAATCAACAAGTATCTTCGGTAAAGAAAATATGATGGATATCATGATTTTGCTTTGATATGGCATCAAGATTTGGAATTGGTCTGGCTCATTGATTGGGATGAGGAAGTTTATAGTGTGGACTTGCTTAATCGTATGTATGGCTATTTACCAAAAAATGGAGAGTGCTATTTTATTGAAATCCTTGAAGATGGGAAGTATCAACCAATAGGTGATGTGACTCTTTTTAAAGATGATTTTGCTATTGCCATTGGAGACAGGAGGTATTGGAAAAAAGGGATTGGGACTAAGGTGTTACATCGAATGATCGAGCGTGCAAGGGAAGTGGGGCTTGAGGAAATACTTGTCAAAGAAATCTATGACTGGAATACAGGTTCTCGTAAGCTATTTGAGAAATGTGGCTTTGAAGCTGTTGAAAAGACACAGAAAGGTTGGTCCTATAGGTTAATAGTATGAAGAAAGTAATGATTATTGGTTGCCCTGGTTCTGGAAAATCGACCTTTTCACTGAAATTGAAAGAAATTACAGGACTGCCCCTCTATCATTTGGATCAGTTAAACTGGTTATCGGACAAGACAACAGTTGCTAGGGAAGTTTTTCAAGCTCGTCAAGAAGAAGTATTAAGGCAAGAAGAGTGGATTGTCGATGGTAATTATGGGGGGACTTATGAACTTCGAATGGCGGCTTGTGATACGATACTATTTTTAGATTATCCAGAAGCAGTTTGCGTGGAGGGGCTATACAGTCGTGTTGGCAAACCGAGAGTGGATATGCCATGGGTTGAGATGACTGTCGATGAAGAATTATTAGAGTTTGTAAAGAATTTTCGAACGCAGGTTCACCCAAATATTTTTAATCTGCTTTCCGTTTATAAGGACAAGGAAATTTTTATATTTTCATCCAGAAAAGAGGCTAACTATTTTTTGAAGCAAATCAAAAAACCTTGACGCAAGTCAAGGCTTTTCGTTTAGCTTACACGTTCAAGACCTTATCTAGGAAGTCCTTGAGACGTGGATGTTGTGGGTTGTCGAAGATTTGTTCAGGTGTACCATCTTCAAGGAATTCTCCGCCATCTGTAAAGATAACGCGGTTAGCAACCTTGCGAGCAAAGCCCATTTCGTGAGTAACAATCAACATGGTCATACCTTGCTCAGCCAAGTCTTTCATTACGTTAAGTACGTCTCCGACCATTTCAGGGTCAAGAGCAGAAGTTGGTTCATCAAAGAGCATGATATCTGGGTTCATTGCAAGCGCACGGGCAATAGCTACACGTTGTTTTTGGCCACCAGATAAGCTATTTGGCATGGCATCACGTTTGTCTGATAAACCGACTTTCTCCAACAATTCCATTCCAACTTTTTCAGCTTCTGTTTTATCCAAAAGCTTGTGTTCAATAGGGGCAAATGTGATATTGTCCAGAACTGTCATGTGTGGGAAGAGGTTAAAGTGTTGGAATACCATTCCGATATTTGAACGAAAGGCATCAGCATCCGTTTTAGGATCTGTTAAATCATGATCATCAACTGTTACCTGGCCGCTTGTGATGGTCTCCAGTAAGTTCATTGTGCGGAGGAAGGTTGATTTACCAGAACCAGAAGGGCCGATAATACACACAACGTCACCTTCATAGAATTTTGTGGTTATTCCTTTTAACACTTCATTAGATCCATAAGACTTATGGAGATCATGTATATTGATTTTTAATTGAGCCATTATTTACCTCCTTTTTCAAGTTTACGAGCTAAGCGTGTTAAGAGTGTAATCACTACCAAATAGATGATAGCAAGAATTGCATACATACGGAATGACTGATAGTTACGTGCAATAATAATTTTACCTGCTTGGAAAAGTTCTACGAGACCGATAGCAGAGATAATAGTTGTATCTTTCAATGTGATTACAAACTGGTTAATGAAGTTTGGTAGCATGATTTTACCTGCCTGTGGCAAGATAATCTTACGCATGGTTGTTCCGTAAGAAATACCCAAGCTACGAGAGGCTTCCATTTGACCTACTGGGACTGCTTGAATACCACCTCGAACAATCTCTGCAATATAGGCACCAGAGTTGAGGGATAGGGCAATGGTACCAGCTACAAAGTCATTGATTGGTGACTGCTGTCCAGTGACGGATTCGATTAAGTTTGGAATACCCCAGAAAATGAAAGCGGCAACAATCATCAAAGGAATACCACGAACAACATCGACAAATACAGATGCAATAACACGGAGTGACTTAACTGGACTTACAGCAAACATACCGAAGATAACACCAATGATAATGGCAATTGCAAATGAAAGCAAGGCAAGTCCAACTGTGATACCTAAACCAGACAAGAGCTGACCGTAGTTGTTTTTCAAAAGTCCAATGATAGTAGTTTCATCTACTGTTGAAGTCGTAGCACTTGTTTCTTCTGTTGAGTTGAAATATTTGTTTAGAATTTCATCATATTTGCCTGATTCAACCAAGGAAGCTAAGCCATTGTTAAACATTTCAATCAATTCTGGGTTAGCCCCTTTTTTGACCGCAAATCCGTATTCACCAGATTTTTCACCTGGAATTGGTGTCGCAAAGTCGCGTCCTTGTTGGATGGCATAGAGAAGAACAGCTTCATCATCCATAAGAGCATCAATTGAACCAGAATTTAAACTATCATACATTCCAGAAGCTTCATCAAATGCTTTCAAAGTATAGCCATATTTGTCTTTGTTGCTCTCTAAGAATGTATATGAGGCTGTACCATTTTTAGCGCCGACTGTTTTTCCTTTTAGGTCTTCATAGGAAGCAATATCGCTACCATTTTTTACGGCAAGTAAGATATTTGAAGAATAGTAGGCATCAGAGAAGTCAAAGATTTTTTTACGAGCATCTGTAATAGACATACCGGCGATAACAGCATCTGCTTGTCCAGCTTGGACAGCATTTAAGGCAGCATCGAAACCTGGGTTTTGAATGGTGATAGTAAATCCTTGTTGCTCAGCAATGGCTTTGATCAATTCCATATCAATCCCAACATATTTGCCGGATTCATCTTGGTATTCAAATGGTGCAAATGATGAGTCAGCAACAATGGTATAGCTTGATTTTACAGGTGTAGCTTTAGCAGTGACACTTCCTGTAAGGTTTAATCGAGAAGAGTAATCCGTACTTTCAGAAGAATCAGATGAACCGAACCATTTATTCATGATGGTTTCATAGGTACCATCTTCTTTCATTTCAGCCAGAGCTTTATTAAAATCATCCACTAGGTATTCGTATTTGCTATCTTTTTTAACGGAGAAACCAAATGACCCAATTGGTTCACCAGGTATATCTAAACTTAGATCTTGACCTTGTTGGATAGCATATTGAATAACCGCTTCGTCATCCATTACAGCATTAACAGAGCCAGTCGCTAAGCTATTGTACATCAAATCGCCAGTATCAAAGGTTTTGATTGAAAAACCATACTTGTTTTTATTTTCTTCTAAGAATGTTTGTGAAGTTGTACCGTTTTTTACACCTACGGTTTTGCCTTTCAAATCTTCATAAGACGAAATTTTGTTTGCTTTTGTTGTTGCAACAATAATCTTTGTATCAAAATATGGATCTGAGAATGTAAAGACTTGTTTACGGGCTTCAGTGATGGTGGTTCCTGCCATCAAGGCATCGGCAGAACCAGACTGAACAGCATTGACTGCAGCATCAAATCCTGGAAAACTTTGATTCATTTTCCAGCCAGAACGTTTAGCAACTTCGTTGATAATATCAACGTCTAATCCTTTATAAACTTGGTCTGAGTCCTTAAACTCGAATGGGGCATAAGCATTGTCAAATACGATATCAATTGTATCATCTGCTTTGACACCAGTAAAAACAAAGAATACTGGCAGAATACCTGCCAATAGCATGAGTAATTTTTTCTTCATTTTCATACTCCTTCTATATATTATATAAAATAACTTACCTAGTATATCATATTGTCAGAATTATTGCAAAATGAACGCCTTTTCTAATGTTATATCTTCTTACATATATGGTAGTTTTTCATTGAAAAAATAACTTATTTTTCTTCGTTTCATTCAGATGTCTTTTTTTATTTAATAGGAAGAACTTGTGATAGAATAAGGGTATGATAAATCGAAATACTGAAAACAAATTTAAACTTGTATCTAAATACTCACCGTCTGGTGACCAGCCCCAAGCCATTGAAACCTTGGTTGATAACATCGAGGGGGGCGAAAAAGCCCAGATTCTCATGGGGGCGACTGGTACGGGTAAGACCTACACCATGAGCCAGGTCATTGCCCGTGTCAATAAGCCCACTCTAGTCATCGCCCACAACAAGACTCTAGCTGGTCAGCTCTACAGCGAGTTTAAGGAATTCTTCCCAGAAAATGCGGTCGAATACTTCGTATCTTACTATGATTACTACCAGCCAGAAGCCTATGTACCATCTAGCGATACCTATATCGAGAAGGACAGTTCGGTTAATGATGAGATTGACAAACTCCGTCACTCAGCGACGTCAGCTCTTCTCGAACGAAATGATGTCATCGTTGTGGCTTCGGTTTCCTGTATCTACGGTTTGGGATCGCCCAAGGAATATTTAGATAGCGTGGTTAGTCTGCGACCCGGCCAGGAGATTTCCCGGGACCAGTTGCTCAATTCCTTGGTAGATATCCAGTTTGAGCGCAATGACATCGACTTCCAACGGGGACGCTTCCGTGTACGTGGAGATGTGGTGGAGATTTTCCCAGCTTCTCGTGATGAACACGCCTTCCGTGTGGAGTTTTTCGGGGATGAAATTGACCGCATTCGTGAGATTGAAAGCCTGACAGGTAAGGTTTTGGGCGATGTGGACCACTTGGCGATTTTCCCTGCCACCCACTTCATGACCAACGATGACCATTTGGAAACGGCTATTGCCAAGATTCAGGCGGAGCTGGAAGAGCAGCTCAAGGTCTTTGAGGCAGAAGGAAAACTCTTAGAAGCTCAGCGATTGAAACAACGGACCGAGTATGACATCGAGATGCTTCGGGAAATGGGTTACACCAACGGAGTTGAGAACTATTCACGACACATGGACGGGCGAAGCGAGGGCGAGCCTCCATATACTCTGCTGGACTTTTTCCCTGAAGACTACCTGATTATGATTGACGAGAGCCACATGACCATGGGGCAGATTAAGGGGATGTACAATGGTGACCGCTCACGCAAGGAGATGTTGGTCAACTATGGTTTCCGCCTCCCGAGTGCACTGGATAATCGTCCGCTGCGCAGGGAAGAATTTGAGAGCCATGTCCACCAGATTGTCTATGTATCTGCGACGCCGGGTGACTATGAAATGGAGCAGACCGATACCGTTGTCGAGCAGATCATTCGGCCGACAGGGCTTTTGGATCCAGAAGTGGAAGTCCGTCCAACTATGGGCCAAATGGATGACCTTTTAGGTGAAATCAATGCCCAAGTTGACAAAGGTGAGCGGACCTTTATCACTACCCTGACCAAGAAAATGGCAGAGGACTTGACCGACTACTTGAAAGAAATGGGTGTCAAGGTCAAGTATATGCACTCGGACATCAAGACCTTGGAGCGTACGGAGATTATTCGTGATTTGCGCTTGGGTGTCTTTGATGTCTTGATAGGGATTAACTTGCTTCGTGAAGGGATTGACGTTCCAGAAGTCAGTCTGGTGGCTATTCTAGATGCTGACAAGGAAGGCTTCCTCCGTAATGAACGGGGGCTCATCCAGACAATCGGTCGGGCAGCTCGTAATTCTGAAGGTCATGTAATTATGTATGCGGACAAGGTTACCGAGTCTATGCGCAAGGCTATGGAAGAAACAGCCCGCCGCCGTCAAATCCAGATGGCTTATAATGAAGAACATGGTATTATCCCACAAACTATCAAGAAGGAAATCCGTGACCTGATTAGCGTAACCAAAGCTGTTACTCAGGACAAGGAAGAAGTGGTGGACTTCAATGCCCTCAACAAAGATGAACGCAAGGCTATGATCAAGAAACTGGAAGGTCAAATGCAGGAAGCGGCAGAAGTGCTTGACTTTGAACTGGCAGCCCAGATTCGTGATATGGTCATTGAATTGAAAAATTTATAGAGTTTGATTGGCATTTTAAACACAGCATCAATGGATTGGTCCGCAATTTTTTGGATCGTCAATACGGTGTGGTGACAGATGAGTTAGTTGGAAAATAACTTTATTTTATCTTTCAAGGCTCTGCTCCGACACAAGAAGTGTTAGAGATGGGGATTATACTATGTGTCGCTATGCGGGGCTTTATGGAATGGATTATCTGGGAATGGTGAATAGCTAAAAAACTAGACAGCGCGTCTAGTTTTTTGTTAATTGGTCAAAAATAGCTTTGTTTTTCTTTAAGGCAGAAATATAGAACGTTTTAGTGGCTTCCCTATCAGAAATGGGAATATGAACCCGCTGACTGTCATTTTCAGATGCCAGGTGGGTGATGTTTGTGGAGAAACTTGGTAGAGCAGAAGCGGAAATTAATTCTTCAAAGGCGTCCCAATCTTTTTGAACAATGAACTTTGTCCTTGTCAGACTGTCGACTAGGGGTTGCCAAATTCCCAAATCGGATCGTACTAACATGGTCAAATCGGCTAAGTCATCAAGAGTAATTTCCTCTTGCATAGCGAAAGGATGTGCAGGGGGGATAGACAGATAGAGTTGTTCCATAAAAAATACATTTGATAAGATGTCGTCTTCATCTAATAGAAAACCCGCCGTTACGATGAATTGATAGTGCTCATCCTTTAAGCCATCGATTAATGCCTCATCTTCTTGTAAATCCAAACGAATTTCTTGATTATTCTCTTGTTCAGCTAGCCTAGAGCGTATTTCCCATTCGACCCCTGGAGCACAGATACCGCCAAATAAGGTGGTTGCTTGCATCGAAAAACGTCAGACATTTTCCAAAAATGTCTGACGCTGTTTTAACAATTTTCTGGCCTGTTGAACGGTGTATTTTCCTGTTTCTGTCAAGATAAGTTTGTTTTTACTACGCTGAAAGAGTTGAACGCCTAAATCGTCTTCTAAGCTCTGCATATTGCGCGTTAGCGAGGGTTGAGAAATCAGTAAAACCTCTGCTGCCTTGGACAAAGTTCCCTGATCCGAAAAGGCGATGAGTTGTTCTAATTGTTGTAATTGTAGCATCTGCCCCTCCGATTCTATCTATTTTATTGTCATTCTACTATTTTTTTAGGAGCTTGTAAGTGTATTGGTCATCGCTGATAATGGGGTGGTGGAAAGCTGAAGTAGTGGTTGACAATAAGCTTACAAGTGTTCGTTAAGTCCAGAAAAAATTCAAAATTATTTACTTAAAAAATCAGTTCGTGGTTGTTTTCTTATAGACAACTGAAAGAAATTTTTGTATAATGTGTTTAATAAAACACATTGGGGGTATTTATGTTTTCGGGAGAACGATTAAAACAACTGAGAAAAGAAAAAGGCTTGACTCAGATGGAAATTGCTCAACAATTAGAAATCAATCGAGCTTCATATGCGAGTTGGGAGTTGGGGAGGGCAAAGCCAAATCAGTCCAATTTAGAGCGTTTAGGGAGCTTATTTGGAGTAGAACATACGTATTTTGAATCTGAATACATGATTGTATCCAACTATCTCCGCTTAAATCAAAAAAATAGGACGAGTGCTGATCATTTTGTAGAAGAATTATTGAAAAATCAAATGGAAGAAAGTTCTAAGAAGGTCATTTCCCTTTACCCTATTCAAGTATTGGAAGAAGTTCCCTTATCTGCTGGATATGGTGAAAGTTACTACGACGAGTACCGGTTTAGTACAGTCTACTCAGATAAAGAGTACAGCTACGATTTTGCTTCATTCATTGTAGGACAGTCCATGGAGCCTGCCTATTCCGATGGAGAAGTCGCCCTGTTCTCCTCCTCAGGATATGATTATGATGGTGCAGTATATGCCATATCTTTTAATGGGAAAGCCTATATCAAGCGCGTGTACAAAGAAAAAAATCGGTATAGGATTGTCTCCATCAATCCCCAATATCCTGATATGTATGCGTATGAATCAGACGATTTCAACATCGTTGGAAAAGTCGTTGGCCATTTCAGACCGATTGAGAAGCTTGAATAATGAGAACAACATTTGACAATATAATGTGATGTGATGAGTATGATTGATTATAAGAGAGAACCAAAAAGTGATATTGCCTTTGTTGATATGAAATCTTTCTATGCAAGTGTTGAATGTGCCAGCCGTGGTTTGCATCCTTTAAAAACTTCGCTATGTGTGATGAGTAGGGCAGACAACTCGAATGGCTTGATCCTTGCTTCATCACCCCTGTTCAAAGAAGTATTTGGCAAGTCAAATGTAGGAAGAGCCTACGATTTACCTTTTGATATACATACAAGAAAATTTTCTTACTATAATGCAAAAAGGCAAGGTCTATCGACAGACCCTGCTTATATTCGATTCATTGAGGAGTGGGCGCGAGCGACAGTTATTGTTCCGCCTCGTATGGATTTATATATTGAAAAAAATATTGAAATCCAGCATATTTTTCAGCAATACGGGAGTATCGAAGATATCATGGCCTACTCAATTGATGAAGGGTTCATTGACTTGACATCTTCTTTAAACTATTTCATTCCCAATCAATCAATTAGCCGAAAAGATAAATTAGATATGCTTAGTGCGAGAATTCAAAGGGATATCTATCGTAAGACAGGTGTTTATTCTACCGTTGGGATGTCTAATGCCAATCCCTTACTTGCAAAATTAGCATTAGATAATGAGGCTAAGAAAACACATAACATGAGAGCTAACTGGTCCTATAATGATGTAACTACAAAAGTATGGGGGATTTCAAGATTAACGGACTTTTGGGGAATCGGTGCTGCAATTGAAAAAAGACTTGAAAAACTTGGGATCTATACCATTAAAGAATTGGCGACTTACAGTCCAGATTTATTAAAGAAAGAATTTGGTGTATACGGTGTTCAATTGTGGTATCACGCAAATGGAGTTGATGAAAGCAATGTTCATGTACCCTATAAACCAAAATCGAAAGGACTTGGTAATTCTCAGGTTCTTCCAAGAGATTATGTTAAACAACAGGAGATTGAGCTAGTTCTGAGTGAGATGGCGGAGCAAGTTGCCATTCGTCTACGTGCCATTCGAAAAAAGACGACGACAGTTTCTATTAGTATCGGTTATTCGCGCTTTGAGGAGTCGACCTCATTCAGAGGACAAATGAAAATAGAGCCTACGAATCAGACAGAGGAACTACAAAAATATGTCATCTCTCTCTTTCGAAAAAAATACAATGGTGGTGCCGTTCGAAGTATCTCTGTATTCTACTCATCATTTGTTGATGAAAACATAACTATGCTCAGTCTCTTTGATGATCCTGAAGAAATATTGAAGAAAGAGAGACTACAGACCGCCATTGATGCAATACGCAGTCAATTTGGTTTTACCACGCTGCAAAAAGCCAATTCCTTGACAAGTGCATCACGCAGTATTGCGAGAAGTAAATTGGTTGGAGGACATTCTGCTGGCGGTTTAGATGGATTAAAATGATCGATAGAAGTTATTTGCCTTACCAATCAGCAAGAGAGTATCAAGATCGAGGCATGCAAAAATGGATGGGATTCTTTTTATCTGAGCATACCAGTTCCTTGATCGAAGATAAATATAAAATAGAAGTATCATCACAGCTATCAAAGAGTGAAATCCTCACTTACGTGACTCAATTATATACTTCACAATCTCAAGGAATGTTTGTCATCCTTCGTAAAGGCAAAAGACAAGCTTTTCAAGGACGCATAACCGAATTAAGTTCAAAGGAAATTACGATTAAAACAGTTGAACAATATGTGCTGCTTCAAATTTCTGAAATCATTGAAATGAGTTTAGTGGAGGTACTAGATGAATAGGAAAACTATATATGAAGACTTGATTCAGTTCGATTATTTCTCTGATTCCTATCTTCAGTTCGAGAAGGACTTTAATAAATACTATAAAGGGGTAGATCCCCTCACATTTCTTATTGATGATATATTACTGACAATGGCGATGAAACAGAAAAATTATTTTCGTTTGCACAAAAGTAAGGCTACTGACGGTCGTGACCATTATTTTATTTTTAAAGTGAAAACCATGAAGGAGAACCCTCGCATTAGGTTATATGAGTATCAGGAAATGAGGTTTTCGGTGAATGTCCCATTGAATAGGTAATATCTCTAACTATTTATTTCTAGTTCTTAATTTATATTGACAATAGATTAAGAAAATGGTGAAAAAGTTATGACAAACATAAAAATACTTGAATGGAATATTAATCAACGCTCTTGTGAAAATAGTAGTTTCCCTGAGTATGTTATCACAGAAATTTCTCGAAAAAATCCAGATGTTATTGTATTAGTTGAATTTAAAGGAGAAAACAATAGGTCTAGATTAGACAGAGCTTTTTCTGAGAGATATTATACTTATTCTTATAACGGTTCGAATATACTTGTGTGAATGGAAATATTAAAACTGGTAATGGAATTTATATGGGATTGAAGAAAAGTATATTCAATGAACCATCTCCAGAAGAAATAACTTGGGAGGAAAGTTTCAAAGACAAACAACCCAATTGGCTAAAAATAAAAAGCACCATCAAAACCGGGAAAGAGCTGACGATTATTGGTGTAAGAGTAAAAGTTGGATCAAAACATGATAAAAAGGAATTGAATGATAGAAAATCTCAAATCAACTGGCTATTAAAAGAAAACAAACAAACCAAACGTCAAATTATTATAGGCGATTTGAACTACGGCCCAGCAGAAACTGATTGGTGTGAAAAGGAAAAGTTAAATTGGCAGGATATTGTTTATATGATGAGAGATGAAGGATATCTAGATTATCAACAATTTTCTCCATATTCACCTCCAGGAACAAGTTGGAAAGGGAAACAATTAGATTGGCTGATTACTAAAGGGGTATTTATTGATGGACACTCGCACTATAATCAACTTGATTGGAGTTTTGGAAAAAATAATGATTTATTCTACCTTGAAGGTTATAGGGTTCCAGAAGGATTTTTTATTATTAATGAACCTCCCTTTCCTGATCATGCAATATTAACGACTGAAATCACTTTAGAATAAGATTAATTTAGGATATCTGAGTACCAGGAAATGAAGTTTTCGATAGAAACAAAAAAAGAATTAACTAGAAAAATTTCTAGTTAATTCTTTTTTAGAGGGGATTAAAGGGAAATCAAACAAAGATTCACCCTTTTTAGACTAGTTTATTCCTGCTAAACTGCTGTAGAATCGCTATTTTTGCAGGTAAATCAAGCCTCTCACGAATTCTTGACGCTACTTTTTTACTAGGCGCGTTGGAATTGATTGCTGATAGAGCCTATCCCCAGGCTCTATCACTCCCACTCTGTTTTCAACGTAAAGTGTATAAAACAGAATGCGATACTATCAAGGGAGTTAAAACAATATACAGAACAGTAAAACACTATAAATAAAAATAAAAGTGCAATAAAAGTGCAATTTTTGCACCTAATCATACTCTGTTTATATATGAAAACTAGATTCTGAATCCAATATTTGGTTAACGAGAGGCGTTCGAATTTGAACGTCTTTTATATATTACTTTCAAATAAATATGAGGTAGAATACTATCTATTTTCTTTTTAACCCAATTGTTATAATGGAGAGTGTAAAATATTTTGTGTAAATAGAAAAAAGGAAGTCCCTTCTGTAGAATAGAGTTACCACAACACATTCACAGAAGAGAGGACTTCCCTATTAACGATTTTACTACAGAAATTCTAAAGACTCTAGCGAACAAAGGCGATTTGAATGAATTATTCCGTGTCCATTTGGAGAAAGCAGTCAATACGCTTCTCAAAACGGAGTTAACGGCTTTCCTAGATTACGAAAAGTATGATCGCATTGGTTTTAACACGGGTAATTCTCGTAACGGCTCCTATGACCGTACGGTCAAGACCGAGTATGGGGAACTTCATCTCCAGATTCCGCGCGACCGCAATGGTGAGTTCAAGCAACAGACTGTTCCTGCTTATAGACGGACGAATGACACGTTAGAGGAGACCGTCATTCACCTCTTCCGAAAAGGTATTACCATGTCGGAAATCGCAGACTTGATTGAGAAAATGTATGGGCATTACTACACGCCCCAAACCATGTCCAATATAACAAAATCATTTACAGAAGAGGTAACGGCGTTTAATGGGCGGGAGCTTCATGACCGTTATGCTGCTATTTATATGGACGCAACGTATATTCCGTTAAAGCGGAAAACCGTCGCCAAGGAAGCTATTCATATCGCAGTTGGCATTCGCCCGGACGGATCAAAGGAAGTATTGAGCTATGCGATTGCACCGACTGAATCCATCACGATTTGGGAGGAAATTTTATTGGACCTTCAAGAGCGCGGTTTGAAAAATGTCCTCCTGTTCATCACGGATGGCTTAAAGGGGATGGTAGGAGCGATTAGTCGGTTCTATCCCAAAGCTCGTTTTCAACATTGTTGTGTACACGTTTCCCGTAATATCAGTCACAAAGTGCGTGTCGATGATCGTAAGGAAGTCTGTGATGATTTTAAAATGGTGTATCAAGCCTCATCTAAAGAGGTGGCGTTGGAAGCACGTGGTGCTTTTGCGGAAAAATGGAAAACCAGCTATCCAAAAGTGGTTGAATCGATTCTTTCGAACGATCACTTGCTCACTTTCTATGATTTCCCCTTGGCCATACGCAAGAGTATTTATTCTACGAACTTGATTGAATCCTTTAATAAGCAAATCAAGAAATACAGCCACCGCAAGGAACAGTTCCAAAACGAAGAGTCGATGGAACGTTTCTTAGTCTCGTCTTTTGATACTTACAACCAAAAATTCCTAGGTCGCAGTCATAAAGGCTTTCAACAGGCCGAAGGCGAACTTGAACAAATGCTAAGCCAACTGATTGAGAATTAGAAACAATCTGCAGTAGGGAAGAATCATTTACACAAAATTATTGACGCTCCCTTATAATGAGAACTTTTACTAACATAATTTATGATAAACTTACTATATAATCATATTAATTAAATAGTTAGGAGATCTGCTTATGTTTATATCTACTCTTCAAATTCGAAATTTTAGAAATTATGAATCCGAAATCTTTCGATTCGATAATGAGACAAATACTATTATAGGTGAGAATGATTCAGGGAAAACCAATGCTCTTACTGCATTGAGAATCTTATTAGATGATAGTTATTACTATAGTAGTAAAACACTGAAAGAATCAGATTTTTTTCATGGAATTCAAAATGGGTGGCAAGGGCATTGGATTATTATCTCTGCGACATTTGAAGGAATCAGCGAAGAAGAATTTGACAATGAGATTTGTGCTTCCATTTCTTTAAATTCTGAAAGTCAAACAATCTTAGAAGAATTGATTTCAAATGCAGATAAAGGTGTAGGTAGTATTTCTCTATTTATTAGACCTAACAAAGCTATTAGAAAGCAATTATTTGATATTTCCACTGAATTAGACTCTCATCAATTTAACGAATTTAGAAATTCTATTCGTCTATCCGACTATGAATTTTACTACACATCTAAATCAAATCTAAATTTCTGTATCAATGAAAATTATGATAAATTGGTAGGAAGACTCAATGACAATATAGCTAGTAATCCTGAAGAAGACGATGAAGCTCTGTTGGGCTCAAGAATTGACATGTCAGATATTTTCAAGCATATTTCGGTTGTTTATGTTGACGCTCTTCGAGATGTTCTTAGAGAAATGAAAAACAATCGAAACCCAGTCAAAAGAATCATGGAAACAATTGAATCAAAAATATCATCAGATAATGTTGAGTCATTAAAAACAATTATACAGCAATTAAATGAGACTATTACCAGTGTTCCTGAAATTAGGAAAATTGGCGAAAATATTAATCGGCAACTAAATAGCATAATTGGTTCAGTGTATTCTCCTAATCTTCTTCTTTCCTCAACTATGTCAGATGATATGGGTTCTTTAGCAAAATTTCTTTCAATGAAGCCAGAACAAAATATCGACTTAGACTTACTAGGGTTAGGACATCTAAATATGATTTATTTAGCTTTGAAAATAGTCGAATTTGAAGCGTGTCGTTCAAGAGAACTACTTAATATTATGTTGATTGAAGAACCAGAAGCTCATATTCATCATCATATTCAAAAAACTCTGTTCGAAGGATTAAATCTTCAAAAAAACTATACTCAGATTCTCATGACCACACATTCTGTACATTTAGCTGAAGTGTCTGAAATATCTCGGATGAATGTATTAAAATCGTTTAATGGCAAATCTATCGTTATGAATCCAGCAAATAATCTGAACTCATTTGCTAAAGAAAAGTTAAAAAAGAACAATCTAAATCTAATAAACGCAGTAGAGAGATATTTAGATGTTAAAAGAAATGGATTGCTTTTTTCTAAAGGTGTTATCTTAGTTGAAGGAGATGCTGAAGAAATACTTATTCCTCAAATAGTAAAAAAATTATTTGGTATAAACTTAGACGAACTTGGAATAGGTTTGATTAATGTTGGTAGTACTTCGTTTGAATATATCGCTAGCTTGTTTGACGATGATAGAATACAGAGAAAGTGTGCTATTGTAACTGATTTAGATGAACAGGCAATCCCATCAGAACATCGATTGTATAAAAGCACTGCACAAGAGAAAGGTCAAGCAAGAAAAGAAAAATTATCCTCCCTTTTTAATGAAAACAATTGGGTTAATTGTTTTTATGCTAATACAACATTTGAAATTGAGTTTTTAGATGTGAATAAAGAAAATATTCTAACTTATGTCAGTCCAATTATAGATGACGCATTCAAAGATAAAAAAACAATAACTGCTTATAAAGAAGAAATACAAAGTGAACAATATTTAGAAAGAAATTTAGCGATGTTAAAACTAGCCAATCATGTTGGTAAGGGGTGGTTTGCAATTGAGTTAGGTGAAAAAATTGACTTTTTAATCAAAATTCCTAAGTATATTCTTAATGCTATTGCTTTTGCATGTCAGGAAATAGTAGATCTCTCAATTTATAAAAAAATTCTACTCCATACAATCGACTTGTACGAGGAAACTACAGAATTGTCAGCTTTATCAGCTAGTTTAAAAACAAGTGATACAGCTGATTTGAATATAGCAATAATTTCTTTATTAGAGTACTTTGGTAAAGATGAGGATGTTGTGTATCTAATCAATCAGATAGAAAATTACACAAAAATACTTTATGCTGAGGTTTCAAAATGACAAATATCTTCGAAAAAATCGTAAATGATTTAAATTTAGAACAAAAAGATGTTGTGGAAAGTGAAGATAACCTTTATGTAAATGCATGTCCTGGGAGTGGGAAAACAAGGGTACTTACAAGGAAAATTGCTTACCAAGCAATTAAACACGATGGATCACTAAAAAGAATAATTGCTATCACATACACTAATAGAGCTGCTGAAGAAATTAAGGAACGCCTAAGTTTACTTAGTATAGATGATGATATTAATATTTGGGTGGGGACAATACATCAGTTTTGTCTTGAATTTATTATTTATCCTTTTAAAATGAATCTCTCAAGAGTATCAAAAGGATTTACAATTATTGATGATTATACTCAAAGAGCTTACGTCAGCCAAATTAATAATATGCTGAATTTAAATCTCAAAACGTATGAACTGAACAAAATTGATTTGTCACTTTCTCATGATTTTAAAATTAATGAAGTTCAGTATACTCAAGTTTCTGAAATGTATCACACTATGTTGCAAAAAAATAAAGAAATTGATTTTGATATGATTTTACTAGTAGCGTATAAAATTTTAACTGTAAACAGTAACGTTGCACGTAATATTGCTAGTAATATAAGGGCGATTTATGTGGATGAATTTCAAGATACTAGAGAATTACAATACAATGTAATAGCTAAATTACTTCAAAACAACCCTCAAATTCAGTCAATGTTTGTTGGAGATATTGACCAAGCAATTTATGGATCATTAGATGGTATAGCTAAATCAGTTGAAGAACTAGAAATGCTAACTAGTCACACTTTTCAATCAAAGACGCTACATGGCTGTTACAGGTCTAATCAGAGATTAGTAGACTTCTACTCTAATTTTCAGAGTTGTCCTTACGAGATTGAAAGCAGAGGGAATAATAAAAACGACCGTGGTTTTATAAGTTATGATTGCAAAGTTACTAAGGAGGATTTACCCAACATAATAAAAAATATAATAAAGGAAAAGATTGAAAGCGGTATTCATGAAAAAGATATTTGTGTACTTGCTCCTCAACACTATCCTCTGTTTTCACTGGGTGAGTATTTAAAGAAAGAATTACCGTATTGCAATTTTGATGCTATAAATATATCACCAATTAAGGTAAATAATCATAGTTTATTTTTCAAGTTAGCAATTTTGTACTTTACTGAATCAGGTGAAAAGGTTCGAAGAAGAAAGCTAATTGCAAACGATATTTTAATTATATTAAAAAATGAATTTGGAATAGAAGTTAAAGATTATTTTATTGACTTAGATTTATTACAGCTAATAAACAGTGTGAAAAGAATGTATAGTGGAGACGACAACGGTGTTGATTTATACAAATTTGTTACCAAACATATATTTGTTAATCTTAATATTGACGAGAAAAATTACCCGTCTATTTTTAAGCACTATCTATTTTTTATTAACGAAGTAGAAGATCGGATAAAAAATAATTCATTATCTAGTAGTGTATCTAGTTTTAAGAAGATGTTTAAATCTCGAGATGGTATCACACTTACTACAGCACATAAAGTTAAAGGAAATGAGTATGATACTGTTATCGCTATTAATCTTCTAAACGGGAAAATTCCTCATTGGAATGAAATTTTTAATGTTTCTGATAAAGGAATTAGTTCAGCGAGAAAACTACTATACGTAATTTGTTCAAGAGCAAAAAATAATTTATTTCTTTTCTCAGAGGTGGGTTATTTTACGAGTAAAGGAGACTTGCTTTATCCCACTCAATTATTAGATAAAATAGAATTTGATTATAATATTTAAAATACCTAGGTAGTCGTTGTTTTAAATATAGTAGGAATCGGACGCTCAGTACGGAGCGTCTATTTTTTTACCCAATTTTGAAAGGAAGTGAACTTATGAAAATAAAAAATCAAGAATCAAAAGGTCGCTCTCCCCCCTTTAAAACCATCACACAAATAAGATTCATTCAAACATAAAAACAGAAAGGATAGGTAAAAATATGGAACTTAAATATGTCATTCCTAATATGGAAAAAACATTTGGACAATTAGAATATGCTGGTGAAGGGAACATTGAACAACGTCGAATAAATGGCAGACCAACCATTCTCTCTCGTAGTTACAATTTATACTCAACGATTCAACGAGCAGATGATATTGTTGTCATTCTTCCCTCCGAAGCTGGCGAGAAACATTTTGAATCCGACGAAAAAGTCAAACTCATCAACCCACATATTACCGCAGAAGGTTATAAAATTGGCAATTGAGGATTTACCAATTACATTATGCACGCAGACGATATGGTGAAAGCATAAGAAAGGAAAGGTGAAAAAATATGAGATTAGCAGAAGGTATTGTGATTGAAAAAGACCAGACATTTGGCACATTGAAATTTTCCGCCTTGCGTCGTGAGGTTCGTATCCAGAATGAAGATGGTACGGTTTCCGAAGAAATTAAAGAACGTACCTATGACTTAAAATCAAAAGGACAAGGACGCATGATACAAGTCAGTATCCCCGCTTCTGTTCCTTTGAAAGAATTTGACTACAACGCAGAAGTGGAATTAATCAATCCTGTGGCAGATACCGTAGCGACGGCTACTTTTCGAGGGGCAGACGTTGATTGGTACGTGAAAGCAGACGATCTTGTATTAAAAGGACAGACAAAACCTCATCAGAAATATAAAAAAGAAGCGTCCGAAAGTGAAAAATAGGTGTTGCTTATGACAAACACACCATTGATTTTGAAAGAAATTCCGAAAGATGAAGCCATTTCTTTTATTCGGCAATACCATTATTCAAAGATACTCCCTAGATTGTGTAAATACTTTCTAGGGATTTTTTCAGAAGAAAAATTATTAGGCGTTGTGGAATTAGGCTGGGGTACGCAACCCCTACAAACCATACGCAAACTCTTTCCCGACAGTTCCCTTCAAACCACAGATTATTTAGAAATTGGAAAGATGTGTTTTCTTCCAGAAATGAATCAAACCAATTATTTTGGCAGTCAAGCTCTTTCAGCTCTAATTAAGTGGTTGAAAGAACATACGGACTGTCATTTTTTATATACACTGGCAGATGGAATTGAGGGAAAATGTGGCTATGTCTATCAAGCGTCCAACTTCTTTTATTGCGGGTATTTCAAGACAAGTGTCTATCGTGATAAGCAGTCATGGGAAAAGATACACCCTCGAAGTGCTCGCCTTTTATTAGAGGAAAATGCTCGCTTTGAACAGGTAGAGAAAAAGCATTGGCTTTCCCAGGCATTTTGCGAATACAAAGGGATTGAGAAAATCAATGGACGCATGTTTCGCTATCTCTATCCGTTGAGAAAAGAAGCGAAAAAACTGTTAGGACACACTCTCTATCGACGTCATTATTATCCGAAAGAAAAAGATTTACGCTTTGAAAAGCGAATCGCTTATCAGAAATATGAAGCCATTTCTCAACCAACTTTTGATAAACAGGCTCGTATCTACAATACACAATTATTTTGATAGGTGGAAAGGAGGATTTTTATGCCATTGCTTCATGATAGAGGAGAGCGAATCAAAGCCAACGATAAGCACTTGGTCTATCATTTTGTACTAATTTCATTGCTGGTAGTTTTTCTAGTCGTCCTACTCCCTTTTCATTGGAGAGCGTTACAATCGGTGAACTGGCAAGCAGTTCAGTTAGATACATTTTTCTATCAACTTCATACGCCATACTTTTGGAGCAGTATTCTCACTGCTCTTTTTGTATGCGGACTTATCAGCTGGCTTTATTATCACTATCGTATAGATTCTATAAAACAGTTAGAGCACCGTCAAAAGTTAGCTCGTATGATTTTAGAAAATCATTGGTATGAAGCCGAAGAAACTCAATCAGAGGGATTCTTTAAAGATTTACCCAGCAAGAAAACCAAACAACGAATCCGCCATTTTCCTAAAATATATTATCGAATGAAAGATGGACTAATCCATATTCATGTAGAAATCACCTTAGGGAAATATCAAGATCAGCTTTTGCACCTAGAAAACAAACTAGAAACAGGATTGTATTGTGAATTAGTGGAAAAAACGTTGAAAGATTCTTATGTAGAGTATGTCCTACTTTATGATACTATTGGCAATCGAATTGGCATTGAAGACGTGGTAGCTCAAGATGGACGTGTCAAATTGATGGAATCGGTCTATTGGGAGTTCGATTCTCTCCCTCACATGTTAATTGCTGGGGGCACTGGTAGTGGAAAATCCTATTTTATTCTCACATTGATTGAATCTCTCCTGCATACAAATGCAAAGCTTTATATTCTTGACCCTAAAAATGCTGATTTGGCAGACTTAGGGGCGGTCATGAATAATGTCTATTACCGTAAAGAAGATATGTTGGCATGTATCAATCAATTTTACGAAGATATGATTGATCGCAGTGAAACCATGAAACAACACCCTAACTATAAAACAGGAGAAAATTATGCTTATCTTGGTTTGTCTGCCAATTTTCTTATTTTTGATGAATATGTGGCAATGATGGATATGCTAGGTCGTGAAAGTACCACCGTTATTCATAAACTCAAACAAATTGTAATGTTAGGACGACAAGCAGGCTTCTTTTTAATTCTTGCCTGTCAACGTCCAGACGCAAAATATTTTAGTGATGGGATTCGGGACAACTTTAACTTCCGTGTGGCTTTGGGTCGTATGTCTGAAATGGGCTTTGGTATGATGTTCGGAAGCGATACACAAAAACAATTTTTCTTAAAACCCATCAAGGGAAGAGGTTACGTGGATACAGGAAAAAGTGTGATTAGTGAGTTTTATACACCCCTTGTACCAAAAAGGTACGATTTCTTAGGAGAAATAGGAAAAGTCATTCAAAAAAAGCAATCTGAGCCTGTACCGCACGAAGTGAAAGGTACAGGTTCAGACTTGCTTTGATTGGTGTGGCGTTAGCCACGCCAATCCTTTAGCCCCCTCTATCTAACAGGGGGGCACAAATACAACTGAAAACAGGCAATTCTCATCAACCAATGTTGATGGTACAAAGGATTGCGGAAAATATGAAAGGTGTAAACTCAAGGGTCATAGTTTACATCTTTTTTAGATTGGAGGTTTGCGAATGGAAAACGAAAAAATTTGGATTAAGGAATTGAAAGAAAAGCGACTGGCTTATGGCGTTTCTCAAAATAAACTGGCGGTTGCTTCTCATATTACCAGACCTTACCTATCGGATATTGAAACAGGCAAGGCAGTCCCTACTCAACAGGTGAAAGAAGATTTACTGAACGCTTTGGAACGCTTCAATCCCGATAACCCATTGGAGATGTTATTCGACTATGTACGGATTCGATTCCCTACCAATGATGTGGCTCAAATTATCGGTGAGGTTTTACGTTTGAATATGGATTATATGCTACACGAAGACTTTGGCTATTATTCTTATCCCGAACACTATCGTTTCGGTGATATTGTTGTCCTAGTCTCTCATGATGTAAGTAAAGGTGTTTTATTAGAACTGAAAGGAAAAGGCTGTCGGCAATTTGAAAACTTTCTATTGGCTCAACATCGGAGCTGGTATGATTTCTTTCAAGATTGCATGGAACATAAAGGTATTTTCAAACGCTTGGATTTAGCTATCAACGATAAAACAGGGATTTTGAATATTCCAGATTTGGCAAAGAAATGTAAACAGGAAGAATGCATTTCCGTCTTTCGAAGCTTTAAAAATTATCGCAGTGGTGAATTGGTTCACCGTGATGAAAAACCATACATGGGAAACACACTTTATATTGGCTAATTAAAAAGTGAAGTCTATTTCTGTATATATGAGAAAGATTATGAGCAATACGTGAAAAATGATGTTCCCTTAGAAGACGCAGAAGTAAAGAATCGGTTTGAAATTCGGTTAAAAAATGACCGAGCCACCCAAGCCATGAAAGATTTATTGGCACATCAACAGGCGGAAAAAACAGCCTTTGAAATTATCAATCGCTATATCCGCTTTGCAGATAAAGACGACACTAAACGTCGGAGTGATTGGAAAACTAATGAACATTGGGAATGGTTTATCGGTAAAAATCGTGGAGCATTACGCCTAACCACACAGCCAGAGCCTTATTCTTTTGAACGAACATTGAACTGGTTACATCATCAAGTCGCCCCTACATTAAAAATCGCAAGCATTTTAGATGTTCTCAACGGTACAACCATTATCTCCACCATGATTCAGGAAGCCAAACTGACAGAAAAACATGAGAAATTAATTGAACAACAACATCTAGCCATGGAGGATTTGATTACATGAGCCTTTTAACAAAAGAATTAAAGAAGTTAGGGTTTCAGTGTGGCATTGAGTTTCAAGCGTATATACAAAATACAGGGAAATATACGTCTCTCATTATTGAGGGAAAACGGCAAGCTGGTGATACCATCTATACCTATGATTTTTACAAGGTGAGATTTTATAATAATTATACCAATCGAGTAACCGTCTATGGAGAGCATTTAACCCCTTTTCAATTATTAAGGCGTGTAAAAAGCTATATCTATTATCGAGAAAAATATCTTAAGGAAAGGAGGACAATCACATGAATTTTGGGCAGAATTTGTACAACTGGTTCTTGGATAATGCACAGTCATTGGTATTGTTAGCGATTGTTGTCATTGGACTGTTTTTAGGTTTTAAACGAGAATTTTCAAAACTCATTGGCTTCTTGATTATTGCTCTAATCGCCGTCGGACTTGTGTTCAATGCAGCTGGCGTGAAAGATGTGTTATTAAACTTATTTAACCGAATCATTGGTGCTTAACAGATATTTTTCATGATAAAATAGGAAGTATATATTTTGTTATGAAAGGATTTATGAATATGTTTACAAATGATCAATTTAAATCTCTTTTAATTAAAACATTAGAAAGAAAGAGCTCTTCAAATTATTATGAAGGAGGTAACGAGATTGTTTCTAAAATGAAAATATCAGAGGTAACTTTAGATGAGACTGACGATTTTACTTATTATAAAGGATATAAAAAGGGCTGGAATACGCTTTGCACATATCTTAAAATAAGAGTTCCTTTTGATGATTTAGACTTTTTTGAAAGTCATAAAGATTTGATTACCCAGACAGCAAGCTCCATATATGATAAACAAGGTGATAATGTATTAGTGGATACTATTTTAGTACCACTTCCAGAGAATTACGAAGTAATTAACTTTAGTCAGTTGAAAATTAGTGATGTGGTTTCACAAGCTATTGAAGACGCTGAGTCTTTTATGAGTAATGGTGAATATCAACGTGCCTTTGACAGAGTTCACACTGCTTTTCATGGATATTTAATTGAAATACTAAAAAAATATGAAATTACAGTTCCTAGAGACGAAAATCTATCTAAATTATATAGTAGGATACAACAATTAATTGAAAAAGAAATTCAACCTACTGAACTTGCTGATATAGTGAAGACAACGATAAGGTCATCAAATGGAATGATTAGCTCTCTTAATGAAGCAAGAAATAGGCATTCACTTGCACACCCTAATACAAATATTATTGGAAAGAGAGAAGCAAAACTAATAATAGGTATTTCAAGTACAGTTACAGATTATATTAGCGGATACCTTGATAAGTAGCGTCATTAACTGATTGCTACTTTTTTTATGACTATTTTTATAAAAAGGATGTGATAAGAATTGGAAATGAAAGTCTATGTGGCAAATTTAGGACGGTATAATGAAGGTGAATTAGTCGGAGCATGGTTTACTCCACCAATTGATGAGGAAGAAATGGCAGAAAGAATCGGTTTAAATGAGGACTACGAAGAATATGCAATACATGATTTTGAGCTTCCTTTTGATGTGGACGAATACACGCCGATTAGTGAAATCAACCGTCTATGTGAAGCCATTCAAGAAATCGAAGGTACACCTATTTATAATGAACTCAAAGAAATTCAAGGCATGTGGTTTAGTAGCTTGGAAGAATTACTGGAAAACAAAGAGGATATTCATTGTTATAGTGATTGTGATTCGATGGAAGATGTCGCCCGTTATTACGTGGAAGAAACAGGACAGCTTGGTGAAGTCCCTTCCAATTTACAAAATTATATTGACTACCAATCTTTGGGACGTGATATGGAAATAGAGGGTAATTACCTAGTTACCTCTCATGGGGTATTTGAATATTGTCAGTAAGTTTAACAATCCGTGTTATAATTAAATTAATAAATAGCACGGAGAGGTATAAATTATGGTAAATGTATTTGAAAATCTTAAACTATTAAAACTAGACATGAAAGATAAAGGCTGGGTGATAGATTCCTTTTACTTTCGTTACAAACAGCAAAATTATATTGTACTTGTTAAGCTATTTGAAAAAGAGGAAAAAGTTCCAGAATATGCTCTGTTAAAACTAGAATTTTTAAAGGAAAACGATTTTTCAGATATGCTAGCTGTCTATGCTAATTCGGTAAAATTATATACAGACACGAAAACAATAAGAGAATATTTTGGTATCGAATACAGTAGTAACTTGGGAGATGTTTTATTTCAATTTAGCCAAACTCTTGCTCGATTTATTCCGACAGAAGTTAGTGAGAAGAAAAATGAAGACCAAAAAGAAGCCATGTGTTTCTCATTAAGTCAAAGTGATTCAGAAGATCCCAGAAAAAAATATTGTTTTTCAGTTAGAAGAAATCCTTTAAAGGGAAATGGTGAGCTGGGAAAACGAAGTCCTTTTAATGACAATAAAACGAGATTGTATAGACCCAGCTTATATGAACGATTAGGGTCAGATACCAATTTAAGTTTCAGATATTCAATGAATCCAGATGATGAAGAAACTGATGAAGGTATTATTGCAAAATGGACAAAAAATAAAATTGAATAGTTAAAGCATTGAAAGAGCAATCACCTATTTTGATTGTTCTTTTTCTATTTTTACGGAAAGGACGTGAAGACATGAAAAAAACAAGAAGTTACACCAGTATTTGGTCAGTAGAAAAAGTGATTTATGCGATTAATGATTTACAACTCCCTTTCCCAATTACCTTTACGCAAATGACATGGTTTATCGTTTCTTTGTTTGTCGTCATACTCTTTGGCAGTTTACCACCACTTTCTCTGATTGACGGAGCACTACTCAAATACTTAGGGATTCCCATTGTTCTCACTGGGTTCATGTGCCAAAAGACCTTTGACGGAAAGAAACCCTATGGATTTCTAAAGTCTATCATTACCTATGCTCTACGCCCTAAAGTAACCTACGCTGGCAAACAAATACGATTAAAAAAAGAAACAATGAATGAATCGATTACGATTGTAAGGAGTGAACAACTAGATGGCATATCCGATTAAATATATGGAAGATAATCTCGTATTTAATCATGATGGCGAAGTATTCGCTTATTATGAATTAATTCCCTATAATTACAGTTTTTTAAGTTCCGATGAAAAAATTCAAGTTCATGATAATTTCTGTCAATTGATTGCCCAAAATCGTGATGGCAAGATTCATGCTCTGCAACTAGCAACCGAATCAAGTATTCGAGCCACACAGGAACAATCGAAAAAAGAAATCACTGGACGATTAAAAGAGATAGCTTACGAAAAAATAGATGAACAGACCGAAGCGTTAATTTCTATGATTGGTGACAATCAAGTAGACTATCGCTTTTTTATTGGTTTTAAACTCTACCTCAATGAACAGGAAGTATCCGTAAAAAATGTTGGGAAAGAAATTCAAAAAGCATTTGCGGAATTCTTTCATGGTGTGAATCACAAATTAATGGGCGATTTTGTTTCTATGCCTATGGCGGAAATCGAACGCTTTTCTAAGATGGAACAGTTGTTAGAAAGTAAATTATCCAGACGCTTTCAGATTCGTAAATTGGAGAAAGATGATTTTGGTTATATTATTGAACATCTTTACGGGCAAACAGGTGTCCCTTTTGATGACTACGACTACCATTTACCGAAACGATACGAAGATAAAAAAGTGTTGGTAAAGAAATACGATATTCTCAAACCCACTCGCTGTTTAATCGAAGAAAATCAACGCTATTTACGGATTGAACAGGAAGATACCACTACTTATGTGGCGTATTTTACAATTAATAGTATTGTTGGTGAATTGGATTTCCCTAATAGTGAAATTTTTTATTACCAGCAACAGCAGTTTACTTTCCCCGTTGATACCAGTATGAATGTTGAAATTGTCGCCAATAAAAAAGCCTTATCTACCGTTCGCAATAAAAAGAAAGAACTGAAAGATTTAGATAGCCACGCATGGGAAAGCGACAACGAAACCAGTACTAATGTGGTGGACGCTTTAGAATCTGTCGATGAATTAGAAAGTAATTTAGACCAAACCAAAGAATCTATGTACAAACTAAGCTATGTGGTACGGGTATCGGCAAAGAATTTGGACGAGCTGAAACAACGTTGTGATGAAGTAAAAGATTTTTATGATGATCTGTCTATCAAATTAGTACGACCTTTTGGCGATATGCTAGGCTTGCATAATGAATTTATTCCCTCAAGCAAGCGATATATCAATGACTATATTCAATATGTCACGTCGGATTTTTTGGCTGGTCTTGGTTTCGGTGCTACACAAATGATTGGTGAAAATTCTGGTATTTACGTCGGTTACAATCTCGATACAGGCAGAAATATTTATCTCCAACCTAGCCTTGCAAGTCAAGGAATTAAAGGCTCTGTAACAAATGCATTAGCGTCCGCTTTTATTGGTTCATTAGGTGGCGGAAAATCATTCTCTAACAATATGCTGGTCTATTATTCAGTACTCTTTGGCGGACAGGCAACCATTGTTGACCCAAAAGCTGAACGTGGTGAATGGAAAGAAACCTTACCTGATATTGCCCATGAAATCAATATTGTTAATCTCACGAGTGAGAACGACAATAAAGGGTTACTTGACCCTTATGTGATTTTAAAACTCCCGAAAGATTCAGAAAGCCTTGCCATTGATATTCTCACGTTCTTAACAGGTATTTCCAGCCGAGATAGCGAGAAGTTTCCTGTCCTGCGTAAAGCTATTCGGAGTGTAACTCAAAGCAAACAACGAGGGTTGTTATTGGTGATTGATGAATTGCGAAAAGAAGATACGCCCATCAGCAATAGTATTGCTGACCATATCGAAAGCTTTGTCGATTATGATTTTGCCCATCTGTTATTCAGTGATGGCAGCGTCACCCAATCCATTAGCTTGGAAAAACAACTCAATATTATTCAAGTGGCAGATTTGGTCTTACCCGATTCCAATAGCTCTTTTGAAGAATACACTACCATGGAATTATTAAGTGTGGCAATGCTGATTGTCATTAGTACCTTTGCTTTAGACTTTATCCACTCTGACCGTTCCATTTTTAAAATTGTTGACCTTGATGAGGCTTGGAGTTTTTTACAAGTGGCACAAGGAAAAGCTCTATCTATGCGATTGGTTCGAGCAGGACGTGCCATGAATGCAGGGGTCTATTTCGTTACTCAAAACGCGGACGATTTACTAGATGAAAAGATGAAGAATAATATTGGCTTGAAATTTGCCTTTCGTTCCACTGACCTAGTGGAAATCAAAAAGACCTTAGAATTTTTTGGTGTGGACAAGGAAGATGAAAACAATCAGAAACGCTTACGTGAATTAGAAAATGGACAATGTTTAGTTTCAGACATCTATGGTCGTGTAGGGGTTATGCAGTTTCACCCGATTTTTGAAGAGTTGCTTCATGCCTTTGATACCAGACCGCCTGTGCGAAATGAGGTGGAAGAATGACACAAAAACAAAAGAAATTTCTTCACTATAGTTGGATAACGCTCCTTTGTGTGGGCGTTATTTTACTTTTATTAGGCACGCTGGGCAATGCAGTACAAGCGACAGGCTTAGTTGATGAAACCATTGATACAAGCAATGAATACTCCAAGTATGGTTTGAATCAATATCAGCTTGATTATTATGTGGACAATAGCTGGGGCTGGCTTCCATGGAATTGGAGTGATGGCATAGGACAATCGGTGATGTATGGATTGTATGCCATTACTAATTTTATTTGGACAATTTCTCTTTATCTATCGAACGCCACAGGTTATTTGGTGAAAGAAGCCTATGCCTTAGATTTCATTAGTCAAACATCCCAAGCAATTGGCGAAAACATGCAGACGATTGCAGGCATTACACCGAATGGCTTTTCCAGTTCAGGGTTTTATGTCGGTTTCCTCCTTCTTTTTATTCTCATTGTTGGAATCTATGTTGCCTATACAGGATTGGTTAAGCGAGAAACGACGAAAGTGATACGAGCTGTTTTAAACTTTGTCGTGGTGTTTATTCTATCGGCTTCCTTTATTGCGTATGCACCCGATTATATTGCGAAAATCAATGATTTTTCCAAAGATGTCAGTACCGCCAGTCTGAATATTGGGACAAAAATTGTTCTTCCTAACACGGATAGTCAAGGGAAAGACAGTGTGGACATGATACGTGACAGCTTATTCTCTGTTCAAGTAAAGCAACCATGGCTATTGCTTCAATATGGCTCCACTGATGTAGAAGCGTTAGGGGAAGAACGTGTGGAAAGTTTATTGTCTACCAGTCCAGATACAAACGATGGTGAAGATAGAGAAAATGTAGTGATTGAAGAAATTGAAGATCATGACAATACCTATTTAACCCTACCGAAGACGATTTCCAGATTAGGAACAGTCTTCTTTTTGTTTGTATTCAATATTGGTATCTCGATTTTTGTTTTCCTTCTAACAGGAATCATGATTTTTTCGCAAGTGCTATTTATTATTTTCGCTATGTTTTTGCCAATCAGTTTCCTATTAAGTATGTTGCCGAGTTTTGATGGCATGGGCAGGCATGCCATTACCAAGTTATTTAATGTGATTATGACAAGGGCTGGTATTACCTTGATTATTACCGTTGCCTTTAGTATTTCCACTATGCTTTATTCGCTGTCAGCAAGTTCTCCCTTTTTCATGATTATGTTTTTACAAATTGTGACCTTTGCAGGGATTTATTTTAAACTGGGCGATTTAATGAGCCTATTCTCTTTACAAAGCAACGACTCTCAAAACATGGGCAGACAAGTGTTTCGCAGACCTCGTCAAATGATGAATCGACAAACCAGAAGATTTCAACGCAGTATGAGTAAGATTTTTCGTGGAAAAGCAGGGTCAACGAAGCAAAAGACAATGACAACAAAGCAGAATCAAACCAATAAAGCTAACCATACTCGTCAAAATGAACGGACTACACCAAAGAAAGAAACAGCACTTTCCAATGTGAAAAAGCAACAAGGCGGTATCGGGCAACGATTAGGTGAAAAGACAGCCCATGTATTGGACACGAAAAATCGTCTAGTCAATAAAAGAAAGCAGGCAAAACAACAGATACAGGCGACACCAACCCATGTCAAATATGCCCTTCATCAAGGAAAAGAGAATGTCACTCATAATGTAACAGACTTTAAACAATCTATGGCAGATACCAAAGCTCAACGCAAACAACAGCGTATGAACCAGCAGGAGCAAAAACGAAAGAACATTGCTCAAAAGCGTTTGGAGCTGGATAAAGCAAAAGAAAAAAGACGAAAAGAAAACCCATCATTTCCTGTTCAGAATAACCAGCAGCATGTTCGCAAGCGTCAGCAAACCGTCACGCCTGTTTTGTCACAAAACACTAAACGTGAAAATCATCAGCGACCATTGAAAAAAGAGCAAAAACAAAAGACACCACCGAAGCAATTCAATCAGAGGAAGCTAAATAAAAGAACGGATAAGCGAGGACAACAAACATGAAGCTAAAAATAACAGTGATTTGTAGTGTGGTCTTCTCTCTCTTCTTTTTTCTCTTATTATTCCTAGTCATTTTCTTTGCAGATGATACGGACAGTGGCGAAAACAACAAGGATTCTTCTATTCCACAAGGCGGTGTGACCGTTTCACCAGAAGTGTTGGCACACCGTCCGTTGATTGAAAAATATGGTAAGGAATATGGGATTGAAGACTATGTTTCTTATATCTTAGCCATTATGCAAGTGGAATCGGGCGGTACAGCAGAAGATGTTATGCAAAGTTCCGAATCTTTGGGTTTACCGCCCAACAGTTTGAGTACCGAAGAGTCCATCAAACAAGGGGTTAAATATTTCAGTGAATTATTAACCAGTGCAGAACAACAAGGAGTGGATATAGATTCTGTTATCCAATCTTATAATTATGGCGGTGGCTTTTTAAATTATGTGAGGAGTCATGGGAAAAAATATACCTATGAATTAGCCGAACAGTTTTCTAAAGAGAAGTCGGGTGGTCAAAAAGCAGACTATCCCAATCCCATAGCCATACCTGTGAATGGTGGTTGGCGATATAACTATGGAAATCAGTTTTATGTTCAGTTGGTTTCACAATACCTAACCGACACTTCCCCAACAGAATTTGATGATGAAACCGTGCAAGTCATTATGGACGAAGCCTTGAAATACGAAGGGTTTCCCTATGTCTTTGGAGGGGCGTCGCCTACCACCTCTTTTGATTGTAGTGGCTTAATACAATGGGTGTATGACAAAGCTGGCATTTCTCTCCCTCGTGTCGCCCAAGATCAGTATGACGCTACGCAAGAAATCTCTATGGAAGAAGCCCAAGCAGGCGACCTTATCTTCTTTCATTCAACCTATAATGCAGGCACATATGTGACTCATGTGGCGATATATTTAGAGGGAAATCGCTTTTATCATGCAGGCGACCCAATCGGTTATGGCGACTTAAGCAGTCGTTATTGGCAAGACCATCTGATTGGGGCTAGACGTGTTATTCATAACTAAGAAAGGAATGAATCAAATGATTATAAAAATCGAGCGAAAAGAAAAGAAGGAGAAACCAAAGAAATCTAAAAAACCGAGCAAGCAAAGAAAAGTTCCGATGATTAAAGTTGGCACGCATAAGAAATTAACCTTTGTTTTATGGGTTTTATTGATTGGTAGTGTCGGATTTGGAATCTATAAAAATTTTACTGCCATTGACACTCATACTGTCCGTGAAACAGAAATCATTAAACAGCAGATTGTCGATACCAACCAAGTAGAAAGTTTTGTGAAATCCTTTGCGAAAGACTACTTTTCGTGGCAACAATCCCAAGAAGCCATTGATAAACGAAATGAAAAATTGACCCATTATTTGACGGAAGAATTGCAGGTATTAAATGAAGAAATGATTCGTAAGGATATTCCTACTAGTTCTAGTGTGAACGATATACAGGTGTGGCAGGTTTCTCAAGTGAATGAGAACACCTTTGAGGTACTGTTTTCTGTTGAACAAGTTATTGCCGAAGACAAAGACAAGGAAACTATATCGTCTAGCTTTCATGTGGTTGTCCATATAGATGAATCAGATAATATGGTTATTATCAAAAATCCGACAATGAGTAAGAAACCTCAAAAATCGGACTACCAACCCAAACAGCTAGAAAGTGACCATACAGTAGATACAGAAACGATGGACGAAATCACTAGCTTTTTAGAAACGTTCTTCCAGCTCTATCCTACCGCCACAGAAAAAGAATTGACTTACTATGTAAGTAATCATGTGTTACCTATGATTAACAAGGAATATGTTTTCGAGGAATTGGTGAATCCTATCTTTACCAGAAAAGATAACCAAGTAATCGTGAATGTCGCTGTGAAATATTTAGATCAAGAAACAAAGGCAACCCAAATCTCGCAATTTGAGTTGATATTAGAAAAACAAGATAATTGGAAGATTGTAAAATAACAAATATTGGTACATTATTACAGCTATTTTGTAATCACGTACTCTCTTTGATAAAAAATTGGAGATTCCTTTACAAATATGCTCTTACGTGCTATTATTTAAGTATCTATTTAAAAGGAGTTAATAAATATGCGGCAAGGTATTCTTAAATAAACTGTCAATTTGATAGTGGGAACAAATAATTGGATGTCCTTTTTTAGGAGGGCTTAGTTTTTTGTACCCAGTTTAAGAATACCTTTATCATGTGATTCTAAAGTATCCGGAGAATATCTGTATGCTTTGTATGCCTATGGTTATGCATAAAAATCCCAGTGATAAGAGTATTTATCACTGGGATTTTTATGCCCTTTTGGGCTTTTGAATGGAGGAAAATCACATGAAAATTATTAATATTGGAGTTTTAGCTCATGTTGATGCGGGAAAAACTACCTTAACAGAAAGCTTATTATATAACAGTGGAGCGATTACAGAATTAGGAAGCGTGGACAGAGGTACAACGAAAACGGATAATACGCTTTTAGAACGTCAGAGAGGAATTACAATTCAGACGGCGATAACCTCTTTTCAGTGGAAAAATACTAAGATGAACATCATAGACACGCCAGGACATATGGATTTTTTAGCAGAAGTATATCGTTCATTATCAGTATTAGATGGGGCAATTCTACTGATTTCTGCAAAAGATGGCGTACAAGCACAAACTCGTATATTGTTTCATGCACTTAGGAAAATAGGTATTCCCACAATCTTTTTTATCAATAAGATTGACCAAAATGGAATTGATTTATCAACGGTTTATCAGGATATTAAAGAGAAACTTTCTGCGGAAATTGTAATCAAACAGAAGGTAGAACTGCATCCTAATATGCGTGTAATGAACTTTACCGAATCTGAACAATGGGATATGGTAATAGAAGGAAATGATTACCTTTTGGAGAAATATACGTCTGGGAAATTATTGGAAGCATTAGAACTCGAACAAGAGGAAAGCATAAGATTTCATAATTGTTCCCTGTTCCCTGTTTATCACGGAAGTGCAAAAAACAATATAGGGATTGATAACCTTATAGAAGTGATTACGAATAAATTTTATTCATCAACACATCGAGGTCAGTCTGAACTTTGCGGAAAAGTTTTCAAAATTGAGTATTCGGAAAAAAGACAGCGTCTTGCATATATACGTCTTTATAGTGGCGTACTGCATTTGCGAGATTCGGTTAGAATATCGGAAAAGGAAAAAATAAAAATTACAGAAATGTATACTTCAATAAATGGTGAATTATGTAAAATTGATAAGGCTTATTCCGGGGAAATTGTTATTTTGCAGAATGAGTTTTTGAAGTTAAATAGTGTTCTTGGAGATACAAAGCTATTGCCACAGAGAGAGAGAATTGAAAATCCCCTCCCTCTGCTGCAAACGACTGTTGAACCGAGCAAACCTCAACAAAGGGAAATGTTACTTGATGCACTTTTAGAAATCTCCGACAGTGACCCGCTTCTGCGATATTATGTGGATTCTGCGACACATGAAATCATACTTTCTTTCTTAGGGAAAGTACAAATGGAAGTGACTTGTGCTCTGCTGCAAGAAAAGTATCATGTGGAGATAGAAATAAAAGAGCCTACAGTCATTTATATGGAAAGACCGTTAAAAAAAGCAGAGTATACCATTCACATCGAAGTTCCACCGAATCCTTTCTGGGCTTCCATTGGTCTATCTGTAGCACAGCTTCCATTAGGGAGCGGAGTACAGTATGAGAGCTCGGTTTCTCTTGGATACTTAAATCAATCGTTTCAAAATGCAGTTATGGAGGGGATACGCTATGGCTGTGAACAAGGATTGTATGGTTGGAATGTGACGGACTGTAAAATCTGTTTTAAGTATGGCTTATACTATAGCCCTGTTAGTACCCCAGCAGATTTTCGGATGCTTGCTCCTATTGTATTGGAACAAGTCTTAAAAAAAGCTGGAACAGAATTGTTAGAGCCATATCTTAGTTTTAAAATTTATGCGCCACAGGAATATCTTTCACGAGCATACAACGATGCTCCTAAATATTGTGCGAACATCGTAGACACTCAATTGAAAAATAATGAGGTCATTCTTAGTGGAGAAATCCCTGCTCGGTGTATTCAAGAAAAGAAAGACAAATTTTTTAAGAAATACTAGGATGGTGATTATTAATGGTTAATAAACTTTCAGCATATAAAATTTATTTATTATTTTCAGCTATTACTGCAATGTGTTTTTCGTTGATAGCGACAGTTATGATAGTGTATCACATTGAAAATGTTCATTTAAATCCACTTCAGCTTATACTTGTTGGAACTACTTTAGAGACAGCATGTTTCATATTTGAAATTCCTACAGGTATAGTTGCGGATGTATATAGTCGTAAACTATCTATTGTTATAGGTGCAGTTTTAACAGGGTTAGGACTTATTTTAGAGGGCTCTATTTCTAGTTTTATTTTCGTACTTGCAGCACAGATAGTATGGGGAGTGGGTTCTACTTTCATCAGCGGATCTCTTGAAGCATGGATTGCAGAAGAAGAGAGGAGTAAAGATTTGGATCAAATTTATATGAAGGGGGCACAAGTAGGACAGATAGGATCAGTTATTGGAATAGTATTAAGCACTGTAATAGCTAATTTTTCTGTAAGATTGCCTATTATAGTTAGTGGAGTTTTATTTATAATTCTTGCATTATTTTTAGGGGTATATATGCCAGAAAATAATTTTAAACCATCTGCTCCAGAGGATTTAAATACATTCAAGAAGATGGGATATACTTTTAAGTCTGGTCTTAAGTTTATAAAAAGTAAATCTATAATTATGATTTTACTTTCTGTGACTTTGTTTTATGGATTGTCGAGCGAAGGATATGACAGACTTTCTAATGCACATTTTCTGCAAGATACTGTGCTTCCTAAGCTTTGGAATCTTAACCCAGTCACTTGGTTTGGGATTTTTGGAATTGCAGGAATGGTGTTAAGTGCAATAGTTATGAATTTTATGTCAAATAGACTTGATGATGATAAAAATAATAATGGAAAGCTTTTGATAGGTATAAATATATTTTATATATTATTTATGTTTATATTTGCTATCACAAAAAACTTTAGCTTAATGTTAATAGCGTATTTAGCAACAAATACCTTTAGAACTATAAATAAACCTATATTCAGTGCATGGCTAAATGGACATATAGATGATAAGGCTAGAGCTACTGTGCTTTCTATAAATGGACAAATAAATGCCTTAGGTCAAATTTTAGGTGGGCCAATTATAGGAATTATAGCTACGAATATTTCAGTAAGTATTGGTATAGCATGTACTTCGTTATTAGTGACACCAGTATTGGTTCTATATATTGTTTCTATGATAATGGATAAGAAGGCGTCTAATAGAGTTGGAGGTGGCGATTATGAAGAAAATAATTAATATAGGAATCGTTGCACATGTGGATGCTGGAAAAACAACGATAACAGAGAATTTATTATATTATAGTGGAGCTATAAAATCTGTTGGAAGGGTTGATTTAGGTAACACACAGACAGACTCAATGGAGCTTGAACGTAAGAGAGGAATTACTATTAAATCTTCAACCATATCTTTCACTTGGAATGATGTTAAAGTAAATATTGTTGATACTCCAGGACATGTAGATTTTATTTCAGAAGTTGAACGCTCATTAAGTGTTTTAGATGGTGCAATAATAGTTATATCAGGAGTAGAGGGGATTCAGTCTCAAACAAGAATATTAACTGATAGGAACTGTCATTTCGGGTTTTTTGCGGTTTCGGGTCAAAATTCGGTTTTTTCCCCGAACTACGACTGTTTTCGCACCCCGAACAACTAATCCAATCAGAATTTTCCGGCAACGCCGACTCCAAGAAGTGTAATTCCAGTCTATTTCTGCCGTCAACCCCTGATACGCGCCAATGCGAGAAAGCTAACACATATAACTTCCCCACGAAGCCATATAAACTCCGATTTCGAGGTGTTATCCTGTTCCGCATAAACTTCGTTCTTGGGTATTATACCGACACCAAAGCAAGCTCAGGAGGTGAACGAGCACAGACGGCCACTGGCTGCTCCCGTTCCTGCTGCTTTGCCCAGTTAATAATCTTGGCAAGCTCCTTGGGATCCTCGATTATCGCCACAACCGACATTGACCCCTGGCATTTTGGGCAGATAAACGGATCGACCTCGTAGACTTTTTGTAACAACCTTGCCCAACTTTGTTTACGCAGTTTAGACCATGCATCAGGGACTTGCATCGCTTCCTCATTCTCTGGCTTCTCTGGCGCTTTTGCTTGGACAATTTTAGACACGCTTGGATGACCTTTTTGCCAACTTTCTGGAGCCAGGCTATAAATATTGGGGCGCTCTTGCCACTGCTTACGGACTTTTCCGGCATATACCCCATAACGACGGACTAATTGAACCCGCCTTGGTGGTAAATGGGCCACAAGCTGGTCGACGAATTCAAAGCCTTTGAAGGTCTCTGTTTTTCCTTTGTAGAAGCCCTTTGGGCTGGCTGTCCAAATTACAGTGTCAGAAACTGGATCATACTGGATTTTTTCTGCACAGGTAGCCCCTCGGACAACATATTGCCCCAAGGCTTCTCGATCGGTCTTGCTGAATAACCTGGTATCGCTCTCGATACTAAAGCCGGAATGCTTCCAGTCCTTGAACATGTTTGCACGAGCTTTATCGATCAACTGTTTGCGCAGAAACAAAGCCAAAATCGCTGCTTGCCAGACCTTGAGCATCCCTTCGTCGGCCCCGATTGGCATATATACAAAACGGTCGTGCTTGGTGAAACCACCTTCCAGAACCAGAACATGCCAGTGCGGGTGGAATCGAGCGAATTCACCAAACGACTGGTAGCTGACAACACAGGCACATAGTAGTTCTTGACCGGCTGCCAGGGAGAAAAAATCAGAAAGTAAGGAGAATGCTAGCCTGGACACTTCGCCAAACAGGTGCTTATCAGATTTAAAATAGGGACGGAGAATTTTTGGAATCGTAAAAACAAATTGTCGATGCGGTAGATCAAGAAGCAAATCCTCGGCCAGGTATTCAGCATAGAGTAAGGTTCGTTTTTGGTCGCACGAGGGACAAAGGTGGAAAACCTTGCACGAAAATGGCCTGAAGTACGAATGTCCACAATCATGGCAACGTATTCGAGCAACACCCTTGGTCCAATCGGCACATTCAGCAAAATGCTCAAGGCGGTCAAGGATAGTATGCGATGGACTTGCGTAGGCTTGGTACTGGGTTAGAGAATTGCGGACTATGGTCTGGATTATCCCTTCCCGATGGGGAATGTAAGTTCCCATACCTATACATACGCAGGAAAACGATGATTTGCTTGCAATTGCGAAGAAAATAATGGAAAATGTGGACTGGCGCCACCTAACAACCGGTTCGAGCGGACTCACGGGACAAGCCCGTTCACAGCTCAACCGAATGCTAGCTGGACTCCGCTTCGCGGAGCAAAAAGAATAATAAAAAAAGCGTATTTCTGTAATCCATACCATAGTTGGGAAAAAGGAAGTATTGAAAATCGGATAGGTATGATACGCAGATACTTTCCTAAAAAAACAGACTGGTCCTTGATTACTCAAAAACAACTTGATAAGGTGGTCAAGAAGATTAACACTCGACCAATGAAGTGTTTAGGATTCAAAACACCTGAAGAGGTTTTTGAAGACTTTGTAAAAAAACTGTAAAAAAAATTAAACTTATAGATTGGTTTTATATTTTCTCATATCTTATGATAAGATCCTATGAAAAAATTTATTATAAAATTAATCATATAATATATGAAAAAATTGGAGATTCCTTTACAAATATGCTCTTACGTGCTATTATTTAAGTATCTATTTAAAAGGAGTTAATAAATATGCGGCAAGGTATTCTTAAATAAACTGTCAATTTGATAGTGGGAACAAATAATTGGATGTCCTTTTTTAGGAGGGCTTAGTTTTTTGTACCCAGTTTAAGAATACCTTTATCATGTGATTCTAAAGTATCCGGAGAATATCTGTATGCTTTGTATGCCTATGGTTATGCATAAAAATCCCAGTGATAAGAGTATTTATCACTGGGATTTTTATGCCCTTTTGGGCTTTTGAATGGAGGAAAATCACATGAAAATTATTAATATTGGAGTTTTAGCTCATGTTGATGCGGGAAAAACTACCTTAACAGAAAGCTTATTATATAACAGTGGAGCGATTACAGAATTAGGAAGCGTGGACAAAGGTACAACGAGGACGGATAATACGCTTTTAGAACGTCAGAGAGGAATTACAATTCAGACGGCGATAACCTCTTTTCAGTGGAAAAATACTAAGATAAACATCATAGACACGCCAGGACATATGGATTTTTTAGCAGAAGTATATCGTTCATTATCAGTATTAGATGGGGCAATTCTACTGATTTCTGCAAAAGATGGCGTACAAGCACAAACTCGTATATTGTTTCATGCACTTAGGAAAATAGGTATTCCCACAATCTTTTTTATCAATAAGATTGACCAAAATGGAATTGATTTATCAACGGTTTATCAGGATATTAAAGAGAAACTTTCTGCGGAAATTGTAATCAAACAGAAGGTAGAACTGCATCCTAATATGCGTGTAATGAACTTTACCGAATCTGAACAATGGGATACGGTAATAGAGGGAAACGATGACCTTTTAGAGAAATATATGTCCGGTAAATCATTAGAAGCATTGGAACTCGAACAAGAGGAAAGCATAAGATTTCATAATTGTTCCCTGTTCCCTGTTTATCACGGAAGTGCAAAAAACAATATAGGGATTGATAACCTTATAGAAGTGATTACGAATAAATTTTATTCATCAACACATCGAGGTCAGTCTGAACTTTGCGGAAAAGTTTTCAAAATTGAGTATTCGGAAAAAAGACAGCGTCTTGCATATATACGTCTTTATAGTGGCGTACTGCATTTGCGAGATTCGGTTAGAATATCGGAAAAGGAAAAAATAAAAATTACAGAAATGTATACTTCAATAAATGGTGAATTATGTAAAATCGATAAGGCTTATTCCGGGGAAATTGTTATTTTGCAGAATGAGTTTTTGAAGTTAAATAGTGTTCTTGGAGATACAAAGCTATTGCCACAGAGAGAGAGAATTGAAAATCCCCTCCCTCTGCTGCAAACGACTGTTGAACCGAGCAAACCTCAACAAAGGGAAATGTTACTTGATGCACTTTTAGAAATCTCCGACAGTGACCCGCTTCTGCGATATTATGTGGATTCTGCGACACATGAAATCATACTTTCTTTCTTAGGGAAAGTACAAATGGAAGTGACTTGTGCTCTGCTGCAAGAAAAGTATCATGTGGAGATAGAAATAAAAGAGCCTACAGTCATTTATATGGAAAGACCGTTAAAAAAAGCAGAGTATACCATTCACATCGAAGTTCCACCGAATCCTTTCTGGGCTTCCATTGGTCTATCTGTAGCACCGCTTCCATTAGGGAGCGGAGTACAGTATGAGAGCTCGGTTTCTCTTGGATACTTAAATCAATCGTTTCAAAATGCAGTTATGGAGGGGATACGCTATGGCTGTGAACAAGGATTGTATGGTTGGAATGTGACGGACTGTAAAATCTGTTTTAAGTATGGCTTATACTATAGCCCTGTTAGTACCCCAGCAGATTTTCGGATGCTTGCTCCTATTGTATTGGAACAAGTCTTAAAAAAAGCTGGAACAGAATTGTTAGAGCCATATCTTAGTTTTAAAGTTTATGCACCACAGGAATATCTTTCACGAGCATACATCGATGCTCCTAAATATTGTGCGAACATCGTAGACACTCAATTGAAAAATAATGAGGTCATTCTTAGTGGAGAAATCCCTGCTCGGTGTATTCAAGAATATCGTAGTGATTTAACTTTCTTTACAAATGGACGTAGTGTTTGTTTAACAGAGTTAAAAGGGTACCATGTTACTACCGGTGAACCTGTTTGCCAGCCCCGTCGTCCAAATAGTCGGATAGATAAAGTACGATATATGTTCAATAAAATAACTTAGTGTATTTTATGTTGTTATATAAATATGGTTTCTTGTTAAATAAGATGAAATATTTTTTAATAAAGATTTGAATTAAAGTGTAAAGGAGGAGATAGTTATTATAAACTACAAGTGGATATTGTGTCCTATTTGTGGAAATAAAACAAGACTACGAATACGAGTGGATACTATACTTAAAAATTTCCCTTTATACTGCCCCAAATGTAAGAACGAAACTTTAATTAATGTTCAAAAAATGAATATAATAACAATCAAAGAGCCAGACGCCAAGACGCAGAGCCGATAATTTGAGAAATGAAACTCTCATCTTATCGGCTCTTTTTGTTTATCTGAATTTTACTGACTAGCCTTCAATATTTCTTGCTTCATTGATACCTTTTGCTAGTGCTTCCATTAAGGATAGTTCTTTGTCTGTAAAGCTATCCATGTATTTCTCTATCTGTAATCGTCGGGTGCTTTTTACCAAGTTATTAGCAGGTAAGAAAAATTCATCAACGGAAACATGAAGTAACGATACAAGGTCATAAAGAACTTGTATGCTGGGGTGTTGCCCTTTATTTTCAATATTAGTTAAGTACCGTGGGTCAATTTCAATCAATGCTCCCACTTGTTCACGAGTTAAACCTCGTTTCAATCGAGCTTCTTTAATGGCTAAACCAAAGGCTCTAAAATCATATTTATCTTCTTTTTTACGCATAGTAGACCACCTCTATACATTTTATTGTTCCTACTGAATTAAAAACAGGTATAGAAAAACGTGTTATATGGTTTATAGGTTTATATTTAATAAAAAGCACTACTAAACGCCAATAAAAAAAACCGTTATATGGTAGTGCTATTTACGCTGTTAAAATATTGTATATTACTTCCAAATGGCGGTTTGTTGGAGGTCAACGTCGCCATGAAGTACATCATATACAATAAATTTCCTTACATTGGGTTCTTGTCAAAAAAAGTCGTCTATCTGCAATAGATAAGTACGTCCACCAATGTGGTTTTATAAATCATATAGATAGAATAACAGAAGCATGTAAACAGAGAAATAAATCTGTTTATATGCTTTTTTGGCTATTCAGAACTTTTTTACAAAGTTTATTTATCAGTAATGCAACAAATCCCCCTTTCACATTGGGACTAAGAGTGAAAGGAGATAAACGAGCAAGGCTCACTTCCTTTCCTAGACAGAAAGGGGGTGAGAAACATGAAACCATCTTCTTTTCAGACCACAATAGAAAATCAGTTTGACTATATCTGTAAACAAGTTATTGAAGATGAACGAAAAGATTACTTCAAACATCTAGACAGACTATCAGCAAAAGAAGTCTCGTTTTCTGATATAGATAACTACCTTGTCAACTCTTTTTCTACTGTTGATACGTACGTCACTGATTTCCAACTATTTAAATTATTTGGATTAAGAATCAATGTTGAAAGTGATTTATTAAGTGAAGCCCTGCGTCATCTTTCAGAGAAAAAACGGAACATTATTTTACTTCATTACTTTATGGATATGAGTGATGTGGAGATTGCGGAGTTACTAAAATTGAATCGTTCGACTGTTTATCGTCATCGAATAAGTGGACTAGCCATGATTAAAGAATTCATGAAGGAGTGTAAAGAATGAAAACAGCTTATCCAAGGGTTCCCTTCCCCCTCATTGTAAAGGCGACAGATGGCGACGTGGAAGCAATTAATCAGATTGTTAAACATTATCGAGGGTATACCTCAAAACGTTCATTACGTCGCATGACAGACGAATATGGAAATTCTCATATGGTTATTGATGAAACCCTACGTGGCAGAATGGAAACGAAACTCATCTCTAAGATTTTATCGTTCGAAATTAAATAGTCCCATTTTTTCGTGGAAGCGTGTCGAATCGTATCCACGCTTCCCGATTTGGGAGGTTTGTTATTCCATCAAAGCATATTGTGTGTTCAGTAGGTTTTGATAGGCTAACAAGCCAAACGTTCTTTGACAACCAAATAAAGGCAATCGAATACGTTTCGGTAAGAAAAGAGCTGATGAACTAACACGCCATGACCTACAAAATTAGTGAGCGATTCATGTTAGTAATTCGAAAGTAATCTTTAGCAGGATTGCTGCCATGACTTTCTTATCGTGATAATGATACTCCCGTATAGCCATAGTCCGAGCGTTAGAAGCGTCACAGGCAATGGGTACGGCTACATGAGAACCATGCAGAAGTGAAATTCCTGTGAGCTTTGCTAGAGCTGTTCGATTGCTAAGATATTCTTCTCTTGTCAGTGTATTATTATAAAACTATTTGATATAATTATAGGTGAATATTGGAGTTTTCCTAGCCTATAATTGGGAAAGGAGTAATAATGATAACGGTCACAAAAAAGGATTTAGTTGAGCTAGGATATGGAACTTCTTTTTCAGCAGACATCATAAAAAAAGCAAAAGAATTGATGATTACAAAAGGGCATATCTACTATCAATCTCGAAAGCTAGATAGAGTCCCTCGTGAAGCTGTTGAAGAAATTCTAGGAATTCGGTTTTCAAATGAAAACAGGTCTGAGTAGTTTTTGCACAGTAAGGAGTAAAAACTATGGTTAAAGACCCAATAAAAAAAGCAAAGAATGGAACCTATTATTTTCGTGCAAATCTAGGTTATGATTCTAAAGGGAAAAAAATTCAAAAATATCGTAGTGGATTCACTACTAAAAAAGAAGCAAGAGAAGAATATTCGAAACTGCTATTGATGAAACCAGAAGAATTAAGTGAGAATAAGGATAAAATGACGTTTAAACATTATATCTTTGAAATTTTCCTTCCATGGTATAAGACACAGGTAAAGCTCAGAACATATGAAAATCGCTTACCAACTATTAAGAAGCATTTCTCTTATTTTGATAAAATGGCTGTTTCCGATATTGAGCCTATTGATGTGCAAAATTGGCAACTAAAATTATCAAAGAAGTGTAAGTCTTCTTATGTAAGAGCTGTTCAAGGACTATTTTCAGTTGCTATGGATCGAGCAATTGTCCTTGGGATAACCACCACAAATCCATCTAAGATTATTGGCAATGTGAAAAAGCAAAAGTCTAAAATTGAATTTTGGACAAAAGAAGAATTTGAAAAAGTAATCTCTCTAATTTACAAAGAAGATTACTATCAACACTTTTTATTTATCTCTCTGTGGTTTTTATTTATGACTGGAATGCGAATTGGTGAAGCTACTGCCATTCAATGGGAAGATATTGATTTTGACTCAGGAGTACTAACCATCAACAAAACACTCTATTACAAGAATCAATCGAATTATAGATTTGTTGAACCAAAAACAAAGGCGAGCGTTCGTCATATTGTATTAGATAAATGCACATTAACTTATTTATCCGAATGGAAGGAAGTACAACAAAATCTAATTCAGACAGACTTTGTAATGAGCTATAACGGTATTCCTACCCAAAAACATACACTATCATATGCTATTGAACGCTATGCTAAGCTGGCTGGTATCCATCGAATCAGAATCCATGGGTTACGGCATTCTCATGCTTCCTTGTTAATCAGTATGGGAGAAAATCCACTTATCATTAAAGATCGTCTAGGACACGAAGATATTGAGACGACTTTAGGAACGTATGGACATCTTTATCCTAACAGTAATTTCGAGGTAGCTAACAAATTAAATGGAGCCATTTCCTTTAAAGAAGCAAAACAAAATTATGATACTTCACCAAAGAATCAATTTACTGTAGACTACTTGCGAAACAAAGAAATGAAAAAAGTGCAATAAAAGTGCAGTAAAAAGATAAGAAGAGCCAGAAACCCTTGGTATAAGAGGATTTCTAGCTCTCCTACAACTACTCCCACTCAACTGTTGCTGGTGGCTTACTTGTGATATCGTAGACAATGCGGTTGACGTGAGCTACTTCATTTACGATACGGACAGAAATTTTCTGAAGAACTTCCCAAGGAAGTTTGGCGAAGTCAGCCGTCATTCCATCGACAGAAGTGATAGCGCGAATAGCAATCGTATAGTCGTAAGTACGACCGTCTCCCATAACACCCACTGAGCGTACGCCAGTATTGACCGTGAAATACTGCCAAACATCGCGGTCTAGACCAGCTTCGGCAATCTCTTCGCGTAAAATAGCATCTGAATCACGAACAGTTTGGAGTTTTTCTTCTGTAATTTCACCCATAACGCGGATAGCAAGACCAGGACCAGGGAATGGCTGGCGCCACACAACTTCGTCAGGCATGCCGAGAGCAGTACCTAGGGCACGAACTTCATCTTTAAATAATGTATTGAGTGGCTCGATCAGTTTGAATTGCATATCTTCAGGCAAACCACCAACATTATGGTGAGATTTGATGGTTTCAGCTGTATCTGTACCAGACTCAATGATATCTGTATAAAGTGTTCCTTGAGCCAAGAATTCAACATCTGTTAACTTGCCCGCCTCATCGTCAAATACGTAAACAAATTCATTACCGATGATTTTACGTTTTTTCTCTGGATCAGATACGCCAGCTAGCAAATCTAAGAAGCGTTTAGCCGCATCAACACGGATAATATTCAGTCCAAATTTACCGCTTAGCATTTCCATGACTTGATCGCCTTCATTTTTACGAAGAAGACCGTGGTCAACAAAGATGCAAGTCAATTGATCACCGATAGCACGTTGAAGAAGAACACCAACGACAGATGAGTCAACACCACCAGAGAGACCGAGTAAGACTTTCTTATCGCCAACTGTTTGACGAATTTTTTCGATTTCAGTTTCTATGAAGTTTTCCATCGTCCAATCGCCACGTGCACCACAGATGCCAAATGCGAAGTTTTTCAAAATGTCATTGCCATGAATAGAATGACGAACTTCTGGGTGGAATTGGATACCGTAGATACGGCGTTCCGTGTTTTCAATTGCAGCGTAAGGACAGTCAGATGAAAGACCAACAAGATGGAAATCTGCTGGGATTTCTGTGACAGCATCACCGTGGCTCATAAGCACTAGTTGTTCTTCTGGTGTATTCGCAAACAAAGCTGACTCGGTTTTCAATTGTAGGTTAGATTGACCATATTCACGATTTCCAGCTTCATCAGCAGGCACAACCTTACCACCTAGCTTGTGAGTGATGAGTTGCATTCCGTAACAAATACCCAAGATTGGAATACCCAATTCAAATATTTCTGGATCAATATCGAAAGCATTCTCTGCGTAGACAGAGTTAGGACCACCTGAAAGTACAATACCAATTGGATTGATAACACGAACTTCATCGGCAGTTATTCTGTGATTTTTCAATTCTGAAAAGACACCAAATTCACGAATACGACGCGAAATGAGCTGATTGTACTGGCTACCATAATCCAGTACAATGATTTTTTGGACATCTTGTTTTGTCATGTTTTACCCTTTCGTTTTGAAATAAATTCAAATACTAGTACATATTTTATCATAAAAGCGAACATTTTCCAAACTATATTTCATAAATATCTGTTTTGCAAACTATGAGTAATTTATAAAAACAAAGTGTTCGTATTTTTCTATTTTTTACATTGCTTATTTTAGGAAAATCTTTCTTATTGTTTGCGGTATCACTTTTCCACATAAAAATCGGTCTATTTTTGTCAAATGAGAATATTTTTGGTACACTAGAAAGAAAAAGGTTGGTCGAGATGAAAGCAGTATATATTACGATTCATGATAAGATAAAAGAACAAATTGACCAGGGGATTTGGACCATCGGTCAGCGCTTGCCGAGTGAAAGAGATTTATCAGAAGAATTTGGAGTATCTCGCATGACCTTACGGCAAGGCATTACGCTATTAGTAGAAGAGGGAGTCTTGCAACGAAAAGTGGGTTCTGGCACCTATGTAGCCAGCACTCGAGTGCAAGAGAAGATGCGGGGAACAACTTCCTTTACTGAATTGGTACTGCTTCAAGGGAAAACACCTACGAGCAAGCTCTTGTCATACACTCGTACAAAACCAAACGAAAAGGAAATTGAAGAGCTTGGTTTGTCTCGAGGGGAATCAATCATTCGAATGGAACGGGTTCGCTATGCTGACAATGTACCGGTTGTTTATGAAGTAGCCAGCATTCCGGAGCGTTTGATTAAAAATGTTCCAAAAGAAGAAGTAACCAATCATTTTTTCAAAACACTAGTAGATAATGGTTATCGTATTGGAACAAGTAAGCAAACAATCTTTGCTCGTTTGGCGAATGAAAAAGTTGCTCAGTACTTAGAAATTACTAAGAATCAGGCTATACTTGCTTTAAAACAAGTTTCCTATTTGGAAGATGGTCAAGCATTTGAATTTGTTAATAGCCAGTACGTGGGCGAACGCTTTGAGTTTTATTTAGAAAATAATTAACATACATTAAATTATGTAATATATTTTAAAAAATCCGCTTGTTCTTTCAAAAGATGACGGATTTTCTTATTTATAAAAGATAAAAATTTTGATATAATAAAGTTTATGGAAATTGAAAAAACCAACCGAATGAATGCTTTATTTGAATTCTACGCAGCCTTGCTGACGGATAAGCAAATGAACTATATTGAGCTGTATTATGCAGATGATTATAGTCTGGCAGAAATTGCTGAGGAATTCAATGTAAGTCGTCAAGCGGTGTATGATAACATTAAACGAACAGAAAAATTGCTGGAAGACTACGAGATGAAACTACATATGTACTCTGATTATGTAGTGCGTAGTCAAATTTTTGATGAAATTCTTACTAGGTATCCGGGGGATGGTTACTTAGAGGAGAAAATCGCTATTCTAACTAGTATCGATAATAGAGATTAAGAGGAGAAGTATATGGCTTTTGAAAGCTTAACAGAACGTTTGCAGAATGTCTTTAAAAATCTGCGTCGTAAAGGAAAAATTTCTGAGAGTGATATTCAGGAAGCGACCAAGGAAATTCGTTTGGCCTTGCTTGAGGCTGATGTGGCCTTGCCAGTTGTGAAAGACTTTATCAAGAAAGTACGCGAACGTGCTATTGGGCATGAAGTGATTGAAACCTTGAATCCTGCTCAACAAATCGTTAAAATCGTTGATGAAGAGTTAACAGCTGTATTGGGGTCTGAAACTTCCGAACTCATTAAATCTCCGAAAATTCCAACTATCATTATGATGGCTGGTTTGCAAGGGGCTGGTAAAACGACTTTCACAGGAAAGTTGGCTAATAAACTCAAGCAGGAAGAAAATGCTCGTCCACTCTTGGTTGCTGCCGATATTTATCGTCCAGCTGCCATAGACCAGTTGAAGACACTTGGTCAACAGATTGATGTACCTGTGTTCGAGTTGGGCAATCAAGTTCCAGCTCTTGAGATTGTCCGTCAAGGTTTAGAACAAGCCAAAGTCAATCACAATGACTATGTCTTGATTGATACGGCTGGTCGTTTGCAAATTGACCAAGCCCTTATGGCCGAGTTAAGAGAAATCAAGGAATTTGCTCAACCAAATGAAATTCTCTTGGTAGTTGATGCCATGATTGGTCAGGAAGCTGCTAATGTTGCACGTGAGTTCAATGATCAATTGTCCATCACCGGTGTGATTTTGACCAAGATTGATGGTGATACTCGTGGTGGTGCAGCCTTGTCTGTTCGTCACATCACAGGTCAGCCAATCAAATTCACAGGTACAGGTGAAAAAATCACCGATATCGAAACCTTCCACCCAGATCGTATGTCTTCGCGTATTCTTGGTATGGGCGACATGCTGACCTTGATTGAGAAGGCGAGCAAGGAATATGATGAGAAGAAATCATTAGAACTCGCTGAAAAAATGCGTGAAAATACCTTTGATTTCAATGACTTCATTGACCAATTAGATCAAGTTCAAAATATGGGCCCGATGGAAGACCTTCTCAAAATGATTCCAGGTATGGCTGGAAATCCCGCTCTTTCCAATCTAAAAGTTGATGAAAAACAAATTGCCCGTAAACGTGCGATTGTGTCATCAATGACGCCAGAAGAGCGTGAAAATACGGATTTATTGACTCCTAGTCGCCGTCGTCGTATCGCTGCTGGGTCAGGAAATAGCTTTGTCGAAGTCAATAAATTCATCAAAGATTTCAACCAGGCTAAGTCAATGATGCAGGGAGTTATGTCTGGTGATATGAACAAAATGATGAAACAAATGGGTATCAATCCAAACAATCTTCCTAAAAACATGCCAAACATGAATGGTATGGATATGTCTGCTCTGGAAGATATGATGGGCGGAGCTGGTATGCCAGATATGAGCCAATTAATGGGTGGCGCAGGAATGCCAGATATGTCTCAAATGTTTGGCGGTGGTTTGAAAGGCAAAATTGGTGAATTTACCATGAAACAGACCATGAAACGTCAAGCAAATAAAATTAAAAAAGCTAAAAAGAAGAGGAAATAAATCTTCTAATATCTAATATAGGAGTATACTTACGAAATGACAAGACCAACCATGATGCAATACTTTGAGTGGTATTTGCCAGCAGATGGCAAGCACTGGGAAAATTTGAAAAATGATGCTAGCCATCTCAAAGAAATTGGAATCAGCCATATTTGGATGCCTCCAGCTTTTAAAGCAACAGGAAAAGAGGATGTCGGCTACGGAATTTATGATCTTTTTGACTTAGGAGAATTCGATCAAAAAGGCACCGTCCCAACAAAGTACGGTACGAAAAAGGACTATATTGCAGCGATCCAGGCTCTTCAGGAGCAGGGAATAGTAACCATAGCAGATATTGTCTTAAATCATAAGGCAGGAGGCGACTACTTGGAACGTTTCCAAGTCCGCCGTATGAATCCTGATAATCGTCAAGAAAGTCTGTCAGAGCCTTATGAAATCGAGGGCTACACAGGTTATGATTTTGCCGGACGAAATAATACCTATAACGACTTTAAGTGGCATTGGTATCATTTTACAGGGCTAGATTTTGACGCCAAACACAAGGAAACAGGAATCTATCAGATTGTTGGAGATAATAAAGGCTGGGCCAATCAAGATCAAGTAGACGGAGAACATGGCAACTATGACTATCTGATGTTTAATGATATTGATTTCAAACATCCAGAAGTTAGTTCACATTTAATGGACTGGGTAGGTTGGTTCTTAGAGACTACGCAGATAGATGGTTTTCGAATCGATGCTGCCAAACATATCGGAGAAGACTTTATCAGCTCATTTATCCAAAACGTCAGAGAACAATACAAAGACAATCTTTATGTCTTTGCTGAATATTGGAAAAACAGTCAGGAAGCCAGTTTAGATTACATTAATGAAACGAATTTTCAAATGGATGTGGTGGATGTCCCCCTTCATATGAATCTTTTCCAAGCTAGCACTGACGGAGCTGGTTATGATTTGAGAACCATCTTTGATGGTAGTCTTGTCCAATCAAATCCAAACTTTGCGGTTAGCTTTGTCGATAATCATGATTCTCAACGTGGACAGGCATTAGAATCAACAATCGCTGAATGGTTTAAGCCAGCTGCCTATGCACTCATTCTTCTGCGTCAACAAGGACTACCAACGATTTTTTATGGGGATTATTATGGTATTTCTGGAGAATTTGGCCAGGAGTCCTTTAAAGATATGCTGGATAAACTACTAGGAATTCGACAAAACCATACTTACGGTCCTCAGATTGATTATTTTGATCATCCCAACTGCATTGGTTGGGTCTGCCAAGGAGACCAAGATCATCCTAAAGGCCTGGCAGCAGTTATTAGCAACTCAGATGAAGGCTACAAAGATATGGATATGGGACAATTAAATGCTGGTAAAATGTTTATAGATGCCACAGGCAATCGACAAGACCAAGTCTTGCTCAATGAAACTGGTTGGGGGCGTTTCCCTGTCAACGCAGGTTCCTTATCGGTTTGGATTGAATCTGACTAAATTAAATAAGAAAATGCTGCATCGGTTCAACTGGTGTAGTATTTTTTATGTTCCAAGGGGAAGCAGAAGTAGTAGCAAATACAAAATGTCCACTATGGTGGAAATAATTAAAAATGTCTATTTTTATGGACACAAAACGAAATGTCTGTTATAATGGACACAATAAGAAAAAGGAGGGAAACGTTATGCAATACATAGCAATTATTGGTGATATTATCAACTCAAAACAGGTATACAATCGTTCAAATATTCAGGAACGGTTAGGTCATGTTATCAAACGTGTCAATTATACTTTTTCAAATGAATTTGCCTCTCCATTTACTATTACGAAAGGTGATGAATTCCAAGCACTTTGCAAACCAAGCCCACACATCTTTCTAATGATAGATCAGATAAAAATAGCTTTTAGAAATGAATTAGAAATTCGATTCGGAATTGGCTTAGGAGAAATCCTCACAGACATTAATCCACATCAAAGTATCGGAGCTGATGGTCCAGCTTATTGGGAAGCTCGAAAAGCAATTGACTATATTCATGATAATAACGACTACGGCACTAGTCAAATAGCCTTCTCATCTGAATACAAACAAATCAACCGCGTGATTAACTCTCTACTGAACTCAAGTGATTTTATCAGAGCTTCTTGGAATAATTCACAAACTGATTTATTTGAAATGTTAATTAGTAATAACATCTACAGTGAAGATTTTAAGCAAAAACCGATTGCTGAGAAAATGAAATTGACTCCAAGCGCGTTTACAAAACGTGTAAAATCTAGTGGAATAAAACTATATTTTCGGAATCGCCAAATGGTGATGAGTTTAATCCTACAACTTTGTCAGAAAGAGGGGTAACAGCATGTACGTACCCGTATTATCACATTACTTGGTTCAAGAACCAATCTTAACAGCCTTGTTGATTGCTCATTTCTTAAGTGATTTTACATTTCAAAGCCAACAATTAGCAAATGCCAAAAGAACGAATTTTTTAGCACTCGTCCTCCATCTAACAGTGGTTGGAATTCCACTATCTATTCTGGCTATTTTATTGCCAATTAATAATGGGGATCTTTTTTTTCAAGTTTGGCTAAGTCACCTAGCAATTGATTATTGTAAGCATTTCCTCAGTAAACATGGCTGGATAAAAGAAAAATGGGACGGAAATACCTTCGTCATTGATCAGCTATTGCATATTTTCTGTATCATCATTTTATATCAAACAATTGAGGTAAATAGTTCTGCCTATTCATTTTGGAGTGAGCCGAATAGTCTATTATTGCAGTTGTTATTTATCATTTTGATTACTAAGCCGGTGAATATTGTTTTTAAACTTTTCTTCAACAAATATCAGGTAACGGAAGGAGAAGAAGAGTTGACTGTGACAGGTGCAGGTGCCTTGATTGGCCAATTAGAACGCTTGATTATGGGGATTTTTCTACTCATGGGGCAATTTACAGCTATTGGTTTAGTATTTACTGCAAAATCCATCGCACGCTATGATAAAATATCCAAAAGCCAAGCCTTTGCTGAATACTATTTGATTGGTTCACTGTTTAGTATCATTAGTGTCCTACTTGCTTATATTTTATTAGTAATATAAATTTTTAAAACTTTACATACAATTAGTTATGTAAAGTTTTTTAGATAACTAATTATATACATAACGATAAAAATGAGGGAAAAGGTTTTGCTCTCAAAACAGGATTCAAATTTATTAAGGATCATCTGAAATCAGTAGAAGCAGTCGTAACAATTGATGCAGATGGTCAACACAACACTTTCCAACTAGGAACCCTGAATTATTAGATAGTTTGCATGACATCCTAAAAAAAATAAAACAATATCACTATAAAATTGTAATTGATGATTTTACAGAAGGAAATAATACATAATTTCTTTATAATAAATATAGAAGCTATTATAACGGAATCAAGATTACCTATAGGAACAATGTTTTATCATGGCTCAATATTGTATTTTTAGCCTATTGTGTGAGACTAATAAATAAAATTTACTCTAAAGAGATTAGTATTGTGGTTGTGAAAATCGATACAGTGAATAAGGCGAAATGGATGAGAAAATTTGGTCTATACCGTCAACAAGGGTATTATTGGGGAAAAGGCTCAGAAAAGATTGAACAATTAGATTAACTGAGAATAATTTAAAAAAATACAGGAGTCTTGTCTAAGTGACAGATCCTGTATTTTTAGTTGCTGTTCAAAATTCCAAAGGTAAACATTTCCTTTGGAATTTAACTTAAGTAGATATGAGGGCTATCAATTACAAAAAGATCATAAAAGACCCTGTACATCTTTCCGAAAAACTATAATTTTCTTGAAACATACACAAGATTATGCTATACTACTCATATAGATAAAATCAGGAGAAAATGATGAGACGCGAGTTATTATTGGAAAAAATTGATCAACTAAAAGAAATTATGCCTTGGTATGTTCTGGAATATTATCAGTCAAAGTTGTCTGTGCCCTACAGTTTTACAACTTTGTACGAATATCTGAAAGAATATCGTCGATTCTTTGAGTGGCTACAAGATTCGAATTTGGTGTCTGTTGAACGGATTACTGACATTCCGCTGGATGTTTTGGAACATTTGACAAAAAAAGATATGGAGTCCTTTATTCTATATCTGCGGGAGCGTCCCCTGCTGAACGCCAATACCTCGCAGAATGGTGTGTCGCAGACCACCATTAACCGTACCCTCTCGGCTCTTTCTAGTCTCTTCAAGTATTTAACCGAAGAAGTGGAAAATGAGCAGGGCGAGCCCTACTTCTACCGCAATGTCATGAAGAAAGTTTCCACTAAAAAAAAGAAAGAAACTTTGGCGGCAAGGGCGGAGAACATCAAGCAGAAGCTCTTTTTGGGAGATGAAACCATTGAGTTTTTGGAGTACGTAGACAATGAATACCAAGCCAAGTTATCCAACCGGGCCCTCTCCTCTTTCCAGAAAAATAAGGAGCGGGATTTGGCGATTCTGGCACTTCTCTTGGCTTCTGGCGTCCGTCTGTCAGAAGCGGTGAATTTGGATCTTCGAGATGTAAATCTCAATATGATGATTATCGAAGTAACCCGTAAAGGTGGTAAACGGGACTCGGTCAATGTGGCTGGGTTTGCTAAGTCCTATCTGGAAGCCTATATGAGCATCCGTCAGCAACGCTACAAGGCAGAAAAAACAGATACAGCCTTTTTCCTATCTGAATATCGTGGTTTGCCAAATCGAATCGATGCTTCTTCTATTGAAAAAATGGTGGCTAAGTATTCTGCAGACTTTAAGATACGTGTTACTCCACACAAACTTCGTCATACGCTAGCAACGCGACTCTATGATGCCACCAAGTCACAAGTTCTGGTCAGTCATCAGCTGGGTCACGCCAATACCCAGGTCACTGACCTCTACACTCATATCGTCAACGATGAGCAGAAAAATGCTCTTGATCAATTATAGTGTTACGTAATATTAATTATGTAAACAAAATATTAAAAGAGCTGGAATCAAATCCAACTCCACTACTCAAAGTTTGAATCAACATCTCAGCACAGTGGTTGATTGGCAGATTTGTTCGTGTTTCACACTACAAATCCGACCATTACGACTGTTGCGAACAAAGTTCGCTCCATTTCCAACCTCAAACTGTCTCCCAGACAGTTTGAGCTGTGCGGGGGTGGGGATACGAACTCCTTTTTATTTGTCGAGTTCTTCCCCACTCCCACTCCTTTTTCCATTAAATCAATTCTTTCAATTTGTCCTGATTGACAGCTGGGTACTTATCCAAAAAGGCTGAAAGTGTTCGTAAAACGGCAGGAATATAGCCAGTCTGGTCATTCTCCACCTGCAAGACCAAGAGGGGCTCGTGGAGGCTCATACGGAGCAAGAGCCAGCCGTCACCATAAGGCTCAGTTAGGTCAAACCGCACTCCTTCTTCGTTATCTGGGTTAAAAACAAAGCCTTCGAGGCTGGTTTGGCGGAGGTCAGCAATCACCTGTTCACCAAGTGCTCGATAGTCTGCCGCTTCTAGTTTGAACCGTACTTCTTGGGTTTCCAGCGGTTGTTTAAGCTGGGCAATCAAGTCGTCCAAGGACTTGCCTTCCGCTTGCAGTTTTGGTAAGAGCATGAGAATCTTAGCCGCCACATAGGTTCCGTCATCAAGGAAGTAATTTTCCTTAAAGGCAGCGTGTCCTGAGGTTTCGATAGCCAACTGGCAATCAACTCCCTCTTGGTTTGCTAAAATAGCACGGTTGATGACATTACGGTAGCCTGAAATATAGCGAATTTGTTTGCCTCCCAGGCTTTCTATAAAGACCTTAAGGTGTTCAGTCGTTGGGGAATTGGTCACAATACTGGTTCTTGGATGTTCAGCGAGGACAATCTGACTGAGAACGGCAATCAGGTTATTACGGTTGAGGATTTGACCTGACTTGGTGACCAGGGCGGCACGGTCAACGTCGGTATCAAAGATAATGCCAAGGTCTGCACCTTGCTTCAATACAGCCTGACGAATGCTTTCCATAGCTTCCTTGTTATCTGGGTTTGGAACATGGTTTGGGAAGGTGCGGTCTGGGTCTAGGAATTGTGAACCAGTGGTATCTGCTCCCAATTCTGCCAAAACTTTCTCAGCAAAAAATCCGCCTGCACCATTTCCAGCATCGACGATGATATTGAGACCTGTCAGTGGTTTTTCTTGTCCACCACAGGCGGTACGAATTTTACCGACCAAGTCTTGGGCATAAGGCGTAATCAGGTCTACACTGGTGATACTTCCAAGGGAAGAAGCCGGCAAGTCTTCACTATGCGAGAGGATGAAGTCAATATCTTCATGTTCTGCTCCGCCATTTTCCGAAAAAATTTTAATGCCGTTGAAGTAATACGGCAGATGGCTGGCAGTGATCATGACACCAGCGTGGCACTTGAACTGCGGATACTGGGTGCTCATGAAGAGAGCTGGCGTGGTGGCCATGCCAAAGTCAAGCAACTGAACCCCCAGACGAACGGCTTCTTCTGTAAAGGCTGAAACCAACTCTGGACCGCTGAGGCGGCTATCTCGACCGATACCGATGGTCAATTGGCCATTTTGATAAGACTGCGCCAGTTCTGGCTTCTGAGTTAGCCAATGAATAAGTCCGCGAACCACTTCCTTAGTGGCTTGTGGAGTGAGATTGACAGCATATTCGTCTGTAGCGATAGCAATTCCACGAATATCTGATCCATTTTGCAAGACGTGATGGTGGGACATAGTAACCTCCTAATTCAAACTAATACTCTTCGAAAATCAAAAGCAGACGTAGTTGACTTGATTTGATGAACTTCAGTTCTATCCGCATCTTCGTCGCCTAGTCTGATTTTGATTTTCATTGACTACAAATTGAGTATATCATATTTTCAAAGCGGTTTCAAAATGAAAAAAGCACAGCTTTTACTGTACTTTAGTGATGCTTACAGTTGTCCCAACTTCCAGTTGACTTTCCACGGAAATAGCTAGTTCCAACTGATTCAAGATCCGCTTGGTCAGATACAGCCCAAATCCTGTCGCTTTTTGGTGTTCACGGCCATTAAAACCTGTAAAACCTTCATCAAACAGGCGAGGAAGGTCTTCTGCCAGAATCCCAATTCCCGTATCGGAAATGGAAATTCCCTTATTCAGTTCAATGGCCACCTTACCACCAGTCTTATTGTACTTGAGGGCATTGTCAATTATCTGTGACATGGCAAAACTAAGCCATTTCTTATCGGTCTTCAGTAGCCAATTTCCATCGATGGTCACTGAAATGTCTTTTTGCAAGAACTGATTGCGGTATTTTTTGACCAAATCGACCACTACTTCTCTTACTTCCACCTGCTCAAATCGAAAATCGCTGGCATGGTTAGTCAGTTTGAGGTAATTGAGGAGATTTGCCATATAATTGTCCAAGCGTAAGAGCTGATGATCGACATCCTGCTGGTTGAGATTGTCAGTCTGGCTCATCAAAGACATGGCAGCCAGAGGCACTTTCATCTGGTGGGACCACATTTTGACCACGGCTTGCAGATCCTCCTCTCGTGACTTATAGACTAAAAGCTGCTCCCGTGTCGCCTCCTTTTCCGCTTCAATTAAGTTGAGATAGGCAAGGTCCACAGGCTTATTTAGCAAGGGCAAAGCTTCTTCAAGGATATAGTCTTCCAAGGCCCTCATGCGGTTGCGAAACTTCCAGAACAGGCCAACTGTCAGTAGGATGATAAGGGTTAGGGACAATAATAGAGCGTTTTGCAGGAATTCGGTGGGCAGTTGATAGAGAAAGAAGAGCAAGATAAAACTAGTAGCCAGAACAATGTAGGAGAAGTAAAAACTCCGGTATTCACGGATAAATTTTGCTATCATTTGACCAAGTACCCCACGCCACGAACGGTATGAATACGTTCAAAACCGACCTCGCTCACCTTCTTACGCAGTCTGGTCATGTTTACATTGAGCGTATTCTGGTCGATAAATTCTTCATTTTCCCAGAGTTTTTCCAAGAGTTCTTCCTTACTGACAATCTGCCCTTGTCTTTTTAGCAAGGCAGTCAAAATCTTGGTTTCTGTAGGAGACAATTGAACCTGTTCCAATTCGCTTGAGAATCTTCCGTCCAAACTAAGCTGGAATTGGTCGATAGACAAGTCAGTTGATTTGCTGAATTGATTGACCCGACGCAGGAAGGCACCAATTTTGGCATCCAAAATTCCCAGTGAAAAAGGCTTGGAAACAAAATCATCGCCACCCATATTCATAGCCATGACCGCATTCATCTCATCATCGCTCGAGGAGATAAAGATAATGGGCATGGTCATGGTTTTACGCATTTCTGTCGTCCAGTAAAATCCGTTGTAATAAGGTAGGTTAATGTCCATCAGTACCAAGTCTGGTTTGATTTCCGCCACTTCCTGACTGACAGCTCGGAAATTCTGCACACTTTCAACTAGATAAGATTTTCCCAAATGCTGCTTCAAGAGTAGGACAATCATCTCATCGTCTTCAACAATATAAATCTTCTCTTTTTTCATCATCTTCATTCTGTAAAAGCCAGGACACAAGTCTTGGCTTCTACATACTTCCATTTCTCATTTTTATGCTTGTCATAATCACTTTGTCATCTTCAATACTGACGATAACCCTGTAATTGCCGATACGGTAGCGCCATTGGCCAGAACGATTGGCAGTTAAGGCTATTCCGTATTGTCTAGGGTTGTCGCACCCGTCGATATGCTTATAAAGATACCGCAAAATCAAACTTGCAGCCGTTTTATCCATTTTTCGAATTTGCTTTTGAACCCTAGCAGACAAAATAACCTTATAACTCAATGCCCAACTCCTCAGCCATTTGTTCTAGTGTTATCGGCTCAATTCCATTCGCCAAGTCAGCTTGGTATTCTGCCCAAGCAATATCTGCCACGCGGGCATCGTATTCATCTTCGAGAGCTGCAAGGGTTTTAGTCCGGATGAGTTCTGACAAGCTGACACCTTCAAACTTTGCCATAGCCTGCATAAATAGCTTGTCTTGCTCAGAAACTTTTAATGTAATAGCTGCCATTTTCTCACCTCTTCTAGCATTCCTTTGGTATTACCATTGTAACACCACTTCCCTAAAAAAGCAAGAAATCTCGCATAAGCGAGACTTCTGCTATCGTTCAATAATACGATAATAGGTTCGGCTGGTCCACTTGTAAATGATAAAGTAGAACAAGGCAACTGCAAGCAATGTAATACCACTAACCGTGTAAATCATGCTTGAAGAAACCACACCAAACACCATCAACATTTGCTTGAGCATGACAAGGGCGACGAAAAAGTGCAAGGTTGCCATAGCCAATGGCATAAAGAAGACCAAAAGCGTTTGGGAGTTAATCGTTTTCTTGACAGCCTTCTGGCTCATCCCCACTTCTTGAAGTATCTTATAGGATTTCTTGTCCTCATGCCCTTCCGAATACTGCTTGTAGTAGATAATCAAGGCAACACCCAGCAAGAAACTAATGCCCAACAAGAAACCTGTGAAGAGGAAGCCACCTGTGAAGCCCATGATCATATTATTAAAGTCTGTTTTTTGCATGACGTATCCAATAAATTCTCCATTAGCATCGCTGATATTATAGGCATCGCCTGCCTGCTCACCAAGAGTGGCCACTTCCTCATTGGTCATATCAGTAAAGACACGGTAGTCCAGACTAACCTGATAACCTTGCGGATTATTTGCTTCATAGTAACTACGAACAGTTTCCAGAACACTATCATCGCTAACCACTATGACAGCTGCATTGAGCGTATTTGTGATGTCTGGGAAAATTACTTTATCAAGATTGGCTACATTCTCAAAGGTTTGCACGCCCAGAACAAGCTTCTTCAACGATGGTTTCTCGCTCGGACGTATAAAGGCGACTTGATTAGCAGCAAGCTCTGGAAGGTCATTGCCTAATTTCCTGAAATCATCTTGCGTGATAAAGTAAGTAAAGGCAATTTTAGAAAAATCTGGATTGGAAATGGTTACCGGGCTAATGACAATCTCTTCGCCGCCATCATAGACCAAACCAGCTTGGTAGGTCAGGTAGGATAGGCTGTCATGGGCTTTTTCTGGAAAATGGCTGAGCACCGATTGCTGATAGACAGTTTCACCTTGGCTTCTATCCGAAACAGGATAGGTAATGGATGTTTCCTTTGGATAAAGTCTACTTGTCATACTGGACATACCTGTATAGAGTGATGTCGTTGTCGCAATGGTCACAAAGGCCATGACCGAAAGTAGTGTGATATTGGCCAAACCCGTTGCGTGTTGCTTCATCCGGAAAATCATCTGCGATGTGGTAATGAAATGCTCTGGCGTATAGAAATACCGCTTGTTTTTCCGATGGGCCTTCAAATACCAAGTCATAAAGCTGAAGTAAAACAGATAGGTACCCGCAATGACAAAAAGCACAGCAATGAAGAAACGATAGATGACAGCTAACCCTGCTGCTTTCGATGAAAGTGACAGGTAGTAGCCAACACCTAAGCTAAGGACACCGAGGGCAGCCAGAAGGACATTGCCTTTTGGCTCCTTCTCCCCCTTTTCACTAGCTCGGAATAAAATCAGCGGACTCGTCTTACCAATAGTCCGAATGGCCAGTAATTCCAAGATGAAGAAGATAACTGCAAAGAGAAAGGCGGTCATGGCAAATGCCAGAGGTGAAATACTAAAGTGTAAGTCACTATAATTGGTCAGATTCACAAAAATTAAGTAGAGAACATTGGCAAATACACCAGCTAATGCAGAACCCAGCACAATGACCAAGACGAAGATGAAAAACAATTCAATACTAGCAACCAAGGCCACCTTCTTCTTGTTCATCCCCAGCACATTGTAAAGACCGAACTCCCTAGTCCGTTGTTGCATGAGGAAATTAAAGCTATATATTTCCATAATCAGCGAGAAAATGGTCAATACAACGACACCTAGCCCGATAGACACGGCACCTGTTCCCATGGATTTCATAACTGGACTCAGCATGAGCAGGAACATGGAACAAATCAAGGTAAAGAGGACCAGACTGGCTAAAATAAAAGGAGCAAACACACCCATGGATTTTCGGATATTTTGCCCAGCAAGTTTGAGGTAAAACATTTACTCACCCCCTAAAAGTGCAGACATATTGAGCGAAATTTCCTTGGCAAAATCCTGATTGCTCTTGCCTGCCTTGTACAATTGGTGGAAAATCCGACCATCCTTGATGAAGAGGACGCGTTTGGCATGGCTGGCTGCGTTGGCTGAGTGAGTTACCATGAGAATGGTTTGTCCATCTAGGTTGATGTCTTCAAACAAATTCAGCAAGTCTTCCGAATTGCGATAATCTAGGGCAGCCGTCGGCTCATCCGCTAGGACAATCTGGGGCTGGGTAATCAAACTACGGGCAATGGCCACGCGCTGCTTTTGTCCACCAGATAGTTCAAAGGGACGTTTCTTCAACAAGTCCTGAATCCGCAGTTTTGGTGCCAATACTTTCAACCGTTTCGCCATTTCCTCATAGCTCTCACGCGCCAATACCAGAGGTAAAAAGATATTATCTTGGGTAGACAGGGTATCCAAGAGGTTAAAATCTTGGAAGACAAAGCCCAGGTTACGCAAACGAAAATCGGCTAGCTTGCTTTCCTTTATTTTGGTAATATCTTGATTATTGAGGATAACAGATCCCCTCGTCGGCTTGTCCAGGGTTGCTAGAATGTTAAGCAAAGTCGTCTTACCAGAACCACTTTCCCCCATGATAGCTATGAATTCGCCCTCTTCTACCTTAAAATCCACATCTTGCAAAGCACGAGTTTCCTCTTTTGAAAAGCGCGTGCGGTAAACTTTTTCTAAATGATTGATTTCTAATATCATACAAACTCCTAATTGTTTACTTTGGAAAAATCAACTGTATCAAGTAATGCTTGATAGTCGATTCGGTCTGACTCAGCAATATTTTCTTCTGAATCTACCTTGTAATAACTATCTTGGACACCGATGGCCCATTCCTTGCTAGTAGTTACATATAGATTGTTCAAGGAGACTGTCTTTTTCACTGCACCTTCTTCTTTGACAACGGGCCATTCCATAAACTTAACTTCTGTTCCTTGAATACTATCTTCGGCAACTTCCTGTTTGCTAACGGCATAGTCTTTTTCTTTGTAATGGAAAGTCTGATAGCCCTCATTAAAGCTAAGGCCTGCTGAAGAGGAAGAACAAGCAGTTAGCATTATACTGCCCAAAGCCAGCAAACCAAATACTTTCTTTTTCATAGTTTCCTCCCTCTAGTATGCCATAAATCGTATCGTTTGCAAATCAAGTGCTAGCCCCTCTAAAAATTCTGCCAGTTCCAGGAGTTCAGCCTTTTCTACTTCTGAGAATACCTCTTCTTCTATTCTCTTTGCTTGTAAAAATTTGAATGACATATGATTTCCTTCTTTCTATTTCTTATGAGTCTATTATAGAAAATATTCCGCTTGCGCTCACTTACAGTTTTGATTTAAAAACTTACAGCTTTGTAAGGAAAGAAAAAAGACACCATTTCTGGCATCTTTCAATCTAGTCTATTTTGTTTCCCCAATAAAGGCAATCATTTCATCTAATTCATCCTTGCTTTTGGTTACAAGTAGATAGGCATCATTTCCCTGCAATTCTGCGAAGGCATCAGGCATACGTTTTACTGTTTTTAGCTTATCCGCATAATGATCACGAATGGCATCTGAGGAGTGGACATAATCTGTTGCATCACGACGGGTTGCTACCAAACAGTATTGCGGTTCAAAACGCCGTTCCTCAACTGAACCTCCAGAAACAACATTGGCATAATCACGGAAAAGATCAATTGAATGGGCATAGTTATAAGATTCTACTGTAAAGCCACCGGCCATACGGTTATTGTACTCAATAGCAATATAATCTTTACCATCCTTGAAAAATTCAATATGGAAGAAACGCTCTTTCATGCCAAATGCTTTGATAACGGCACGTCCGTAGGATACCAATTTTGGGTCAAGCTCTTTTTCAATGTAATAGGCATTATCTTTTTTACTTTGTACCAATTCAAAAGGGGTATGTACATAAGTTAATCCTGTTTCAAATACAACATTTCCCTTGTTGTCAATCAAGCCATCATAAGTTGTAATGATACTTGAATTGACAAATTTCTCAAAGAAATAAGCTGTACGACCATCCCAGGCTGTTTTAAAGTCTTCCAAATCGGCTTTCTTTGTCAGCTTAAAGGTTCCTGATGCTCCCACCCCATTGTCAGGTTTAGCAATCAGTGGGAAACCAATCTTTTTCACAGCTTTTTCAATATCTTTTTCAGTTTTTACAACCATACCTGGAACTACAGGAACACCTGCTTTTGTAAAGTATTTCTTCATTTCAGACTTAAACTTCGTCTTTTTAAGATTGCTTGGCTTAGCCCCAAAGATATTGAATTGTTCACGAAGAGCTGCATCTGTCTCTAACCAATGCTCATTATGAGATTCTACCCGATCCATTGGACCATGTTTATAAATTAAGAAAGCCGCTGCACGCTTGACTTCATCAAGATTTTCAAGGTTTTCAACACGGAAATATTCTGTTAAGGCATTACGAAGTTCTTCAGAGAGCTGATCATAAGGCTCTTGTCCAATACCAAGAACAGTAACGCCTTCTTTTTTTGCCAATTCAATAGTAAATGGCTGGAAATTTTCAGGATAAAAAGGGGAAATGACGAGATAATTCATAAAAGGTCCTTTCTAGCTTATAATCCAATCGAATGAAGGAAAAATGGCATCTGTTTTCTCCACCATACCCAGTCATGGGTTACATCTGTACCCCATGTATCAAACCAAGCAGGAATATTTTTTTCTTCAAATGCGCGTTTTAGGTTGTAGAATGAGTCCAGACCATCTTGTTCCCAATCACCTAGACCGGTACATACAATAATATCCGCTTGGCGGTATTTATCAATAAACCAGCCATCATGTTGATTCCAAATATAGTCTGCTGGAGAGTTTTGATAAACAACTTCATCATTTCCATAATCTTGATGATGATTGAAATATCGTGCATCGTAAATCCCAGAAAGTGCAATGACTTTTGTAAAAACATCTGGATGTTGTAAGAAGAAATTGAGTGCATGATAAGCTCCCATTGAGCAACCAGCTGCCATCATACCATCAAACCAGCCAGTTTTATGTTTAATAAATGGAATCGCTTCTTCAATCACATAGCGTTCATAGGCACGGTGAGCTTCTGCTTTATCATGAATGGATTTCCAATCAGCCAACCAACTTTCATTATCAAAGCTGGTAAGGGTGAAAAATTGTACATGACCTGCTTCGATAGACCCGCGGCAAGCCTCAATCATACCAAAATCAGCAAATTCATTGTAGGAACCACCTGATGAAGCAAAAACGAGCACCGGAATACCTGCGTGACCATAACGATTCAAGTTCATTTCACGACCAAGGTTTCCTGACCAATGACTTAAAAATTCGACATGCATAATGACGTCCTCCTTTTTATATTTTTTTGATTTATGACCAATGTTCACTTAAAAAACGTAGACAATCTGGTAAGTATAAGGCCCAAGCCTCCTCGTTGTGTACCGCACCTGAAATCACTTCTAACTCTAAATTGTGCAAATGAACTCCACCAGAGATCAACTGTCGATAATAGGTCAATGATGAATTGATATAAGCTTGCTTGATATTGCCTGCCATCAATGTTTTGTCAGTATCATCAGCTTCTTCAGTACCCACATAAATGTAAACTCGTTGACTTGGGTCTAGTTTTTTACGCTCAATAAAACGATCAAATGCATCTTGATGAAGCCAGTTAGCAGATGAAAAGACGCCTAAACAGCCAATTTGATCTTGGTAGGCTAATCCCATAAACTGCGTGATGTTGCCACCCAATGACGAACCAATCATAGCCGTATGTGCCTTGTCGGATTTGGTCCGGTACTCTTTATCAATAAAGGGTTTTACCACATCCATGACAAATTCGGCGTACAAGATCCCTTTCCCGCCAAATTGAACACCTGGGATGCTTGTTTCACTGTACTTCCAAGCTGCATACTCATGCATCCGTTCCATTCCATCATTATCAATTGCCACCACAATCATTTTACTAATATCTGGATTGCGCTTGATCGTTGGAATAACTTTCCAAGAATGACCTGAAAATGCTTCTTTGCTATAGAGAACATTTTGTCCATCATGGAAATAGACAACAGGATAGGTCCTTTCCGTATCTTCAGCATATCCCTTAGGCAACAATACACGGACACGACGGTTCCTCCCTGTGAAGGGAACTTCTAATTCATGTGTTTTCATGTCCAAATAAAAGTAAGACTTATTCATAGTAATCTCTTTCATAGGTATTTTAAGTATTATATCATAGTTTTTATGAAATATTCTGAAAATTTAGTTATTTTTTTGCAATTTTCGAATTTACCAAACATAAACCAGCTATTGCTTCAAGACTTCCTCGTACATTTGGCGGTAATCTTCCAATTCTTTCTTTTCTTGTTGGCTGATGTCTTCAAAGATGTCTAGTAAAATAGTGCCTTTATCTCGTTTCCAGGTTGCCACAAATCGCTCTTTATAAAAGACAACAGGTTTGACAATACCCGTTAAAGTATAGATATTAGGGATGTATTTAGGATTAAAAAAAGGATTAGCCTTCTTTTCATAACCTAGCAAAAGTTGGTCAAAACCTGCAATGAAGAGGCATTCTGGCAGCTCTGCTTCTTCCAAATCCCCCAGATAAAAACGTTCTTCGCCAGCAACTTGGATGGTTTTTAAGTCCAGCCGCTTCATCCAATCAAGTACGGTTGACTTATTTTCCTTGAAATAATAACGAGCATCAGCCAGACTGACAGGGCCAAATCCTGAAAAATAGCGGCGGGCAATTTCCAGCTCCGCTTCTTTCTTGGGCAGAGGTTGAAAATCCTTGAGTAAGTGGAAACGCTTGGCCCCATATTCCTGGTAGATTTCCCCCCTTTCAACCATATAGCGCAAGAGCCCGCCCCAGGCATTGAAAATACGCTTTTCATCTTCTTGGTTAATCTTCTCTGCCCGACAAAGGTCCTTAATCTGGTCACGGGTCAAAGCACCTTGACTCAGACCTTCTAAAATGATCTGATGATACCGTTGCTTGATTTCTGGTTTCAACCCATCCCGCCACTCAGTTTGTAAATAGGCGGTATCAGCCATACGCCCCTCATGGATGTAGAGAGGAATTTCAGATTTGAGATAGGCATGGACAGTCCTGCGGATGGACCATTGACGGGTCAACTTTTCCTGCCAATCTGCCTGCTGAAAATCCTGCCCCGTCATCCGATTCCGAAAACCAATATGGACATAGGGCTGAAATTGTGCCTGCAAGCCGTTCAGGTTCTGGCAAATTTCTTGAACAGATTGCGCTGTAAGTAGCCCCTGTTTCTTTAAGATTATCCCCTTCCAAGTATCTTGGTTCATAGTACTCCTCTTTCTCGTATTCTGTCTCCAGTATAACACAAAAGACACCCGAAGGTGTCCTGTAAATTATGCTTTCACAATGGGAATCCAGAGTTCCATTTGGTAGTCTGGGGAACTCATGTCTCCTTCAAAATAGTACTCAAAATCTGGTGCACCTGAATGGCGATAGCCGTGTTCAGGAAAAAAAGTTTCTAGCGCATAACGCCATCCTGCATGAATAGATTGAGGAACAGGGCCTGTTAGGGTAAAAATAGCATAGTCAGCTTCGTGAACATCAAGAAGTTCTAAGCCTAACTTAGTCGCTTTTTCCCTATCTGTGACATCATAAGCAGCCATATAATTAATCGTCTCGTCCGCTTGAGCTAATGTACAAACTCGAAAGGACTGCCCACTTCCTAGAGCAGCTAACTCTTCATAAGTATGGTTCTTGAACAAGTCTTCCCATACCTGCGGACACACTTCGTTACTGATTGCTGTACGAAGAAGTCCAGCAACTGTAAAACTAGCCTTCTTTTCAATACGAACCTCCATTTCTTTACCTCCTTGGATGGTTAATGATAGTTGCATGGGTAAGAGGACCTTAAAAGGCAACCCCTTACGCACTTGACTAGGAGAAATCTGATGAAATTGTTTGAAGGCAAAGGCAAAAGAATCCGAAGATTCATACCCATATTTAAGGGCTATATCTATAATCTTTGCCTGTCCTTCACGAATGTCCATAGCAGCTCGCGTCAACTTTCGTAACCGAACGTATTCTGACAAGGACATATCTGTCAGAATAGAAAAGAGACGACTAAACATGGGAACGGAATATCCTGATATGCGCAAAAATTCCCGTTCATCGATTTCGCTTTCTAAAACGGACTCTAGGTAACGTACGGTTGCATTGAACTCTTTTATCATCAACTTCCCCTTTCCCTATCAGTTTACCATCTACCATCCAAGTTTTCCCGATACTTTTCGTCGGAAAACTATCGGCTTAAACCGTCAAAAACTCTTCCAAGTCCTTGAGGGAACGCTCTGCTATTGCTTCATAACGCTCTTTCTTATCGCGGATACGTGGCCCGTCCAGCTCCTTGATGATACCAAAGTTGACATTCATAGGCTGGAAGTGCTTGCTTTCGGTGTGGGTGATGTAGAATGGCAGAGCTCCGATGGCTGTGGTCTGTGGGAAGATGACTGGGTCTTCGCCACGGAAGCGGCGAACAGCATTTATACCAGCCACTAAGCCAGAGGCAGCAGACTCGACATAGCCTTCTACTCCTGTCATTTGACCTGCAAAGAAAAGATTTGGATTTTTCTTGGTCGCAAAGGTCTGTTCCAATAAGTTTGGCGAATCCATGTAGGAATTGCGGTGCATGACACCATAACGGACAAATTCAGCATTTTCGAGTCCTGGAATCATCTGGAAGACACGCTTCTGCTCACCCCACTTAAGGTGGGTCTGGAAGCCTACAATGTTGTAAAGACTACCTGCTGCGTTGTCCTGACGGAGCTGAACAACTGCGTACGGTGTCTTGTATTCGCCATCACGTGGTCCCTTGTAATCTTCAGGGTATTCCAGACCGACTGGCTTCATTGGGCCATATAGCATGGTTTTGATTCCACGTTTGGCCATGACTTCAATAGGCATACAGCCTTCAAAGTATTTTTCTTTTTCAAAGGAATTGAGCGGCGCCTCTTCGGCTGAAATCAAGGCTTCATAGAAAGCAGTGAACTGCTCCTTGTTCATTGGAGCATTGAGATAGGCAGCTTCTCCCTTGTCGTAACGAGACTTAAGATAAACCAAGTCCATGTTAATGGTCGAGCTGTCGACAATCGGTGCTGCCGCATCGTAGAAGTAAAAACCGTCGCCACCATTAAGCGCGTGAATCTTCTCCGCCAAGGCGTCAGATGTCAAAGGTCCCGTCGCGATAACTATAATAGCATCATCAGGAATCTCCGTAATTTCCTCACGAATCACCTCAATCAGTGGGTGGTTGTGAATCTCATCAGTGACTGCTTGAGAGAAATTCTCACGGTCCATGGCCATGGCACCCCCAGCAGGCACACGGTGGGCTTCACCAGCTCGCATGATAATGGAATCCAAACGACGCATCTCTTCCTTAAGAAGGCCGACAGCGTTGGTCAAACTATCACCACGGAATGAATTGGAACAAACCAACTCAGCAAACTTGTCTGTCTTGTGCTGAGGAGTCGGCTTGACACCACGCATCTCGTAGAGTTTGACAGCAATGCCGCGTTTGGCAATCTGATAAGCAGCTTCTGAGCCAGCCAATCCAGCTCCGATAACATTAATGTGGGTTTGAGACATGAAACTAATACCTCTAGCCAGAATATCTGGCTACTGTATGGGGATGACCCAAAACAGAACCTTTCTAATTTTTTATTCCTAAATAGTATATCAAAAATTTACCTTGAAAGTTAGTAATGACTCTTATTGAAAAAATATCGATTAATTACATAATTATATTTATGTATTATCAATTATGAGAAACTTCTAGTGGGTGGCTGGCATACTGGTGTATTATTTTCCAGCCATCCCCAAACACCAAACAGAGTGTAAATCGCTCAATAACAGATTGCACTACCACTTCATTTTTTAGTTTTGAAAAAGTTGCATCAAAATAGGCAAAGGCACAGTAATGGGAAGACTTGATGGTTAGATTTGAAAAATCAACCACTACTTCACCTAGGGAAATGACTTAAACCAATCCTCAACCATTGCAATTAATTCTTGTTTGACTTTAAGCGACCATTGGCCAGCAACATCATAGATAAAAATGTCATGATGATAAAGGGAAATCATCAATTCTTTATCTTTGTATAAAAGCGCCTGTCGATAATTGTCTAAAAGTTCTTGAATAGTTTATTTCAAAGTATGTTCCTTCTTGAGAAATAGAAAATGAGAAAATCAAAAGAACTACTTCCAAATTGATGAAGGTAGTTCTTAGGGTTATCATCTAACGAATCAGTTCAATAATATCATTGATAATCGTAAAGTCCCAACCTTTATCTTGGTAAGCAAAGATCTCATCAGGACTGTAAGGGAAAGTATTCAGTAAGACACCATCAATTCCAACAGCTTGAGCAATAGCAATGTCTGAAGTCAAGTCATTACCGACAAAGACTGTTTCAGCTGGATTTAACTGATTTTCACCCATTAAACCTAGCAGAAATTCGGGTTCAGGTTTCTTAATGCGATAATCTGAGGAAATATAAATTTTCTCCATAAAGGTTGCGCACCCTGTTAGTTCAATCTCAGCTTGGGTAAATATTCGCTGAGCATTGGATAAGATAAACAATCGTGCACCCCTATTTTGTAGTTCCTCTAGGGTAGCTAAGGTATACTGAATTTTCTAATTTTTCACGAGAAAGGACCCGGAATACGGTAGCTAATTTGTCCGAAAGTCTTTAAATCAGCAGGCTTATTTTGGGTTTCCCTTCCATATTTGGTATCAGTCAGTAATTGAACAAATACTTTCTCTAAGTCAATTTCAACATCTTGGTAAGGACTGATCCGGATCAAATCAAGCTCTGCTTCATTCGCAGTTTCTTGGAATACACTTCTCAGCTGTCTAGCACCATAAGAACATCCAAAGGAATTATAGATAGCAGCCAGCTTTTCCCATAATTCCAACTTGTTTTCATCCGTTACAATATCTACTAGAGTACCATAAAAATCAAAGATGTAATTCTTATATTGTTTCACGAAGTTCTCCTATCTATGAGATATATAAGATATTATAACGCAATACGCAAGCGTTTGCAACAAAAGTTTGAAAATTAGTCTGGAAGTTTTCGAAAAAATTCCGAAGAAGTAAAACCAAGTAGGAATGGGAAAAATTAACTGATTCTTTCCCGCAGTTTTTCAACAAAGAGATAAGCTGCGGGGCAAATCAAGGAGTTTTTTATGGTTAAATTGTTGATTTGATAGATTTTTTTGCGATCGGTATGAGGAAATTCTCGGCAAGCTTTTGGTCTCGCATCATAGATGCTACAAAGATTATCTCCACCTAGGAATGGGCAAGGCATTGCCTGAAATACCTTATCTCCATCTTCGTCTACTCGCAAATACATCTCTTCGAAAACAGGCAGTTTCATACGAAGATGTTTGGCAATGCGAGTAATATCAGATTCAGTAAAAAGTGGCCCCAATGTTTTGCAACAGTTTGCACATTCTGTACATTCAATTTCAGAAAAGACTTCTGCGTGAATGTCCTGTACGATTCTGTCTAAATTCTTAGGAGCTCTTTTCTTGAGATTTGCTAGAAATTTTCGGTGTTCTCCTTGCTTCTGCAGGGCCAATTGCTTGTATTTTTCAATGTCGACACTCATAAACTCTCCTATTCGTCCTCCATTATACCACAAACCGGACTGCCAGCTCTGCTATTTTTCAAAATCGCTATCGTCAAATATCCTGCGAGATACTTCTGCTACTGGAAGACCGATAATGGTATGAACATCCCCGTAAATACTCGCCACAAATCGTGGATCCAGCTCCTGAATACCATAGGCACCTGCCTTGTCAAGTGGTTGCTTTTCAAAAATATAGGACTGAATTAGCTCCTCTAGTGCGGGATAATAGTCAACAAAATCAATCTGTGCCAGCGTATAGAAAACATCCAGTAATTGCGACGTTCGTAGACAAACTGAGGTCACCACATAATGACTCTTGCCAAAATAGGATCGAAACATCTCTTCAGCCTCGGTCAAATCTTTTGGTTTATTAAAAATCTGTTCGTCTGCGATTACAATTGTATCTGCCGAAATATAGAGATGTTCTGGGGCCAAGTTGATCTCAGACTTGGCCTTGGAAATCTCACAACACGTTTTAGCTGCCCGAGTGAGAAAATCATCGGAAGCAAATTGGTTCATAAAATATTCTTCAATTCCTCGTTCGTCCACTTCAACAGAGGTAATGTGTGGTTTCAAGAACTTTAATAACTCCTTACGGCGTGGTGAATTACTGAGCACGACATAGGATGAGATTGGTTCACGTTTGCCTTCTCTTTGATATTGAAATACAGTTTGCATAGTTCCTCCATTAAAAAACAGAGTCCGAAGACCCTGTTTCAAAAAAATTGCTTACATTTCTTCTTTACGACGTAGAGCCATTGCCAGTCCAGCGAGTCCTAAACCAAATAAGCTGAGTCCAAGACTTGATTGATCTCCAGTATTTGGTAAAACTCCTGACTTGGCCACAGGAGTGGTTCCGTTAGCCAGTGGCGCTTTTTTGAGAATTTCATTGCCTTTTACAGTTTCAGATTTGCCATCTTTTTCCTTAGGCGTATCAACAGGAGCCTTATTGTCTGATGTAGATCCATTTGAGCCTTGATTTGGTGACTCAGTTGAAGTGGAATCTGGATTTGAAGCTGCATTTTCAGGATCTTTACCAACAATGACTTCGATGAAGTCAGGATAACCATCTTCATCAGTATCCAAGGTAGAATCTACAGGAATAATTCGAGAATATGGATTGATGTCTGCATAGGCTGATAGGTCAGCAGTTTTTAGGTAATCTGCAAATACACTATCCATTGACGGACCTTCTTCGCGAGCACCACCAAGCATTGTGTAGCCATCCCCACCTGCAGCTAAGAAATCATTTGTAGCGAGATAATACGTTTTTTCTAAATCCAAGTCATCATATTCTCCAGTCTCAGGATTTAAGATGCCAATAAGAAGCACACGTTCTTTAACTGGTAAAGTTGGATCATAAAATACTGTTGCACCAGAGATTTGCAAGAAACCGCCACTTGCCTCAAAGAGAGGCGCTCCGTTTTCATCTAGGATGAATTTGCCTGTTTCTTTGTCAGTTTGCAGAGCAGATGACAATGACTTCGTAAACATATCTTGAATTTGCTGACCAGTCACTGTAATTTGTGAAATGATATTACCAAATGGTAAAACTGCAATAATATCACCTTTTGTAACAGGTTGATTTTTAGCAATAGTTGCACGAAGACCACCGCCGTTTGTCACAGCAAGGCTAGTTTTATTTGAGAAACCTGTTTGACCATATGCGTAGATAGCATCTGTTACAGCATTACCTAAGTTAGTTTCACGTACACGAACATTTGAACGCTCACCATTCAATTCAACTGGGTTGTTTTCAATCACTACTTGAGCATTTTCAGCTTCATATTTTACTTTGATTTCATTCACAAGCTCAGTAATTAAAGCATCTGGTGTCACAGAGGCCGTATCTGCAGCAGAAATAAGACTTGCTTCGCCCAATAATTGTTCAGATTTTAATGTAACTTTACCAATATTATTCAAATAGGAACCTGTCTGGTTATAGGTTACATTGTCACCATATGTAGCAGATTGAACAGTATGGGAATGGCCATCAATAACAATCACACGTTTGCCAGCAAGTTTGCTATTTTGTGATAAGGCTTCTGCAAGTGTTGAACCTCTCCACTCTACAGGAGTTGTCGCATCAACACCTAAGTGCGCAAGAATGATGTAGTTGTTATAGACACGATTATCAGCAAGTGCACGTGCTTCTACTTCATCAATGACCTTATTTACTTCGGTAATAGGATCTGCAAATGTAACACCTTCAATATTTTTTGGGTGTGTCTTTGTAGCAGTTTCTGGTGTAGTGACCCGATAAACTACAAATTCATCACCGACAACAGTTGGGCGTTTATCAACGATAGTTGAAGCTTCAAAAACACGAGCGCCGTTAACGTAAGTGTTAGCACTCAAAAGTGGGAAGTTCAAGGTCTCTTTGTATTTGATTGCTTGATCCATCCCAAAGTCAAATTCATGGTTACCAACAGCCATGGCATCATAGCCGACTTGGTTCATGATATTGGCTCTGTCTTCACCTTTTGTAGAGTTGGAAATTGGCAGTCCTTGGAAGGCATCACCAGCATCCACCACAATTGTATTTTCAATTTTACTACGTTCTTCTTCAATGACTGCAGCAGCCTTGGCATCACCGATTACGCCTTTTTCTTCAAGAATTCGACCATGAACGTCGTTTGTGTGAATGATAACTGCTTCAATTGAATCAGTAGCCGTACTAGAGGCAGTAGTTTCAGTCGGGGTGCTAGCTTCGATAGCCACTGCATCAGCAGTTGCCCCATCTGTTGTTGAACCAGATGATCCTGTCTCTGGAGTATTTAAAGCTGAATTAGAAACACTTGCACTTGTCCCCGTAGTTTCAGTCTGTTGGACAATAGTTGATGAGGTATCTGCAGTCTGTACTTCATCAGCTTGAACTTGTTGAGCTAAAATCACTGGCGACAACAACAGGGTAGACAACACAGGCAACAATAAATCTTTCTTTTTCATAAATCGACCTTTCTTAAGTGAGTTATATAGTTATTATACACTTCTCTATCTAAAAACAAAAACATTGAATTCGTTTTCATAGTTAAAATGTTCGTAAAATATTTGTATTAGAATGGCATTGATGTATTCAAAAATGAATTTTGGAACGATTTCCTTATTGTTTAAACAGATATTTGAAATGACACTGTTGAAATTTTTGTTAGAATACCTGGAAATATTTTGAACACTTCCACAATCATTTCCATCTCAGCAAGACTTGACTTCCTATATGATGCATCTAAATGTGGCTTTAACGATAAAAAAACTGCAACCAAGTTGGCTACAGTTCCATATGATTTTATTTTTTATGATAAACGATTCTTCCATCTGAAATTGTAAAGTAGACATCGCCTTTCAAAGTATCACCGATAAATGGGGAGTTTGCAGATTTTGACGCAAAATCAGCTGTGACTGTTCGATTTGCATCTGGATTGAAAATAACAAGGTCTGCAGGACCGTTTTCCGCAAGATAGCCCGCATCAAGACCGTAGAGCTTGGCAGGATTAATAGTCATTTTTTCCAGCAATTGCATGAGCTTCAAGTGTCCTTCTTCTACCAAGTGAGTCAGGCCAAGTGAGAGCGATGTTTCCAAGCCTGTCATTCCTGATGGAGCCTTTGTGAGATCTTCTACATTTTTTTCATCCGCGTGATGAGGAGCATGATCCGTTGCAATAACAGAGATAACACCAGATTTCAATCCTTCAATCACTGCCAACCGATCGCTCTCCAAGCGTAACGGCGGATTCATCTTGGCATTGGCACCTTTTGTTAGAAGTAAGTCTTCTGTTCGTGAAAAATGTTGGGGTGCTGCTTCTGCTGTAACATTTGCTCCGAGACCTTGAACAAATTCAACCACCTTGACCGACTCGGCTTTCGATAAATGCTGGATATGAACACGCGCACCCGTTTCATAGGCAATCATGACATCGCGAGCGACCATACTGTATTCTGCTACGCCAGTTGCACCACAAACATGAAAATATTTTTCGGCCACTTGCTCGTTGAGTCCCAAGACACCATTGAGGTCAGGGTCTTCTTCATGCAGACTGATGAGACAGCCCTGCACTTTGGCTAATTTCATAGCTTTTCTAACCACGCCAGCATTTGTCAAAGGAATACCGTCGTCCGAAAAGGCGACCGCTCCAGCTTCCAATAAGGCGGAAAAATCAGTCAGATTTTGCCCATCAAATTGATTGGTAATGGTTGCCACACTATAAATATGGATGGCTTCTTTTTTAGCAGATTCCAGGACTTCATTCAGAGTTTCTACTGTAGAAATCGTCGGATTAGTGTTAGCCATCATGACAACAGAAGTAAAGCCACCAGCTGCGGCTGCTAAGGCTCCTGTGTGAATATCTTCTTTATGGGTCTGACCAGGCTCACGAAAATGAACATGAATATCAACCAAACCAGGGGCAACGACTAATCCTGTTGCATCAAGCACTTGTTCAACGTCAGCAGAAATTGACTCCGCAATTTTTACAATTCTCTTTCCATCTATTAAGATGTCGCAAGTTTTATCTAGTCCAGTTTGAGGATCTAAAACACGACCATTTTTCACTAATAACATTTTTATTCTCCTTGTATGACCAAATAACAATTATTGGAGCCAATTAATTCCCGTACTTCCATGAGATGCTAAAAAAGCATTTGCTTGGGAGAAGGGTTTGCTTCCAAAGAAACCTCGATAAGCTGAAAGTGGGCTAGGATGAGCGGATTCAACAATCAGATGTTTAGGATTGGTTATCAGCACTTTTTTCTTGCGAGCATAGGCACCCCATAGAATGTAGACGACAGGCTGGTCTAAGCTATTGACCACCTTAATAACAGCATCCGTAAAAGGCTCCCAGATTTGCCCCGCATGCCCATTTGCCTGACCTGCTGGAACAGTTAAACAAGCATTGAGCAAAAGCACACCTTGTTCCGCCCATGCTGTCAAATCATGGTCTTCCTTGACTCCAATATCATCCTTCAATTCTTTTAAGATGTTTTGAAGAGATGGCGGAGCTGCCACCGAGTTCGGAACTGAAAACGATAAGCCCTGTGCCTGAGCAGGTCCGTGATAGGGGTCTTGACCTAATATAACTACCTTGACATTTTTCAATTCTGTTGCCTGAATAGCAGCAAATACCTTATCTCGAGGCGGATAGATGGTACCACTGGCATAAACTTGATCTAAGAATTGATTGATTTTGTTAAAATAATGATCTGCCAACTGTGCCTTTATCGGTTCGTGCCAAGCCGAATGTTCCATACATCACTCCTAGTTTGAACTTCTCTCTTTAACAATGTAAATCGGACGTTTCTTCGTTTCCAAGAAAATTTTTGCCAAATATTTACCGAGTATACCAATAGTCATCAACTGCAGGCCACCTAAAAATAAGATAATGCAGATAGTCGATGGCCAGCCAATTGTCGGATCACCGAATACCAAGGTTTTGATGACTACAAAAACCATTAAAACCAGTGACAACAAGAATGTAAAGAATCCTGTGTAGGATGCTATATTTAAAGGTGTATCCGAAAAGTTGATAATTCCTTCAATGGAGTAAGACAGTAACTTCCATAAAGACCAACTAGTTTCACCAGCAACACGCTCAACATTTTTATAGGGCAGGTATTCTGTATTAAAACCTACCCAAGAAAATAAGCCTTTGGAAAAACGGTTATATTCAGAAACAGAAAGAATGGCTTCAACCATATGACGCCGCATGAGACGGAAATCACGTGCACCGTCAACGACCTCCACCTGGCTGATTTTATTCATCAATTTGTAGAATAATGTTGCAAAAAAACTACGAATCAGTGGCTCACCGTCACGACTGACACGACGAGTTCCCACACAATCCAAGTCTGAATTATCGTCAAGCATTTGCTTCATTTCCATCAACATTTCAGGTGGGTCTTGTAAGTCAGCATCCATGACTGTTACTAAATGACCATTGGCTACCTCGAGACCCGCAAAAAGGGCAGCTTCTTTGCCGAAATTACGAGAAAATGAAAGATAACTCACAGACCGATCTTGCACAGACAATGAACGTAAAATGGATAAAGTACTATCTTTAGAACCATCATTGACAAAAATATATTCAAACTCCTCATTCATTTTTATTCGAACCTTTTCCATCGCCTGATAAAAATAATGAATCGTTTCTTCCTCATTAAAGCACGGTACAATAACTGAAATCATTTCAACTCCCTCAAAGAATCTTTCTGTATATCTTCACTATTCTTAGAAGTCCATTATACCACTTTGCAAGTTGAGTTCCCAAAAAACAGTCAATTCCTTAACATCTTACTTTTCTTGCCAAGTTTCTTGATCTTGACGAAACTTTTTAAGTAAATCTAAACCATCCGCACTAATGTAACCTTGTACTTTTGCAACCTTGATTAACTCTGAATAATTGCTGAGTGTCACCAATTTCACGCCAGCATTGTCAAAATTTCGTTCTGCCTTTGGCAACTCATATGAGAAAATAGCTACCACACCAATCACTTCAGCACCTTCACGCTCAGCTGCTGCTACGGCATCTAGTACAGATCCTCCAGTAGAAATCAGGTCTTCAACAACCACCATTTTTTGTCCCTTGATGATGCGACCTTCTAATTGATTACCTGCACCATGATCTTTTGGTTTGCTTCGAATATAGGCAAATGGTAAATTCATCCGATCTGCAATGATGGCACCATGTGGGATACCGGCTGTGGCAGTGCCGGCAATCACCTCAACCTCAGGAAATTCCTCTTCAATTCGTTGAACAAAGCCATCTTCAATCAGATTTCGAGTTTCAGGATAAGATAGTGTAATACGATTATCTGTATAGATAGGGGATTTGATACCTGATGCCCATGTAAACGGCTTTTCAGGACGCAGATGAACTGCCTTAATATCCAATAAGTGTGATGCGATTTCTGTTGCTAATGTCATAATAGACCTCCTTTTAAATGCGTGCCTTATCTACATGACCATCCCGCCGAATAGCCTTGTATCTACCTAAAAATGCTGGTTCTATTCGTGAACCCTTGTCACCTTTATAGCCATTTAACACTACGTTTGGTGAAAAATGCTCAACTTTACCATCATCAAAACGGTACTTAGAATCATCAAAAAATAAATCCTTTGACATAATCTTTCCCATATCTTCTCCTCGAGCCTTAAATCAATCCATTTATAAAAGAAAGACCCATTACCTCATTTGAATCATCCACGACTCCATTCTTCTTTGATTGCCAAATAGGATTCATAAGGATCTTCTGATTTTGTAATCGGGCGACCTACTACGATGTAATCACTACCGATTCGAGCAGCATCTGCTGGTGTCATGACTCGTTTTTGATCACCGATTTCTCCACCACTTGGCCGAATTCCAGGTGTCAGACAAACAAATTCGGGATTTGTAGCTTCTTTTATGAAATTAACTTCATGAGCGGAACAGACAACCCCGTCTAAACCTGCTTCTTGAGCCTTTTGAGCATAATGCACTACTGCATCCTGTAAGCTGGTTTGAATATTCTGGTCCTTTCTCATCTGCTCTTCAGAAGTTGAGGTCAACTGAGTAACAGCGATTAAAATCGCATCCTCCCCTAATCCTCTACGAGCTGCCTGCATCATCTCCACACCACCAGCAGCGTGAACATTTGTCATATCCACACCGAGTTTTGCCAATACTCGCATCGCAGACTCAACGGTATTGGGAATATCATGAAGTTTCAAGTCTAAGAAAATACTGTGACCGCAGTCTTTCAAATAGTGAATGATATCAGGGCCTTCCGCATAGTATAGTTCCATTCCTACCTTTACAAATAGTTTTTCTTGGCTCGGAAACTGTTCTAGGAATGTTTGCACTTCTGTTCTGCTTGCAAAATCTAGGGCAATAATTGGTCGATTCTCTCTCATAAAATCCTTTCAAATATGCATAAAAACCCTGCCAATTGAGACAGGGTTGTACACGAAGTCAGCCTGAAAAATATATTTTCAAGCAATTTACATGACACCTTCCCAGCCTCTCTGGACATAGTTAAAGGAGTTAGTTTCTTTAATATTACTCTTTTATACGAAGCTTGTCAATCTTGACTCAAGCTTGTACGAATCTCTTTCCGTAACTGTTCCAAACAATCAATACCATAAACTTCCATGCGTTTTGGCAAGTCTTGAATAATCTTTGGACAAGCAAATGGGTCCGTGAAATTCGCCGTTCCCACACCGATAGCCTTTGCGCCTGCAATCATCATTTCAAGGGCTTTATCTGCCGAATCTACACCCCCCATTCCTATGATAGGAAGATTCGTCATCTGAGCGACTTGACGGATGAGCTTGAGTGCAACTGGAAACACAGCTGGGCCAGACATACCACCCGTACCATTTGCCAGAATCGGTTGTCGAGTTTTCAAATTGAATCGCATACCAACTAGGGTATTGATCATCGTTAAGCCACTTGCACCTGCATCCTCAGCCGCTTTAGCCAAAAGGGTAATATCAGCTACACTCGGTGTGAGTTTGACATAGACTGGCAAGGATGATGCTGTAACTGCTGCTTTGACAGCTTCATAAGCTAATTCTGGCACCTGTCCTATTAGAAGACCATTGTTACCATGGTCTACATTAGGACAAGAAATGTTTAGCTCAATTGCCTTCACATTCGGAGCCTTTGAAATTTTTCCTGAAACGTAGGCATATTCTTCGTTTGAGAAACCAGCTACATTGGCAATGATAGGCAAATCTGGAAAATGCTGTTCCAACCAGGGGAGTTTTTCGGACAAGACGGCATCAACACCAGGATTTTGAAGGCCAATGGCATTGAGCATACCTGCTGGAGTTTCCGCAACACGGGGAGTCGCATTGCCATAGCGAGGATGACGAGTGGTCGCTTTAATCATAATTGATCCAAGCTGGTTAAGGTCATAATAATCTGCATACTCTTGACCAAAACCAAAACAACCAGATGCAGGAATAATGGGATTTTTTAATTCTAAACCTGGTAAGGAAATCGCTAAACGTTTCTCCATGTTGTCCTCCTATAAAACCAGACTTCCAGTCTCAAACACTGGACCTTCTTTGCAGACGCGCTTGTTCTCGTGCTCTTGTCCTCCCTTTGGTTTGACAACACAGGCATAGCAAGCGCCCATCCCACAAGCCATGCGAGCTTCAAGCGAGAGGTAGGCATGTGGATGATCTTGGAACCGTTGGTCAACATACTTCATCATACCAGGCGCTCCACAGGAATAGATGGCAGAAAAATCATTTGTCAGCTGCTCCACTACAGTTGCCACAGAACCTTTAATTCCATAGGAACCATCATCTGTTGTGACATGAACAGAGCCATACTGCGCCAACTCCTCCTCCAAAATCACAGCTTCTTTAGTGGCAAAGCCAATGACTGACGTGACCTTAGCACCACGCTTCGCAGCTTGTTTTGCTACCTCCACCAGAGGAGGAACACCGATGCCACCACCAATAATAAGTATCGGATCACCGTCTTTGAGAAAATCAATCTCAAAACCATTTCCGAGTGGCCCCATGACATCCAAATAATCCCCTGCAACCATGTTTGAGAAAACATCTGTCCCAAGACCCTCCACACGGTAAATAATCCGACATTGGGACCTACCATAATCAATTTCAGAAATGGAAATCGGTCTCCGCAAGAGCATTGCATCATTTGGAACCCGAATATGGATAAATTGTCCAATCCTCATTTCGGAAACCATCTCTCCTTGCAAAATCATTGAAAAAATTCGTGGTGCAAGTTGAACTTGTTCAACAAGTAACATTTGTTCTTTTAAAATCATTTTTCCCCTATTCTATAATTCTCAGAATACAAGAAAGTCGGTGCAGAGAAAAAACCTTGCTGGCTAGCAAGGTTACACGAAAAGAAGACAGAATCTGTCCTTTTTATCACGTTCCCTTCTTCGCCTCTCTGGACTCAGTTAAAGGTTATTATTTTCAGCATTATACATTTTTTCATATCATTTGTCAATTTTCATGTTAAAATAGAACTATGAGAATTCAACAATTATTTTACATTATCAAAATCGCTGAAACAGGCAGTATGAATGAAGCTGCCAAACAATTATTTATCACACAACCAAGTCTTTCAAACGCTGTGCGAGATCTTGAAAAAGAAATGAATATCAAAATATTCTATCGAAACCCCAAAGGAATTACCTTAACAAAGGACGGGATGGAATTTCTTTCTTACGCACGGCAGATTGTTGAACAGACTGAATTATTGGAAGACCGCTATAAAAATCCGAATGCCAAACGACAATTATTCAGTGTGTCTTCCCAGCACTATGCTTTTGTCGTAAATGCTTTCGTTTCCTTGTTAAAGGAAACAGAGATGGAAGACTATGAACTATTCTTAAGGGAAACGCGGACTTGGGAAATTATTGATGACGTGAAGAATTTCCGTTCTGAGATAGGTGTACTTTTTTTGAATAGCTATAATCGTGAGGTTCTTCTCAAATTACTAGATGATTATCGCTTGTCTCATACGTATCTTTTTACAGCAAGTCCTCATATTTTTATTAGTAAAACCAATCCCCTTGCCTCTAAGAAATCAATCAAACTGTCTGACTTAGTTGATTTCCCTTATCTCAGCTACGAACAAGGGATTCATAACTCCTTCTACTTCTCAGAAGAAATTTTATCTCAAGAACACCATAAAAAGTCAATCGTTGTCTCTGACCGTGCAACTCTTTTTAATTTGTTAATTGGACTTGATGGCTACACTATTGCAACAGGTATTCTTAACTCCAATTTGAACGGAGATAATATCGTTTCAATCCCTCTAGAATATGATGATGAAATTGAATTGGTCTATATCAAGCATGAAAAGGCAGTTCTTTCTGATATGGGTGAAAAATTTATAGAGTTTCTTCTTGAGGAAGTAAAATTCGATAAAATTTAAATTTTTATGCCTATGAATTTAATATAATATATTTGTGAAAGTGTTTCGTAAAATAATTGAAAATTTTTCATTTTACAGCAGGGAAACGCTTTCATTTTTTTTCATTCTGTGCTATAATACATGTATCAAATACAAAGGAGTGGTTAGATGGCTCAAAATAAAATGTTAGCTATGATCCTTGCTGGTGGACGGGGAACCCGTCTAGAAGGGTTGACTAAAAAAGTCGCTAAACCAGCAGTCGCATTTGGGGGAAAATATCGTATCATTGATTTTCCACTTAGTAACTGTGCCAACTCAGGTATTGATATTGTTGGTGTTTTAACCCAGTATGAGCCTGTTCTCCTAAATTCATATGTTGCTCAATCACAACGTTGGGGACTTGATGTACAAGGATCTGGTGTCTTTGTATTGCCACCGAGTGAAAAAATCGAAGGTTTTGGATTATATAAAGGAACAGCTGATGCGATTACGCAAAACATTGACTTTATTGATCTCCATGATCCTGAGTATGTACTTATTCTATCTGGTGACCATATCTACAAGATGAACTATGATAAACTCCTTGATACGCATATTCATAAGAAAGCGGATGCTACTATCGCCGTTATTGAAGTCCCAATCAAAGAGGCTTCGCGTTTTGGTATCATGAATACCGACGAAGAATACCGCATCCAAGAATTTGAAGAGAAACCAGAGAATCCAAAGAGCAACCTGGCTTCGATGGGGATTTACATTTTCACCTGGAAAACCCTTAAAAAATATCTACAAGAAGATGATAAATTAGAAACTTCTACACACGACTTTGGTCACGATATTATTCCAAAATATCTTTCAGATGGCCGTACTCTTATTGCCCATCCATTCCAAGGTTATTGGAAAGATGTGGGTACAGTGAATAGCCTATGGGAGTCAAATATGGACTTAATTGACCATTCTGGTGATTTAGATTTGTCCGACAGAACTTGGAGAATTTACTCTGAAGACAAAGGTTCGCCTGCCCAAGTTATTAGTGCTTCTGCAACTGTTAAATCTGCCTATATTGATAAAGGGGCCGTTATTGATGGTTATGTTGAACATTCCGTTATTTCAAACGATGTTCAGGTAAATAAGGATGCGGTTGTTAAAAACTCTGTTCTGTTACCGGGATCAGTGATTGGTGAAGGCACTGAGCTTGACTATGTCATTGTTGCTGAGGATGTGAAAATTGCTGATAATGTAAAACTTTCAGGAACTCTTGATAAAATTCTTTTGGTTGACAAAAATGTAAGTAAGTAAGAAAGGAATGCTATGCTAAGAAATACACTCGGAATTGTAAATATTGAAGGAAACAATGTGCATTTTGGTGACGTTATGAGTCACCGTGGTGTTCAAGCTTTTAGCTTCCTAGGTCGCTACCGTCTAATCGACTTTGTACTATCAAATATGTCTAACTCAGGCATTACTGAATTTCAAGTTTATATGCCTGCAAGAATGCGTTCTACCATTCAGCACGTTGGTACCGGTAAACACTACAACATCAACAGTAAACGTGGCTCATTACGCTTGCTTAACAGTGTGATAGATCCAAACTCAGTTTATCAGCATGATGTTAACGCATTTTCTGAAAATATCCATTATATCGAAAGCTCTACGAAGGAATATGTCTTAATCGCTCCTTCTTACTTTATCTATAGTCAAGATTTTTCAAAAGTATTGGAGGAACATATCGCAAACGAAGCTGACATCACCGTACTCTATAAAAACGTTTCAGATGCGAAGGAAAATTTCATCGGCTGTCAAACGTTGAAATTCGGTGATGACCGTCGAGTGATTGCATTTGAAGAAAATCATGGCAAATACAAGAATCGCCCGGTTTCATTAGAAGCTTACTTCATGAAACGTACGACCTTTATCGAATTGATTCAACGTGCGAATAAGGTTTCTTCTTTATACTGGCTTAAAGATATTCTAAGAGATGTTGTGGACCAATACAAAATCATGGGATATGCTCATCGAGATTTTGTTGCTTGTATCAACAGCGTGGAAGCCTATTTTACAACTCAGCTGGAGTTGCTTCAACGGGATACCCGTAAATTGCTCTTCAAACATGACTGGCCTATCCATACACAGACGAGTGACTCCTCTCCTACCTTGTATGGTCCATTAGCTGAAGTAAAAGGCTGTATTGTTGCAAATGGAGCGAATATCAATGGTCAAGTAGAAAATTCTGTCATTGACCGTGATGTTGTCATTGAAGAGGGTGTTGTGATAAAGAACTCAATCATTCTCAATGGTGTGACCATTAAGACCGGCGCAAATATTGAAAATGCCATTGTTGATAAAGCCACTAAAATTATCCACCCAATTGACATCAAAGGAAGTCAAACTTCCCCTTCGTACCTGAAACCTCATCAAATCATTTAGGAGTTGATATGACTAAAAAATCTGTTCTCTTTGTTGCATCTGAGGGACTTCCATTCATCAAGACTGGTGGCTTAGCTGATGTTATCGGTTCACTTCCTAAAGAACTTGTTAAGCAAGGTCTGGATGTAAGGGTTGTCCTTCCTCTTTATAAAAAGATTGCAATACACAATCATTCTGACTTTGACTTTGTATCAAGCTTTGATGTGCGAGCAGGCGACATTCAATCCATGGCTAATGTTTATCGTCAGATCGTAGATGGTGTGACTTTCTACTTCATTGAGCATCGTGATTTCTTTGAACGGGATGAATTATATGGATATGATGATGACGCTATGCGATTTGGTTATTTCCAACATGCCACTTGTCGCCTCTTAGAAGCCCTGAACTACTTCCCAGATGTCATGCACACACATGATTGGCACACAGCTACACTTCCTTTCCTATGCCGTACATTCTATAGCTACCGCGAAGAATTCCTTAGCATCAAACATGTCTTTACCATTCATAATTTAGCCTTCCAAGGTATTTTTCATAAGCAGGCACTGTGGTCTGCACTTGGCATGGACTACAGCTACTACTTGGATGGTATTGCACGTTTTCATGATGAATGCATCAGTTTCATGAAATTAGGAATTTTATATGCTGATAAAGTGACTACTGTCTCAGAAACCTACGCGCGTGAAATTCTGACGGAAGAATTTGGTGAAAATATGCAACACGTTTTGGAGTTGCGTAAACATGATCTTGTCGGTATTGTCAATGGTATAGACTATGACAGTTGGGATAGCCAAACAGATCACTATTTAGCAAAAAATTACAGCTTGGAAAATATAGCTGAGAAAAAAGCAAACAAATTGGCATTACAAGCCCAATTTGCACTGCCACAAGATGAGAATGTCATTCTGGTAGGAATTGTATCACGTTTAACCTGGCAGAAAGGCTTCTATCTTTTGACAGAGGTACTCGGACATCTTCTACAAGCTCATGTTCAATTTGTGATATTAGGAAATGGTGAAACTGATATTGAAAATGCCTTTAATCATTTCAAACAGGCATATCCTGATAAATTCGCCTTCTATCGTGGGTACAATGAGCCACTCGCCCATCAAATATACGCAGCAAGTGACCTCTTCTTAATGCCATCTATGTTTGAACCATGCGGTATTAGCCAACTGATTTCTATGCACTATGGAACACTCCCATTGGTTCGTGAAACAGGTGGTCTAGTTGATACCGTCACACCTTATAACATAGAAACAAAAGAAGGTACTGGTTTTAGTTTTGGAGGACGTGATGCCTACAATATGCGTCAAGTCTACGATTTAGCCCTTCAAACTTACTATGACCGGCCAGAAGATTGGTTTAGGATGGTTGACCAAGCGATGAAGCGAGACTTTAGCTGGACTGCTTCGGCTGAAAAATACATCTGGCTCTATCGTGAAATAAGTGGTTAGAATACAAATAAAGATTGATTTGGAGTGAGACCTCCCGTCCACTCCTTTTGCACAATGGAGATTGCTATGAAAGAATTTACTGATTTAGACCTATATTATATGAATTCCGGTGAACATACCACCCTTTATGAAAAAATGGGTGCACACATGGTAAAAGAGAGAAACAAGATACTCGGTACCCATTTTCGTGTCTATGCTCCTAATGCTAGGGAGGTATTTGTGATTGGTGATTTTAATGCGTGGCAAAGAAGTCATCAAATGCAGTGGGAAATTGATGGTGTTTTTCAACTCTATGTTGAAGGATTAAAGTCACTTGAGAATTATAAATATTTGATTGTTACCCATGACGGTCGGGAATTGTATAAGGCTGATCCATACGCATTTTTCAGTCAAGTTCGCCCAGAGACTGCCTCTACCACCTACAACTCACGCTATAAATTCAAAGATCAAGCTTGGATGAATGAGAGAGTGGAATATGACTTCAAAGAACAACCTGTCTCCATCTATGAAGTGCATTTGGGATCTTGGAAACAACGATTCGTCAACAGAAATGAGGGTGGGGCTCCGATAGAGGCCTTCAATAGTTATAAAGATATCACTCCGCTTTTGATTGAACATCTCAAAGAAAATAACTATACGCATGTCGAGTTGCTTCCAATTACTGAGCACCCATTAGACGCTTCATGGGGCTATCAAGTCACAGGTTATTATAGTCCCACCAGTCGGTTTGGTAAGCCAGACGAATTAAAATATTTAGTTGATCAGCTTCATCAAGCTGGGATTGGCGTTATCTTAGACTGGGTTCCATTACATTTTTGTAAAGATGCACATGGTCTATACCAGTTTGATGGTAGTTGGTTGTATGAATACCCTTATGAGCATGATCGAGAAAATCATCAGTGGGGAACTGCCAATTTTGACCTTGGTAAAGGCATGACACAGTCTTTCTTACTTTCAAATTTGAAATATTGGCTAGAATACTTCCATTTTGATGGCATACGCGTTGACGCTCTATCCTATCTCCTTTATTGGCGAGGGGAAACGACTGAAGACAAAATAAACCATGCTGCCATCGATTTTATCAAGCGTGTCAATGCAATGGTTCATACAGACTATAAAGGTGTTCTAATGATTGCAGAAGATTCTTCTAGCTTTCCAAAAGTAACCCATTCCTTAGAAGATGGCGGTATAGGATTCGATATGAAATGGGATTTGGGCTGGATGAACGATACGCTAAAATACATGGGTCGCCCATCTGTCTACCGCAAATACCATTCAAACGAAATAACGTTCGGAATGTATTACAACCAAAACGAGCATTTCCTTCTTCCACTTTCACATGATGAAGTTGTGCATGGGAAACACTCTATCATAGAGAAAATGGATGGAAATTACGAAGATCAATTTAATTTGGCGCGTGCCTACTATAGCTTCTATTTTGCCCATCCTGGTAAAAAATTACTCTTTATGGGCAATGAATGGGGACATATTCGTGAATGGCATGAATATACTGAAATGGATTGGAATTTACTACAATTTCCAATTCACCAATCCTTCTATCAAATGATGAAAACCTTGTCTACTTTCTATAAAGAAAACGATGCCTTTTGGAAGTATGATTATCAAGCCTACGAAAAAGGGTTTAATTGGGTAAAAATTGATGGTGATAGTAATCTCTTTGCATTTTCACGTATGAGTGATGACCAAGAAATTCTAACGATCCATAATTTTAATGACCAAGAACTCTTCGACGTACATTTGGATCTGCCTGCAGAATCCGAATATAAGCTAGTCTTCTCATCTAGTACCATCCCAATGGAATCATTTAGTATCTATCCAAATGAGAATGGTATTACGATAACATTGCCACGCTTAACTAGTTTCTGTTTCGAGAAAATGAAGTAAAAAAAACTTGTAAGTCTCTACTTTTAGACTTACAAGTTTTTTTGTATTCTATTCAACAGCTGTATAAGTGGCTGCTTTTTCTAAGAAGGTATCAAATTCACCACTTGATTTGACTTCGTTAATAACCTTGTCAATGCTTGTTTTCAAGTCATCACTTCCTTTTGGAAGAGCAATAACTTTTGAATTTTCATCTATAGTTGGGAATTCAATTGAAGCAATGGCTAAATCTGAGTTTTGTGAGACATAACCAGCTGCGACAGGTGAATCCATCAAAACAGCATCAACTTTACCAGCTTTAAGTTCATTTACTGCTTCTCCCATTAATGTCAATGAAACAATTTTAGCCTGACTTATTTCTGATTTAGCATATGTTTCCTGAGTAGAACCTTTTTGGACAGCCAGGTTTTTACCTGATATTGCATCAATTGAAGTTAAGGCACTTGCATCATCTTTTTTGATAAGCAATACATCAGCAATTTGGTAATAGCTTTCTGAGAAGTCAAAAACTTTCGCACGTTCATCTGAGTATGATAGACCAGCAATAGCAATATCAGCTTTCCCATTTTGTACACTAGATAAGACATTATCGAAACTCATTGCTGAAACTTCAAGTTTTACTCCCAATTCATCAGCAATCTTTTGTGCAAGCATAATATCTGCACCAACGACTTCATTCTTGCCATCAACAAGAGCTTGAAACTCAAATGGTGCATAGTCTGGACTAGTAGCAACAACCAACGTACCTTTTTCTTTAATCTTTTCTAATGTGGATTGGCTGGAATCTGAACTAGAGCTTGCTGAACAAGCAGCTAGAGATAGGGTAGCGACAAATGTCGCAGCTAGGGTAAGCATTTTTTTCAATTTCATTAATAAACAGTTCCTTTTCATTCATTTCCAAATCAATCTTTTTTGATTCGATAGTGAATATTCTATCGAATTTTTATTCAATTGTCAACCAATCGATTTGAATATTTATTCTCAAAAACAACTAATTATTACTGATGGATTGCTGGTAGGCCTCCTCAACAAATTGATCCATTTTACCAGAGTCAACTAACTCAGTAATGACTTTGTCAATTTTTTCCTTTAATTCGGTACTACCCTTTGGCATTGCAACCGCGTAAGAATCAGAAATTGAAGATTCAATATCCATATCAACTATTTGTAAGTCACTATTGACCCCCACGTAGGCTTTGGCAATTGGCTCTTCAAAGATGACACCATCAAGCTGACCAGCCTTTAATTGTTGAATCAAATCGCCATTTTTATCTAAACTAATTATTGTGGCCCCAGTGAATTCTTCTTTTCCGACACTTTCTTGAATGGTACCCTTTTGCGTTCCAATTGATGTACCAACGAAATCCTCGATGCTTGTTAAGCGAGTTGCGTCAGATTTCTTTATAATCATTTTGTTTACCGATTGATAATAAGCCTCAGAGAAATCATAGATTATTGCACGCTCTTCGGTTGCAGAAATACCCGAAATGGCAATATCAGACTTACCGCTCTGTACACTCGCTAATACATTTGAAAAACTCATGCTAGAGAATTCAACCTCAACTCCTAACTCCTCCCCGATTGCTTTCGCTAGCTCAATATCCGCACCAACAATTGTATCTTTTCCATCTACAATGGTTTTGTATTCAAACGGAGGAAATTCTGGATTTAAAGCAACAACAATTTTTCCTTTGTCTTCAATTTTTTGCAAAGTATTTGAAGTTGAGCTTGAGTTACAAGCAACAAGGATAGTAGAGGCAAAACAAATAGTCGCAAACCTATAAATTGACTTAAATTTCATAATAATCTCCTGTATAAAAAATCATAATATTGAACATACCAACAGTTTATTTTGTATGTTTATGCTATTCTAAATCATATTTATACATTTGTCAACAGTTTTTTGTATTTTTATTCGTTTTTATTAAAAATTTTAATGTGTAAATGAATGTAATGTTATAACAAGCTTTCTAATTCAGTAATATCTTCTTCAGTTGTAGACCAGCTTGTTGCTAAGCGAATTACCGTACTATACTCATCATATTTTTCCCAAAAACTATAAACGATTCCTAATTCGTCAAAATGGTTTAGGACTTTATTCGAAACAATGATAAACTGTTGATTAGTAGGTGATTGCAGATAAAATTGATATCCTTTTTCAGTCAAGATTCTTTTTAAACGCTCTGCCATTTCAATCGCATGACGACCAATCTCCACATATAGATTTTCTGTAAAAAATCGATCGAATTGAACACCGACTACACGACCTTTTGCAAGTAATGCTCCATGTTGTTTTACAATTGTCGAAAAGTGCTTTGGCTGATTATTTTTAGTGAAGACAACTGCTTCACCAAGTAAGGCTCCCATTTTAGTTCCACCGATGTAGAAGACATCTGTTAAGGTAGCGATCGCTTTCAAATCGAGATCTGTGTCCCTTGCAGCAAGACCATATCCCAAACGAGCTCCATCTAAATACAAAGGAATTTGAAAGTGACTACAAACGCTAGCAAGGTCACTCAATTCTTGTTTTGTATACAAGGTGCCATATTCTGTAGGATGTGAGATATAGACCATACCAGGAAATACCATATGTTCGTGATTGGCATCAGCATAAAAGTCAGTTAGGTATTGTTCAACGTTTGACGCTACTAGCTTACCTTGTGAATGCGGTAAGGCCATAACTTTATGTCCTGAAAATTCAATAGCACCTGCCTCATGAGTTGTCACATGCCCTGTTTCTGCAGCAATTACTCCCTCATATGATGCAAGCATTGAATTTATGACCAATTGGTTTGTTTGTGTCCCCCCAGCTAAGAAAGTAACTTGTGCAATTGGACAATCTGTTGCTTCACGGATTTTCTCTACAGCACGGACAGTATAAAGATCAGTCCCATATCCAGACAACCCTTCATTGTTTGTTTCAATGATAGCTTCTAGAAGCGCAGGATGAAGCCCTTTATTATAATCATTTTCAAAATGTAACATAGATACCTCCAGTAAAAAATAAACTCCCCCTATAATTTTGGACAGTTGATACGCTAAAAACCCTTGTAAATCAAGGGTTTTTAAATATATTTAGTCCACCCTGAGGGAATCGAACCCCCATCTCAAGAACCGGAATCTTACGTGATATCCATTACACTAAGGGTGGAAAGGAAAAACTTGCCGAGGCAAGTTTTTAAGTGAATTACAATTCAATGTCACCGAAAAGGTCAGCCATTGAGAAACCTGTTTGAGTTTCTGGTAATTCGTAATCACGTTTTTCTTCACGTTTTTGGCGACGTGGACGTGAAGCACGTTTTTCAGCTCTTTCTTCGCCTTCAGCTGCTGCTGGACGTTCTTCCAAAGCCTTGATAGAAAGTGACACACGTTCATCTGCTGCGTTCACTTCAAGAACTTTAACAGTTACGTCTTGACCTACTGTCAAAGCATCTTTAGGATTTTCAACACGTTTGTGTGAAATTTGTGAGATGTGAACCAAACCGTCGATACCAGGCAATACTTCGACGAATGCACCAAAATCAGTCAAACGTTTTACTTTACCTTCGATTACATCGCCAGCTGCCAATTTTTGCTCAACGCCATCCCATGGGCCAGGCTGTGTAGCTTTCAATGACAATGATACGCGGCCTTCAACTTCGTCGATAGCAAGAACTTTAACTTCTACTTCTTCACCAACAGTAACAGCTGATTTAGGAGATACGTTACGCTCATGTGACAACTCAGTCAAGTGAACCAAACCATCAACACCGCCTAAGTCGATGAAAGCACCAAAGCTTGTAATGCGAGCAACTTTACCAGTTACAACATCACCAACAGCCAATTTACCGAATACTTCAGCACGTGCTGAAGCAGCTGCTTCTTCAACTACATCACGACGTGACAAGATGAAACGATTCTCTGCTGGATCAACTTCTTTGATTTTAGCGTCAAATTCTTGACCTACAAAACGCTCAGTGTTACGAGTGAAACGGCTATCAATCATTGAAGCAGGAATGAAACCACGCAAGCCTTCAAATTCAACTGCCAATCCACCTTTAACTGCACGAGTAACTTTGACAGTTACAACTTCACCTTCACGACCAACAAGCTTGTCCCATGCTTTACGAGCTTCCAAACGTTTTTTAGATACAAGATATGTAACAGTGTCTGTATCTTTACCAACAACTTGGCGAAGTACAAGCAATTCAAGTGTTTCACCAACTTTAACAAGGTCGTTGATGTCAGCATTACGATCGTTTGTCAACTCACGAAGCGTTAACACACCCTCTACACCAGTACCTGCAATTGCAACATTAGCTTGTCCAGCGTCAACTGTCAATACTTCAGCTGTTACCACATCACCTGGTGTAACTTCGCTTACACTGTTCAACAAATCTTCAAATTCGTTCATTATTAATAAACCTCCGACAATCGGGTTTCTACACCCAACATAAAATATATTTTATTAAGGCACACGCAAGGACAACTTATGGACATCTTTGACGAATTAGGACATGCCTAATACCTTTACTGGGGTAGCTGGATTCGAACCAACGCATGAGGGAGTCAAAGTCCCTTGCCTTACCGCTTGGCGATACCCCAAAAAGAGATACAATTCATTTATTTACTAGTCACAAGAAATTGAACTCGAGATTAATTTCTTAGGAAAATAGATAGCCTTCCTTGAGTGTTAACACTCAGCGTCAGTCTCCTAATTTTCTACAGAAATTTCTGGTAAACCAGAACATCTCTCGTATCTTAAATGAACTCAGCCTAAACGCTGGGTGAAATAGACCGATTTCACTGGGCGTTTTAACGGCTTCGTATCTTAGTTGAACACGGACTAAAATCCTGGTGAAAAAGATAAACTTCCTTGTGTGTTTAGCACACTGCGTCAGTTTCCTATTTTCATACGGATTTCTTAACGTCCTTTGTATCCTGTTCAATGGAGAGAGAGGGATTCGAACCCCCGAACCCGAAGGAGCGGATTTACAGTCCGCCGCGTTTAGCCTCTTCGCTATCTCTCCGTGCACTAACAGACATTATTCTACCATAAAATAGTACCAATTACAATACTTTTAGTTGCTTAAATTATAATTTTCAATAATATTTCCGACTGATTTTTCCAATGTTTTATAAAAGCCTTCGGCATTTCCATTTTTTACAATAGTAAAATTATTTTCAGCTAATTCTGCGATCTCACCAATAACTTTTTTTCCAATGACGAGACGGTAACCATCATATTTTTCATTATTGACAACAACAGTTGCATCTTCAATCTGGATTTCAATTTTTTTGTCTTTTTTACTCATTTTTATAACCTCACTGTTTCTATTCTACAAAAAATGAGAAAAGCTTGCAAGTGCAAGCCTTCCGAAATTATTCAATCTCTACAATCCAGCCTACTGGTGCTTCAATATCACCAAATTGGATACCTGTTAATTCATCATAAAGTTTGCGGGTCACAGGACCAACCTCTGTTTCGCTATGGAACACATGGAATGTATCACCAATTTGAATACCACCGATTGGTGAAATCACTGCAGCTGTTCCACAGGCTCCTGCTTCGACAAAATCATCTAGTTCATCCACAAAGACTTCTCTTTCAATTGCTTTTAATCCCAATCGTTTTTCTGCTAAGTAAAGAAGAGAATACTTGGTAATTGAAGGTAAGATAGATGGTGAAACTGGCGTAACAAATTCATTATCAGCTGTTATACCAAAGAAGTTGGCTGACCCAACTTCTTCAATTTTCGTGTGAGTAGCTGGATCAAGATAAATCACGTCCGAAAAACCTTTATTTTTAGCATGTTTACCTGGTAATAATGATGCTGCGTAGTTACCACCAACTTTAGCTGCACCAGTACCGTTTGGAGCAGCACGGTCATATTCATCTTGAACAAGGAAATTGGTTGGAGCTAATCCACCTTTAAAGTAGTTACCAACTGGCATAGCAAAGACTGTAAAAATATATTCCTCCGCAGGTTTTACACCAATAATATCACCGACACCTATCAAGAGTGGACGCAGATAAAGGGTGCCACCAGTTCCATATGGTGGAACATAATCAGCATTAGCTTTTACGACCTGCTTACAAGCCTCAATAAATAAATCTGTTGGAACTTGAGGCATCAATAGACGGTCTGCAGTCCTTTGTAAGCGTTTAGCGTTTTGATCTGGACGGAAAAGTTGCATTTTTCCATCTTTTGTACGATATGCTTTAAGACCCTCAAAAGCCTGTTGGCCATAGTGAAGTGCAGGTGAACTCTCAGAAATATGTAATTCTGCATCTTCAGTAAGAGCACCACTGCTCCATTGTCCATTTTTATAATAAGCAATAAAGCGATAAGGTAATTTCATATAAGAAAAACCAAGATTTTCCCAATCAATAGTTACTGGCATAAGTTTACTCCATATATATTTTTTACTATTTTACTACTTTTGAAAATGATTTTCAATTAAAAATTCAGAAAATTTTGTATGTTTGATTTTTCTTAGCGCTAAACTCTTATTTTTTTGAACTTACTCCACATCCTCAAGTGATAGAGCAACGACTCTATCCATTGATGTCACTGTTGGATTTATTCGATATTTAAAAGCTGAAGATTCAAAGAGTAAATACAGTAAATCACCTTCAACTTGAATTTGCTGCATGTATGGTGGTGCTACCAGTTCTTTTTTTGGTTCTAATAAATCAGTCAAATCATTGTAACCTGAAAAATCGAACCAGAGAATCTTTGAGTCTTCATTTCCATATGATTGAGAAAGAAGTATCTGATGTCCATGAACTGCAATTCCTTGAATTTGGTCAGGAGTATCGATGATTGTCGTTGGTTGATAAGCTTCTGAGTCAAGATTTTTTCCAGTTGGATAACCCTCAGAATCCAACTGGAAAATTCCCAAATGCCCATGGTCATCTTTATCAAAATATCCAACTAGTAACTTTTCTTGGTCATAAGCCATGTAGGAAGACCGTTCTATCTGACCAAGACTAACCTGAAAATCAAACTCCACAGGTTTTTTAGTTTTACTAAATTGATCTGTCTTTATTGTGTTCAAATTCAAGGCTGATATTTGAGAAGTATCATCACCTTCAGTCGTTGTAATCCACAAACGATTATTTAGATGGTCGTACGCAATGCCCCCAACGTGACTTGTTGTTGGAAGAACAATTGTTTTGATGTATTTACCAGTTTTCTTATCTAATACCCAAAGAACAGAATTAAAACCACCACCATTACTATAGGCGGATATAACGACATAATCCTCTAGAAAGCTTAAACCTTGAGGTGTCATATCTTCAGTCTGATCTGAATCTCCTTCTTCCTCACCTGTTGATTGTATTGTTTCAGCTTGCACTAATCCTGGTATGACATAGGTTGCCCGAATGGAGGTTGCAATGTTTTTATAGAATTCTGGGTAATATTCTTCTAATTCATTATAGAACTCTTTTAAATCTTTGCTTGCTGAGTTGGTATTTGTACCGGTCTCCTCTTTATATTTTGTCCCGGTATATAGAGAATATCCATAATAAAGTATAGAGCCAGTGCAAAGCAGAGCAATTATCCACCAAATAATTTTTTTCATATTGTATCCCATTCCTTTCTACACTTTAGTATAACAAAAAAGATTGTCCGAAGACAATCTTTGATCGGTAAACTTCAATCTATAGCTAGGTTCCAATACACCATCTATTTTGAGGAAAAACAGTTTGATGAAATAAATATATACATGATTATGTTATCAAACTTCTTCGTAACATAATTGATATCATCTAAATCCTACTTAATACCAACCTAAAAAATCGTGAAGAAAAGATTCAAATGCTGGGATGAGTTTAATAGCAATAAATACTAGAATAACTACAAATCCAATAGTAAGAGCCAACTTTGTAACAGATGACGTTTTTTTAATCCATCCAAGCATGGAATACCTCCTCATTAGAAATAGTATCCGAAATGAAACTACCATTGCTAGTCCTTTCAGAGAAACTTAGCTGAGTCACATCTACATCATAACTTTTGCCTGTATTAGACAGGACATGGAGCACTTGCCCATTAGTTTGTTCCTCAACCTGACTCGTAAACAAATCAAAATCCCCCTGAACTGTCAAGACTGGTCCTGCCAAAAAGACACGGTGAGGTTTAGCCTTGAGTTCGCGAAGCACCTGTAAACCACGCTTGGCACGACTGGTCACAGGGATTTCCTCCGTCGCCATCCGCTTCAAGCTACCACGATGGGTCAGAAGATAGATTGAGCTGGTATTACTGATGAAAGCCGCAACCACCACATCGTCATCCTTGAGGTTGACCGCCTTGACACCAGCTGCCTTAGCACCGATGACTGGCACTTCTTCGATGTTAAATCGCAGAGCGTAGCCCTTCTCAGTGATGAGCATAATGTCGTCCAAAACTACAGGTGATACAGTAACAACCACATCTTCATCATCTTTGAGTTTGGCATACTTGGTTGACTTAGACTTGTAAGTCCGCCATGGAGCAAACTCCTTCCGCTCTACACGTTTAATTTGGCCAAATTTAGTCACCGCGAAATAAGTTCCCTCATCAAAATTCTCAACCAATTCAGCAAAGATAACCTCTTCATTGGTATCAAAATTCATCAAGGTCTGACTCAGGTGTTCACCAATGTCCTTCCAACGAATATCTGTCAACTCATGAACAGGTCGGTAGATGACATTTCCAAGATTAGTAAAGAGCAAGAGGTGCTGAGTTGTCTTTGCATTCTGCAAGAAAATCAGTTGATCATCATCTCGCTTGCCCATTTCTTCTAGCGTTGAGGCATTGAAAGAACGAGGACTTGTCCGTTTGATATAACCTGCCTTGGTCACGCTGACAAAGGTTTCTTCTTCGACAATCAGGCTGGCAGTATCAATCTCAATCGTTTCTGCCTGAACCTGCAATTCACTCAAACGAGGGTTGCCAAACTGCTTTTTGACCTCACGCAATTCCTTCTTCATAAGATTAAACATGGTCCGCTCATCACCGATAATAGCTGCCAAGGTCTGAATCTGCTCGCGTAGGGCTGCTTCTTCATTTTCCAAGGTCACAATGTCGGTATTGGTCAAGCGGTAAAGTTGCAAGGTTACGATTGCCTCTGCCTGCTCTTCGCTGAAATCATAGCTGATTTTCAGATTTTGCTTGGCATCAGACTTGTTTTCAGATGCACGGATAAGAGCAATAACTTCATCTAAGATGGAAATGACACGGATTAAACCCTCAACGATGTGAAGACGTTTCTCTGCCTTTTCCTTGTCGAACTTAGAACGAGCAATGATAATCTCACGGCGGTGGGCAATATAGCTAGAAAGAATCTTCTGCAAGCCGACCTGACGCGGTGTGAAATTATCAATCGCCACCATGTTGAAGTTGTAATTGATTTGCAGATCGGTGTATTTGTAGAGATAGTTGAGAATGGTTTGCTCGTCGCTGTCTTTTTTCAGCTCAATGGCAATCCGCAGACCTGTACGGTCTGACTCGTCACGTACCTCAGCAATTCCAGGCAACTTGTTGTTGACACGGACATCATCAATCTTTTTAACCAGTACAGCCTTATTTACTTCGTACGGAATCTCCGTCACAATGATCTGTTTCTTTCCACCCTTAAGCTGTTCAATGTCACAACGGCTACGGACTACGACACGGCCCTTTCCAGTTTCATAAGCTTTCTTAATTTCGTCAGCCCCTTGGATAATGGCACCTGTTGGGAAGTCTGGTCCAGGCAAGAACTCCATTAACTTTTCTAACTTAGCAGTAGGATGATCAATCATGTAAACAACAGCATCGATTACCTCCGCCAAATTATGTGGCGGGATGTCAGTCGCGTACCCTGCTGAAATTCCTGTCGCTCCATTGACCAATAGATTAGGAAAGGCAGCTGGTAGCACCGTGGGTTCTTTTTCCGTATCGTCAAAGTTCCAGGCAAATGGTACTGTCTTTTTCTCGATGTCGGCCAGCAAATAACTTGCTATTTCGGACAGACGAGCCTCGGTGTAACGCATCGCCGCAGGCGGATCGCCGTCCATGGAACCGTTGTTTCCGTGCATCTCCACCAAAATCTCGCGATTTTTCCAGTCCTGACTCATACGGACCATGGCATCATAAATAGAGTAGTCACCGTGCGGGTGGAAATTCCCCATGATATTCCCAACTGACTTGGCAGACTTACGGTAGCCCTTGTCAAAAGTGTTGCCGTCCTTATTCATGGAATAAAGAATCCGACGTTGCACGGGCTTGAGACCGTCACGAATATCCGGCAAAGCCCGCTCCTGAATAATGTATTTGGAGTAGCGACCAAAGCGCTCTCCCATGATGTCCTCTAGGGACATGTTTTGAATGTTTGACATAAATTAAGATACAAAGCCCATAAAAGACAAAGTCAAAATAGGAAATCGGCAGAAAATCCTGATTTTCTAGACGATTTATCTTTTTGACACAGTCTTTAGGGCGTGTTCAGTTGTTTCTACTAACTGAACATTCCTTTCTTTCACATTGTTTTGAAAAGATAAAAATTTACCTCGACATACCCCACAAACTTCCTCATATACTTGATATGAATGGTAATATTGCCCTCTAAATCATTCTCATCCCACAGTTGTAATTCCCATGGTTAGTAGAAATTGCTCTTATTTTTGAAATAGATATGAATGCCGACTTAGCCGTCCATATCTCGCAGATACCAGTTTTTCAGACCATATCGTACCTGCCTGTCGTCCAGACGCTCCATGACCTCTGCAATTTCTTCAGAAGTCAGAATCATACGGGCACCGAAGATATCATTCAGAATGGAATTAACAGGGTACCCCTCTCTTCTCTCTTTAAAACGCTCAATCTTATCCAAAATCGATTCCGATGTTTTGACACGATAAAAATAAGCAATATCTTTGACATCAGCACGCATCAAATAGTCATTGATAGCCTCGTGTAAGTTAAGCCGATAAGCCCGAATAGGCTGAATAGGCACCTTGGTAAAGGTATGCTTAAGATTGACTTTTTCAACCTTACCAGTTTCAAAATAGTCCTTTGAATACTCCAGATGAATACGGTTAATTTCACTTATTAAGCGTTCAACTTTCTCTAACATCTTCTTTCCCCTTTTGAACTCAACGAGATCATTTTCAAGAATTATTTATCCAACCTCAACATGAAAATCAGAGAATCTCGATCAGGGAAGTCATAGCGAATGGGCAGTTCTTCTTTTTCAATCCGCTGGAATCCTTGCTTCTCATAAAAGCTGTGGGCAGCATAGCACTTAGATGGAGTGTCCAAGACAATACTTGTGACACCCTTTGCCTGTCAGTCAGCAACCAAAGCTTGGTAAAGCACGGCCGAAACACCCTTTTCACGACCACGAAAGTCTTGGTGAACAAAGTATTTTTTTTAAACGCAGACATGGTCTTTGACAAGTAGTCCAATCGTACCAACCACCATATCGTCATCGGTTACGACCAGTCAAAAGTTACCACCTATCACCGTATAATAGTCCTCAATAGCATTCATATCTGGTTGCTCTTTCAAGGACAAGTCCACCTGATTACCATAATTTTGCAGATACAAAATCAAGGCAATCACTTGATTTTATAAGGACTTTCATAAGGTATTGGTTTCATTAATACTACTTTCTTTTTTGGTAAATAGCAAAGCTACTCACTCATTTTCCGTTGACTTGCTTGCCAGTTTCTAAAATCATCAACGTCTGACTTAACTAGTTTCAAACAGGCATTTAAGACAAAGGCATCATCTAAGAGTCCAGGTCCAAATAGAAAATCCGGAAGGACATCTAGCGGACTAAAGAAATAAATCAAGGCTCCAGTAATCGCTAGTAAGGTACTTTTTGGAATAGCAGTATATTCACGCTTTATAAAACTACGTAATAAAGAAATGAAACCTGGAATTGCTGCGAATTTGTCCCCACCAAAAGGTAAACGAGCCAATTTTCGTTCAGTATTTTGTAAGAAATGTTCTAATTTTCCCTCATCCGATAGTAAATTCTCTGCTCGTTGTTTTGTTTTAGATGACTTCCAACTTTCTATAGCCTGATCAAATTTTTCTTCCAGTTCTTTTTTATTCTTAAAAGGCTTGTGTATTATTGACCATTGCTGCAATCGGTCAGTTAATTGTTTTTTTATTGTTACTCGTAATGGCATAAGTCACCTCACTTTATTTATCGTTACATTTTACAAGTCCTCAGTACGATAAAGGTTATAACCCTCATAGTAATAAGAATGGTCGATGCCTTTGAAATAAGTAGCCTGACCAAGATCGTCAGTCAAAGAATGTAGCAAGAGGTATTTGAGTTCACCTGTTGATACATGACTTCTAATCATCGCATTGAAATATTCATCTTTATCAATACTATTTCAATCAACCACCTTGCCCAAACTATCCTGTAGCATAAAATCCAACCAGATACGCATACTGCGTTCATTTCCTTCTCGGAATTGATGTGCTATGTTCATATCCGCATATTTTTCAACGAATTCGTCAAAGGTTTCATGAGGCAGCTTGTCAATATAGGCCAAAGACTGCTCAAAAAAGATTCGTGGGGCGAATTGAAAATTATCTTTGGCAATATTGACATCACGAATTTTCCTTGCAAAGTCGTAAATATCCTCAAAAAAAGCCTGATGAATGTGTGCTAAACCTGCAAAAGTCTCAACTTCTATCCGGAATAACTGACTTTTTTTAACAGTTGAGCTGCTTTCTTCTTGCTGATTTGTTCTTCAAGACGAGCTAATTCAGCCGAATTTTCAATCCCCAATTTTTTTTAAAAACCATATCGCACCTCATCTTCCATAGATTATTTGGTAAATGCAGTTGCTTCTTCCAAAGTAAAGGTTACATTATCCTCAATCCACTTACGGCGTGGCTCTACCTTGTCCCCCATAAGAACAGATACACGGCGTTCCGCACGCGCCAAATCTTCAATCGTCACACGAATCAATGTTCGAGTCTCAGGGTTCATAGTCGTTTCCCAGAGCTGATCAGCATTCATTTCACCAAGACCTTTATAGCGTTGAAGGGTAGAGCCTTTGCCAAAATCCTTGCGGAGATCTTCTAGCTCTCCATCAGACCAAGCGTAGGCAATCTTTTCTGTCTTCCCTTTTCCTTTAGACATCTTATATAAAGGAGGCAATGCAATATAAACTCGCCCTGCTTCTACTAAGGGTCTCATATAGCGATAAAAGAATGTTAACAATAGCGTCTGAATATGGGCACCATCTGTATCCGCATCGGTCATGATAATAATCTTGTCATAGTTGACATCTTCCAGCGTAAAGTCTGATCCAACACCTGCACCAATTGTATAAATCATGGTGTTGATTTCTTCGTTTTTGAGGATGTCCGCCATTTTTGCCTTGGCTGTGTTGATAACCTTACCACGCAATGGTAAAATGGCTTGGAACTTGCGGTCACGCCCCTGCTTGGCAGACCCACCGGCTGAGTCCCCCTCGACCAGAAAGAGTTCGTTTTTAGCAGGATTTTTTGATTGCGCCGGGGTTAATTTCCCAGATAATAGCCCCTTATCCTTCTTATTTTTCTTACCATTTCGAGATTCATCACGGGCTTTACGTGCTGCTTCACGGGCATCACGCGCTTTTATAGCCTTACGCACTAAGTTTGATGCTAAATCGCCATTTTCTAAGAGAAAGAACGTTAATTTCTCTGAAACGATTCCATCTACAATCGGACGGGCAAGCGGGCTTCCAAGTTTATCTTTAGTTTGACCTTCAAATTGAAGATGTTCTTCCGGAATGAGAACTGACAAGACAGCTGACAAGCCTTCACGGTAATCAGAGCCTTCCAGGTTTTTATCTTTTTCTTTTAACAAACCTGTCTTGCGCGCATAGTCATTCAATGCCTTGGTAATAGCTAGTTTCAATCCTGTCTCATGAGTACCACCATCCTTGGTGCGAACATTGTTTACAAATGAGAGTATGTTATCTGAATAGCCATCATTGTACTGCATGGCAACTTGTACTTGAAAACCAGATTCTTCACCTTCAAAATAGAAGACTGGTGTCAGAGTTTCCTTGTCTTCATTTAAATAAGATACAAAATCCTGAACACCATTTTCGTAGTGATACTCTTCTTGTTCACCAGTTCGCTCATCTGTCAAGGTCATCGTCACTTGCTTGAGCAAGAAGGCAGATTCCTTCAACCTCTCTGCAATGGTATTAAATTTAAAATCAATTGTAGAGAAAATGGTATCGTCAGGCATAAAGGTAACTTTGGTACCTGTTTTTGATTTTGGTGCTCTACCAATTTTTTTCAAGGTAGTAACAGGCTTACCCCCCTGCTCAAAGCGTTGTTTATATACTGCACCTTCACGGGTAATTTCCACTTCTAACCAACTAGATAGGGCATTAACCACCGAAGAACCAACCCCATGCAGACCACCTGACGTTTTATACCCACCCTGGCCAAACTTACCACCTGCATGGAGAACGGTGAAGATGACTTCAACTGTTGGCTTGCCTGTAGCATGCATACCAACTGGCATACCGCGACCACAGTCTGTTACGGATAAACTCCCATCTTTAAGAATCGTTACTTCAATTCTATTCCCGAATCCAGACAATGCTTCATCTACTGCATTATCGACAATCTCCCAGACCATATGGTGTAGACCGTTGCCATCTGTTGATCCGATATACATCCCGGGACGTTTACGAACAGCATCTAGTCCTTCCAAGACCTGAATGGCGTCATCGTTATAATTATTAATATCAATCTCTTTCTTAGCCAAATTTGACCTCCATACTTATCATCTTTTCTATATTACAAGTTTTTTTGTATTTTTGCAAAATATTTCTGTTCTTTTCCGGTGCAACAAGATAATTATTATCCAATTCAAAATTCTTGATAAAAAATATGCTATAATGAAACTATGTTAAAGATTGTATTACTATTCATTACTGCCTACTTATTAGGCTCAATACCATCTGGTCTTTGGATTGGACAAGCGTTTTTTAATATCAATATTCGTGACCATGGATCTGGCAATACGGGAACAACTAATACATTTCGGATTCTGGGACCAAAAGCAGGGACAGTTGTATTTATTGTTGATTTCTTAAAAGGAACCATAGCAGCCCTTTTACCTATTCTTTTCCATGTGCAAGACATTTCACCAATCGTTTTCGGTCTTCTAGCTGTTCTAGGACATACCTTTCCAATTTTTGCTCAATTTAAGGGTGGAAAGGCTGTTGCTACGTCTGCAGGAATGCTTTTGGGAGTTGCACCTGCATTTTGCCTCTATCTAGTAATCGTTTTCGCAGTATCCCTTTATTTGACGTCTATGGTCTCTTTCTCCAGTGTCTTTTCAGCCGGCTTAGCCATTTTGGGAGTCTTAGTCTTTCCAGCATTTGGATTCCTCATTGATGAATATGATTGGATATTTACACTGATTATTGTCTTCCTCGGACTCTTTGTGATTATCCGTCATAAAGAAAATATCAAACGAATTCTTCGCAATGAAGAAAATTTAGTCCCCTTTGGATTGAACCTAACGAAACAAAAGAAAAAATAGCCTAATCAAATGCCCCTTACACTCTTATTAGGACCCTCGACCTAGTAAGGGTTTTATTATGGAAAAACATAGTCATCTGAATAAATACTCTACGAGAGTGACTTGTTTCGCAAGTCATATTTCCAACCTAGAAAAGCCTCAAGGCTGCTCTAGCTACCTGCACCAAAGTCCAGATCTGAAAGCTCTTCATTCGACTAAACAACAATTGAAACGAGAGTCACACTTCCCAAGAAAAGGAAATCTAACATCCCAAAATACTGGTAGAATCTTGAACACCATACTTGAGTTTAACATATTAAACTTTTTGGTAGATTTGAAAATTCATTTTTGATATACTAATTGTATGAAAACATTAACACTTGGAAAACTATTAGATTACCAAATATTCATCATTTTTATTCGGTTCCTGTGAAGAGACTTGAGCATACCGCAGACAATTATATACTTGTTTTTAAACAGGATAAAGAACTTGTTTTTGTCGACTTAGAAAGTGAGACCGGAAAGACTCAGGAAGCTAGATTTGCTAGTCATTTTCAGAACGATCATCTGTTAATCGGTTTGGGAGCAATTCCTGTTTCTGCATGGTCTACCTGTCAAGTCCTTGAAGTAAGTAAAAATACTAATCAACGAGGAGTCAGTCTCTCACATATGATGGAAAGCCACGGACAATTACCTATTTTTAAGTCAATAGCAGAGCAATATCGAGCACGTGAACAAGCAACAGTTTATGATCCCTACCGCTACTCCTACACTGTTGATGAGAAATCTGCTATTAAAGACAATCAATTAAAAATCATTCCTAGAAAAGAATATGAAAAAATAAAAGATTTTCATCCCTTTTTGAAAACAAGACATGGAAATGTTTATGCTGTTCCCTGCCTCTATCAAGACATAAAACGAAAGCAAGTGACTAAGATTTATATCATGGGATGGTATTTTTATGAAAAACAACTGAAAATATCTTGGAAGCCATCTCATACAAGAAAAAGTCGATGGCGTTCCTCACTTCTTTCTGTTGATAAACTGTCGGACCGCTACTTCTTCCAAGGTGAATTGTACAAGAAAGGCTCATATCCAGTTTTTCTAGACCAGCTAACAATAAAAAATAAGGCTTACCAACAACGTCTAGACGACGAGTTTGCAGCCTTTATAAGTATCATTGAAAATCAAAAACAAAAAGCGCAGCTCCGTTTGAGATAAGGTATCGATGGACACCTCTTATTTCCGACGTTTGTCTTTTAATTTCACAACTACGCGAAATTGGCGATCTGGATGGTTCTCTGTGTTAGACATTTGAATACGAGCCTCAAGAATATCTCCATGTTCAAAGTAAATCAATCGGCTGATCAAAGAATTTTTATCAGATGGAATATAGCCTAATTTGGTACCCTGATAAAAGATTGCTACCGCTTCAGAATCGTGTGGGTTAGAAGGTTCCCTTACTAATTCTACTGGTGTTCCTGGTTTTAGTTAATCAATCACATCAAGCCCATCATAATAGGCAAATGCATCCAAATGAAAATGTTGCACATTGCGTGTTGGTTCAAAAGTAGTATAAGTCATGTGTTGACTTCCAAAAATTTCTTATGGTTGGTAGACAATTTGATAATTAGCATTGATAATAACCCCATTCTGATAGACAGTATACAGACTTTCGTCATTCCCCTCTATAACATTGTATGGGATAGATTCTGTGCGGGTATAATTTCCCTCAATCACATGCCAGTTGTTTTCACCTAAAATAGTGTTTGCGTATTCAATCGTCTTGGGACCACTTTCCAGCTTAATCCCAGTTTCAGTATTCTTTAGCGGATCAATACCACTATCAGCTGATTGAGATAGACGATAATAGACTTCCATTGAATCTGCAGACGCCGGGCTAATCACTATCATTCTATCACGTGTGGAGTCAGATGTATCTGTACCAGTTGTTAGGTAGGTTGCGCTCAATTGAGTTCCTCCCGGAACCATCAGTAATGTTACATCTCCAATTTTTGCATCTACATAGCCTGTTTCAAATACCCCGTCCATAATTTTTCCGCGTCCAAGCAATGCACGATCCTCTGTGACCAAGCCCTTGCTATTAAATATCAAGGAATCTCCCTGAGTATTCTGCCAAGTAGCAAGAATACTGTCGTAATTTCCCTGCATCAAAGCATCTATATCTATCGAAATTGGAAGAATGTCTTTCTGACTGGTAGATGAGGTACTCGTGCTTGAGAATTGACTTGTTGATGAAATAGTGTTTGACGATGTCGTAGACGTCTTATTGGCATTGCAAGCTGGAAGTACAAAAACTGTAATCACACCCAGAAAAATACATAAAATTCTCTTTGACATGCCGTTCTCCTATTCTCTATGAATAGTAAATCCAGTTGCCTGTTTGGTTGCCATAATAGTCATATCAGAAATCTGAACGTGTGCAGGTTGATTTGCAACGAAAAGAGTACATTGTGCAATATCGCTAGCTTGCAAAGCATCAATCCCTTGATAAACTGTCGCTGCTCTCTCCTTATCTCCATAAAAACGAACTTGGCTAAAGTCAGTCTCAACAATACCTGGTTGTAAGGTGGTTACCTTGATATTTTTATCAATCGTATCAATACGAATACCGTCTGAAAGCACCTTGACAGCTGATTTGGTTGCAGCGTAGACAGCAGCTCCTGCATAGGCGTAAATACCAGCCGTTGATCCAATATTGATAATATGACCTTCATTATTTTCAACCATTTGTGGCAATAACTGACGTGTCACAGTTAGTAATCCTTTAATATTAGTATCAATCATTGTCATCATGTCAGTCAAATCATAGTCTTGAAATTTGTCCAATCCCAATGCCAGGCCAGCATTGTTTAGCAAAATATGAATTTGTCCAACTTCTTCTATGATTTTTTGACAATTTATGATTGTTTGCTCCATATTTGTAATATCAAATGAATAAATAGATACTTGGACATGGAATTGCTTTTCAATATCATGTTTAATTTCTTCTAGTTTGTCAAATCTGCGACCCGTAATAACGAGATTATCACTATTTTCTGCAAAGGCGTAAGCGATTGCTTTACCGATTCCGCTACTTGCACCTGTAATCAATACATTTCGTTTCATTATTTTTTCTCCTATCTCTATATTATACTACTTTTTTGAATAGAATAGAAAATCACAGAGCACAAAATAAGATCCCCTATCGACAGGGGACCTTATTTTTTAGGAAAGAAACACACTTATTTTAGACCATCTTTGGTATAATGGCCATCTACTTTAAAATCAAAACCAACTGAGACTGGGAATTGAATAGTAGAATTTGGTTTATTAAATAATAATTTTACATTAGAATTTGCATATTCTTCTGGTAAATCGATATAGAAATGTCCTTTGCTATCTTTCAGCATAGCTTGACCAGGCCAAGCTCCCAAAGGCAATTGAATTGGATTACCATAATAGGCATAGACATTTGCAGCACCCCATCCACCAGGATTTTCAAAGGTAATACGGGTAAAGTCTTCGGCAACTGGTTCTGGTAAAACGGCTCTATGGCTACCGTCTAGTTCATAGACTTGTCCAAGTTCCAAATCATAGCCAGGTTTATTTTGAGCTGGGAATTGAACTTTCGTATCAGGATTATTGAAAATTACTTTACCACCTGCAAATTCTTCACCAAGCTCAATATAATATCCGTACTCATCTTGACTCATTTCTTTACCTGGCCAATTTCCAACGAGTGGTACACCTTTATTATCATAAACATAGGCGTAGATCTTAGACCAACCTTGTGAATTGTTGAAGTAAACACGGTGGGCAATTTTTTGCTCGATGTTTGAGACTTTTGTACCGACTTCAACTACTTGTGTTACTGGCTCTTTGCTAACTGTTTCACTGATTTTTGTCTTAGAAACAAGTTGATCACCAATGTACTCTGAACGGTAAGTTATTGTCTTCACTCCGTCTTGACCTTCAACGCGAGTTACTTTCTGTCCTTTTTCAAGTTCAGGATTGTCTACATACTCTGTTTCAAATGGAATTGGAAGCTCTTCATTTTCTTCTTTGAACTCGCTTTTAGGTTTTTCGGGAACTAAACCATCTTTAGAATATGTTCCGCCTGATTTAAATTCAAAACCAAGGGATTGTGGATACTGTGCTCCTTTGTTGTTAGAAAAGAGTACTTTTACGCCATCAGTCTCGTATGATTTTGGAAGAGTGATGGCTAAAAGACCTGTACCATCTTTTTCCATCTTAGTTCCTGGCCATGCGCCCAACAATTTATCACCTTTGGCATTATACATATATACAAAGACATCTGTCCATTTATCTGGATTTTCAAAGCGAATGGTTGTATTGGCATTCGGATCTTCTTTTGTAAAGCGATAAACGGATTGAACTGTCTCACCTTTAGCGTTTTTAGCAGATAATGTAACCGTTACTGTTTCACCAAATTGTACTTGACTTCCAATTGTAATGACTTTTCCATTTTCAAATTTAATTGGAGCGCCATTATTGACAGAATAGGTAGCCTCACTAGTATTAGAAGTTTGTAATGTAAGATTTAATGTATCTGTCAAGAAAGTATGGATGCCTTCTTGATATCCTTGAACTGACAAGGATGCTAGATTATCATCACCTTTTGTTAATACTAATACTGATCGTCTCGCAATGGAACCACTTAATCGTCCGTTCGAAACAGTGTAGGTTTTACCAGAAATTTGGTCTGTATAGGTTCCATTCGCCAATTTTGTCTCAGTATTTAAGCTTTTCTCACTGTCGGAAAGGTTTGCAATTACTGCGCCTTGAGTGCCTCGTTCAATCATGGCAACGTTTGTATCACCATTCGGGTTCCGAATATATTCTGATTGACCAACCATGGCATTATGGAATTTGTTTACTGCTACAATCGTAGGGTCTTTATAAAGATTGCTACCCGCATCACCGATTTTAGTTTTTTCAGGGAAACGTTTACCATTACCGCCACCAACTGGACGTGAGAAGAATAGAGGTGTACCTTTGGCGCGTGCAGTAATCATTGCCCAGCCAAGTTTCAAATCTTCATCGCTCATCCAAGCTGATTCAGAATCACTATCGTTCTTTCCGTTTGCATATGTATCGTGAGATTCGACCCAAAGTACGAGTTTAGATGGATCTACTCCTGCTTGGTAGTTGCCAAGATTTCCAGCATTGGCATTTCTATTGCGGAGAATTTCACGAATAGAGTGTCCGTATTGGGATGCAGTAATGCTCATCAAGTTCGCATAATCTGCATCACGTGAAATATTGTCTTGTAACACTTCACCATATTGGAACTCAGAACCATTATTTAATATAACATTCCAGAAATTACTACCAAATTCGTTAGGATATTCTCCTGGTAATTCGATATGTTTTGCAGCATCATAACGAAATCCATCCGCTCCATCAGCAACTGCATTTTTCAAGAATTTCAACAAATACTGTTGTACTTCTGGATTTTGTGTATTCCATTCCCAGAGCTGAAGCAGAGAGTTTTGTGTTACATCCCAACGACTCCCCCAGTTTTCAATTTTAGTATTTCCATGAGTCCATTTTGGAATGGATTTAACTTCTGAAGAAATCGCATTATAATCAGAAGTAGTATGATTCAGTACTGCATCAACTATAATTTTTATACCATACTGCTCTGCGACACGATTCATCTCGATAAATTCAGCTTCAGTCCCAAGCTGATAGTTACCAATCGTATAGGCGGTTGGTTGATAATGATAATACCATTGCTCTGTAAATTTCTTATCTCCACCATTTCCAACAACTACAGCATTAATTGGGGATGTTTGAACACTTGTATAGCCTGCTTCTTTAATGGCCGCCATATTTTCTTTGATAGAATTAAACGACCAACACCAAGCATGCAAAATAGTCCCATCTTTCATTGAAACCTGCTGGTTGGAGCTGGCAACGATTGTTTCACCATTTACTGAAGTGATTGTGAATGCCTGTTCAATTCCAGCAAACATGGATAAAACCAGGGTAACACTAACTGCTTTTTTTACCAGTTTGGATAGTACTCTCTTACTTTGACTTTGATAAGCCATATAAACCTCCTAAAAAATAAAATGAAAACGTTCGCATTTTCTTGAAAAAATATATCTACAGTTGATGACCTTGAACCTAGCAATCAACTGTAGAGGAATAAGTACTCTCCTTTCTTTCAAAATTAAATCATTCGCCAAATGCAAACGGTTGCAAAATGATAATATCATATTTGTTGGTTAATTTCAAATAGCTAAAAAATCATGAAAAACCACTCTGTATCAGGTTTTACTGTCAATTTATGCTACTTTAGGGAAAATTTTGTTACCGATAACATTTTTTGACAAACAAAAAGCTCATTGAACGTCAACGAGTTTTTGTATATCATCAGAAAAAATTAAAGAATTGCATGAGTCTCATATTGAACTGAACCTGTCTTGCATAATAAATATTGCCGCCATTTACATATAACTTACCACCATTTAGCAAAGCCAAAGGATGAAAATAGGTATACGTTTCTTCTGTAGTATTCCCTAAGCTTGGTGCTACTACTGTTCTGGAGTATTCTTTCGCTAAAGAGAGTGTATGTTCTCCACCATGCTCAGCAATATAGTCAATATAGGCTGGCCCAAAATTATAGGCTTGAACTGCTGTCCAAACTTCTACCCCTTTTTCTTCTGCCAGTCGCAAATTTTCAGTGAGATAGATTACACCTTGGCGAATACTTTCTTTACTATCTGTAATTGTATTCGTATAACCAGTTGCGGACTCACTAGATTGCATGACATCAGCTTCTAATCCTTTTGTTTCTGTATAAATCATGGCCAAAACCAATTCTTCATTGGGAGGTGTATCATTTTCAGCTAGTACTTCTTGTACCATTGATTGATAGGACATTACTTGCTTGACAGCGTGATAGGTCTGGAAACCTTTATAGCCAAGAAAAATCAATAAAAGAATCACTAGAATCCGTTTCAGTTTTTTCATTTACTTACTCTTTATATCTTCAATATTTTTGATAAGAATAGAATAGGTTCCGTTTTCATTTTGAATAAATTCAACAGATTCAGCATCCTCATAGATTGCGTTAGGTACAATCAATTCAATGCCATTTGATAAAGAAAGCTTTTGGTTTTCAAATTTCTTGAGTTGACGACTACTATCAATCTCATCAAATGAAATCTTATCAGGTATGACCTCTTTCAGTTGATCGACGAAATTTAAACGAGCAGTCAGGTTGTTATCGAATAACTGATCAGCCAATTTTTCTGGAGAAAGCTCATTATCTTCTTCCAAATTGTTGAAAATAGCTGATTTGACTTTCGATTGAAATTGAAAATCTCCTTGATGGAAATTGTCAGCAATCTTCTGTGCAGTTTGCTCTACTGCTTTGATTGATTTCTTTGCAGAAATAGCTGGTGTGACTTGTAAAAGATTATCTGAGAAATAATTGAGGAAGGCTCCATTGTGTTTGATTCTTTTCTCAATCAAATGATACTTCCGCGTTTGAAGATTGACAATCAAAGCTTCATCAGGTGCTGAACCTGCTCCAGGTAAATTATTCTGGGTGAGTTTTAAAGGACTTCCGCTTTCCAGACCAATGTGGGCGAGATTTTCACGCAGTGAGATTCTCAAAAAGGCAAAATGTTCAACACCATTTCGTTCAAACTCTATGAAAATAAGGTCATTGGTTTTTAAATTCTCAGAAATTGAAAATTCTTCTTTCCAGAAATTAGCAATCTTTACTGAATTCGACAACAAATCACCCTGTAGATGATCTAGAAAGGGATTCTCAGAATTGAATTGACCTGTTTTAGCCTCATCAGAAAAAACACGTTCAATTTTTTTGCGCAAATATTCTTCTATTTTGGGACTAACAGTCAAAAGCTGGTCGGCAAGGACCAGCTCTGTATCATCGGGACTAAATTGATGTATAATAGCTTTTTTAACAAATATATCCATATTTTATTTTTCGTAAAGAGGGAATTGATCTGTTAAAGCACGAACTTCTTGGCGAACTTCTTCAAGAACTGCATCATTCTCAGCATTTTCAAGTGCTTTAATTGTTAATTGAGCAACCTTACGAGCTTCTTCAACACCAAAACCACGGGCTGTAATAGCTGCTGAGCCGATGCGGATACCACTTGTCTTGAATGGTGAAAGTTTTTCATAAGGAATTGAATTTTTATTAAGTGTTATATTTACTTCATCGAGGAGATGCTGAGCAACCTTACCGTTTTCAACGACTTTTGTCACGTCAACTAGGAAGAGATGGTTGTCTGTTCCTCCTGTGATGACTTTAAAGTTAGGGTTTGCAAGGAAGACTTCAGCCATGGCCTTGCTGTTTTCAATCACTTTTTGAGCATAGTCTTTGAAAGCGGGGTCCAAAACTTCTTTGAAAGATACAGCTTTTGCAGCAATAACATGCTCTAATGGACCACCTTGAATTCCAGGGAAAATGGCTGAGTTGATTTTCTTAATAAGTTCTTCGTCATTCGTCAAAATCAACCCACCACGAGGACCACGAAGAGTTTTATGTGTTGTTGTAGTAGTGATATGAGCATGCGGAACCGGGTTTGGATGGAGGCCAGCAGCTACTAGTCCAGCAATATGTGCCATATCCACCATCAATTTTGCACCGACTGCATCAGCAATCTCACGGAATTTAGCAAAGTCAATCGTACGAGCATAGGCAGAAGCACCTGCTACAATCAATTTTGGTTGTACTTCTTTTGCTTGTTCTAAAATGGCAGCGTAATCAAGCAAGCCAGTTTCTTCGTCAACATTGTAAGCGACAAAGTTGTAAGTTTGTCCTGAGAAGCTAACTGATGCACCGTGAGTCAAGTGACCACCTGCTGCTAAGTCCATTCCCATAACAGTGTCTCCTGGCTCAATCAAGGCCATGTAGGCAGCACAATTTGCCTGGCTTCCTGAGTGTGGCTGAACATTAGCAAATTTTGCACCGAAAATTTCTTTAGCACGTTCAATAGCTAAACTTTCAACTACGTCAACGCATTCCGTACCGCCATAGTAACGACGGCCTGGATAGCCTTCAGCATACTTATTGGTCAAAATAGAACCTTGAGCTGCCATAACAGCTTTAGAAACAACGTTTTCAGACGCGATCAATTCGATATTATTTTGTTGGCGTTTTTCTTCAGCTTGAATAGCATCCCAAACCTCTTTATCTAAGTTTTTAAAGTCAACTTTATCAAAAATCATATGCGTTTCTCCTTTATTAGTGCTTGATATAATGGTTATGCGACTTGTCAGATTGGCATCCCTAGTGTTAGCAAAAAACTTATATTTGAATTTCTTAGATATAAATGATGGTTTAAATATGTGAATGAACCTATTCATCTACTCGAAACATTCTTCAATCCTCGAATTCAATTTCAGGTATTTCTATTTGAATGAGCTCACGACTTATTGCACCTTGACGCAAAATCCGCGCTTTCTGTCCAGAAAGGTCCAAAATCGTTGAATCAATGCCTGTCAAGGCTTGGTCGTCCTCAATGCCAGGCAAATCAACTGAAAATTGTGCCTGGATGTCCGAAAACTTCTTGCCGCTTTCATTTCCTGAAATATTGGCGGACGGTCCAATAAGTGGACCAGTCTCAGAAATCAATTGTAAGGTTTTTACGTGATTAGGCACACGGAATCCAACAGTATCCAGTCCAGAATTAACCCAAAAAGGAACATTGTCATTCGCTTTTAGGATAATCGTTAGCGGTCCTGGCATAAACCTATTATACAGTTTTTCCAGAAAAAAGGGTATATTTTGACTGAAAAAATAAATATCGTTCAGATTTGAGACATTTAAGTTCATTGCCTTGTCCCTAGGGCGCTGTTTCAACTGATAGACACTATTGACCGCCTCTTCATTTAAAGCTTGGGCAAACAGTCCATAGACTGTTTCAGTGGGAAGAACGACAGCCCCTCCACTAGTTAGAATTTTTCGGAGTTTATCCATTATCATCCGCTACGACCTTTCTATCCTGTCCAAATTGGTCTTTGAGGACTCGAATTCGCTTTTTGGGGAAATGCAGAGTAAGTAAGTCGGTTAGGTCTTGCCCTTGTTTATAGCCAATTTCAAAGTAGAGTTTTCCATTTTTCTTCAAGAATGCCCCTGCTTGCTCCGCAATTTGTCTATAAATAGCCATGCCGTTTTCTTCCGCAAATAAGGCCAGATGGGGCTCAGAAGTCAATACATTGAGCCCAACTTCATCTGTGTCATCTTGCGAGATATATGGTGGGTTGGAAACAATGATGTCAAATTTCCCTGTCACAGCTTGCAAGACATCCGATTCTAGAAAGTGGACAGAGACTTGGTTATTTCTTGCATTTTCCTGAGCCACTGCTAAGGCATCCTCTGAAATATCCACCGCTACCACTTCCCAATCAGGTCTAGCTTTTGCAAGGGAAATAGCTATGGCACCGCTTCCTGTACCGATGTCTAAGATACGCAAATCTGCTCCAATATTTTCCTGCAAAATCAAATCGACTAATTCTTCCGTTTCAGGTCTTGGAATCAAGACTCGCTCATCTACCACGAACTCCAAGCCATGAAAATCAGCCTTGCTGATAATGTATTGGGCAGGTCGGTGCTGGGAAAGTTGCTGAAAAATCGCATCAATCTCTTCTTTGTCAGTCGGTGTGACTTCCTGACGGAGCAGGAGGAGAAATTCCGTAAAGTTCAATCCCTTTAAGCCACGAAAGGTGAAGGACAGGGATTCTGCCTCTTCACCGATTGCGACTAATTGTTCTTCGTATGCTGCAAATAATTGAGCGTAATTCATTATTTGTTAAGCTCTTCTAGTTTTTGCGTTTGATCGTAGAGAACAAGGGCATCTACGACTTCATCCATCTTACCTGACAAGATAGTATCCAGCTTTTGCAAGGTCAAGCCGATACGGTGGTCTGTCACACGGTTTTGTGGAAAGTTGTAGGTACGGATACGCTCTGAACGGTCACCTGTACCGATAGTTGATTTACGCTCTGCATCCTGCTCATCTTGGGCAATCTGTGCAAAGTGGTCCGCAACACGGGCACGGATAATTTTCATTGCCTTTTCACGGTTTTTCTGCTGGGTCCGTTCTTCCTGCATTTCTACCTTGATGTTGGTTGGCAAGTGAACGATACGCACGGCAGTTGCAACCTTGTTGACGTTCTGTCCACCAGCACCAGATGCGTGGTAAATATCGACACGAAGATCTTTTGGATCGATGTCATATTCCACTTCTTCAACTTCTGGCATGATGAGAACGGTTGCTGTTGAGGTGTGGACACGACCTTGGCTTTCTGTCACAGGGACACGTTGGACACGGTGAGCTCCTGATTCATACTTGAGTTTTGAATAAACGGATTGACCAGAGACCATGGCAACCACTTCCTTGATACCGCCGACACCATTATAAGAAGCCTCCATGACTTCAAAACGCCAGCCTTGACCTTCTGCATACTTTTGATACATGGTTAAAAGGTCTCCAGCAAAGAGGGCAGCTTCATCACCACCTGCGGCACCACGGATTTCCAAGATGATATTTTTGTCATCGTTAGGGTCTTTTGGTAAAAGAAGAATTTTGAGCTTTTCTTCGTAAGCCTCTTTATCAGCTTTAGCTTGTTTAAGTTCTTCCTTAGCCATTTCCTCCAGGTCAGCATCACCAGAAGATTCCTTAATCATCTCTTCTGCATCGACAATATTTTGAAGTACAGTCTTATATTCACGGTAAGCTGTAACCGTATCACGAGTTGCAGATTCTTCCTTAGATAACTCCATAAAACGCTTGGTATCGCTGACTACATCTGGGTCAGACAACAATTCACCAAGTTCCTCATAGCGGTCTTCCACCGCCTGTAATTGATCGTAGATGTTCATAATTTTAAGATACAAAGCCCGTTAAGCAAGCACAGTCAAAATAGGAATTTTGACCAAGTGTTATAAACACTTGGAAAAATTATCTTTTTGACACAGCTTGTAGGGCGTGTTCAATTCCTTTCTGTAATATGTAGGTCATGAAACAGGCACAGTTCGTAGCCCGTATTCAGTTTTTTCTAAAAATTGTTTGGAATGAAACTCACGCTAAAATTTCTTTTACGTACATTCAGTCCATTAACTAAATGATTATTTTATTTCTGGTGAAAAATAATGTTTGCGACAGACAGGAATGTAGGTTTCATTGCCGCCAATTTGGATTTGTTCTCCTTCATAAGTAGGTTTTCCATCCTGCGTTCTCAAAACCATTGTCGCTTTTTTAGAACAATATTGGCAGATTGTTTTGATTTCATCTAATTTATCAGCCAATAAGAGCAAATGTTGGGAACCTTCAAACAGTTCATTTCGAAAATCATTTTTAAGACCGAAAGCCATAACAGGTACATCCAGTTCATCTACAACACGCGCAAGAGCATATACATGATGACGTCGAAGAAATTGAGCTTCATCAATCAGAACACAATAAGGTCGGGGTTCCATTTTTTCGATAAAAGCAAAAATATCCATCTCATCGTCAATAGCTACTGCTTCACGTCGCATGCCAATTCGACTGGATACAACACCAAAGGCATCACGGGTATCAAGCGCAGATGTCATGATAACAACAGGTTTTCCTTGTTCTTCATAGTTGTGGGCAACCTTGAGAATTTCAATGGTCTTACCTGAGTTCATTGTCCCATATTTATAATATAATTGAGCCACTTTTCTCATTCCAATCTTAAAATTTCACTCCTTTCATTCTATCATAAATTGGAGTTTATGGGAAATAGAAAAACAAGCTCAATCCAGCTTGTCTAATCTATGAATACTACCTAATTTTTACTTTGAAAAAATCTTACTCACATCCAGTGCCGTCACCATCACGGTCCAAATGTGGGCATACCCCGAATCACCAATTCGTACTGGGGCTGCTCCTGCATTCCGAGCTTCAGTGCAATTTTTATAGGAGACACTTCCAGATGTTGTTCCAGCAAACTGCTGTATTTGACTTTGTGCTTGTGCCTGTGATTCTAGTATTCTTTGCACTTCAGCTGCTTTTTGGGCTTAGGCAGCAAGCCGAGCTTCCTCTTCCTTGCGAGCCTTCTCAGCGATTGCTTTTTCTGCATTCCAATATTTTATGATTACCTTACTGTTTTTTGTTATTACTTTATCGTTAATGCTATTAAAATCTTTCCCATCAATTTCAACTGCAATCATTTGCCCATTTTTAGAAATATCATTTGTTTCAGTTGCTTGTTCAGAAACCTGTGAAAAACCACCATCTGTATATAATTTCTTTGTATCAAAGACTGTCGTGGTTGAAATAGCATTTGGAAGTTCTGCAAAACTAGAAAAATCAGAGTAAGTCACTGTGATAGGGACATTTTTCTTAACCACCATTTCTTGTTTTGTATCTAGCTTTAATTCCTTTCCATCTAACATGATTGACTGGATCTTCTCGTGCATGGTTTTATCTTTATCAGCTTTCGGTGTTAGGGTTATATTAACAAATCCTGCTGATTTTAACTGTTTTTCAATTTCTGATTTACTAGATCCTTTTGACATATTTTCAGGTATTTTTACATTGTCATTGCTCACATCAAAGTATGTTAAAGTGACTGGTAAACTCTTTGAATAAAAATAGCCAAGCTGATAGCCATATGAGCCAATCTTGATACTATCCACAATATCTTTCTTTTTTTCGTTTCCTTCAGCAACCAATAATATTGGTGTTAATGTAATATTTTCAAATCCTAGTTGAATAAATTCTTTTTCAACATCCTTTATATTACCATTTTCAGTAAGCTGAGGTTCCATAGTATCTTTCATAGCACTATGGTAAGTAATTTCAATCGGAGTATCTTTTGCTACACTTCCTTCTTTCCATTCCTCGCCATCGACTGATACGGTTTCAACAAAAGTTATTTCAGAAACTTTTCCATACTCTAAATCGCTTATCTTCACAGCTTGAACATTTTCAAAACCAGCATCATTATATTCTTGCAAAACAGTTTCAATATTTTTTTCAAAAATATGTTCTTTAGCTGGAAGTTTGGCAGTTGTAAGGTATGATCCTGCTAAGGCTGTCACGACTACACCACCTAAAATGGCACCTGTTTTACGATTAAAAAATTTACGTTTTTTATTAGTTGTAAAATCAATACTTGCTTGTAAATTTTTACTCTTAGATATACTTCTTCTCCTTGAATATTCCTAATAATATTATATAAAATTAGCAAACTTATTTACAATAATTTGTAGAAATATCTTTGGAGAATCCTAAAAACTATGGTACAATAAACGAAAAATAAAGGAGGAAATATATGCCATTTGTACGTATTGATTTGTTTGAAGGACGCACAGAAGAACAAAAGATTGCTCTTGCACGTGAAGTAACTGAGGTTGTATCTCGTAATACCAACGCACCCAAAGAAGCCATACATGTTTTCATCAATGATATGCCTGAAGGGACTTACTACCCACAAGGTGAAATGAAACGTAAATAAGAGAAAACACTCTTGCAACAAAATGCAGGAGTGTTTCTTTATATCAAGATTATTTCTTATCGTCTTCATCCATACTGAGAACACTGAGGAAGGCTTCTTGTGGAACTTCGACAGAGCCGATGGCTTTCATCCGTTTTTTACCGGCTTTTTGTTTTTCTAGGAGTTTGCGTTTACGGGAAACGTCACCACCATAACACTTGGCCAAAACGTTCTTCCGAAGAGCCTTGATGTCGCTACGGGCAACGATTTTTTGACCGATTGCAGCTTGGATTGGCACTTCAAACTGTTGACGAGGGATGATTTTCTTGAGTTTGTCCACGATGATTTTCCCACGTTCGTAAGCAAATTCCTTGTGGACGATAAAGCTGAGGGCATCTACCTTGTCGCCGTTCAAGAGAATATCCATTTTCACTAACTTAGATGAACGATATTCAGAAATTTCATAGTCAAAGCTAGCGTATCCACGAGTAGATGACTTGAGTTTATCAAAGAAATCAAAGACAATCTCCGCAAGTGGAATTTGGTAGATAACATTGACACGGTTATCATCGATATAATCCATTGTCACAAAGTCACCACGTTTGCGTTGGGCCAATTCCATGACCGCACCGACATATTCCTGTGGCACCATGATTTGTGCCTTAACATAAGGCTCCTCAATACTTGCAATTTTTGTAGGATCTGGGAATTCTGAGGGGTTGGCTACATCAATCGTTTCACCGTCCGTCATGTTAATATGGTAAACTACCGACGGTGCTGTCATGATGAGGTCAATGTTAAATTCACGCTCTATCCGTTCTTGAATAACATCCATGTGCAAGAGACCTAAGAAGCCACAACGGAAACCAAAGCCGAGGGCCTGCGATGTTTCAGGTTCGAACTGCAAGCTGGCATCGTTGAGCTGGAGCTTTTCCAGGGCTTCACGGAGGTCATTGTACTTGTTGGATTCAATTGGATAGATCCCAGCGAAGACCATTGGGTTCATCTGCTTGTAGCCTGCTAGTGGTTCGCTAGCAGGATTTTCCGCTAAGGTCACCGTATCACCGACACGGGTATCTGCCACGGTCTTGATAGAAGCTGCGATATAACCAACATCTCCAACTGCTAGGAAATCACGACCAATAGCTTTTGGTGCAAAAATTCCGACTTCCGTAACATCGAAGGTCTTGCCATTGCTCATCATTTGGATGGTTTCACCAGGCTTTACAAACCCATTAACAATACGGACTTGGAGGATGACCCCGCGATAGGGATCATAGACAGAGTCAAAAATTAAGGCCTGCAATGGGGCTTCAACATCACCTGTTGGAGCGGGAACTTTCTCTACGATTTGTTCAAGAATCTCCTCAATACCAATTCCTGATTTAGCTGAAGCCGGAACCGCTTCCGAAGCGTCCAAACCAATGACATCTTCAATTTCTTGACGAACACGCTCAGGATCTGCAGCTGGTAGATCAATCTTATTAATGACTGGCAAGATTTCAAGATCATTATCCAGAGCCAAATAAACATTTGCAAGTGTTTGTGCTTCAATGCCTTGGGCTGCATCAACTACCAGAATTGCTCCTTCACAGGCAGCAAGCGAACGAGAAACTTCATAGGTAAAGTCAACGTGTCCTGGAGTGTCTATCAAATGGAAGATATAGGTTTCTCCATCTTTGGCAGTATAGTTAAGCTCAATAGCATTTAGCTTAATGGTTATGCCACGTTCACGCTCCAAATCCATGCTATCTAACAATTGAGCCTGCATTTCACGACTAGAAACTGTTTCTGTCTTTTCGAGTATGCGGTCAGCCAAGGTTGATTTGCCATGGTCAATGTGGGCAATAATGGAGAAATTACGGATTTTCTCCTGTCGTTTTTTTAATTCTTCTAAATTCATGTTTCATCCTTTACAAGGGTATAATACTCTTCATTATATCAGATTTGGCTAGAACTTTCCATAAGAAAAACACCTAGAAATATAGGTGCCTACACTGCTATTGTCCTAACCATAAAGAAATTTCACGTTCAGCTGCTTCTGAGCAATCTGATCCATGTACAATATTCTCTACCATTCCACCAACTGGTGCCGTTGCAAAATCCCCACGAATAGTTCCTGGAAGTGCATTGACCGGATTAGTAGCACCCATCATATCTCTCCATGATTTGATCACTTCTGGACCTTCCAAAATCCCAGCAATGACAGGACCACTAGTCATATATTGAACCAATTGCGGAAAGAAAGGTTTGTCAGTCAAATGATCATAATGTTGCGCAATTAATGCTTCTGTTGCAGTCAGCATCTTCAAATCACGAATCTTGAATCCTCTACGCTCAATACGTGTAAGAATTTGTCCTACCAATCCTCGCTCAAGAGCATCCGGTTTGATAATGAAGAATGTACGTTCCATGGCTTTTCTCCTGTCTATAAATTAGATATTTTTCAAGATTGCATCCCAAGCCTGATCATAGCCATGACGAGTTTCAGAAGAAAACACAACAAATTGATCCTTCATATCAAAGTCCAACTTTTTCTTGATCATTGATTCGTGTTTGTTCCACTTGCCACGCGGTATTTTATCAGCCTTCGTTGCCACAATAATAACAGGAATGTCATAATATTTCAAGAAATCATACATCTGAACGTCATCAGCTGAAGTCTCATGACGCATATCCACTAAACTAACAACAACCCGTAAATTCTCTCTTGTTGTCAAATATTCTTCAATCATTTTGCCCCACTTGGCACGCTCCGTTTTTGAAACTTTTGCATAACCATAACCTGGAACATCCACAAAACGAATTTTATCATCTATGTTGTAAAAATTAAGTTGTTGAGTTTTTCCAGGCTTTCCTGATGTACGAGCAAGATTTTTTCTACCTAAGAGGGTATTTATAAAGGAAGACTTCCCAACGTTTGATCGTCCAGCAAGGGCGATTTCCGGAAGGTCGTCTTCTGGATATTGGGCTTTCGAAACCGCACTAAGCAGAATTTCAGCATTATGTGTATTGATTTCCATTTTGTACCTTTCATAAAGAAGGGGAGAAAGTCAAAACCTATCACCCCTTATTGTACTTATTTAAGCAGTTTCTAGCAAAGGTTTTTCCTTACCATCTACTGCATCTTTTGTAACACGAACACGTTTTACATTCTCTTGACTAGGAACTTCAAACATCACATCCATCATGGTTTCTTCAATAATCGAACGAAGCCCCCGTGCACCTGTTTTCCGTTCAATAGCCTTTTTGGCAATTTCCTCCAAGGCATCCTGGTCAAATTCTAACTCCACATTATCGTAGGATAAAAGAGTTTGGTACTGTTTTACCAAAGCATTCTTCGGCTCAGTCAAAATACGAATCAAATCCTCTGTCGTTAATTGGTCTAAGGCTGCCAAAACAGGTAATCGTCCAATCAACTCAGGAATAATACCAAATTTTTGAATATCATCAGCAATGATATGTTGCATGTATGATTCTTTTTCATCAATAGCACGATTGTTTTGACCAAAACCAATGATTTTCTCTCCTAATCGTTGCTTAATAATTTCCTCGATACCATCAAACGCACCGCCAACGATGAAAAGAATGTTTTTCGTATCGACTTGAATCATTTCTTGATTAGGGTGTTTTCGTCCACCTTGTGGAGGTACACTAGCAACGGTTCCTTCAATAATTTTTAAGAGAGCTTGTTGGACACCTTCACCCGAGACATCACGGGTAATGGACACATTTTCACCTTTTTTGGCAATTTTATCAATTTCATCCACATAGATGATACCTCTTTCAGCACGGTCAATGTTAAAATCTGCTGCCTGCAATAATTTAAGTAAAATATTTTCAACATCTTCACCCACATAACCAGCCTCAGTAAGAGCGGTCGCATCAGCAATAGCAAACGGGACATTCAAACTTTTAGCCAAGGTCTGAGCTAGGAAGGTTTTTCCTGAACCAGTCGGGCCAATCATCAAGATGTTAGATTTTTGCAAATCAACATCATTTTCATCGCGACTATCTTGGAAATTAATACGTTTGTAGTGATTATAAACAGCCACTGCCAATGCACGTTTAGCACGATCTTGTCCAATGACATAATTGTTTAAAATATTGAGTAATTCTTGTGGCTTTGGTGTGTCTGCCAAATCTGTCAGTACTTCTTCAGCCAATTCTTCACGAATGATTTCTTGAGCTAACTCAACACACTCATTACAAATGAAAACATTATTTCCTGCAATAATTTTTTTAACTTCTTCTTGGTTTTTACCACAAAATGAGCAATAGATAAGCTCTTGTGTATGCTTGACAGCCATGTGTTTCCTCTTTCATATATCTTATCTGAATAAAAAGCCATAAATTGCATGAATACTATTAACCAAATTGGTAAAAGCATTCAGTAAAAATAAAATAGCCAGACCAAAACGTTTCTTTCTAAAGGCTTGAACAGCACAAAGAACGCATATACCGCAGAGAAACGCTGTAAATAAACCGAATAAACTTCTCTCCATGCCTAACTTTCTCTTCTTTCGTAGGTTTTTATAGTAAAATCAAATGGATTTTCCTCATCTTTTAATCGGAGTGTTTTCTTCTGCAGGCAAAATTGTTCCATCGGAAAATCTTTCGGAAAGAAGGTATCTCCATCAAATTGACCATGAATATCTGTCACAATCAATTGGTCGATATATGCCGCAAATGCCATATAAATCTGACTCCCACCAATTACAAATAAAGTCTGCTCTTGATGTGCATACCAATCCAACACTTCCTCCACACTATGAACAACTGTAACCCGATCATTTTCCGCTACATATGATTGATCCTTTGTCAAAACGATAGTGTGACGATTTGGAAGTGCACGCTTGCCCATACCATCAAAAGTTATACGTCCCATCACCATCGTGTGACCAGTTGTCGTTTCTTTAAAATGAGCGAAGTCAGCGGGCAAGTACCAAGGTAGTTTATCGCCTTTTCCAATCAATCCATTTTCATCTTGAGCCCAAATAGCAACAATCTTTTTTGTCATTTTCTCTCACTTTCCGTCCTATCATTCTATCAAAAATTCACAAAAAATGCACTTTCCAAGTAGGTCTAGTGCAAATTTTTATAGCTCTAAAAATGTAGCAGTACTCAAAGAATACTTGGAGAGTGAAACAGTCTTAGTATAGACTGTTTCAGCCCGAGTCTAAAAATAATGAAGCGAGGTAAAAGATCGAAGTCTTCACTGCTAATCCAGTTAAATTGCTAAATCGAATTTTAACTGCGGTTTAACTGGATTGTAGTCCACCAACTCAAAATCTTCTGCTTTAATATCAAAAAAATTTGTTCCGTCTGGGACGTTGAGCACTAAACGAGGCTCAACTTCTGAAGGAGTCCGACGTAGCAATTCTTCAGCTTGTTCAAACTGGTTGTCATAGATATGAAGATTGTTGATGAAATAGAAAAACTTCCCAACCTTCCAGCCGAAATGTTTAGCAATCATCATCTGAAGGGCTACATACTGCATCGCATTGATATGATGGGCAACCAACATATCATTTGATCGTTGAGTAAGGGTTGCGTCCAGATAAATGTCCCCATCCACTCGTCGAACGTCAAACATGGTCTGAAAGGCACATGGCAACAGACCTGCAGATTGGTCAAAAGCCTCATAGTCCCATAACGAAATGACATTGCGGCGATTCCAAGGATTTTCTTCCAATTGTTTGAGAATCTTGGAAATGATGTCATGCTTCTTAACAATAGCACCATAGCGTTCGCCAATCGTGCCGGTTCCTTCCACTTCCCAGTCATTCCAATACTGGACACCGTACTTTTCTTGTAAAACAGACAAGTCATTGGTCTGGTCTTGGTAAATCCAGAGAATTTCTTTAATGGATGACTTGATTGGGATAGGTCTTAATGTAGTAATAGGGAACTCGCCCTTGGCCAAGTCATACTCTGCAAAGGAACCAGTAATGTATTTGGAATTGGCTATATTCCCATCCTTGTAACGGGGGCGAGCATTTTCTGAAAAAACGCCCTCTTCCATAATCTTACGAATGTTTTCTTTAAAAATACTATCTGCTTTTGTCATAGTTTTAGTATAGCAAATCTTAGCAAAAAACTCCAGTTTTGAACAGGAGTCCTCATTTATACAGCAAGGGGTAGAGATTGAGCTGAAATAGACCAGAAAGGGCAGTTACTAGACTGAACAATATAAAATACAAAACAACCAAGACGGTACTCAATAATATCTTGCGAATATTTTTCGTGTAAATAGCCGTTGGTAAACTGGCTAGACCGAAAAAGGGAATGATGAAAAATGTTAGTTTGAAATTCACATTTACAATGTCAAACCATTGACCTATTGGTAAAAATAGCATGACAATGAGAAATGCTGCAACGCTGTACAAGCCTAAATTTAACCGTTTTAATAGTGTCAAACTCATAAGAAAATCCTTCTAGGGACCAAATATAAAGTAGTCAATACCGAATATCAAAGGAAATGACATAATTAAAAAGATACTGATTAAATCAGTCCACAATTTTTTATAGTAGATAGATAGTATAAGAATTAGAGTACCCAGCAGAGGGAGAATCAACATGGTTGCTACGTTTCCCCAGCTAGACATGAATAACCAGTCTCGAATCCAGTTATCAAGGAAAAAGGCAGATAACAAAATCAATAAACCAAGAATAGTCAGATAGTTGATTATTTTAGACATGTTTACCTGTTGCATAAGGTGACACTCCTTTCTCTTTACACTTTCATTGTACACTTAAATACTACATTTTTTAATATATGTATATAAGGAAATTGTCACAGCAGATTAAAAAAAGCAGAGTTTCCCCTGCTTCTGACAATTATTTTAATACAAGTGATGCTGCGCCTAATACACCTGCATCATTGCCACGTGTTGCCAAGACGATTTGTGTACTTTCCTTAATTTGTGGGAAGCTATTGTCGGCAAATACATTACGAACACCATCTAATAGGAATTCACCTGCAGCTGAAACACCACCACCAAGAACAATGTAGGCTGGATTTAAAACTGCTGCAATATTTGCACAAGCAACACCGAGGTAATTTGAAAAATGACGGTAAACAATTAGTGCCAAATCGTCACCTTCTTTAGCTAAGTCGAACACATCTTTTGCAGTAACTTCTTCTCCGTCGTCAATCAATTGTTTCAGTTTGGCATCACCTGCGTATTCTTCAGCATAACGGCGTGTCAAATTCACAATACCTGTTGCTGAAGCAACAGTTTCCAAACAACCTTTTTTACCACAAGTACATGCAAATGGTGCATCAAAGTCAACTGTGATATGGCCCAATTCACCACCAGCACCTTTGACTCCACGAATCAAGTTTCCTGCAGCAATAACACCGCCACCGACACCTGTACCAAGAGTCATGAAGACAACATTCGGATTGTTATTTCCTGCACCAACCCATTGTTCACCAAGAGCCGCTACGTTGGCATCATTGTCAATGAAAAAAGGTAAGCCGAGGGCAGATTCAAACTGATCTTTAACCAATTGTAAGGTTTTCCAATTGAGGTTATAGGCACCTATAACAGTACCAGCTTCACTATCAACGACACCTGGAGACCCCATACCAACACCAAGAAAATCTTCTTTCGTTAAACCATATGTTTCAAAACGATGTTTGATGCTGTCAATGATATCAGGAACAATATGGCTTCCCTCATCTAAAATATTTGTTTTGATAGACCATTTTTCTTGAATTTCACCTATGGTAGTCAAAATCGCTAATTTAACAGAAGTTCCCCCAAGGTCAATTCCGATGATTTTTTTAGACATAAGATACTCCTAAAATCTTTTTTTTACAATTATACCACAATGCAAACATTTGCGTAAAGCCATTTCATGGATAAAATAATCCTTTGTTCAAGATTATCATTTCTATGAAATAGCTTTTATTCCAAAGAACCGTATTTAAAGTATTCTAAAAATAAGAAGCCCTATCGAAAAAGATAGAGCAAGATAATAAATTGAATATGCAAAATAAATCGACCCACGGAAAATAGCATCACAGTCGCAAATTGACTGCCTTCTTTGGTACCATTATATAAAAATAAGGTCGAGATAAAGGTAAATCCTAATGCAAACCCGAGCATTTGCAAATCATGATAGGATTGAGCATAAAAATAAAGGGTTATGGCTAGTAATATCATAGACAAGACTGTCAAAACAAGTCTGAGTCCATTCATTCTTCTTGTTTTAAAATAACTAAATAAGGCTGAAACCAACGTAACTAGCAGATAAATGACCATATAGGAAATGACAAGAATTTTCATCTAGCCCTCCAATTCACTTAAGTATTCATAACGCTCATATTTTTCCAATAGAGAATTATTTTTCTCTTCCAACTCCTTTTGCAAGTCGGACAACTTTGTAAAATCACTTCCGCAAGTGAGCATATCCGATTCAATCACCTGAATTCGATCTTCTAAACTAGTGATTTCATCTTCAATACTTGCCCATTCCTGCTTCTCAAAATAGGACATCCGCTTCTTGCTTGCCTTGACCTTTTCTGTTTTTTCCTTTGGCATTTCTAGCGAAATAGCAGAGCTGGAAGCCAGAAAGGCCTTCTCATCCAAATAGTCTGTGTAGTTGCCAAAGAAGGTCTCGATACCGCTATCTTCGAATGCCAAAATTTTATTTGCTACCTTATCTAGGAAATACCGATCATGGCTAACGATAATCACTGGACCAGAAAAACCTTGTAAGAAATGTTCGAGTACTGTCAAGGTTGCAATATCCAAATCATTTGTTGGCTCATCTAAGAGAAGTACATTTGGTCGTTGCAAAAGAATTTTGAGTAAATAAAGCCGCTTCTTCTCCCCGCCTGACAACTTTTCGATCAGCGTGCCATGCATATTCCGCGGAAAGAGAAATTGTTCTAGTAGCTCCGCAATTGAGACCATGCCAGAACTTGTCTTAGCTTCATCAGCCACTTCTTGTAAGAAACTGATAACACGCTTGCTTTCATCTAATCCTTTGATGGTTTGCGAGAAATAGCCGATTCGGATAGTTTCCCCAATGTCCACTTTTCCGCTATCTGCTTGTAACTCACCAGCAATCAGATTCAAAAGGGTGGATTTTCCTTTACCATTTTCTCCGACAATCCCAATGCGATCCTTATTTTGAATGAGTAAATTAAAGTCTGATAAAATGGGCTTATCTGGATACGAAAAGCTGACGTGATCAAAGTTGATGACTTTTTTACCAATACGTGAGGTTTCAAAATTTATTTCCAGCTCACTGTCATCTATTGACTGAGCTAAATCACCCTTTAGGTCATGAAAACGATTGATACGAGCTTGTTGCTTTGTTGCACGCGCTTGTGGCTGTCTTCGCATCCATGCCAGTTCCTGCTTGTACAATTGCTCTTTCTTATGACGAAGAGCTACGTCGCGCTCATCCTGTTCAGCTTTTAAGCGCACATAATCTTGGTAATTTCCCTGATATTCAGTTAAATTTGCACGGTCTAGCTCAAAAATCCGTGTTGCAACATTGTCCAAGAAATAGCGATCATGGGTAATAAAGAGGACAGACTTTTTAGAATTTTTTAAAAACGTTGTCAACCATTCAATCGTATCAATATCTAAGTGGTTGGTAGGTTCATCGAGTAATAAAAGGTCTGCATGACCAAGAAGGACCTGGGCCAATTGAACACGTCTACGCAAACCACCTGAGAGTTCAGAAACAGTCATATTTAACTCAGTAAGGCCTAGCTTTGAAAGAACCGTTTTGACCTGACTTTCGATTTCCCAAGCATTTAATGCATCCATTTCAGTCATTATAGTTTCTAACTTTGATTGACTTGCTTCATCATAATTCGACATGAGCAACTCGTACTCACGAATCAACTGTATTTCGCGTAAATCCGAAGATAAAACCGTATCTAAAACTGTTTTACTCTCATCAAAAACAGGCTCCTGAGTCAAATATGAAATTTTATATGTATTTTTTGTACGAAATGGAGATACATCCCCATCAAATCCAATTCGACCTGATAAAACATCCAAGAGAGTTGTTTTTCCCGTTCCATTGACACCGATTATCCCAATGCGATCTCCTTGGTGAATAATGAAAGAAAGGTCAGAAAAGACCGTCTTATCTCCTACTGACTTGGTAAGATGCTCAACGATAAAATCACTCATTATCTAAGATTCCTTTCACAAATGTCATAATTTCTACAGATGAATTAGCCAAGGTCCCCTCAACAATTTGGAATTCAATTTCTTTTAATAACTCACCTAGAACTGGCCCTGGTTTAAGACCAAAGGCTTGCATGAGATGACCACCATTAACAACAATTTCGTGTCTATCATGTATTGTTAAAGATTGATCAACTCTTTCTATTGCTTTGAAATCTGTAGAGAAACCTTGAGCTTGACGCAATTCCTCAACCAAATAGAGCAATTCTTTGCCATACTTGAAACAAATTTGTTTTGTGACAGTTCCTGCATGCCGCAGGTGGTATATTTCTACTAATTGAATAACCGTCCGTTGAAAATCATTACTGGTCTTCCATTTTTTCAGGAAAGATTTGATATTTTCAATTTCCAGGCAAACAAAAAGCATGGCCCAAGCTTGTTCAGAAGTTGAAAATCGGAAAGCCTCATCTAAACGAGTCAACATGGTCTCTAACTGTTCACCTTTTCCTGCCAAATCAGGCAAGAACTGATAAGCCTTAGAATCTATCATCGCACGCAAGCCATTTTGCCAATATTCAGCGACCAGGAGCTTATCAAATTCGATAAAAATCCGTTCTACAGATATTTTTTCCAAGAGCGGTGCAGTATCTACCATTGCTTTAAAAGTGATTTCCTCGATTTTAAAGTTCAGTGTTGCTGCAAAACGAAAGCCCCGCATGATTCGTAAGGCATCCTCATTAAAACGTTCGGACGGAATACCAACAGCCCGAAGTGTATGATTTTCTAAGTCAGAAAGCCCTTGAAATAGGTCAATGATTGTTGACTCCTCATCAAGTGCGAACGCATTCACTGTGAAATCACGTCGTTTCAAATCTTCTTCCAGGGAGCGCACAAAAGAAACCTGACTCGGTCGCCGGAAGTCAACATAGTCCTCTTCCGTCCGAAAGGTGGTAATTTCATACTCTTTTTGTCCTTCCAAAACCAAGACTGTTCCGTGTTCAATGCCAACATCAAATGTGCGTGGAAAAATTTGCTTGGTTTCTTGCGGATAACTGGATGTGGCAATATCGACATCATGAATTTGCCTTCCAAGAATTGCGTCACGAACAGACCCTCCTACAAAATAGGCCTGATATCCAGCTGATTTAATTTTCTCTAAAATCGGCAAAGCCTCCTGAAACTCAGAAGGCAGATTGGTTAATTTCATAATAAGTGTTCCAAACCATAAACGAGTTGTGAGCGATGAACAACCTCTTTAATGCCAAGGTTAACACCACTCATAAAAGAAATACGATCATATGAATCATGTCGAATTGTCAGACCCTCACCTTGTGCACCAAAGATGACCTCTTGGTGAGCGACCAAGCCTGGTAAGCGAACGGAATGAATGCGGAACCCATCGAATGCTGCGCCACGAGCTCCAGCAATTAATTCTTCTTCATCTGCAGCACCCTGAAGCAGGTTTGGCCGTACTTGAGAAATCAGCTCGGCTGTTTTTACAGCTGTACCACTTGGTGCATCTTTCTTCTTATCATGGTGAAGTTCAATAATTTCAAGATTAGGGAAATACTTAGCTGCTTGTGCGGCAAATTGCATTAACAAGATCGCTCCGATTGCAAAGTTTGGTGCAATCAATCCACCTAAACCTTTTTCAGCAGACAAAGCTGTCAATTCTTCAATTTCTTCCGATGTAAATCCAGTCGTCCCAACGACAGGTGCAAACCCATTTTCTAAAGCAAAACGAGTATTTTCGTAAGCAAATTTTGGTGTGGTAAAGTCAACCCAAACATCCGCTTCCACGCCCGCAACTTCTTCCTTGTTTTTGAAAACAGGAACACCACCAACTTCGGTCTCGGTTGCAAATGGATCCACTAAGGCAGCCAACGAGAGGTCTGTATCACCATTGACCATTTCTACGGCTGTTGATCCCATTTTCCCTTTAAAACCAGCAATAATCACATTAATTGTCATATGAACTCCTATTCAATAATGGGTGAAATACCAAAGGCTATGGCACCTTCGCCTAAATGAGTACCAATTACAGATCCAAATGTGACGATTGGTAACTCGCTAGTAACCCCAGCTTCTTCCAACAAATCCTTGAAATTATCTGCTTTTTCAGGTGCATTCGCATGAATAATAGCTAATTGATAGTGTCCATCCGCAGTTTTTTCCTGTAAAATTTCAAGAAGTCGTTTCACAGCCTTTTTCTCTGTACGAACTTTTTCGTATACTTCAATCTTCCCTTCGGAAGTAAAATAAAGAATTGGTTTGATACTCAAAAGGTTTCCCAGAATCGCAGCAGCATTCGACAAGCGTCCCCCTTTTACCAAATGATCTAAATCATCTACCATAATAAAAGCAGAGGTTTGTTCAATTTGACAGTTAAGTTTTTCACAAATCGTTTCAAAATCCTGACCTGCATCAGCCCATCTAAGAACATTCTCTACCATCATGCCAAGCGGTGCAGAAGTAATTTTTGAATCTGGGATTGCAATGGTTAGATTTTCAAATTCATCAACTAAATACTGAATATTTTGATAAAAACCTGAAATTCCTGACGATAAAAACAGACCAATTGCATGAGTAAATCCTTGTTGCGATACTTGAGATAGGATTTCTTCCAATTTCATCAAACTTGGCTGACTCGTTTTTGGTAATTCTGCTGAAGCAGCCATTTTTTGATAGAATTCTGATACTGTTAAATTCTGTCCTTCTATATAAGACTCCCCATCAATCGTAACAGAAATTGGTAGAACAAAGACACGCTCATCAGAAAAAATCGTTTCGCTTAAAACAGCCGAGCTGTCCGTAATAACTGCTATTTTCATTTAAATCTCCAAATTCACACCAGGTGCATCAAATGCAATCTCGGTTACGTCATAGGTCATTCTCTTTAAGATATCCAAAAGTGGTTCAGCCAAGACACGCTTATCTTCGTTTGTAAATTCAGTTGGTTCTTCAACGAAACGGTTTTGCAAGTGAACAGCTTGGCTCATCGCTCCAGTAATAACATGTTGATTCAATACAATCATAAATCGGAGAATTGTAATCATAGATGTTTTATTTTCCTCACGACTATGCTTGAGCAATTGAAAATCAACGTTCAATTTTGTCACTGGGACTCCATTTTCTTTTTCCCATTCATGATTACGAGCATCAAAATGATATTGATTAACAAATTCTTTTTCGCGAATAATTTCCATCTTTTTTCTCCAATACACAGTTATAGAATTATTATACCATAGTTTGTGGTGAAAATGAAAAAAACCTTGCCAACAGACAAGGTTTTTATATTCTTATTTAGTTTGACGTAGTGCTCCGTAAAGGACACCTGAAACTACTGCACCGATTGCAACATAAGCAAGGTAGAGAAGTGGATTAGATGTAAGAGCAATTACGAAGATACCACCGTGTGGAGCCATCAATTGGATGCCTGACAAACCAACCAAGGCACCTGCAAGGGCAGAACCTGCGATAAAGCTTGGAATTGCACGAGCTGGGTCAGCAGCACCAAACGGAATCGCACCTTCAGTGATGAATGAAAGCCCCATAACGATGTTAGTCAAACCTGAATTGCGCTCTTCTTGAGTAAATTTATTTTTGTAAAGCAAGGTAGCAACGAATACTGCCAATGGTGGAACCATACCACCAGCCATAACGGCAGCCATTGCAACTGAACCACCATTTGCGACAGTTGCTGCTAGTGTACCAGTACCGAAAACATAAGCCGCTTTATTGACAGGTCCACCCATGTCAACTGCCATCATTCCACCAAGGACAAGTCCAAGTAAAATAGCTGAACTACCTTCAAGACCAGATAAGAAATTGTTCATACCTGTGTTGATAGCTGCCATCGGAATATTGACGAAGAACATCAAGAAACCTGTGAGTCCTGTACCTAAAAGTGGTAAGAGCAAGATAGCATTCAAACCTTGAAGGGATTTTGGAAGGTTGCGCAAAGCGTTGCGAAGAACGAGCACTACACCACCAGCAAGGAAGCCACCGACAAGGGCACCCAAGAAACCAGATGATACACCAGCAAGAGCAAGGGTTTCTTCACCACCAGCTGCATAAGGAATTTTACCGAAAGCAAGGCCACTATTGGCAATAGCACCAGCTACGAAGCCTGCAACCAAACCTGGTTTTTCAGCGATTGAGTATGCAATATAACCTGCAAGAAGTGGCAACATGAAGCCAAAGGCTGCTCCACCAATCTTCATAAACATGGAGGCTAATTCATTGTAAGAACCAAGACTACTTAAACTATCATTAGGAACACCAAGTAAGTTATCGACTAAGAAGGCTAAAGCAATCAGGATGCCACCACCGATAACGAATGGTAACATTTGAGATACACCGCTCATCAAGTGCTTATAGAAAGCTTTACCAAGACTAAGTTTTTCTGAAGATTCCACAGTAGCTGCTCCTTCTGACGCTGTATAAGCTGATGCTTTACCTTCCAAGATAAGGTCAATCAATTCCTCTGGCTGTTTGATACCAGCTGCAACTGGGCGAGATACCAATGGCTTACCATTGAAACGTGGCATATCGACAGCCTTATCTGCTGCGATGATGACACCTGCAGCATTCTTGATATCTTCAGCAGTCAATTTATTACCCACACCTGAGGCACCATTTGTTTCAACTTTGATGTCAACTCCCATTTCTGCTGCTTGCTTCTTCAGAGCTTCTTCCGCCATATATGTGTGTGCAATCCCTGTTGTACATGCAGTAACAGCAACAATAAATGGACGGTCACCGCTTGGAGCCGCAACCACTTCTTCTGCGACCTTATCTGCTGCTTCGGCTTCGTCAAAGACTGCAATGACTTCTTCAGGACTAGATACACTACGAAGTTTGTCAGCAAAACCTGGTTTCATCAAGTATTTTGACAATTCAGCAAGAGCAGCCAAGTGAGTATCATTAGCACCTTCTGGCGCTGCAATCATAAAGAACAAGTCAGTAGGTTGACCATCAAGGCTTGCATAGTCAACGCCTTTATTTGATTTTGCAAAGAGAACAGTCGCTACTCTCACAGCAGCATTCTTAGCGTGTGGCATTGCGATCCCGTCACCAAGGCCTGTTGTAGTCTGTGCTTCACGATTGAGGATTCCTGTTTTAAAAACTTCAAAATCAGTAACACATCCCTTATCTACCAAGCTGGTAATCATTTCATCAATGACTGCTTCCTTGCTTGTCGCTTGCAAATCAAGCAACATGACATCTTTTCTCAAAACGTCTTGAATTTTCATAGTGATTCTACCTCAACTTTTTCATAAATTTCCTTAATCAATTCGATACTTGCCAGATCATCTGAAAAGGCTGTTGCCGTACCGCAAGCAACTCCCCATTTGAGCGCTTCGATTGGGTCTTGTGAGCGAACGTATTCACCTGTAAAACCTGCCACCATGGAATCTCCAGCTCCGACAGAGTTTTTCACTGTACCCTTGATTGGTTTAGCAAAGTAAGTAGCTGCTGGAGTGACCAACAAAGCACCATCACCAGCCATAGAAATGATTACATTCTGAGCACCCATTTCTAAAATTTTCTTAGCATAGGTCTCGATGTCTGCAATGCCATTCAATTCGACATTGAAGATTGCTTCAAGTTCATGGTTGTTTGGCTTGACCAATAGTGGTTGGTGTGCTAGTGAGTCAAGAAGCGTTTTACCTTCAAAGTCACAGACAACCTGTGCCCCTGTTTCTCTCACAACTGGAATTAATCGGTTATAAACTTCGTTACCAAGGCTTGCCGGTGCAGAACCTGCAAATACAACAATGTTGTCTTTGGTAAGACCTGCAAGAATCATCTCTAATTCTGCCAACTGTAAATCCGTCACGACTGGTCCCAATCCATTGATTTCAGTTTCTTGATCAGCCTTGATTTTCACATTTATCCTTGTATCTTGATCTACTTGAACAAAATCAGTTTCAATCCCTTCGGCTACCAATCCATCCTCAATAAACTGACCCGTAAAGCCTCCAAGAAAGCCAGTTGCTGTATTGGAATACCCTAAACGCTTTAAGACACGACTAACATTAATTCCTTTACCACCAGCATACTTATCATCGCTCTCCATACGATTGACACTGCCTGTTTCGACATGTTCTAAACGAACAATATAGTCAATAGCTGGATTGAGCGTAACTGTATAAATCATACCTCGATAACCCTCGTTTTCTCTTTTATTATATCCAATAAACTGCTTTCTGATGTTTGGCAGATAATGTTGGCTTTTTCGATTGCAGCAACCTTCACGAAGGAAAATTGTCCAATTTTAGATGCATCCACAAGTACATAACTTTCTTTTGAGTTATCAATAACAGTCCTTTTTATAGTTGCCTCCTCAACATCTGGTGTTGTCAAGTAGTGTTTGCCAATACCATTCATACCAAGAAATGCCTTGTCAAAATTGAGTTGCCGTATTTGATCTATTGCTACCGCACCAACGGAAGCATCTGTTGATTGCTTGACAAACCCACCAATAATAATGGTTTTTATCTTGCGTTCAACTAACTTAACCGCGTGATGAACCGAATTTGTCACAACTGTAAGATTCTCTTGATGAAGATAGTCAATCAGCAGTCCTGTAGTGGTTCCGGCGTCTAAAAAGATTACATCTCCATCTCCAATTAGCTGAACCGCTCGTTCAGCAATCTCTCGTTTTTCTTGAACGTTTTTGACAGATTTCTCCAGTATCGATTCTTCTAACTGTAAATTGCCTGTTGATTCAGCCCCTCCATGCACACGTCTCAGTTTTCCCTCATTTTCTAGTTCATCTAAATCCCTACGAACAGTGGACTCAGATGTTTCAAGAATCTCAACTAACTCTTCTAAACGAACATACTGTTGTGCCTGTATTCGCTCTAAAATTAGTTGTTTTCGCTCTGATTTGAGTATGTCCAACACCTCCTGCAATCGTTTACAAAATCTATTATACACGAAAAATTTATCCTGTCAATCATTTTCTTTCAAATACCGTCAATAAACTTCAATTTTAAAATTTTGTCACTTTCCCATTTCAATGTAGCAGGATGAAAAGCTCCACTTGAGCTTTTCACTCATCAAGGCTCTTGACAACGGATATTTTTTCATTTTCGAAGAGAATAAATGGTTCCTATTATTTTATAATGACGAAAAAACCGATCCATCAAACGATGAATCAGTCTTATACTTTTTCTCTGTACCATTAAATATTAAACAGAAGATCTACTATTCGGCAGTGGCAATGTTACGTATCATTTCTTTCATCATTTCCATCTCTTCTTTTCTGCCAATAGCCATTCGAATATGGTTGGACAATTTTCCACTTGGATAATACTTAAAATTCCACTCTTTTTCCAATGCATAATGATGCAATTCTTGAGCCCATGGTGCAGAAAAAGTTACAAAGTTTGTCTGACTTGGCAGAACACGACAGTTTGGCATTGTTTCCAAAAATTCAACAAATGTTGCACGACTACTTTTTATTTCCAGGATTTTTTCTTGAACCAAGTCAGTATATCCAAGGGCCATTGTCCCTATTTTAGCTGTCAGGTTTGGCAAACTGTAAGGAGGAATAACCCGATCTAATTCAAAAATAAGTTGCTCGTCTGCAACTGCAAATCCCAGACGGATACCAGCTAAACCAAATGCTTTTGATAAGGTTCGCAGTACTATCAGATTCTTATATTGATTGATTTGATTAACAAAACTAGTTGTGTCAGAAAATTCTATGTAGGCTTCATCGATCACGACTAAGCCATCAAAATTGCGTATGAGTTCTTCGACCTCTTTTTCATCAAATGCCACTGAAGAAGGATTATTCGGATTAGAAAACATAATCATTTTCGCTCCTACAAGATTCGCATAAGCTAGTATATCATCAGCTTTCAGGCGAAGTGTTTCTCCATCACTAGGCAATTCATATTGTTTGAATCGGCTACCATGTAACTGATTGTAAACTTCGTACATAAAGAAATCAGGATCAATGGTTAAAAAGACCTCATCCACTTTCAGAACCCCTGAAATTAGCATATGGATGATGAAATCTGATCCAACCCCAACCGTCAATTGCTGAGGCTGCACCCCAAGATAGGTCGCATAAGTCTCAATCAATTCAGCATACCGATTATCTCCGTAGAAAGATAACTCGCCAGCTGTAACAGCCTCTAAGGCCTCCTGTAAGAGAAAAGACCAATTAATCAGTCGATTCTCATTATCACCTAAATTGTACTTTGCCTGACCCGGCAATTTATAGGGTTCTAAATTTTCTATATCTGTTCTAAATAAGCTCATTTTCTCTTACTTTCTATTGTTTTGAACCTATCACATACTTTGGTTCGTTATAAAGCCTCAGGCGCTGAAAGAAAATTCTCGACAGTTACTATGATACTCTTCGAATAGTGCCAATGATAGATACAAACAAATAACTGATAAAATTTCCCTACTGAACCGTTCGTTTTTCTACAATATGCATACGAATGTTTAAGGTAATACCACAGGCAAAAATACCAACAATCAGACCAACCCAGTAAGCCTTAGGACCTAAATCTGTCGTTCCTTCTAATAAAAATGCAATTGGAAACGTCAATGACCAAAAAGAAATGAGGCCTAATAAAAATGGGACAGTTGTGTCTTTGTACCCGCGTAGGATTCCCTGTATCGGAGCTGTAAACGCATCTGCTAACTGGAAGAATAAAGCAAAAACTAAAAAATCTGCCGTCAAACTGATAAACACCGGATTTTGACCATACCAACCCGCCACCATTTGCCGATTAAAATAGAGAAATGTTAGGGTTAAACCAGCAAATAAAATGGCGGTCAAACGACCGATAATTGCATACTGACGCGCCGCTTGAGGCCGGTTTGCACCGATTTCATATGAAATCACAATCGGTAAGGCCATAGAAACACTAACTGGGAAAGCATATAACAAGGTAGCAAAATTCATTGCAGACTGGTGAGCAGCAATGACCTGAGAAGAAAATTTTGCCATTTGTAAACTGACAACTGCAAAAATAGCAACTTCAGCAAAGACTTGCAAACCAATTGGAAGGCCCAATTTTAACCCAGCCTTTAAGAGGGAGGATTGAACAGGGCTCCATTGCCACAGTTGATACGAAGCGATAAGCTTATTTTTAAGCATGACTAAGATAATGACCACTAGGACAGCCCAATAGGCTAAAGCAGTTCCCAACCCAGCTCCTGCCCCGCCCAAAGTCGGGAATCCCAGCTTACCATAAATAAATAGATAATTGAATAAGCTATTAAAGGGAACTAGCAATAACATTAATTTCATAGACAAGCGTGTCATCCCTAAAGCATCGAAAAATGAACGGCAGACACTAAAGAGTAAAAGAGGCAAAATTCCAATAGAAATGTAGTTAAGATACGATTTTGCTATAGACTCTACCTCAGCGTCCAAGTGCAACAGACCAAGGACCGGACCCGCAACAACCTTTACCAATACAAACAAGATGACTGCCAAACCAAGAGCTAGATAAACAAATTGGTGGAATTCCTCTCTGATTTTATCACGTTTTCCCCGCCCTAAGTGATGACCAATAATAGGAACCATAGCGGAAACAATTCCTGTTAGAAAAGAGAAAAACGGATTCCAAAGACTTGTTGCCATAGAAACTCCTGCTAAATCAAGGGTCCGATATTGACCAGTCATCATTGTATCAATAAAAGATGCAGAAAAATTAGCAAATTGATAAATGAGAATGGGGAGAAAAATCTTTAAAAAAAGCAGAAACTTTTCTTTTCGAGTGTGAGTTGGATACATAATCATTCCTTTTTATTCTAAGGTACCTTTTTATCGAAAACAATCGAATTATACTCATCGAAAATCAAAATTAACTGTTGTCTAGAGCCTTGATGAGTGGGAGTGGGAAAGAACTCGACCACTCAAAAAAGAGTTCGTCAACAAGTCTTTATTTCAAGTTGTTGAGCTGAAACAGTCTATTCCCAGACATCAATTTATGTGAGCTGACGGCAGTCAGCTTATATCTCCCACTTTAAAAGGTCTCCCAGACCTTTTAAACTCCCACCCACGCACAGCTCAAACTGTCTGGGAGACAGTTTGAGGTTGGAAATGGAGCGAACTTTGTTCGCAACAGTCGTAATGGTCAGATTTGGAGTGTGAAACACGAACAAATCTGCCAACCAACCACTGCGCTGAGATGTTGACACGAATTCTGAGAAGCGAGGCTGGACTTTCTGTCCACCCTCAACCTGTTACCTTGAAACAAGAAAGTAACAGAGTTCTGTCTTCTGCTCAATGACGAGAACACAATTCTCTATATTTTCCAGCCTTCAACTATCTCCCAGATAGGTGAAGTTATGCTACTTTTGATTCTCATTGACTATTATTTTCTAACTGTCAAAGGGGGCCTCTATTATTGTATCAGGACTGAAAGCATTCTGCAAACAAAGAAAGGACCTGCAATGCAAGTCCAATGGAATTATAAGGAGTCACCGTTCCAAATTGAATTTTTTACTACAACATAATCCACATGTTTTAAGCTTGTGAGATCACGCCCACCAGCATAAGAAATAGAAGATTGCAAATCTTGCTCCATTTCAATCAGAGTATCTTTCAAGTGACCTTTAGCAGGCAATAAAATTTTCTTACCCTCAACGTTTTTATAATCACCTTTTTGGTATTCAGATGCAGAACCATAGTACTCTTTAAACTTCTCACCATCTACTTCTACTGTTTTTCCTGGGCTTTCAATATGTCCTGCAAAAAGCGAACCAATCATAACCATGCTTGCCCCGAAACGAATGGATTTAGCAATATCTCCGTGGGTACGGATACCGCCGTCCGCAATGATTGGTTTACGAGCTGCTTTTGCACACCAACGTAGCGCAGCCAATTGCCAACCACCTGTACCAAAACCTGTTTTTACTTTAGTTATACATACTTTCCCTGGGCCGATACCAACTTTCGTGGCATCTGCACCAGCATTCTCCAATTCACGGACCGCTTCTGGTGTGCCAACATTTCCAGCAATCACAAATGTTTCTGGCAATTCTTTTTTAATATGCTGAATCATATTTATCACACTATCAGCATGACCATGAGCAATATCAATGGTAATAAACTCAGGAGCATCTGCTTTCAAACTTGATACAAAGTCATATTCATATTCTTTTACACCAACAGAGATAGAAGCTATCAAGCCCTGTTCATGCATGCGTTTGATAAATGGAAGACGGCCGGCTTCATCGAAACGGTGCATAATATAGAAATAACCATCCTTTGCTAACATCTCTGCAACATCTTCATCTATTATCGTCTGCATATTGGCCGGAACTACAGGTAACTTAAAGCTGTACTTTCCCAGAGTTACACTTGTATCTGCCTCTGAACGACTATTGATAATACATTTATTTGGGATAAGCTGAATATCTTCGTAGTCAAAAATTGGAGTCTCGTTAATCATAATCGCACCTCTATTTCATATAATTTTCAGAAAAAACGATAAATTTTCGTAATTAAACGAATTCATATGTATTATTATAGTTTATTGTTTGGTTTTTGTCAATGATAATTAAGAATATTATCAAATCATTCGTATATTCTATTATTTTTTATTTTTCTGATAAACAAATATCGTGATTGTTCAGAATTTAAGAAAGATTTCTAGTATTTTCAAATAAATATTCTGAATTTACCATATATTTCTGTCTCAAAAACAAAAAAATCTCCAAAAACGGAAGATTTTTAATCAAATTTATATAATTGCGGATATTTGTGACACTCAGGATTCTTTGGATGGCATACTTCTCTTCCAAAATAAATCATCGCCTGATGAGCTGGAAGCCAGAGTTCAGGAGGTAAGACTTCCATGACTCGTTTTTCTGTTTCCAGGGGTGTAGCCGATTTTTTGACAATATCGTGGTGTTTACAAATCCGTCCCACGTGGGTATCAACTGCAAAGGCTGGGATTCCGAAACCGACACTTAAGACAACATTGGCCGTTTTTCTTCCCACTCCTGCCAGAGCTTCTAATTCCTCACGAGTCTGCGGAACAATGCCATTATGCCGTTCAATCAACTGCTGGGCACAGTCTTTTAAAAACTTTGCCTTGTTTCGGTACAAACCCAAACGAGAAATATAAGGCTCAATATCCTTCACTTCTGCTACCGCCATGGCTTGGGGCGTAGAGAAAGCTGCGAACAAACCAGGTGTTGCCTTATTCACCGCAGCGTCTGTAGTTTGAGCAGAAAGTAACACAGCGCACAACAGCTCGAAATGATTATGAAAATCCAAACTAGGTTTGGCATCAGGATAGAGTGCAATAATTTCTTCAATAACTTTTCTAGCACGTTTTTTTGATAATACCATAAAACCATTATAACATACGATAAATGAGAAACGAAATCAGAATGCCTAAGGTATTAACAACCTTTCGATGGAAAATTGATACTAACTATCTAAGCACCTTCGAGTATCTTACGAACAGTGTGAATTTTTGAAATTGGAACTGCAACGAGCAAGGAATCACCCATAAAAAGTTGGCTGTTTCCTTTCACAATCCTAGACTTTCCGTGATGAATTTGGCTGGTAATCAAGCATGAATCCGGCAAACGTAACTCACTTACAAAGGTTTGATCCAAAGTTTCGTTGACCACAACCTCTATTAAGGTCATATGTTCTTGCTGTTCTACTTCTACTGGCAGAATTTTTTCCAACATCGCTTCGTAGACAGGCGCGCCACCTAAGATGTCCATTATCACATAGGAACTCAAAGCCACCAACCCAATGACCATCAATTGATTCAAACTTCCTACCATTTCAGTTACTAGAATAATAGCAGTTAGAGGAGCTTTGGAAATCGCTGAAAAGAAGCCTGCCATCCCCAATACAATAAACAATAGCATCTGGTCCTGACTGATGAAACCAATATCAAGGAAGAACCGTGCAACAAATAGACCAAGGAGACTTCCCAAGGTTAATATAGGCAAAAAGATCCCCCCTGGTAAACCAGAACCATAAGAAATCATACTCCATACAAATCGTATTAAAATCAAGATTGCTAATGTCAGTAGCCCTTGATCCAGATGTGGAAGCTCTAAAATCAACTGATGCCCGCCACCCAATAGATTAGGGAAATAATAACCAATCGGCATGATGAACAAAAAGGCAAATACACTATAATACGGAGCTGGGAGAGGAATGATTTTTGCAAGCATGGTATAGAAAACTTGTATGTTGAGGATAACAACTTCATATACATATCCAGCAAGCCCAAGGAAAATACCAAGTAAGATATAGATCCAATATTGGTCAAGAGATAGTAGCTGCAAATCTTCCGGCATGTGCAAAACAGGTGTTAATCCAAAAACATGTAAGGAAATAAAGTTTGCAGTGATACTAGCAGCTAAGGCTGAGACCCAAACCAGCCGCGAAAACTGATGATAGACTTCCTCTACAACAAATAAAAGTCCAGCTATTGGGGCATTGAAAGCCGCTGCCAAACCAGCCGCGGCACCACTAGCAATTAAACTCCTTCTTTCCATTTCACTGGATTTAAGAAGAACTGATACACCTTTAGCTGTTACAGCACCTAGTTGAATACTGGGACCTTCTCGACCCAGCATTAAGCCCGGTGCAATGGATAAAACGCCACCGATAAATTTTTTCCAAAGAACTGACCACCAACTTAAATCCATCAATCCTTTTAGTTCCGCTTCAACTTGAGGAATTCCGGAACCTTTTGCATTGGGTTCGTACTTAATCAAGAGGCCAACAAGTAAAGCTATAACCAGATAAAGCCCTCCAATAAGAAGTAAATAGATTGGATTGTCTGTTGCCAGAGAATAGAGGTGTGAAAAAACACCAAATAGTTTTTCAATGGCTAAGCGAAATACAACAACCACTAAACCAGCAGCAATACCAACTATACTACCACGCAGAACCGAATAGAGGATTGATTGCGAAATAAAACTAACTTCTTTCCGGTGATTTTCCATTGGAATTTCCTTTCCATTATTTCTATAGTATACACGCCCAAAAAATGGAAGCAATATGTACTTAGTAAAGAACCTCACTCCCATTCTTATATTTTTGTTGCTACCTGTCCAATCAAATTATTTACGATACATTTTAAATTGGAGGTACAAATCATTGTAAGAACCAAGTAGTTCTTTTCCTAAATTTTCATAAACTTCCATCTGCTTCATCGTTTCCTCAGAAGGATAGAAAGCTTCATCACTTTGTGTTTCTTCATCCAACATAGCCTTGGCTGAAGGAATTGGAGTGGAATAACCCACGTATTCTGCATTACGCAATGCATTTTCAGGACGGAGCATGAAACTTATAAAAGCATAGGCGCCATCAATGTTATTAGCTGATTTGGGAATTACCATGTTATCAAACCAAAGGTTCGATCCTTTCGATGGCACGACATAGTGAAGATGTTCATTTCCATCCAACATTTCACTGGCTTCACCTGAGAAAGACACCGCAATGGCTGCTGCATCTTGTATCATATAGCCCTTTATTTCATCAGCAACAATAGCCTTGATATTTGGTGTCAGGTTGTAGAGATGTTCAGCTGCTTCTTCAATCTCTACAGGATTTTTAGAATTCAGGCTATAACCTAGGGATTGTAGACCAAAGCCCATAACCTCACGCACGCCATCAATTAACATGATGTTGTCACGGTATTCGTCGGACCATAGGTCTTCCCACTCTTGAGGAGGATTTTCAACCATAGTATCGTTGTACACAATCCCCAAGGTTCCCCAGAAGTAGGGGATAGAATAGTCATTATTCTTATCAAAGCTCAATCCCATAAATTGAGGGTCAATGTTCTCCAAACCTTCGATTTTAGACTTATCGAGCTTAACCAGCATATTTTCTTCCGTCATTTTGGAAATCATATATTCTGATGGAACTGCTAAATCGTAGGTTGTTCCACCCTGCTTGATCTTTGTGTACATGGACTCATTGGAATCAAAAGTCTGATAATCAACCTGAATTCCTGTCTCGACAGTAAATTCATCTAGTAATTCAGGATCAATATAATCGCCCCAATTATAGATAACCAATTTATCTATCATTCCTTGTGTCGAATCAGCTTCTAACTTGTAGCTGATTCCCCATAAAACAAGAATAATAGCTACAATACCTACAAAAAATGAATACAGTCGTTTCATTAGTTGGCCTCCTTTTCACGTGAAATGAAATAATAACCCACTACCAACAAGATAGAGAAAAGGAACACAACCGCTGACAAGGCATTGATTTCTAAAGAAATACCTTGTCGAGCCCTTGAGTAGATTTCAACCGAAAGATTTGAATAGCCATTTCCTGTTACGAAAAAGGTTACAGCAAAGTCATCCAAAGAGTAAGTAAAAGCCATGAAATAACCCGCGATAATTGCCGGCGTCAGATAAGGCAACATAATTTCTTTCAGCATTTGTGGCTGAGTTGCGCCCAAATCATATGCAGCTGAAATCATGTCCGCGTTCATTTCTTTCAAACGGGGTAAAACCATCAAGACGACGATTGGAATCGAAAAGGCAATGTGACTGAGTAAAACAGAAACAAACCCCAATTGAAATCCAATCATGGTAAAGAGAATCAAGAAACTTGCCCCAATCATAACGTCAGGTGCCACCATCAAGATATTATTGATAGACAAGAGGGCATTTTGAAAACGAAGTTTTGCCTGATAAATATAAATTGCTCCAAATGTTCCTATAATGGTTGCAATCAAAGAACTTAAGAAAGCAAGTAAGAATGTCTGAGCTAAAATCAGCATCAGTCTGCTGTCACCAAGCATCGAAGAAAAATGCTCTAAGGTAAAGCCAGTAAAACCATTCATATCTCCTCCAGCATTAAAGGCATAGAAAATGAGATAAAAAATGGGTAAATAAAGCACGAGGAAGGCAATGGTTAAGTAGACATTTGCAAATTTCTTCATTATTTCTTCCTCTCTTTCGTCATCCACATAATCAAGAGCATGGCTAAAATCAAGACCACACCAATGGTTGAACCCATTCCCCAGTTTTGTGTTGTGAGGAAGTGCTGCTCGATGGCAGTACCCAAAGTAATCACTCGGTTACCTCCAATCAAACGAGTCAACATAAAGAGGCTTAAACTTGGAATAAAAACAGCCTGTACCCCAGAACGGACGCCATTCATAGAGAGAGGAAAAATAACCTTTGAAAAGGTTTGCCAAGAAGTTGCACCCAAATCACGACTAGCGTTGATAAGATTCTTATCCAAGTCATCCAAAGCGTTAAAGATTGGCAAAATCATAAATGGAATCTCAATATAGGCTGCAACAGCAATAAAGGAGAAATCTGTAAAGAGAATTTGTTGAGTCCCTAACCCCAGAAACTCTAAAAATTGATTAATGGAACCATGTTGACCGAAAATACCGATAAAGGCATAGGCTTTCAGCAAAAGATTTACCCAGGTTGGCAAGATAATCAACATGAGCCATAGTTGTCGATGCTTGAGCTTGGTCAAGAAATAGGCAGTCGGATAGGACACCAAAAGGGTGACCAAAGTAATAATACCTGCGTAAAAAATGGAGTTGAAACTCATTCGCAGATAGGTAATATTTGGTGAATTAAAATAGGTTTGATAGTTAGCCAAAGTGAAATTGCCATGAATATCAAAGAAAGATTTAAAGATAATCAAAGCAACGGGTGCTAGTACAAAGAGAAAGACCCATAAGGCATAAGGAATTGCAAAGAGCCTAGAGGTTTTCTTCATTGCGTTCCTCCTCGATGGCATTAATCAAACCATCTTCCACTTCATCCACCTCAACATACTCTTCAATACGAGCATCAAATTCTTCTTCAGTTTCATTGAGGCGCATGATATGAATATCTTCTGGCTCAAAACTGAGACCAATCACCTCACCCACAATGGCTTTACGAGTGGAATGAATCATCCATTCGTTGCCCAAATCATCGTAGGCTATAATTTCGTAGTGAACACCACGGAAGAGCTGTGTATCGACTTTAACCTGTAGTTTTCCTTCTTCAGGTAAGGTAATTCGTAAATCCTCTGGGCGAATGACTACCTTAACTTCCTCATTCGGTCGCATACCACCGTCAACAGCTTCAAACCGTTTGCCATTGAATTCTACAAGATAGTCTTCAATCATACGCCCCGGAAGAATGTTGGACTCACCGATAAAGGTTGCAACAAAATAGTTAATCGGCTCATCATAGATATCTACAGGTGTTCCAGATTGAACAATCTCACCCTCATTCATGACAAAAATCCAATCGCTCATGGCCAAGGCTTCTTCTTGATCATGCGTTACGAAAACGAAAGTGATTCCAAGGCGCTGTTGCAACTCACGCAATTCATACTGCATTTCAGTCCGAAGTTTTAAGTCTAAGGCAGATAAGGGTTCATCCAGCAAGACAACGCGTGGTTGATTGATAATGGCACGCGCGATTGCAACACGCTGCCGTTGTCCACCAGACAATTTCTGAATAGAACGTTTCTCATAGCCAGAAAGGCGAACCATTTGTAAGGCTTCTGTCACACGACGTTCAATTTCTGACTTATCTACCTTACGCAATTTTAGAGGAAAAGCCACATTTTCAAAGACAGTCATATGAGGGAAAAGGGCATAAGACTGAAAAACGGTATGGACATCACGCTTGTTGGTTGGCACATCATTTATCCGTTGACCATCCAAATAAATATCGCCAGAGCTTGCATCCAATAAGCCAGCGATAATATTCAAAATAGTTGATTTTCCAGAACCAGAGGCGCCTAACAAAGTGTAAAATTTGCCCTCCTCTAATTCAAAACTAATGTCCTTTAAAACAGTTGTTCCACTATCTTCAAAAACTTTAGATACATGTTTAAATTCAATAATCGGCTTTTTCAATTCACATAAATCCCTTCTTTATACAGTAGCCAATTGGCTAAAGAGTTTCGGCAGGGTCGCCAATAATACGTACTTCACGCTCTAAGGTAATGCCTGAAGATTTTTCTACAGTTTCAATGACATGTTTAATGAGACTTTCATAATCATTTGCAGTCCCATTTTCAACGTTTACCATAAAACCTGCATGTTTTTGAGAAACTTCTACACCACCAATGCGATAGCCTTTCAAGCCTGCTTCCATTATCAGTTGACCAGCAAAATGGCCAAGTGGCCGTTTAAAGACAGAACCACATGATGGTAATTCCAATGGTTGTTTTAACTCACGCAAATGGGTCAGACGGGCCATTTCTTGCTCGATAACTGTGTAATTACCAGGACGAAGAGCAAATTTCGCAGATAAAACAATTGCGCCATTTTCCTGTAAAATAGAAGAACGATAGCCAAAGCGTAATTCACGATTATCTAATGTTTCTACATAGCCAGCAGGCGTCAAAATTTGTGCAGATACTAAAATATGCGATACTTCGCCACCATAAGCGCCAGCATTCATATAGACAGCTCCACCGATGCTACCAGGTATTCCACAAGCAAACTCGAAACCGGTCAGTGAATGAAATAGCGCAACTCTAGTTGTCTCAATCAAGTTAGCTCCAGCCTCTGCTTCGATAGTATAGCCAGAAACAGTTACCGTATTTAATTTATCCATACGGATAACAAAACCACGAATACCACCATCACGAACGATGACATTACTTGAATTCCCAAGCACTTGCCAGGGAATCCCTTCACGTTTCGCAAATTCAATGACACGAACAATTTCATAACGGTTACGAGGAAATACTAAATAATCAACTGCCCCACCGACATTTGTGTATGTGTACTCTTTCAAAGGCTCATCAAAACGGATATCGATACCTTCAAGTTCAACTCTTATTTTATTTTTCATATCCTTCTCTTTTCCAAGTTATATACGGAGAATATTATACCAAAAATTCGGATAAAAAACGAATAGAAAATAAAATATATTAAATTGAAGCTTTAAATAAAAAAGCCCAGAACTGGACTTTCATTTATAAAATAACTTGAATTCCCTTTGTATCAACTGTTAGGGAATGGACAGAGCCATCTAGCTGCAGAGCTTCAATCGCCGCAATAAGTTCAGCCTCTTTCTCAGCAGGTGCCAATACCATCACGGTCGGTCCAGCTCCAGAGAGATAGGTTGCATAAGCGCCAATTTCTTGCGCTAACTGCTTAATCGGACAAAACTCTTTAACAAGTAGTTGCCGATAGGGTTCATGAAACATATCTAACTGAATCAGTTGACCCGCTTTTTCAATATCTCCTGACATAAGGCTTGCAATTGCAACGTTAGCTATCGAACTAGCAGCAACCGCCTTTTTATAGCCCATTTGTGTAGGAAGAATACCTCGACTTTCACTTGTACGAAGAGGATAATTTGGAATAAACGCAATAAAACTTGTTGGTGGAAAGTCAGTTACAACTGCTTGAACATTTTTGTTGACATAGCTTGAAATGACCAAATTTCCATAAATAGCTGGAGCTACATTATCTGGATGTCCTTCAATCTTTGTAGCCAATTGCAACTTTTCATCTTGGCTCAGGTTAAGTTTTCCTAACTGATTGGCCAGTTCGATACCTGCAACAATGACTGAACTAGATGAACCTAAGCCACGAGCTAAGGGAATATCGCTTTCCATTTTTAAACGATGTGGTTGTATATGTTTTGCAACTGTCAGGGCAGTCCGGATGAGTAAATTATTTTGATCAGAGGGAACATGTTCTAATTGATGCTCAACAATCCACTCATTAGTATGTTCTAGAACTTCAACCGCAAGATATTTTGAGAGTGCTACACCAACAGAATCAAATCCTGGTCCAATATTTGCTGATGTCGCTGGAACAATAATTTTCATAGACTATTCCCCCAAAACCTTAAAGGTGTTAACGAGTGTGAAATCAGTCGCTTCTGCTAATTTTCTAGTTACCTGCTCCAACTGTGTTTTGTTCATCGCATGTGTAACAATTACAAGGCGAGCTGTGTCGTCCTTTGTACCTTTTTGTAGGATTTGTTTAAATGAAATTCCCTCAGAATGGAAGATCTCTGCAATTCGTAACATTTTTCCACTTGTGTCTGGAGTCAGAATTGAGAAATAGTATTCGCTTGTCACATCTTCTGGTATAGCTAATTGAAGAGGGCGAGAATATTCATTAAATGGTTTACCTACAGTTTTATCTTTCATCCTGCGTACAATTCGAATGATATCAGCGGTCACACTGGTTGCAGTTGGCTTTTGCCCCGCACCTGGCCCATAATACATGGATTGGCCAATACCGATAGACTCAACAAAGACCGCATTCATTACTCCATTCACACTTGCTAACGGATGGTTCTTAGGCAAAAAGGTTGGTGAGACTTCAGCAGCTATTCCTGAAGCTGTTTCTCGGACATCACCCACCAGCTTGATGACATACCCCAGCTCTTGAGCTACCGCAACATCTTCAGGTGTTATAGTGGTAATTCCTTTATGTCCTACAGCATCAAAATCAACGGTCATCCCAAAACCAAACTGACTCAAGATAACTGCTTTATAGGCAGCATCAATTCCTTCTACGTCATTTGTTGGATCAGACTCAGCATAACCCAACTCTTGGGCTGTTTCCAATGCTTTCTCATATGTCCAACCTTCATCTACCATTTTGGTCAGCATAAAGTTTGATGTACCATTTAAGACACCCAAAATGCGGGTAATTTTATCCGCAGCAAATGAATTCACAAGCGTACGCAAGATAGGAATGCCCCCAGCTACTGCTGCCTCATAATAAAGTGCTAACCCTTTCTCTTCAGCAAGTGTACGCAACTCTGTACCATGAACGGCCAATAAATCTTTGTTAGCTGTTACAACATGTTTGCCAGCTTCTAAAGCAAGAATGATAAATGTTTTTGCCGGTTCAATTCGCCCCATCAATTCTACAACAAGAGCAATCTCTGCATCTTCTAAAATATCATCAATATTGGTCACAAAATGAAACTGGTGACCAGCAGCTACCAAACGGTCTTTTTCAGCCTCATCTTTTACCAATACCTTAGCAATTTCAATCGAATCCCCAGCAGCTTTTTCAATTTTTTCTTTATTTTCTTTCAATAGAAATGGTACACCACTTGCTACTGTACCGAATCCTAATAATCCTACCTTGATAGCCATGTTCTCTCCTTATTTAAATGTATTTCGACTATTATACCAAATATTCTGATAATTTTCCAAATAATTTGATATAATTAATTTATCTAGACTCAAAGGAGAACAATCATGGCGCGTAGACGTAGAAAACAACCTAAACCATCCAAGAAATATATTCATTATATTTTTCTCTCTCTTCTTACAATTCTTGTACTAAGTTTGATTTATCTTCTACTCCCCACCTTGATTCCTCGCTCTTCAAATGCTTCACAGACTACTGTTTCTAGCCAATCAAGCAGTCAAGCATCTACTCAAAATACTACTACAGCTGATTCCAATTCATCAACCCAAACAAGTTCTGTAAACTGGGTTAAAGCGGATGAGCCTGTCCAAATACCGATTCTCATGTACCATGCGATTCACGAAATGGCTCCTGAAGAGGAAGCAAATGCCAACTTAATCGTCTCACCAGCAGTTTTTGAAAGTCATTTGCAAGTTTTAGAAGAAAATGGCTACTACGCTCTTACACCGGAAGAAGCCTATAAAGTTCTAACAGAAAATGTTCTTCCACAGGACAAAAAAGTCGTTTGGTTAACCTTTGATGATAGCATTTGGGATTTTTATTCTTATGCCTATCCTCTTTTGGTAAAATACCACATGCAGGCGACAAACAATGTAATAACTGGTTTTACCGAAAATGGAATTGAAGGATATTTAACCCTTGATCAGATGAAAGAGATGCAAGTAAATGGGATGTCTTTCCAAGGACATACAGTCAATCATCCTGACTTAGAGGTAAGCAGCACTGATGATCAGATGAGCGAATTGATCCAATCCAAAAATTATTTAGATAGCCAACTTAATCAAGAGACTATTGCAGTAGCTTATCCATCTGGTAGCTACTCACAAGATACCCTAAACATCAGTGAGCAAGCCGGTTATAAATTAGGTTTAACTACAAATAATGGCTTGGCTAGTCTAGCGGATGGCTTATTAAGTCTTAATCGTGTTCGCGTTCTTCCAACTACAAGTGCTGAAGGACTCCTAAATGAAATAACACCATAATATCCACTGGTAGATACCATACTTTTTTCAAACCATGTCCTTTCAAAGGGGCTTGGTTTTTTCTTTTTGTAATTGCTGATGATACACATTTTCTGAAAAAAATAGAGATACCCATTTAGGCATCTCATTTGAACTCATCTAATTATTGTTCTGCTATGATCTTATCCAAAATGAAGCGTTCTTCATCCGATAATTCATAGCAAGCTAGTAAATCTGGACGTCGATCGTAGGTTTTTCTAATACTTTGTTCCAGTCGCCACTTCCGAATATTTTCATGATGACCACTCATCAACACATCAGGTACGACCATGCCACGATATTCATAGGGACGAGTATATTGTGGGTATTCCAATAAACCAGAAGAGAAACTATCATCTGTATGACTGGCTTCTTTCCCAATGACCTCTGGTATGAGACGAACAGTCGCATCTATCATGGTCATCGCCGCCAATTCTCCACCTGTCAAGACATAATCACCCAGTGAAATTTCATCGGTGACTAGTGTCTTGATACGCTCATCATAGCCCTCGTAATGCCCACAGATAAAAATTAACTGGTCTTCTTTTGATAATTCTTCTGCATGGGTTTGATTAAATGCCCGACCAGCAGGATCCAATAAAATAACGCGAGGATTTGTCTTTTCAATCGCATCCATTGTATCAAAAATTGGTTGAGCCCTTAATAGCATCCCTTGCCCGCCACCATACGGCTCATCATCAACATGTCGCGCTTTCTCTGCTTTTTCTCGAAAATTATGGTAGTTTACTTCGAGAATTCCTTTCTCTCTCGCCTTTCCGACAATTGAGTGCTCTAACGGGGCAAACATCTCAGGAAACAGCGTTAAAATATCAATTCTCATCGTCCAAACCCTCAAGTAATTCCACATCTACACGATTGTTTGGAATGTCAATATTCAACACAACTGGTGGGATATATGGTAAAAGCAAATCTTTCTTGCCTTTTCGCTTAACCACCCAAACATCATTGGCACCTGGCTGAAGAATTTCCTTTATTTGACCAATAACTTGATCATTTTCATAGACATCTAAACCAATAATTTCATGATAGTAAAATTCACCATCTTCAAGATCTGTCAGTTTTTCTTCAGCGATTTTTAAACTGTACCCTTTATATTTTTCAATATCATTAATATAGTACATTCCCTTAAACTTGATAATATCAAAATTCTTTGCCTTGCGATGATTAGCAATTTCCACATCCATAACAAATTGGTCTTTTTCATCGAAAAGTGCTAGGACTGAACCTTTTTTAAACCGTTCCTCCGCGAAATCTGTTACTGATAAAACCCGCATTTCTCCTTGTAAACCTTGAGTATTAACAATTTTACCGACATTAAAATAATTCATGATAACTTCCTTTGTATTTCTATCCATTTATTTTAACATGTAGCGGAAGAATGCACAAGGTTTAGAAAAAGTACCAATTGAATCGATACTTTTCACTGTACACTATTATCCCCTATTTAGACTGGCTGAACTGGCTTTGATAGAGGTTATAATAGAAACCTTTGTCAGCCAAAAGACTTTCATGATTACCTTGTTCGATAATCTGTCCATCTTTCAAGACCAAAATCTTATCAGCTTCCTGAATGGTTGATAAGCGATGGGCGATGACGAAACTTGTCCGCCCCTTCATCAATCGTTTCATAGCCTTTTGAATCAAAAGTTCCAAGCGAGTATCAACTGAAGAAGTCGCTTCATCAAGGATAAGAATGGATGGGTCCGCCAACAAGGCACGCGCAATGGTCAAAAGCTGTTTCTGACCTTGGGAGATATTGCTGGATTCCTGGTTCATTTCCATATTATAACCGCCAGGCAGGGTACGAATAAAATGGTCAACGTTGGCGGCTTTAGCAGCCTCCACAATTTCCTCATCCGTCGCATCCAGACGCCCAAAACGTAAGTTTTCCTTAATCGTCCCTTCATAAAGCCAAGCATCCTGCAAGACCATACCAAATTGGCTACGGTAGGATTGACGAGAAATATTACGAATATCCTGACCATCCACCTTGATAGCACCGGATGTGACATCATAGAAACGCATGAGTAAGTTGATGAGGGTTGTCTTACCAGCCCCCGTTGGTCCAACGATAGCTACCATTTCACCAGGTTTAACTTCAAGATTAAAGTTACGGATAAGTGGCTTGTCTTCTGAATAGCCAAATTCGACCTGTTCAAAGCTAACTTGTCCGATCAGACTAGCTGTCAACTCCAGCGCATTGGCGTCTTCTTCGTCAAGCTCATCTAAGACTGAAAAGATGCGTTCAAGGGAAGATTTGGCAGACTGTAACTGAGGAGCCAACTGGGTCAGGGTTTGAACAGGCTGAGAAATCTGCCAAACGTATTGGACGAAGGCCTGCATGTTACCAACCGTTAGTTTGCCTGCTAGGACTTTCAAACCAGCAAGTAAGGCTACGACGACATAGGCAATATTAGAAAAACCGTGGACTAAAGGCATAAGTAAACCTGATACGAAACTGGCTTTAAAGCCGACTTCCTGCAAATCTGAGGTAATCTGGCGAAATTCTTCTGTAGAGATTTCCTCTCGTCCATAGAGTTTGAGGACGTTGAAACCAGTTAGATTTTCCTGCACAAAACCGTTCAATCGTCCCAATGCATCCGCCTGTTGTTTAAAGTAGGGCTGGGACTTGCCCATGACAAACTTGGAACCCAAATAGGTCAATGGAACCAAGGTTGCGACTACGAGAGCCAGGGATATATCCAACCAAAAACACATAAACATGGCTAAAAAAAGGGTTAGTACAGCATTGACGAGCTGAAGAAAACTTTGCTGCAAGGCATTTGAGACTGTCTCCACATCACTTGTAAATCGACCTAATAGGTCACCATACTGGTGTTTATCGAAATAGGAAATGGGAATTTTGTTAATCTGGTGACTCAAATCCTGACGCAGTTCCTTGGTTGCTCCCTGTACCGCCTTAGTCATGAAATAGGTAGAACCATAGGCGCCGATTTCATACATAAGGGCACGAAGGGCATAGAGCGCAAGCATGATGGCAATATAGGAAACATTGATATGGGCACCTTCTACTCCATTTGCTATATCTAACAGATTTTTAGTCAATTCTGTAATAATCAGTCCCAAAACGAAGGGTTCCAGGGCATTCATCACTGCGCTAATGGTTTTTAGAAAAACAGCCAAAAATACTGAAGATTGATAATGACGTAAATAGTCCCAAACACGGATAAATACTGATCTATTCTTCATAATTCCTCCTATTCTTCTGTCAAAGATTGACGGTTGAGCTGAGAATTCGCGATTTCACTATAAATCTCGTTGTTCTCCATCAATTCATTGTGGGTTCCGCGACCAACAATTTCACCTTCATTCAGTACAATGATTTGGTCTGCATCCATAATGGTTCCAACACGTTGGGCCACAATCAACACTGTCGCATTTTCCGTTACTTCCTTCAAACGACTCCGCAAAATTGCATCCGTCTTATAATCCAATGCTGAGAAGGAATCATCAAAAATGTAAATATCCGGCTTCTTCACAATAGCACGCGCAATCGAAAGACGTTGTTTCTGCCCACCAGACAAATTGCTTCCGCCCTCAGCAAGATGGGTGTCAAATTTCTCTTCCTTGCTCTCGATAAATTCTTTAGCTTGAGCCACATCCGTCGCTTCGTGAAGCTCCATAAGACTAGCATCTACCTTACCGTACTTTAAGTTTTCCGCGATAGTTCCGGTAAATAGCAGAGCTTTCTGCGGAATAAAACCAATCTTACTACGAAGTGCTTTTAGATTGTAACGTCTGACATCCACACCGTCCACCAAGATACGACCAAGTGTCACATCATAGAAACGTGGAATCAAGTTGACCAAGGAAGACTTGCCAGAACCTGTTGAACCAATAAAGGCAATGGTTTCACCGGGCTTAGCCTTAAATGAAATATTGTGTAGAACAGGCGACTCCGTTTCCCCTGGATAAGCAAAGGTCACATTTTCAAATTCCAAATAACCACGTGAATCAGTCTCAGTTATGCCATCTTCATTCTTAGAAATGGAAATGGACATATCCAAGACTTCCTGAATCCGATGACTCGATACCGACATACGTGGATACATGTTAAACAAGTTAGCAAAGAGCAAGAAAGAGAAAAGTGCATGGAAACTATATTCAATAAAGGCTACCAAATCACCAATTTGTAAACTGCCCTCCTGTAGAGGAGTCAAAGCAAACCAAATGATTGACACGATCATAGCAATGATAATCTGCACAAACAAGGGCTCCGTCAACCCAGTAAGGTTGAAAAGCTTTTTAGATGTTTCTGTATATTGTTCATTGACATCTGAAAAACGCTCTTCCTGAAACTCCTCGCGCGTAAATGCACGAATGACACGAAGTCCCATTAAGTTCTCACGAACATACTGGTTAATGGTATCCAACCGTTTTTGTTGTTTTTCGGATAAGGGACGTGTTTTAGTCGCAACATAATAGATAACGAAAATAAGGAAGGGAATAGCGACCGCCACTGTCCATGCTAAACTTGGACTCGTAACCAAGGTCATCACAACGCTGGCTACCATCATCAGCGGAGTAATAATTCCCAATTTCAAAACCATTTCAGAGAATTGCATCAAAACAAAGGCATCATTTGTCATACGAGCAACTAGGGAAGAAACACCAATTTGCTCGTATTCATGATGAGAATAGTCTTGGATTTTCTCATACATATCATTCCGAATATCTTTTACGATAGTTGTCGTTAACTTCCCAGCTGCATAAGTCAAAATCATCCGACCAGCAATTCCTAATAAGACAATAAACCCCATCATCCCAGCCCAGAAATAGAGCTGACTGGCATCATTTTTGGTAATACCTTGGTCAATCATCCTTGCCAAAAATGTAGGCAAGCCTAAGTTTACTACAACAAATAAAATAGCTCCCAACAAATCTAATGCTAACCATTTTGGATATTTTTTCCAATAAGTCCAAATCAGATTCATCTTTTCATCCTTTCTATATGTTAAAAGGGGCAAGGCCCCTGACTGTAAATTTAAAAGCCACCAAAAGGTGACTTTCTATTCTTTCTCGTCGATCACTAAACGAACTTTTTTATCACTTGTAGGGACAGAATAAACAATCGTTCTGATTGCAGAAATGGTACGTCCTTTTTTACCGATGACACGGCCGATGTCCGATTGATCTAAATCCAAATGGTATTCTAAGAATTCAGGTGTATCAACGATTTTAATCGTCAAGTTTTCAGGCTGTGAAATCAAAGGTTTCACAATCGCAATAATGAGATTTTCAATCATGTCCATAAGTGTTCTCGCTTACTGTTCTTATTTAGAGAATTTTTGTTCGTGGAATTTTTTCAATACGCCAGCGTGTGAAAGAAGAGCACGAACAGTGTCAGATGGTTGTGCACCTTTTGCCAACCACTCAAGTACACGTTCTTCTTTAAGAGTTACTGAGTTTTCAGCCAAAAGTGGGTTGTAAGTACCAACTGTTTCAATGAAACGACCATCACGTGGTGCACGTGAGTCTGCAACGTTAATACGGTAGAAAGGTTTCTTTTTAGAACCCATTCGAGTCAAACGGATTTTTACTGCCATTTTTTAATGTCTCTTTTCTTTTAATTTTTATTATTCGGTGAAATAGCAGAGCTATTTAGCACATGTTCTATTATAACACACTTTAACAGTGTGTCAAGAAAAAAACTTGACACTTTTTAAAAATTTTATTAATCCAGCATATCCGCTAGTTCTCTCAGTTGACTTGCTAAATTCGGGCGGTCAAAAAGCAAATTATAGACTCCATCTTCACTCAATACACCGCAAGGAATACCATCAAAATAACCCTTATTGGATAAATCAAGATCTTCCATATAGGTCTGGCTTTGATAATAATCTAGTAACCGTAAATAACTTGATTGTGCCTGATTGAGTTGGGTAACACTATCAGCAAGGGACTTGTTCATCTCCAGATGCATATTAAATATTTTTTCCATCTCCTCGATACGTTTCCTAACTTCCATACAATCCGCCATCAATGTGTTGCACCTCCAACGTTCTTCACATCCTCTTTGCCTTTAAATGCAACTATTGCTCCAATGGATGCTTCAACTCCTCTGACAATATCGGCTAGAGGCATAGAGGCAAAGCCTGGTTTGTCAAGAACCTGATCCGGTAGAAACGGAATATGAAGAAAACCAGCCTTAGTCTTTGGAATTTGTTTATCAGCTAAGTAAAGAGCTTGGTACATGAGATGGTTGCAGACAAAGGTCCCTGCGGTATTAGAAACAGAGGCTGGAAGACCTGCTGCACGAATAGCTTCAACCATTGCTTTGATGGGTAAGGTTGAAAAATAAGCAGGTTGCCCATCTTCACGAATCATAGTGTCAATTGGTTGTTGTCCTAAATTATCTGGAATGCGAGCATCGTCTTGATTAATGGCTACACGCTCAGGTGTTAATTCCGTCCTTCCACCAGCCTGTCCAATACATAGCACAATATCTGGTACATACTTAACCATGGCTTTTTCAAGAACACTTGCGGCTTGATAAAAAACAGTTGGAATCTCCTCAAGAAGAATCTCTGCGCCTGCAATCTGCTTTGGTAAAGATTTAATGACCTCCAGTGCAGGATTGATAGACTCACCTCCAAATGGATCAAAACCAGTTACTAATATTTTCATTCTGTTCTCACTCCTTCAAACGAATTTCTCCATAATGAAATTTTTGACTGGGTCTTACATGACGTTTAAAGCCAAATTCTTCAAAAACACTGTCTCTGAAATGAGCCTTGACAAGAATTTTTTCCCTTGCAACCCGTTTTGCCTCAAGAAGCAACTCTTTTGACAATCGACTTCCGTCAGCCATCTGCACTAAACCAGAAAGATTGTTTGATTCCTTGATTTCTTCTGAAAACATGGGATCAAAGTAAATGACATCAACAGAGTTATCTATTTGTTCTTTCAGATAGGTCAAACTATCTATCCATTTGGTTTGAATGGATCGCATAGCACAATCCACCAGCACATTACTACTGTTGAAATCCTGTAAACCACGACTAACAATAAAATGAATAAGCCGTGAACTCTCCAAGGATGTCACCTGATGACCTGCACTAGCTAATACAATACTATCAGAAGCTAGTCCCATGGTACAATCTAAAATCGTTTTCTTTGATGGCCCAATTAGATCTAATAGCGGATCATGTCCTGCTTTTATTCGCAACATCGCTGTGTCAGGGTGGAAAAAGAAGGTTTGACCATTTCTCTGCTCTAAAACAAGCTTATTTTGATAGAGCACAAGCACCTTTTCTACTTCTTTTAATAACGACGAAACGGACCGCTTGTTTCTTTTCAAGTATTCTATACCTAAATCCTCAGCCAGCTGTTTCGCCTTTGCAACAAGATTATCGTCCATCCTCAGACTCGTAGTGATTATTACTTTCATACTGTATCTAGTATACTCAAAAAACAGAATGAACTCAACATTCATCCTGTTTTTAGGTCCTATTAAATCGCCTGTGTCATGAAGCTACGGCTTTCTAGAACTTTAACCATGGCTTCAGCAGTATCAAGAGCTGTAAAGAGAGGAATTCCTCCTTCGATAGCAGAACTACGAATCACTTGTCCAGCACTATCTGCTACACGCTTTTTACCAACTGTGTTAATAATAGCTTGGACTTTCCCAGCTCGAACGAGACTAGGAATATCTTGATTTTCAGGATCTCCTAATTTTCCAATGAGCGTAACAGGTAAGCCATTTTCAATCAGATAGTCTGAAGTACCAACTGTCGCAAATAGACCATAACCCAATTCGTAGAACCGTTTTGCAAGAGCAAGGGCCTCTTCCTTATCTTCATCTGCAATAGTGAAGACGATGTTCCCAAATTCTTCTAAATGCTGGTAACTTGCTTCAAAAGCCTTATATAGGGCTTTTTCGAGTGTGGCGTCTGAGCCCATAATTTCACCAGTTGACTTCATTTCTGGGCCTAAAAGACTATCTACTTTAGCTAATTTTGAGAATGAGAAGACAGGAGCTTTGACATGGACTTGTTGACTTTCAGGATAGAGTCCATCTTCATAACCAAGTTCTGAAAGGCGTTGCCCCAAAATCAATTTCGTTGCCACTTGCGCCATCGGAATATCTGTTACTTTTGACAAGAATGGAACCGTACGACTGGCACGTGGATTTACCTCAATGACATAAACTATTTCGTCTTTGATGACAAACTGAATATTCATCATACCAATACAGTTCAAGCCGATAGCTAGACGTTTTGTATAATCCACAATCGTTTCTTGCACCTTTTTCGATAAAGTCTGTGGTGGATAAACTGCCATTGAGTCTCCTGAGTGAACCCCAGCACGTTCAATGTGCTCCATGATACCAGGAATTAAAACATCAGTACCATCTGATATAGCATCCACTTCACATTCACGACCTACAATATATGAGTCGACCAAGACAGGGTGTTCTGGCGATGCCTTAACTGCTGTTCGCATATAAGAACGTAGGTCATTTTCATTTTCAACAATTTCCATCGCGCGACCACCCAAAACATAAGATGGCCGTACAAGCACAGGGAATCCAATCTTGCGAGCTGCTTCTAACGCTTCCTCTTCATTTGTTGCAGTTTGCCCAGGCGGCTGTGGAATACCCAAATTTTTCAAGGCTTTTTCAAACAAATCGCGATCTTCAGCTCGATCCAAATCAGCCACTTGCGTACCCAGGATAGGAATACCAGCTTTTTCCAATGGTTCTGCCAAGTTGATCGCAGTCTGTCCACCGAACTGAACGATAACACCTTTTGGTTGTTCCAAGTCAATCACGTTGAGGACATCTTCAAGAGTCAGAGGCTCAAAATATAACTTATCAGAAACAGAGAAGTCTGTCGAAACTGTTTCAGGGTTTGAATTCATAATAATCGCTTCATAGCCTGCGTCCTGAATGGCTTTTACCGAATGGACTGTCGCGTAGTCAAACTCAACACCCTGCCCAATCCGAATCGGACCTGATCCTAACACAAGGACAGATTCTTTTTCAGACCGAATGGATTCATTTTCCCACTCATATGTTGAATAGAAATACGGTGTTGAACTTTCAAATTCAGCTGCACAAGTGTCCACCATCTTATAAACAGGAATAATCTTATGATCTGTACGCAACTGACGAATATAGGATACTGTTCTTCCCCAAAGTTCTGCAATTTTACGATCTGCAAAGCCATATTTTTTAGCTTTTTTCAGCAAATCAATATTATCATGATTGATGGCTAATTCCTGTTCTATTTCTAATATATGAAGCAGTTTATCAAGGAAGAAGATATCAATTTTCGTTAATTGAGCAAGCTCTTCAACAGTGTATCCTCGTCTTAGGCCTTCTGAAAGATAGAAAAGACGGTCATCTTGAGCCTTAACAATTTTTTCTACTAAAGCATCATCAGACAAGTGACTTAGCTCAGGCATTTCATTGTGGTAAACACCAATTTCCAAGGAACGACAAGCCTTCAGAAGACTTTCTTCAATGTTACGACCTATTGCCATCACTTCCCCAGTTGCTTTCATCTGTGTGCCAAGGCGACGTTCCCCTTTTTCAAATTTATCAAATGGGAAGCGAGGAATTTTAGCAACAACGTAGTCGAGTGCTGGCTCAAACATAGCATAAGTTGTTCCCGTTACAGGGTTAACCATCTCATCCAAGGTAAAACCGACAGCAATTTTAGCAGCTAATTTGGCAATTGGATAGCCTGTTGCTTTTGAAGCTAAGGCTGATGAACGAGAAACACGTGGATTTACCTCAATGACGTAGTATTTGAAACTATGCGGATCTAAAGCCAACTGAACATTACAACCACCTTCGATTTTCAAGGCACGAATGATTGTCAGACTGGCATCACGTAGCATTTGATTTTCAATATCTGAAAGCGTCTGAGTTGGCGCAAATACAATCGAGTCACCTGTATGAATTCCAACAGGGTCAAAGTTTTCCATGTTACATACAACAAGGGCATTATCCGCAGCATCACGCATCACTTCGTACTCAATTTCTTTGTATCCAGCAATCGACCGCTCAATCAAACATTGAGTAACAGGTGAAAGTTTCAATCCATTTTCAGCAATTTCTTTCAACTCTGATTCGTTGCTACACATACCGCCACCAGTACCTCCTAAGGTAAAGGCTGGACGAACAATGACTGGATAGCCGATAGTCTTAGCAAAAGATAAAGCTTCTTCAACTGTTGTTACTATCTCAGATTCTGGAATAGGCTGCTTCAGGTCCTCCATCAACTGTTTGAATAAATCACGATCCTCAGCCTGATCAATTGCTGACAGCTTAGTTCCCAATAACTCAACACCAAGTTCATCTAAAATACCAGCTTTAGAAAGTTCCATAGCCATATTTAGACCAGTTTGACCACCGAGTGTTGGTAAGATAGCATCTGGTCGCTCTTTCCGCAAAATACGTGTAACAAATTCAATCGTGATAGGTTCAATGTAAACCTTATCCGCGATTTCTTTATCTGTCATGATTGTTGCAGGATTTGAATTGACCAAGACAACGCTATAGCCTTCTTCTTTCAAAGCTAGACAAGCCTGTGTCCCAGCATAGTCAAACTCAGCAGCCTGACCAATCACAATGGGACCAGACCCAATCACCATAATTTTATTAATATCCGTACGTTTAGGCATAATTTATGATACAGAGCCCGTTAAGAGGACAAAGCGAAAATAGGAAACTCGACGCTGATGCTTAGAGCATCAAGACGATGTTTATCTTTTTCGCACAGTCCTTAGGGCGTGTTCGAATAGGAAACTCGAACCTGTATCTTCTCCTTTCTATTTTCTATCTCTCCGGATAGAATTAAATAATACTCCGACGTGAGAAAATGGATTCGACATTAATCCATTTTCGAGCTAGTGCAAGGGATAGCCTGACCTCCATAGAGGCAGGCGTAGGGAAATGAGTTGCTCGCAACCATTGAACTGTCCCTTGCCTTTCTATTTTCTATCTCTCCGGATAGAATGAAATAATCAACCGATGTCTGAAATCTCGATTCACTCATATTTGAGGTTTTAAAACTAGTGTCTAAGCTAGCAATTGAACGTAATTCAGCACTAGTTCTCAGAATTCGACTCAACTTTTCAGCTTAGTGGACAATTGCGTACGAGCATGTAATCTCTGAGTCGCTCTACATTTTGATTGTCAATTGTGCTCTTGTTTAAATGAGTCCATCAAGTCCATGAATTCATCAAAAAGATAGCTAGCATCATGAGGACCAGGTGCTGCATCTGGGTGAAATTGTACCGAGAATCCTGGAAGGTATTTATGACGCACACCCTCGACAGATTTATCGTTGATTTCTTCATGCGTAATCATGAGACAATCCGGCAAATCTTCACGCGAAACCGCAAAACCATGGTTTTGACTTGTAAAGTCTACACGACCAGTTACAATTTCTCTAACGGCATGGTTGAAACCACGGTGTCCAAATTTCATCTTATACGTCTTAGCACCATTTGCCTTGGCATACAATTGATGGCCCATACAAATTCCAAAAATAGGTATTTTCCCTTGTATACTACGAATCATCTCCAACGCTTCCGGTACATCATCTGGATTTCCAGGACCATTGGACAACATCACACCATCTGGAGAGAGTGCTAAGATTTCTTCTGCTGTCGTATCAAATGGAACTACAGTAACATTGCATTCACGCTTGGACAATTCACGTAAGATTGAATGCTTCAAACCAAAATCAACCAAGACCACGCTACGCCCAATTCCTGGAGCAGGATAAGCTGTTTTCGTTGATACTTGCTCAATATTGTTGGTCGGTAATACTGTCGCACGCAACTGATCTGTCAAATGCTCAATGGAATCACCCACATTTGCAATTGTTGCCTTCATAGTCCCATGTTTACGAATAATTTTTGTTAAGGCACGGGTATCGATACCAGAAATCCCTGGAATATTTTTTGCTTTTAAAAATTCATCTAGTGTTAGTTGGTTCCGCCAGTTGCTTGCCCGTCTGGCCCACTCACTAACAACTACTCCTTTACAAGTTGGATTAATGGACTCATAATCATCACGGTTGACACCATAATTCCCTACCAAAGGATATGTAAATGTTAAAATTTGACCATTATATGATTGGTCTGTAATGGACTCTTGGTAACCTGTCATACCCGTTGAAAAAACCAGTTCACCAGTCACATATAATTCGGAACCAAAGGCTTCCCCTTCAAAAATAGTTCCATCTTCCAAAATTAATCGTCTTTTTGACATAATAATAAGATATTAAGGGCGTTAAACGGACACAGTCAAAACAGGAGTTTGTTCAAGAACACTTGCGTTCGAAGAAAAACAATCTTTTTGACCCAGTCCGTAGCCCGAATTCAATTACAAAATCCGAGCAACAGAACACCCCTTCTCCTTTCTATTTGTCAACTCACAGGTTGACATTAAATAAGATAAGTCCGACGCTTAACAGTTCAGCTCGATAATAGATGAACTGTTAAGCTAGAGCAAGGGAAACTTTTATGCCTTGCCATTCACTATCGCTTCTAAGATAGCCATTCGGACAAATACACCATTTTGCATTTGTCGGACAATGCGTGATTTAGGTGCTTCAACCAAAAGATCAGCAATTTCTACATCACGATTAACAGGTGCTGGATGCATTACAATTGTTTGTTCTTTTAGTCGTTTATATCTATCCTCAGTTAATCCATGCAAACGATGGTAATGTTCTTTTGAAAAACTTTCTGACCCATCATGTCGTTCGTGTTGAACACGGAGCAACATCAAGACATCTAATTCTTCAATAATATCATCAATATTTACATGTTTACCATAAATATCAAATTCTTCCGCATACCATTCTTCAGGACCAGTAAAGTAAATATCAGCTCCCAATCGTTTGAGAATTTGCATATTTGATTTAGCAACTCTCGAATGAGTGATGTCCCCTGCAATAGCGATTTTTAACTGTTCAAAGCTGCCAAATTCTTCATAGATTGTCATCAAATCAAGCAGAGATTGACTTGGATGCTGACCTGAACCATCTCCTCCATTGACAATTGAAGTCTGTATTGTCGGACTATCAATTAATTGTTTGTAGTAATCTACCTCTGAGTGTCGAATCACACAAATATCGACCCCTAATGCCGACATGGTTAGAATTGTATCATAAAGGGTTTCGCCTTTATTTACCGAACTCGTGCGGGCATCGAAATCTATGATTCCCATTTCTAATCTAAGTTCAGCCATTTCAAATGATTTGTGAGTGCGTGTTGAATCCTCAAAGAATAAATTTGAGGCATAATATTTACGATATAAAGCAACAGGCTCACCTTTTTTGAAAGCTAATCCCCGTTGGATAAGTCCCAGCACTTCTTCATTCGAAAGTGTTTCCATAGTCACCAAATGTTTTAGAGATACTTTACCATCTACAATTGTCATGATACTTACCGCCTTTAATGTACTTGACTTATTCCGCTTCTACTAATAAAACAGCATCTTGTTGGTCAATTTCCGTCATATGAACAATGATTTCCTCTGTCCGACTTGTTGGAATATTTTTTCCAACATAATCTGCACGAATCGGTAATTCTCTATGACCGCGGTCAACCAATACAGCCAAACTAACGCGAGCGGGTCTTCCAAGTGACACAATATTATCAATTGCTGCACGAATGGTTCGTCCAGTATAGAGTACATCATCTACCAAGATAACATCCCGATCATTGACATCCGCAGTAAAATTCGTTGTATCTTCTTCAACTTTCACATCATCTCGGAAAGGCTTGGTGTCTAATTCACCCAAAGGTACATCAATCCCCTCAATTTGCTTCAGCCTTTCTTGAATTCGCTTAGCTATAAAAACACCTCGTGTTTTAATGCCAGCAAGAACGATATTGTCTAAATTTTTGTTGCGTTCGATAATTTCATATGTGATGCGGGTAATCGCCCGCTTCATGGTCATATCATCAACGATTTCTTTTGTCTTCATAAGACCTCCAAAAAATATAGAAAAAGTCTCCTTTTCCAAGGAGACTTTGAAAATATCAGCTAATATGGTCTTTGAGTCCTACGATTATTATGGCAACGAATAAAAAACATTGTTTCCTATTTCCCAATCCTGAGAATCTTGCTCATTATCAAAAGTAAACTAAAAGACAATCAAAACCAGCCTCATGATCATCCGACTCCTTGTCTGCCTCTCTGGACAGGTATTAAAGGATTTATTAAGCAGAGTATAGCATAAAATACTGTCCTTGACAATTTTTTTGTTGAAAAAAATACTAACTTTCGGTTTTTAGTGGAAATTATTTTTAAACTGTTTATTTGGTGCAACACGTAGACACTTGATTCCAGCTAATCCAAATCCGCAGATAAGATAGGCTGCAAAAATAATTCCTACATAGGTCAATACATACGACCAGCCATATTTAGGCACATTTAAAAAGAAATAGGCAAATGGACTATCCTTGGCATCCGGAATTGGAATCTTGAGTAAAAAGCCATTGACTAACCCAAAAATCATATACAGAACTGGTAATAACGTCCACCAAATCGGATCAAACCATTTATACTGGCGCTGATGATCCAGTAAGATGGTATCCAACAAAAAATATAAAGGAACAATATAGTGGCAAAGTATATTTTCAACACGCCAAAAATCTTCGGCCAGTGGTGCCAACATAAAATGATAGACCACACAGGTAATCATTATTGACATTGTTACCGAAGCCTTTATTCGAAGGAACTGAGGACCTTGTAAATCGTTTCCCTTGAACATGGCATAAACCATATACACAGCAAACAGGGAGACCAGTAAGTTAGACTGCACTGTGTAATACATAAGCATACCGATGCCGTACTTGATAATCTCTAAAGCTGTACCAGTAACAGCTAAAATAGCCAGCAGACACCGACTGTAAAACAAAATACTTTGATGTTTCATAATATCCTTTCAAAAACGCGAAAAGACTGGTGAACCAGTCCTTTCCAAATCTATACTAAATTTTCTTAACGAACTCAGATTTTAACTTCATCGCACCGAACCCATCGATTTTGCAATCAATGTTGTGGTCACCTTCGACGATACGAATCCCTTTTACACGTGTACCTTGCTTCAAATCCTTAGGTGAACCCTTGACTTTCAAGTCTTTTATAAGTGTAACAGTATCCCCATCAGCCAAACGATTGCCATTTGCATCGATTGCCACTGGACCGTTTTCTACTTCAGCCACATCAGCTGGGTTCCATTCATAGGCACATTCAGGGCAAACTAATAGTGCTACATCCTCATAAACGTATTCAGAATTGCATTTTGGGCAATTTGGTAAAGTTTCCATTCATTGTCTCCTCAAATGTTATCTGTACTAGTCTATCATCTTTTTAAAAAATGAGCAAGTAGACCAAAACCATTCACCAAACTGAAATTTTCACTATTTTTTCAGAGAATGGTCTGTTCTCGAGCCCCTTGGCCTTTAGCAGTTCGGCGGAGATATTCTAGTGTATCTTGAAAAATAGCTGGCGCTTCTGCTGTAAAAGCAACTACCTCTCCAGTTCTAGGATGAGTGAATCCAAGAGTTCTGGCATGGAGAAATTGGCCATTTCCTTTTAAAGTTTTTCGCGGACCATAAACTTCGTCCCCAGCAACTGGATGACCAATATAAGCCATGTGAACCCGAATTTGGTGGGTTCTACCTGTTTCTAATGTTAATTCAACTAAGGTATAGTCATCAAATCGTTCCAATACTTGAAATCTCGTGACCGCTTTTTTCCCTTTTGCCGTCACAGCCTGTTTCTTACGATCCTTTTCAGAACGACCAATAGGAGCTTCAATGACTCCACGATCATTTGGAAGGTTTCCATGTACAATGGCCCAATACTTGCGAAGGGATTTTTTATCTTTCAATTCAGCTGCAAGTTTTGTATGGGCCTCATCATTTTTAGCAATCATTAATAAACCTGAGGTATCCTTATCAATTCGATGAACAATCCCAGGACGAAGGACACCGTTGATGCCAGACAAGTCTTTGACATGGTATAGAAGAGCATTAACTAAGGTCCCGGAAGTATGTCCAGCTGAGGGGTGCACAACCATTCCTTGAGGTTTATTGATAACAGCGACATCTTCATCTTGATAAACAATATCTAAAGGAATATCTTCAGCGACATAATCAATTTCTTCAATTTCTGGTACTTGATAGGTAATGATATCCCCTTCTTGTACAGTATATTTTGCCTTCTTTACTTGACCATTGACCAATACCTGACCAGCCTTGATTTGGTCATTTGCCACCGAACGAGATAACTCTGTCAATTCTGACAATGCCTTATCCAGACGAACACCGCCTGTTTCAACCTTTATTTCCATCATACTCTTCTTTCAATATACATATAAATAACAATCCAACCCCAACCGACAAGCACATATCAGCGACATTAAAAATCGGAAAATTTATAAAATCCAGGTGAAACATATCAACAACATACCCCAAACGAACACGGTCAATAAAGTTACCTAAAGCTCCAGCCATCATCAAAGAAAGACTGAATAATGTCCATAGACTTCCTTTTATTTGTCGAATATAGTACCAAACCAGCCCAATCATTACAACAATAGTTACTATCGTAAAAAACCATTGTTGATTTTGCAAAATCGACCAAGCTGCACCATAGTTGCGTAAATAGGCCAAACTCATGAAACCAGGTAAAAATTTTCTTACTGAATCTAACTCAATATTCGCAACTGTCCAAGCTTTCACATATTGATCAATAGCAATTAAAACCGCCGCAAGGAGCGGAAACCCAAATTTACGCATGTTCTTCCTTCTTTTTATCAAAATATGACTGCAAAGTCTCCACAAAATCCTTTGCGCATTGACTCAATTCATCACTCGCACGTTTAACGTAGACCATGCGATTGTCAACTTTTCCTTTAAATGGTATCACTGTAATCCCATTCACACTCTCATCATCCAAGTAACCCGAACCAGTCGCATAAGCGTCTGTACGTTCTAAAATGCCATTTAAGGTAGCTCGATCGGTCACGTCAAAAACTACTGATGAGTCAGAGGTGTCAATCAGATTTTCTGAATAATATAGATAGGCTTCCTTCTCTTGGGTAAATCGAACAGTCGGTAAACCAACCAAATCTGCTGGTTCAATCTCCTCTTTATTTGTCAAGGGATGATCTTCCCGAAGGTAGATATGTGTTTGGAAATCAGATAAATCAATCGCTTGCAAATGAAGTTTATCTAACTTTTGCATGATACCTTTAGTATTTTTATCATTTAAATAGATTATACCTAATTCACTATATCCTTGGGCAACCTCATCTAAAATTTGTGCTGTGGTTGATTCAAAAATACGAAAATGAGGATATTGTGGATGTTGTCTAGAAAACTCGGTAATCAATGGAGGCAAAAAGTCATAGTGTTGACTAGAAATAGAAAAAGTTTTCTCACCTTCTTCAGGTTGCAAGTAAAGATGTTCAAACTGATCAAAACCTTTTACCAATTTTTGAGCTTTTTCATAAAAATCCATCCCTTTTTGCGTTAAAAAGGTGCCAGAACTGGTTCGACTAAAGATTTGAAAACCAAGCTCTGTTTCCAAATCTTTAATGGAAATGGATAAACTTGGCTGAGAAACATACATCTTTTCCGCTGCTTCTCGAAACGTTCCACTATTAGCAATAGCTACTACGTATCGTAATTGTTGAATATTCATCGTAAAATCCTCTTTTATACTACTTTTTCTATTATACCAGAAATATGTAGATTTTGGGAGACTTCAAATTACACCATAAAGCGTCACTTCTATACCAACCTATAAAGAGATGAAAGGCCAAGGGTTAAAATACAGATTTCAACAATCATCAGTCCAAAGTTGTATAGTATCTTTTTCCAATCATTAAAAAAATGGCAATCAAAAGATTGATTTTCAAATGTTTGGAGAAAATATCCAGACTTCAAAAGAATTACCCCACATGGATTTAGACACACCCACTGCTCCCTTTTGTTTGAAGCTGGTGCTACTATCAAGAAAGACTCGGACATGAAAACATCCAAACAACCATGGACATCTACTCTCATGTTACTCAAAAAGCAAAGAATGAAGTTGCCGACAACTTCGCTTCCTACATTGGTTCTTGAAATATGGGTATCACGGTGAGTATCAAATCAAAAAAATAGGCCTTCCGAAAACTCGGAAAGCCTTTTAATATAAGGTTTCTAGACCTTATTTTGCGATTGGGTAAACAGATACTTGTTTCTTATCGCGACCTTTACGTTCGAAGCGTACAACGCCTTCTACTTTAGCGTAAAGAGTATCATCTCCACCACGTCCTACGTTAGCTCCTGGGTAGATTTTTGTACCACGTTGGCGGTAAAGGATTGAACCACCTGATACAGTTTGGCCGTCAGCAGCTTTCGCACCAAGGCGTTTCGCTTGTGAGTCACGACCGTTTGACGTTGAACCTCCACCTTTTTTGTGGGCCATAAATTGCAAGTTAGCAAGATTCAAGTTTAACATATGTTATTCCTCCGAATTTCTGTAATGATTGCTTCAAGCTACGCCTTAAGCGTTGATAGCGTTGATAACAACTTTTGTGTAAGGTTGACGGTGACCTTGTTTGCGGTGGCTACCTTTTTTAGGTTTGTACTTGAAGGCAACAACTTTTTTCTGTTTACCTTGTTTTTCAACAGTACCAACAACAGTAGCGCCTCCAACAAGTGGAGTACCCACAACAGTTTTCTCACCACCAACAAGAACTACTTCTTCGAAAGTAACTTCTTGACCTGCTTCAACGTTCAATTTTTCAACGTAGATAGCTTGACCGACTTCAACTTTAACTTGTTTGCCGCCAGTTTTAATGATTGCGTATGTGCTCATTATGCACCTCCTATGATTTTTGGGTCTTGCCCGAATTTGATGTGAAGACTCGCCTAGTACCGTGGGTCGAACCACTTTATCTTGCTCAATAAAAATTAAGTTCAGACTAGCTTCGATAGTCTAAGGATAGACTATTGAAGGTTGGAAATGTAACGAACATAGTTCGTGTCGTCGAAGGTAGAACTTAGTTTCACCAAGTTAAGACAACGACGTTAGAGCTTAATTTTTGCAGAGCAACGGCATTCGTGCGGTTGCACAGGAAGTGTGCATAGTCAACAGTCCTATTATATCAAAAACACCTGCAAATGCAAGTGTTTTGTATCACTTTTTTTACATTTCAAAAACTTCGCTCTCCTGCTTGTTTGGTAAGAATAGAGAAATGACGATTCCGACAAGAGCTGGTAATAACCAAGTTAGTGATTGTCCAGCCAATGGCAGAGCTGAGATGATTTTTGAAACAGCAGTCCAGTTGAATTGTCCCGCTAAAACTTCTACCAATGACAAAGCTGTCACTAGTCCCACGGTTAATTGCATACCATAGGTCGAAAGCGGTACAAATTTGTTAACAATGGTAATCAAGACAATACAGATAGTAATTGGATAGAGAACCAAAAGAACTGGAACAGAGAAGGTGATGATATTGTTCAAACCGAGATTGGCAATCCCAAAGCCAATCAAAGTAAAGATAGTCGCATATACCTTGTAGCTAAAACATGGGAAACGCTCAGCGAAAAATTCACCTGAAGAAACAATCAAGCCAGCCGTCGTCGTAAAGCAAGTAACGATAACCATAGCAGCTAAGAAAATTTGTGCGCCTGGTCCAAAAATAGCCTGTGTTGCTTGCGAAATAATGTAAACACCCTTGTTGGTATCGGAAGCCAAAACATCAGCAGGCACTGGGAAATGATTACCTAGGAAAGCCAAACCGACATATAGTGCTGAGAATGCTAAGGCTACAACAAAACCAACAGACCAGATAGTTGAAACATATTCTTTCTTGCTGGAGAAACCAAGTTGTTTTAAGGTATTCACCGCTACAACACTAAAAGCAATTGAGGCAAGGGCATCAAGGGTGTTGTATCCTTCAATAAATCCTGTACCAAATGCCTGTCCAGCTGAGTAAGCATCGGCTGCAGGAAGTGGATTTGTAGAACCATATTTAACAACACCTAGCACCACTAAAATCACAATCAAAATCGCAAAAACAGGGGTTAAAATACGTCCGATACTGTTTAAAATTTGAGATGGATTGAGGGCAATCAGATAAGCTGCCACAAAGTAAAAAGCTGTAAAACCAAACAACCATAGACCCAGATTCGCATCGCCCAACAATGGAGCAATTCCAACCTCAAATGACGTTGTAGCTGTACGTGGAATTGCAAAAAATGGTCCAATTGCCAAGTACAAAGCAACAAGATAAACAGTAGCAAACAAGGGTGAAATCTTACGTGAAATCTCATGCACGTACCCTTTAGGGTTGAGTGTTCCTACAATCAAAGCAATCACGGCAATACCGACACCAGATACAACAAATCCTAAAATGGCTGGCCAGAAATGTTCACCAGACAAAATACCGAGCGCTGGAGGAAATATCAAATTTCCCGCACCAAAAAACATACCAAACAGTAGTAAACCTGTTAAGGCTCCTTTTTTCATAAAAACTCCTTCTTATCTTTTTCGAAAGTCGATTATACCACAAAAATTCGATTTTTCCGAACGTTAGGTTATAGTTATAAAGGTAACGACACCTAAGTCAAATAATTAAAAAACGCATCAAATCAGGTTAAAATTAACCTTCATTTGATGCGCTGAATGAATTTCTTTCTAAAGTTGTCTATTCTTTCCCAACAGTGTCAGGCATTAAACTTCATCAACAGTTTACAGTAAATCTTCGATTAAATTGTCAATCTCATCTTTTACTTCCACTTTTGGAGTAATCTCTGTCACAATAATTCCTGCAACAGCACGTTCTACCAATCCTTCTACATCCATACACGCTTCGTACTGCTCGACATTTTTGATTTTCGGGTTGGTTTTTGGACGGTCAGGGGCAAAGATGGTACAGCAATCCTCAAATGGCTGGATGGAAATATCAAAGGTATCAATTTCTTGCGCAATATCAATGATTTCCAACTTGTCCATTGTGACAACAGGACGGATAACAGGTGTATTGGTCACAGCATTGATGGCCTGCATGGATTCCAAGGTCTGACTTGCCACTTGTCCTAGACTTTCACCATTGATAATAACCATGGCACCACGTTCTTCACGAACTCGGTCTGTAATCCGCATCATGAAACGACGTGTCAAGGTCATCAAATATGCTTCAGGTGCCTTTTCCTTGATTTCTTCCTGAATTTCTGTAAACGGCACTTCGATAAAGGTGATATTACCACCAAAGGCAGTCAATTTACGAGTTAAATCATGGGCTTTCTTAAGTGCACCTGGACTCGTATAAGGCGGGCTAGCAAAGTGGAGGGCTTCGATTTCAACCCCACGTTTGAGAGCCAAATAGCCCGCAACAGGCGAATCAATACCCCCTGATAACATAAGCGTTCCTTTTCCAGATGTTCCAACTGGCAGACCACCTGCTCCCTTGATTTCTTCATGGGAAATGTAAGCAGCGTCAGGACGAATCTCCACTCGCAAAGTAATATCTGGTGACTTCATTTGCACTTGCACATTTGGAATAGCTGTGAAAACCGCATCTCCAAGGACTTGGTTTAGGTCACGGCTGTCCAATTCAAAGTTGTGGTCACTACGACGCGCAGCAATCTTAAACGTCATACCGTCCTTATAAATGTTTTTCATGATGTCTTGAACCGCTTCTTTCAAAGCTGGAACAGACTTTTCAACCTTATAAGATGGCGCAAAATTTTGGATACCAAAAATCTTTTTCAGAGATGCTGAAACTTCCTGATAATCCGCCCCATTCAAATAGACATGACCACGGTCACGATCAAAATAAACCGTCACTTCTGGGTAAACAGAAACGACGTGCTTGATATGGTTGCGGAGTTTGTTGACAAACCGCATCTTGTTTTTCCCTTTGATTGACAATTCGCCATAGCGAATCATAATTTCTGAATAGTTCATTCTACCTTACTTTCTGTGTATTGTGATAAATTTGTTTAAAAATCGTGAGAAATTGTTCGATTTGCCCCATATCGTTGTCATCATCCAAGCTGACACGGACTGCAGTTTGTGCCAACTTCTGCGGAACACCCATGGCAATTAGTGTACCCGCAGGTTTCCCTGCCTTAGACGAGCAGGCAGATGTAGTTGAAATATAAATCTGATGGTCCTCAAAAGCATGAACAATGACCTCACCACGAATATTCTTAATTCCAAAGGTCAATATACTTGGTACAAAGTTTTCCCTTCCAGAAAAGACCGTCACATCTTGATACTTGCTCAATTCATCCACCATAATCTGCTTCATAGCTGCCAGTTGCTTCTGGCTATCTGTTGCCTTGCCCTTGTCCAGGGTCAAGCGGAGCGCCTTAGCTGTTGCGGCAATACCAGCCACATTTTCCGTAGTTGAGCGCTTATCGCTTTCCTGTCCTCCGCCTGTCAATAGCGGAGCGATTTTCTTACCTGCTTTGATATAGACGAACCCTACACCTCTTACAGAATGGAATTTGTGACCTGAAAAACTAGCAAAATCAACTCGGTCTGTCAGATACTGTTCCGTTGGCACCTTGCCGATAGCCTGCACAGCGTCCACATGGAAGGAGATGGTGGGTTTATCAGCTAGAAGTTGTGAAATTTCCTGAATCGGCTGAATGGCACCAATTTCATTGTTGACGGCCATGACAGAAACCAGTGTGGTATCTGGACGAATCAAAGTCTCCAAAGCTGAAACATCAACAAAACCTTGGGTATTGACCGGAGCCAAATCCACCTCAAAACCTTGTGTTTTGAGCCAAAGTGCTGACTCTTTTACCGCTGGATGCTCGATAGCTGAAACGATGATGTGCTTACCCAGATGTGCTTTCTCAAATGCGACACCTTTAATGACCCAGTTATCACCTTCTGTACCGCCTGAAGTAAAAAAGATTTCCTTGCTTTCTTTCCCCAATAGCTCTGCTATTTGCCTACGGGATGCTTCTAGGATTCGTGTCGCCTGTGTGCCAAGGTTGTGCAGGCTGGAGGGATTTCCCCAAATTTTCGTAGCAACTTCCGTGTACGTTTTAATAACTTCTGGCTGAGTCTGTGTTGTGGCTGCGTTATCGAAATAGATCATTATTTTCATTCCTTTGTTTGCAATGGTCCTATTTTATCACGTTTCACATCTTGTTTCCACTCTTTAAGTTAGATTTAAACTTCATTTCATACACTAGGTTCGGAGGTATACCATGAATACACGTTCAAAAAAAGAAAATACAACAAAAGTCGCTGGACTTTCCCATTTCCAAAAGGTTCTGACCTTTATTGGATCCATTTTAGGGATTATCACTGCATGCATTACGATTTACACCTTTAGCTCCAAATCATCTGCTCAATCAGTGTCAAATACAAGCAGCTCAACTCTACAAGTGCCTTCTAATACTGATATACAAAATTCTACTCAAGAAGGAACGACCAGTAGTTCTTCAACCGACTCATCTACATCAACAGCAGATGAGACTACTCAAACAACTACAAGTAGCTCAACAGCAACATCAGAAGTCTCCTCCTCTCCTACTGATTCCTCCTCAACAGGAACAAGCAGTGAAACAAGTTCAACTACTACTTCCAGTGCAGAAGTGACTAGCGGAGCTTCTGAAAATACTTCTGGCCAATAAAAACACATAAATACTTATCTCCCTGTTTAATGTTTAACCCACTTATCGAAGGTTGAGGGTGTTAAATCATATTCTTTGATCCGTTCACTGCGTTTTCTACCTGCATTGTGCAAGTCAACGATTTGTTGTTTGAAGTCATCTGTGAAGTAACGGCGAATTTTTCTAGACATATCTGTTCTCCTCTTTTCTTTAGTGTAGAACACTTTATAAATTCTGTCTAGTTTAGTGTAACCTATTCAAAGAGTTCTTGTTTCTGTCTGTGTACTTTTCTGAGCCTTATCACTGACATCTGACACGTAAACAACCTGATAAGATACTTCCGCAAAAGCTTCATTTTCTTCTGTATTGACATAGATGTTGGCAGACTCAAAGCGATAATCCAACATGTAGTCTTTATAGACTTGGTTGATAGAATCTTCTTGACGAGCTACTTCTTCCTTAAAAGCAGAATCTGTCATATAAGGCTTAATACGGTTGTTGTTCTCACCCAGCTTTTCCTTGGTGTAGTATTGCGTGAGAAATTCTTTAACCAACTCATCAGAGAGAACACTCGCCTTCTCTTTTTCTTTCTCTTTGGTCAGTAATTTTTGAGCCTCAGACTGGATTTGTTTCTGCGTGTGATTGGTGACAGACTGAGAACCAATGGTGTAACCCATCATCACAATAAAGCTAGTCACAGCTAGACCTCCTAAACCAATCAATAGCCGAGCCTTCATTTTATTTAACATCACTAGTGCTATCTCCTTTTTCCATAAGATAGCACTATGATAACAAGATGAACTTGAAAAAGTTATCACAATAAAGAAAAGGACTACCTAACTTAGGTAATCCGATAATCCTTAGCATAAATTTTCTCTATTTATAGTAGACCATTTTTGAGCCATCTTTTATTAGAAATGACTCCAACAAATAAACTTAGAAAAATTAGAATTAATATATAAGGGATTACAACAACAAAGTCGTGCATTTGAATAATTTCCCCTTTAGAAAATATTTTTTCAACTAAAACATATAAAGAATTGGAAGCATCAAAAATTGCAACAAGTTTAAAAAAACCTCCTACTGCAACAAGAATGATAGACAGTATCCAATAAACAAGTGATACCCCTAATGAGATTAACAAATTTGAAAATATTAAACTAATGGTGCCAACAATCAAGATATATTGAAGAACAATTAATGAAAACATTAATAAAGAAAACATAAAATGAAAACTATTAAAACGAAGGAACAATGCCGTTAAAATATTAGAAATAAAAATTGAAAAAACAAATTCAAATAGAAGTACTGTCACTTTTGTAAAAAGAAATTTCAGTGAATTAATACCTGAGAAGAAGCTGAATAATATTGTTTTATCAGCATAGTCCTTGTTAAAAAAATAGACAATTACAAAACCAAATAACAAAAAACCAAACTGGGTAAAAACTGTGTATGTACTGAAATAAAAATCACCTATACTAAGTTTACTAACTTTATCAATTCCCACAGGCAAAATATAGCCCAAAATATAAGATAAAATAACAGAAGAAAAAATATAAAGTAATGTCTTATTTCTAAACGACTTAATAAATTCCATTTTTAACATATCAAATTTCTCCTAAATACCATTTTATTGCTTCGTCCGCTGTCGAAATTTGGTATAATCTTTGATTATCGATTATAAAATAATTTCCATGTAATGTTCGAATGTCACTCAAATCATGAGAAATATTTATAATAATTTTTTCTGGATGCTTTTTACTATATTTTTGTAAAAAAATATGAATTTCATTAACAGTAGCTTTATCAAGCGCATTAGTAATTTCATCAAGAATAATAATTTCTTTATTCCTAGATAATAAAATATATAATTTTATTTTCTGATTTTGTCCATCACTTAATTTTTTTAATGGAATATTATTTGGCACATTTTCTAAACCTAGTAATCTATAAATCTCAGCAGATAAAGACCAGCTTACTGTTTTTATCACATCATTTAGAGTCAATTCTTTGGGTAAATTTGAATAACTCGAAATGACTAATGTTCGATCCGGAATATTCCTTGAAAAATATCCTCCCCTATTTAAAATAAAATCTTTGGCAAGTTGAGATTTCCCCGAACCATTTCGTCCTATTACATGATTTATTATTCCTTCCTCGAAATATAACTCTGAGTCTTTCAATAAAACTTTTTTCCCAATTACCAGGTTATAATTTTTTACTATCATCACTCATCCTCCAAACCATTACTTGCTTCAGAAAGCAACCTGTCCCAAAATAAATAATTAGTTAATGGGCAGAACCTGCAATCCATCTATTTTTTGAACTTTTAACAAAATACCATAAATCATTTACATTATCTAACTCATTTTTTTTGGTTAAAACTTTTTCAAAATTCATGTCGCTAAGGACAGGTTTCATTTCACGTTTGATATTTTCTGATTGTTTCATAATATTTTCCTCCACACTGTGCAGGACAGGTCACTCACTGAAACAAGTAAAATTTTTTTACAAACTCCAAATAAACCAAATAGTATATACGATAACGAATAAAATATTTACTACTTTTATTATTTGAATTAAGCGCCTATTTTCTTCAAAATTTTTCTTTTCTTCCATTCCTTTCAACGATAAAATAACTTTATACCCATCTGAATTCATCATCGGTAAGGAATTAAACATAATATCAATTGACATATATTTTGCTAAATATACCAAAAGAACATTATTTAACATAACACCTAATAGAAATACAAACGTATTTATCAAAAGACTAAACATCATCCCTCCTGAGTGGACGATTAAACGCTCTTTTTTACTCAGTAAATATGTATCATTCATTCGTACAAAGAAAGAGGGGAAAATATAATTAAATTTGAAACCAACTTTATCAATTTTTTTATCAAATAGATGAAAAAATGAAATATGACCTAGCTCATGTAAAATTATGAACATAGGTAAATATGACCTAGTCAAGCATTTTTGTAACACTAGTGTATAAAATTTCTTACGCTGCACGACATCTTGCAGCATAAGGTGTAAGTCCACCGTTTGCACGATGTGGTCTTACGTGATTATATTTCCCATAAACGAATTCATAGAGCTTTTGGTCAAGAATGTCATTTGAATCAAACTTGTAGAGATAATAGAATTCGTGTTTGAGCGTATTGTAGAATCTTTCCATAACGGCATTGTCATATGGACAGCCTGCTTTGCTCATACTTTGTTGGACATAGTTTTTATCACAAAATTTATTGAATTCTTTTGCGGTAAATTGACGCCCTTGATCAGAATGCAGGATAATTCCTTTTGCTGGTTTTCGACGTTCTAGTGCGATTTTCAAGGTTTCCTTTGCCAATTCAGTATCGATATGACTGCTGTTTAATGATGCAACCACTTCACGACCGCAAAGGTCTATAATCGTGCAATTGTAACGCATTGTTCCATCTGGACGAGTTAAATATGTAAAATCAGTACACCATATTTTATTTGGTTTTTTTACATCAAATTCCCTATTCAGAAGGTTTGGAAAGATTTTATTGGCAGTTCCTTTTACATAGTTTGGTTTCTTTCGACGTGTGATGGAACGTAAGCCCAATTCATTCATAAAATGATGTATTGTCAGATCTGAACGAATGCTTCCGATACCCTTAAGATAATCGTTCATCATTCGGTATCCAGGAACTCCATTTTCGCGGTGGTAGATTTCAACAATTTTACGTTGAATCTCTGCCTTTTCCTGACGATAAGCATGTTTTTTGTTTTTAAGATAATTATAGTAAGCATTTGGACAGATGTTCATTCTTCTAAGAAGCCATCTGACCCCAAATGTCTGTTGATATTTCTGGATGAACTGGTACTGAGCTAATCGATTTCCTTCGCAAAGAATGCTGCCGCTTTTTTTAAAAAATCATTTTCCTTTTTGAGTTCTTCAATTTCTTTGCGTAGCTTTTTTGCAACTTCGTATGAATCAGATTCTTCCCGTTTTGTTAGGCTGTTATCGCATTCTTTGCGGTATTGCTGTAACCAGTATGTCAGCGTGCCTTGTCCAAGATTATATTCTTCAGTCAGGCTTTTCTTGGTTCGTCCCTCTTCCAGATAGAGGCGAAGAACCTTTTGTTTGAGCTCAGGCTCGTAACGATTATTTGTCATTGTAACATCTCCTTGGATTATGTATGTATTTTACCAAACTATACACAGGTGTTACAACTTAATTATATCAGGTCAATATATGCATAGAGAGTATATAAAATCAATCTCATCTATCTCTCCAACAACAGATTTTAGGACGATATATATATTAAAAATTTCTAAAGAAAATAGTATAATAAAGAAAATAAATAAGTTTAAACTGGAAATTTTTTCATCTCTATTTTTAAATTTTAAATTGAAATTTTTTATCTCAGTAGCAGTAAGTTTATAGTACTTGTGCTCCTGTATATCTTTTACAATATACTGGTCATCTTCTCCAAAAATTTCATAATTATCATCTTTATATACTTTCAAAGTTTTCATCATAATATAATTTCATGTCGTCTGTAATAGAGTTAATACGATCAATATCTGAGAAAATATATTTACATATTTCACATGTTGACACAAACTTCATATCTGAAATATCTAAATTCATTTTTTCAATAAACCAGCTTAACCCTTCCTCCTTCAAAATATAAAGTAAAATATTAGAATAAAAATTTTTCTCAAGAGTTTCTATAGAAGAATCAGCAATATTTCCAAGTCTGAGTTCACTCTCGAAAACAGACGGTGAACAACAAGGGTAAATATAGCCATCATGATGTACTACAAATTCTCAACCAGTTGCTGGACAAGATAAATCTAACTCAGAAATATTCTTAACGTACAAATCATCTTTATTTATTCCATTTGCACGTCCAACTGGTGAAGCTGGTACAACTGTAATTTGAACCCCAAAAATACTCTCTCCTAATTGCTCCAGTAAACCAATCCCATTATTAGTCTTATCAGCAACCATATTCATTGCTACTTCCATCTCGAACTCCCTAACAATTGTAAGTAGTCTTCTAATATTTTCGACTGGAATATACTTAGCATGGTAATCATCAAAACTAATCGTTAGATATTTTAACCCTGCTTCAGTTAATTCCGTAAGAATTCTTCGAGTAGTGCGATCATTAGTAGCCCAAAAGCCATTTGAAATCAATGTAACTTCTTTGCCAGCTGAAGAAAGTCTTTTTGTAATTTCTAATACTTTCGCTTTCCTTAATAAAGCTTCTCCACCTGTTAATGATACTACTTTTACATCTTCATGACTCTCGGCATACTGAACAATTTTTTCAATTTCAAAATCAGTTAGATAATTTTCAGAATTTGGTAAACAACCAAAACAACAATGAGCACATTTTGCATTACATTTCTGTGTTAAATTTAAAACTATACTTTTCATAAGAATATCCTTCTTTTTCATTACTTAGTTATAGGAATAATAGTAATAACCACATAGATTTTCCCTCCACTTATTTATGCAACTATATTACTACTGGTATAAATCAATTGATTTTTTGTTGCAAATCATATATAATAGTTGCAAATATGTTACACGAGGGTCATTATGAATTTTGGTCAAACTGTAGAATTTATTCGGCATCAAAAAAATTTTTCTATAAAACAAATCTGTGGAGATTATCTTTCTAGGCAAACGTATTACAGATTTGTAAAAGATGAAATAGATATTTCAGCAAAAAAGTTGTTTTATATTTTAGACAGTCTTAATGTAAACGTTGACGAATTCCTCTTTATAAATAATAACTTTCAAGTATCTAAAGAATTCTCTGATATGGAGAAAGTTAAATTTCATTTTGAAAATAAAGACATTAAAGAATTGAATAATTTGCTAACTAATTATTCTTCCAAATCATCGAGTAAAGAGCAGGTTCTATCCTCACTTATTTCCAGTTTGATTGGTCGATTAACTGGAGAAAAAGCTCCTAATGAAGAAAAATTACTACGTGAATATCTGATAAATATCGAAACGTGGACTCACTATGAAACAGTACTTTTTAATAACTCAATGTTTATTTTTGATAACGAATTCATTGAGCTCGTTTTTGCTAAAATTAATTACAATATCGAGAAGTATTCTACCTTGAGATACTATGGTAACGAGTCTATACGAATGTTCATAAACATGGTAATTTTATACATTGACAGACAAGATTTAATAAGAGCTCAACAAACCCTGGATACTGTACAAACTTTCAAATTAAATGATGATTGTCTCTATGAAAAAAGCTGCATATTATTTTTTAGTGAGGTGCTCAACTACTTGACTAGAAAAACAAGTACTTTAAATAATTGTTTCTCAGTTATTACTTATTTCAAAATGGTCGGGAGTACCTCTATTGCTTCAATGTTTGAACTTTACCTTGAAAATCTAGTGAAAAATTATCCCTATCAAATATAGCTCACTCATCTTACAATAAAGTAAATAACCAGCATCATTAAAATACCTGATGCTGGTTATTTACTTTATTTGTCAAAAATTGGATAACCATTTTTATTATGCCATCCGACTTCTAACAACTTTTCTAACAAGTCCAAAGACAAGTAAAAGATTAAAAATAATATAGAAAGTGGTAAAGCTGAAAATTCCATTGGTGGCTAAATCTTCCACATAGAGATATCGTTCTGTAAAAAAGAGGTAAATTCCATAGACTTCTGTGAAAGCTAATAATCCAATTAATCCAATGACAAATAAGCTTCCAAGCATCTTCGCAATCTGGTAAAGGACAAGCAAAATCAGCCCTGTTGCTGCGATAATGAAAAGACTTTGAATAATTTGTTCAATCATATCTGTACCTCTTTCTACGCTAATTGCTTACGATAATAATCTGCCTGTCCCTTATCTAGATTATCAAGTTGTTCAACCAGGTCAAGATACTCTTCTTTGGTGACCTCATCTAAGTCTGGAAAATCATTCTCACGAGTCGTGATAATAACTTCTAATTGACCAATGATTTCTCGCTTTGAAAAGCTGTAATCAAGGGTTTCATCCTCATATTGTCCCTTTAAGGCTTGATAGTTAGCCCTATCTTCAGGACTTGTAAAACCTTGTGCTAACTATTCTTCTAATTGGTAACGTATATCTTCTACTGTCTGGGTCATAATCAATTCTCCTTTGATGATTTCTTAATGTCATTTTACCGCGTTCATTATTTTTTTGTCAGCCTTTTTTTAAAATTCTAGAGAAAGTTGTTGGTCGTGTTGCGGTTGGATCGTTTCATTGAACTTAGCTAGTGCTGCATCAATTTCCTCAACCTCTGCTTCTTGTTCAACCAAGGGGGCAATGATGTCATATTTGGCTTTAACCAGCTGATAATCCTCTTCTTTAGGAAAGACCTTTTCCACCTCAACCCTTGCGACTGATAGCTTATCTTTCAAATTGTTAGCCATTTCTTCTGTTTTTTCTTGGTCCTCTAGGATATGGTCAATGGCATTAGTAATGCGTTGGATGGTTCCCACATCTGATTTCAAGTCTAAAGAGACAGAATACTGGTTGCTGCCTGAAATGGTTAAAGACACCATATCTGGCAAGGGTTCACTAGGACTTCTGGTTGCCATTTTTAGCTCAAATCCTCTAAAATGAGCCAGCGTTCTGACTTCTTTGGTTTCCGAACGGTTGTAGGTAATGAGTTTACGCAGATAGTCTCCAGCCTCTGCACGGTTATCCATCATCTGATTGTCAAACTGCATGATAAAATCTTGTGACTTAGTTGCTAAGGATTGGGCAATATCACGGTCATATTGACTGAGGTGTTTCTCTAATACAGGGAGGTTCTGCTCACAGTAAGAAATGGTATGGCGATACTCATCTTTGGAGCGATTAAAGGCACGCTTTTGATTGTCCAATACCGTCAACTCATTCTCTAGTTCCATTTTTAGTTTGAGATAATGATTACCTGTCGCTAAAGCCTTAAAGTCTGAAGCAGTCATGGTTTGTTCATCAATGTCTTCTGCCGACTGTACTTGGTCTTTAGAGGTCATGATTTGCGTGATGTATTTGAGTTTATTCTCCTTTGTTTGCCAGAGGTAGTTATCGAAGCTCCTTTTCGTAATGTAATGGTAAATATCTACCTCTTGGTGCATATTGCCTTGACGAATTAACCTACCATTGCGTTGGACAATATCACTTGGTCTCCAGGGAACGTCTAAATGGTGGACTGCTTTCATACGTGACTGGACGTTTAGACCTGTTCCACCTTTTTCCGTTGAAGCTATGAGAATCCTGACTTCCCCACTATTGACCTTGCGTGAGAGAGAATTTTTCTTCTCATCGGTATTAGCGTCATGGACAAAGGCAATTGCTTCTTTGGGAATCCCTCTATCCACCAAGAGGTCTTTCAATTCATTGTAAACGTCAATTTGTCAGATCTAACAAATAATCAGTACTGAAATGATAAAGATTTGATAATTTTATCAAATAATCATAAGTAATTAATGAAAAAAGCCTCCGTAATTGGAGGCTTTTTTCATTAATTTTTACTATAGCTTAATTGATTATTTGATAAATTTTAATGATTCCAAAGTATTTCATTAGAAATTAAAAGAGAAAGAGAACTTCCTTACTTTAAAATTTTTTTACATTTTAAGCTATATCTATCTAAATGACTGGCTATCAATTATTTCATCAAATTTATTAAGCATTTCAGTATCTGTATTATGACTTACATAAATAAGACCTAAATTATCAAAAGATAATATTGTTTCTTCAATAGAATCTCTAATTTCTTTATCAAGCTGTGAAGTAGATTCGTCAATTAAGACAAAATCAACGTTTTTAACTAATGCTCTAGCAAGAGCAATTCTCTGCTTTTCTCCTCCTGAAATACTACGACCATTTGATTCAAGGAGCGTATCTAAGCCCAAAGGTTGCTTTTCTATAAATGATTTTAATTGTACCTTATTTAATATATCATCCATTTTTTCTTCTGAAATAAACTGACCTAAAGTTATATTATCTCGAATAGTTCCATTGATTAAATAAATAGATTGATCAATATAAGAAATGTTTTGATAAAATTGTTCTAAATTTACTTCACGAATATCATATTCATTAATTTTTACCTGTCCTGATTCAGGACTTACAAGTCCCAAAATTAATTTTAGTAATGTTGATTTACCACTTCCTGAAGCCCCGACAATAGCATATTTTTTACCTTTATTAAACTCAAAAGAAAAATTTTTAAATATAGTATTTTCACTATATTCTAAATCAACTGAATCAATCGATATTACTGTAAGGTTATTTATTAATTGTTGCTTATCTACTTTTGAACTTTGAAACTTATCTAATAGTACTTCTACTCCTTTAAAAGTTGCTAATGTACCTGTCAAGCTTTGAACTCCATTAAATAAGTTCCCAGCCAGACTTGCAATACTCAAAACACTACCTGTAGCGGTAAGCCCAAGACTGGAAATATATAATGAAATAACAACTAAGCCAATCTGTGACAGCAGAGAAACAAACAACATCACTCCACCGATTTTCGCCTTAGTAATTGAAAAATTGAAATATTGTTTTTCTCTTAATACAATAGAATCATACATTTTACTATGAAACATTGATAAAGCATTTCCGGTAAAATAAACACCCAAACCTTCAATGTTATCTCTCACCGATTCAGTATATTTTTCATTTTCTATAGTATATTTTTCTTGTGCTAACTTAATATACTTCTGAGTTATCCTAGGAATAATTAATGAAACAACAAGCAATAGAATTGAGGTAAGAGCGAGTATCCAATGTAATTTTAAAATATAGAAAAATGCACTTAGAACAATTGTAATACCAAATATAAAATCTAAAAAATTAGTAAAGGCTTGTGATTCAATTTGATCTGCATCATTAATAAACCAAGAAATTGATTTACCAATATCTTTTGTAACAATTAAACTATAAGATTTTTCAATAGTATTTTCTGTAATTTTTTCTTTTAAAGATTCATTAGTTTTTCTTATATACTTTGCTTTAAAGTATTCAGAAATAAATGATAACATTGTAGTTATCATGACTATGATAACTACAAAAATAATTGATTGATAAAAATCTGTTTTATCCTTACTATATGCGTCAAACATAATTGATAATGAATAAGATACTAATGTTACCGATAAAGCAAATAACACCTGAGTCGTAATAGCTAAGAAAGTATGTTTGATATTAGATTTTATTATTTCAATAAATAATTTATTTCTCATTTCCTCTCCCTCCAATATGATTGATAAACTGACTCATTCTATCAAACTCTATTTGATTAATCTTGTAGTAAATCCTTTTTCCTTTAGCTTCAGATTCTAAAATTCCTTCTTTCACTAAAAGTGATAAATGATGACTAATTGTTCCTGTAGAAATCGTTAATTTTTCTGCGATTTCTCGTCCATACATCGAACCCTTAGATAATAATATTATGATATTAAACCGAGTGGGGTCAGAAAGTGCCAAAAACTTACTAGCCATCTCATTCTTATTTTCTTCAACAGAAATAGAATTTTCTCTTAACAAAAAAGGAAGAAAGCCAATAAATAGAAAGCCAGTTAGTTGATCTTCAATGGATAAACTAAAACCTATAGGTTGAGGAAATTGAATAAAAAAAGTATATTCTAAATTATCTAATTTATGATTTTCAATTATATTATTTAGAGCATCTGTAGAATCTAGTGATAAAATATCAACTCCTTTAATACTATTGTAAAAGATACCGAGTTCCTCTATCAAAATTTTATCACGGCTTTTAAAAATACTTTCCATTGAAGATAAAAATTTATAAAAAATATCATAAGTGTCATTAATATTATTAAGAAGTTTGTAAATCATGTAACGTTGTTGCTCATTAAAAATAGTCATCCTATCAAGTTCATCAAAACTAAAACTCGTTGTATTCGTAAAACCTAATGACTCCATATTAATTATGAAACTTTTTTTAATTTTTTCCAAAAGTTCATTTTGTGAGTAATATTCAATACTTTGTTTAAGATTTGAATATGTTAAAAAATTTAAAATCTCAGGTACACATTCATTATCATACCTTTGAAATAGTATTTTCAATTCTGAATGACTGTCCAATAATACTCTTGCTTCAGCTCTAACGACACTTAAAAATGAAACTAACCATTGATATTTTCTATCAATCTCTAATTTAGAGAAAGTAATTTTTTTATAGTCTATTGGCAATACAGAATCATTTGAGGGATCTGTGTTACAAATATATGTTGCTAAAATTAGAGCTTCATTTAAATAATTAATCCTACTTTGTAGATTTAATTGCATTTTTATAATATAAAAGGGAATATTTTTAGATTGCCACTATCCTTATTAACTAAATCTAAAATAGTTAATATCCCTTCTTTTCCTCCAAAAAAATTTTTTTCGTGGTTATCAAAATTAACATCATAAATTTTACCATCTAAAATCATATTTATAATATCTAGATAAAATTGTTCAATTTGTTCAACAACTTCAATCCTAAACTCTTTATTTAATTTGAAATTTTTATAAATTTTATAGAAAGTGTATAGAAAACCTGCACTACCCCTTAAAAAACACGGAGAGGTGCTATATATACCTTTACAGAGTTTAGCAAAATATTCCATTTTACTAAAATATCTACTATCGTTTGTCTTCTGCATAAACTCAATAAGAACCAATATTAAACCACATATTCCATTTGCTATATAATATTCATAAAACTCACTATTTATATTTTTAGCTAAGGATTTTTTATACTTACTATCTTGAAATTCTAATAAAACATCATCTAAATATTCTATAGCTTTACTTAAGGAACTATTACTTTCAAAAATATGATAATGATAAATGTAAAACAATGCTATACCTAATTTTCCATTTTCCAAAGTATTATCAAAATCTTTAATACTAGCATTATTTAAATTTACTTTTATATCCTTAATAACTTTTTTAACTCTATCATCTTTTCGTATTGAATAACTATGTAATAGTGAAATACCTATTCCTGATATTCCCGTCTGGAGACTTTTATCTGAAAAATCAATATTCTTTAGTATTTTTAATAATACTTCATTACACTTGATTCTATTCAAATTTAAAATATACAATAAACCTGAGTGTCCATAAAAAAATGAATTAGTTCTATAGTCAGATATATATTCTTTAAAATAGTTTTCTTCAAATTTTTTATCAAAAATATAATTAGCAGCTAAAAATTGCCCTAGAGTTCCAAATGCAATAGAATTTTTATTTATAATTCGATTATTAATATACCCATCAAAACTTAAATTATTGGGTGAAATGGAATATTTAGAGTCTGAAAGTGAAATTTTATCCTCTCTTTTTATATCTAACTTTTTCTTATCTGGAAGCAAGTGAATTTTATTCAATGTTTCATGGATAAAATTTTTAATTTCCATTACATTTGACTTAGGATTATTAATATTATTTATTAAATGCAATATTTCTATTATATCAGGGTATCTCCTAATTATTGGATCAAGTATTTGGTCAGCATTGAAAATATCGAACAAAGTAGACTTTTTATTGAAACAAAAAAGTAATAAATTAGAAATCGACAATTTGATATTTTCATCATCAGTTTTATTCTTATCATAGAAATTCAATGTATAACTAAAAACTTCTTTATCATCATTGATCTCATGTACGCTTTCTAAATCGATAAAGTAAACACCTGCTTGATTAATAATAATATTATCGGGAGCAAGATCTGTAAAAATATAACCATCTTTATAAAGTTCAATTACATTTTCAACAATTTTTAAAAATAAATTCAGTATTTTAATTATATATTTTTTAACTTGTATAAAATCAAAACCTAAAACAATTGTATTATATTGTGCAGCATAGCTTTCTAAACTATCACCATCAATAAATTCTTCAACTAGATAATAATTATCCCAATCTTGAAAGTTTTCAATAATCCTAGGAACAAATTTAAATTTTTGGAGTCTCTTAAGATTTCCTACTTCATTTCTATATATTGTAAATGAATCATTTTCTTCATCTAGAATTCCTGTGTACGGATAAAACTCTTTAACAATACAATCGAATTGTTTATTTTTTTCATTAGCTTTATAGACACCGCCTATAGGAGAAAATGAAATTCCCTCTTTTATATTATATTTTAGAAGCAAATAACTACTAGTATCTGGAGAGGTTGTAGAATCTAATGGGTCTACTATAAAATCAGGAACATTATAGTAACCAGTTGGTAAATCTAAATATTCATGACCCTTATATTGACCTGATATAATTAAGTTGTAACACCTGTGTATAGTTTGGTAAAATACATACATAATCCAAGGAGATGTTACAATGACAAATAATCGTTACGAGCCTGAGCTCAAACAAAAGGTTCTTCGCCTCTATCTGGAAGAGGGACGAACCAAGAAAAGCCTGACTGAAGAATATAATCTTGGACAAGGCACGCTGACATACTGGTTACAGCAATACCGCAAAGAATGCGATAACAGCCTAACAAAACGGGAAGAATCTGATTCATACGAAGTTGCAAAAAAGCTACGCAAAGAAATTGAAGAACTCAAAAAGGAAAATGATTTTTTAAAAAAAGCGGCAGCATTCTTTGCGAAGGAAATCGATTAGCTCAGTACCAGTTCATCCAGAAATATCAACAGACATTTGGGGTCAGATGGCTTCTTAGAAGAATGAACATCTGTCCAAATGCTTACTATAATTATCTTAAAAACAAAAAACATGCTTATCGTCAGGAAAAGGCAGAGATTCAACGTAAAATTGTTGAAATCTACCACCGCGAAAATGGAGTTCCTGGATACCGAATGATGAACGATTATCTTAAGGGTATCGGAAGCATTCGTTCAGATCTGACAATACATCATTTTATGAATGAATTGGGCTTACGTTCCATCACACGTCGAAAGAAACCAAACTATGTAAAAGGAACTGCCAATAAAATCTTTCCAAACCTTCTGAATAGGGAATTTGATGTAAAAAAACCAAATAAAATATGGTGTACTGATTTTACATATTTAACTCGTCCAGATGGAACAATGCGTTACAATTGCACGATTATAGACCTTTGCGGTCGTGAAGTGGTTGCATCATTAAACAGCAGTCATATCGATACTGAATTGGCAAAGGAAACCTTGAAAATCGCACTAGAACGTCGAAAACCAGCAAAAGGAATTATCCTGCATTCTGATCAAGGGCGTCAATTTACCGCAAAAGAATTCAATAAATTTTGTGATAAAAACTATGTCCAACAAAGTATGAGCAAAGCAGGCTGTCCATATGACAATGCCGTTATGGAAAGATTCTACAATACGCTCAAACACGAATTCTATTATCTCTACAAGTTTGATTCAAATGACATTCTTGACCAAAAGCTCTATGAATTCGTTTATGGGAAATATAATCACGTAAGACCACATCGTGCAAACGGTGGACTTACACCTTATGCTGCAAGATGTCGTGCAGCGTAAGAAATTTTATACACTAGTGTTACAAAAATGCTTGACTAGGTCATATCTAATAAAACGTTTAACTATCCCCTTACTGTCGTATATATTATCTAACAAATTATTACCATATCTGTAATATAAACACTTACAATCATTGTACCTTTTATCTGATAGAATATATGGTCCTTCAAACTGCTTAAGTAATTCATACAGTTCCTTTATACTTTTAATAAAAATATCATCATTGGGAGGATAAAGTGTGATAAATTTACCATAACTGGAAGTATCCCCTTTTTTATGACCATTTTTAAAGTAAAAATCAATATCTTTTATAACTTTAAAACTAATTCTATTTTCAATGCAATACTCACTAACTATATTAAGTAATTTATCATAATTAGATAGTGTACAAGAAACATGTATTTTCCATCCACTTTGAGGAATATTCGGAAATCTAATATTTAAAAAGTATTCATTTTCTATTAAATTTTTACTAATAAATTTATTATATTTGTTACTAAACTGGTACATAATAGTCTCCAATTCACCCATTATAAAAAACTCAAATAATTATAAATTATGTAGAGTATACTATATATTTACCTTAACATCTTATATATAATTCATAAGAGTGTATTTAATCTACGCATTATAAAAATTAATACGAATTTAGATTCGAACTAATATACAATATTAGAATTCAAAACTAAATCTCTTATCAAAAAAGACAAACTAGTATAGTTTAACTAGTCTGTCTAAGTTTAATAACATTTTCTGCAAAATAAAATGCTATATGTCTGATGGAAACTAGATAAATTACGCCTTCACACTACATGAAGAACTAATTAAACTAGCCCATGAATTTGGTTTAGCTTCAGCAGATTTTTTCTGCAATTCTAAGAGCTTCATATCCATTCCCCCTTACTAAGTTTGATTATATTCTATCACTATGTTCTATCAATGTCAAACATTGTTTTATATTTTTTTAAAATATATTAATTTCAATAATTAATTTGAGTTAAAATAGATATACTCTATCAAATTATAAGGTTAGTATATTATTCAATTTATTTAATTTGGTATCTAAATCAACCATTTTTCCTTCAATCATCTATGATGTTCTGACATAATTATCTAATTCAATGATAAAATAGCACTCCTAAGTTTTAGTGTATATCTAACTATTTGTAAGAAATTACATTTAGGATTGTGAAAAGGTTACACTAAACTAGACTGAATTTATAAAGTGTTCTACACTAAAGAAAAGAGGAGAACAGATATGTCTAGAAAAATTCGCCGTTACTTCACAGATGACTTCAAACAACAAATCGTTGACTTGCACAATGCAGGTAGAAGACACCGTACTTTTCTAGGCTCTCCAATAAGGCTTTATTAAGTCGTTTATTATTTCCTAAATAAATTTCTAACATTAGTACCTCCTAAACTGATAAACCCTTTTCTAGTGCTTGAGTTGGTGGGGTAAACACCTTACTCATATCAATAGGTGACATGCCTTCACCATAACTCTTAATAGTTATCAAACTCGTAACCATATCAAGGATAAGACAGAAGAAAAAGTAAGAGATGAGCCATCTTCACTTCCAATTTCATGTCCTTGTATCTGATACTCTCAAATAGGAGTTTTGGTGTCTTATAATACCTCTCTGATGTTTGATAGTGATTTGTATTTATACGTTTCATATCTTTTCCTCTTTCATAAAATTTCCATCTTAAAATAAAAAAGAGAACATTTTTTAAATGTTCTCGCAAATGCACTATTCTTGATTCCTCCTTAATGACAGACAGATTGTAGAACACTCAAATCCTTGATTTAACAGCGTTTTAAGCACCTGTCATTATTATGACACCATCCCCACCTGGAAATGCTGCGCCAGACCAACTATACCGTTTAGGATCTCGAATCTGAACTACTACATTTTCATCCTGATCCTCTATCATACACATATTCGTAAGTGTAACCAATTGTTTACGTGACATATGATCTCCTATTCTCTATCCAGTACCTATCATAATGAAGACTTACCCTTCAAATTGACCTCTACCACTTCAATCTTCTCCCCACCAAGCAAAATCAAATGGCAGTCTACACGATTTATCTTGTAGGCTTTTTTCAATGCCTCGGCATAGAGTTGCATTTGAGCTTGGTAACGTTGGCTGAGTTGGCTTGGTTGGTCATATTTGTCTGTCTTGTAATCAAAGAGTACAATATGATCATCATATAGCAGGTAGCCATCGATAATCCCACGAAGGACAAATTGTTCCTGTGACAAAGAATCTGTCTGCAAACTTGCAAATGGAGCTTCTCGGTGAAGTTTGTCCGTATTTGCTAGAATTTCTCTTCCTAAGTCTGTATCAAAGAAATCCAAAATCATTTGAAGATTGATTTTATCTTTAATCGCTTGCTCAGCATGAACAGTTTCTAGAGCTTCTCTTACCGTATCTTCTGTCACCAACCAAGACAGATCCAAGCGTTGCATGAGTTCATGGACTGCCGAACCGACTTGGGCTCCAGTGATTTTTGGTTTCTTGGAGAAATCTGGTAAGTTGAAGGTCCGTTTTGGCTGGTATTTTTCCATGACTTCCATGCCTTCTTGTTCCAAGACAGGCTCATAGAGTTTCTTGATTTGACTTGGAGTCCGTAAACTTGGTAATTCTATAGCAGCCTTATAGCGTTCGTTCAACTCTTGGACAGAAGACAACTGGTCCAAGGCCTGGGCGATGTCTTCTGATTGACGAATATCTTTAAGGCTGGCATCTTCTAGCTTATTCTTCAATTTCAGTTTACCAATCTTCTCCTCCGTCAAATCCTCATCCGTTACAAAGACTTTCTTGAAGTGCAAGTCTTCTCCTGAGAAGGCCTCATCAATGGCTAGAATCCAGTCTTGGAAGGTCGCCATACTTTCACGAGTTGATTGGGCAAGTACGCCATCTTCCTTTTTGCCATCGTATTTTTCAGCTAACTTGTCAGCATTGCCCTTTCCAACCAGATACAGCTTCTTCTCGGCACGCGTTAGTGCAACATAAAGCAACCGCATTTGTTCTGAAAGATTGGCAATTTTTAGCTCTTGGAGATTATTTTGATAAGGAAGGGTGTTCATTAAGACTCGAACCTGGGGTAATGGGCTATTTACCTTATCTTTCATATCCGCTAAATATTGAATGCCTAGACCATTTTTCCGGCTGATGATGACTGACTGATAATGGTCTTCCAAGTTGAATCGCTTATCGATGTTCATGAGGAAGACATATTTAAACTCCAAACCTTTTGACTTGTGAATCGTCATAAGCTGTACAGCATTTTGCGGTAGAAACTCTTGTACATCTGCCAAGTCCTTGTCATTTGCTAAGGCACGGTCAATCATGGCGATGAAGCGAGACAAGCCCTTGTAGCCTGTTTTTTCAAACTGGTTGGCACGCAGACCTAGTGCATATAGATTGGTCTGACGCTTGCTGCCATTTGGGAGAGCACCGACATAGTCATAGTAGAATTTTTCATTGAAAATCTTCCAGATCAAGTCATAAATAGAATGCAGTTTGGCATAGGCACGCCAGTTTTCCAAAATAGACAAAAAATCCGTGATTTTCTTCTTCAACTCTCCTGATATAAGTTCAGGATGTTGCCCACTTTCTTGTTGGGCTACTTCAATTTTTTGGTAAAAGAAACCTGTCCCATCCTGCAAGGAAATACGTGTCAGCTCATCCTCATCAAATCGGAACATGGGCGATTTAAGTAAGGCAACGAGGGCATAGTCATTGAGTGGGTTATTGATAACTCGCAAGGTATCCAGCATGATCATGACTTCTAAAGATTGCAGATAGGAGGCTGCTCCGCCATCTGCCACAATAGGAATCCCATGTTTTTCAAAAATGGACATAATGAGGTCATTGTGCGTCCGTTTTTGCACCAATAGAGTGATGTCCTTGAAGTCTGCTCCTTCTTCATTGTGAAGACGAATAATCTCTTTTGCAACGACCTCAATTTCACCAGCAGTCAGAGGCGCTTCCTCCTCAGCATCCATTGAAGAATTTGCGTTTTCCTGCTGGTCGTAAATGAAGTATTCCATCTCATGCTTGGGCTGGGCAATTTTTTGACCTGGACTACCTGCTACTAGACTGTGGGTGTCATCATACTTGATTTCCCCTACTTGGCGGTCCATCAGGCGCGTGAAAATAGCATTTGTTGCCTCCAAGACCTCAATCTGACTACGGAAGTTTTCCTTGAGCAAAATCAATTTCCCAGCCTGAGGATTTGCCTGATACAGTTCAAATTTCTCTTGGAAAATCATTGGATCCGCCTGACGGAATCGATAGATGGATTGCTTAATGTCGCCTACCATAAAGCGGTTGTGACCGTTAGACAGCAGGTCCAGCATTCGCTCTTGGCTATGGTTGTTATCCTGGTACTCGTCTACCATGACTTCGTGGTATTTTTTTTGGAAAAACTGGCGGATGTCCGCATTTTCTTCTAAAATACGAATAGCGAAATGCCCAATATCGCCAAATTCAAAGGCTGCTTCCTTGATTTTTACATTCAGATAAGCCTGCGAAAAATCCAAGACAAAGTCACGTAATAATATCAGCAAGGGCACAGCTTGATCCTGATAATCTTTCAGCAGGGTCAATTCATAAACTTCCTGACCCAAATCTCGTAGTCCTGAGATAATCTGACTCTTGCCAGCATTGTATTCTTCTTTAAAGGCTATCAAATGCTCATCTTTTGGTCGATTGGCATTGGTCAGGCCCTTGCCTCTGGACTGATCATTGATGAGAAGGATTCTTTCAACCCGCTCCATCAACTGCTTGGATTCCAGTTGGTCTATACCGGTTAACAATTCGATTACATCTTCAACGCTTGAAAAATACTTAGCAGAACCAAAGTCATTTCTGCCCCATTCCACATGGTAGCGGAAGAAATCTGCAGCTTGATAGAGCTTCTCTAAAACTTTTTCCTTAAAGCCCTGCTCTAACACCTGCTCAATACGCTCTTGACTGTACAAATCAGCTTGAACAGCTTGCTCTTTCAGCCATTTAGTTGGACTGCTCGTCGATTGGCTAAAATCATGCACCTGATAAACAACCTGACGAAAACCACTGTTATCCTTACGGTTGCCCGAAAAATTGCGAACCAGTTTGCGGAATGCACCATTTTCATCCTGTTCAAGATAATCTGCAAAGAGCTGATCGAAAACCTCTTTTTTCAGACTCGCTTTTTCTGTCTCATCCTGTAAAATCCGAAACTGTGGAGAAATACCAAGGCTATAACCATAGGTTGTCACCAATTTCTGCGTAAAGGAGTCCATGGTCCCAATATCCGCCTTGGTCAAATCCGCCAACTGGGCAGACAAATGCCGTCGCAATTCCATATCCGTCGTCTTCGCAATGGTTTCATTGAGATTTTTTTCGATCCGCTCCTTCAATTCACCAGCCGCTTTGACTGTAAAGGTCGAGATAAAGAGCTGGTCAATCCCGACGCCACGCTTCAACTTATCCAAAATCCTTTGAACCATGACGAAGGTCTTTCCTGACCCAGCTGATGCAGAGACCAGAACATTCTGACCGTGCGTGTAGATGGCTTCAATCTGCTCAGGTGTGCGTTTTTGTTGCTTATCAGAATTGGCTTCCGCCAACTGCATAGCCTTGATTTCTTCAGCACTTAAAAATTCTTCAAAAGCCATTAGTCCTGACCTCCTTTCATTCGTTCCATCCAATCTTGACGCTTGGCCTCTTTGACCATCCGCCGCGCCATTCCCATGTGCCGATCCGCCTCAAAACCAGTGATTGCCTTCAGCTGCTCACCTGCCACCGAACGCCCATCTTTGGTATAAGGATTAATAGCAAAGCGACCATCCAGGATGTCCATGGCAGCTTGTTTGTAGAGTTGTTGGTTGTGGTTCAATAAAACCACAAACTCATCTTCCGTATAGAGTTGGTTACGAGTCTGATAAAAATGATTGAGACCCAGACTTTCCTCCTTCAAGAAAAGCCCCTTGTAAACCAAGCTCGTATTGGCAGCTACTTCTAGCTGTTCTAAATTCTTCGTATCCTTTAATTTGATAATCGGATCCTGCAAATGCAAATACATGGCTCCAAAAACAGGTTTATCCTTGGTTTCATCCAGCTCTTGTAAGGCTGCCAGATAGGTCACCAACTGAGGTTTAAGACCATTGTAAAAATCCCCAACTGAAAAAGATTGGTCGCTGGACTTGTAATCCACAACGCCAACAGCCTGATTGATTTGCAAGGTATCCAAGCGGTCAATGGTACCATTTACATGCACACTCTTACCATTTTGAAGGTCAAAAACTAGCGCCTTATCCTGACGGAAACTCTTTTCCTGACCGTCAATTTCAACCAAATCATTATTCCGCAAAATGGTCGCACTGGAGCGAGCAATCTTATCCAGCACCTCCTCCGTATAACGAGAAGCCGCATCCTGGTTATAAAACATAGCAAATTCTGCCTCGTCACGTGTACGCAGGATGGCCTTGTCCACTTTTTGATCAAAATCTAGCTCAGATTGGTCCATGACCACTCGTTCAAAAATCCGATGCAAGAACAAACCATGCTGAAAGGCAGTCGGATGGATGGATTCCTGTTCCCGCAGGCGAAGAACATTACGGACAAAGTAAAGATATTGGTTATTGTAGAAATTGGTCAAGCTGGATGCTGAAAGATTGAGCGGCTTATCCTCTGGATATAAAGCAGCCAAGGTTTCATCTGAAAGTTGTTTAGAAGCAATATCACCAGTAATGGTCGGAATTTCAATGCCTTGCGACTCCAATTTCTTCTTCAAATGGCGAACCAAGACTGTCCAGAAGGCCGTCTGCCCTTCCCATTCTTCATTATCAAGAGATGGTCTTTCTGACTCAATCAAACGGGATAAGAGACTCTTGTAGTGACCGATGTCTTGCGGACTAAGTCTTTTAATCCGTCCACGTTCTTCGGATTTCAGCCCCATTTTTTGGAGAATTTTAATATAAGGGGAGAGACTATCTTCACCTTCGTTATAAATCTGAGGAGTAGAAATAACTAACTGTTCCGTCGCAGAATTAAGCAGAGACATCATAGCAGCATGGTTCTTCTTGATATTCTCTCGGCTGACCAAATCAAAACGTGAAGAACTAGCCGAAACAAGATTGACTTTTTCCATCTCTTCTTCTGTCAATAGACTGGTATTCTTAGCAACTTTTGGAAAATTAGACTGGCCCATCCCGATAGCATAAACATACTTTGCAGTGTGCGGCTCGATCAAATCATAGGATTTAACATTGACCACATCAACCGTTGCAGGAACGGTACGATAGTGACTGGCCTGCATACCAGCCTGTAAAATAGCCAGAAAATCATCCATTTTTAATTTTTCTTTTCCGAAAATCTGATAAAAATTCTCTAGAATATGGGTAAAACTTTTCCAGACCTGTTCTTCTTTTTCTTGCTCTACTTCACTCAAATTTCGAGACATTTTTTCCATATTTTTAGGAAGCTCAATTGCCTCCAAAAAGGCCATGAATTTTTCAAGCAAACTGGCACCTGATTGGGGACCTGCCTTAAACAGCTGGTTCAAAGGCTCCATAATCTTAGCACGTAGAGGTTCCAAGACAGTCAAATCATAGACAAGCCTTTTCTCCTTGATGATTTCAGCATCATAGTCTGCTCTGCCATTGACCGAAAAAGCCCTCGAAAAAGCAGCCTGCCCCTTCATATCCGCAAAGAGGATGTAAGACTCAAATAGGTCCAGCTCCTTTTGTGAAATGCTGGCGTACAAACCAGATTTGAGGAGATTGAGCAGGTCTTCCGCACGGAAACGATAGCGACGTAAGCGTTCCAAGGACTCCACAAAATGGACCAACGGATGATGACTCATCTCCTCTGCCTTGCCAAAATAGTAAGGAATATCATACTTGTCAAAAATCTTGCCAATCTGCAACTTGTAGCTATCCACATCACCCAAAAGCAACAAGATGTCTTTATAGCGAGCACCTTGATGCACATGCTGACGAATTGCAGTTGCAACTTGCTCCACCTCTTCTTTTTGGTTAACAACCTCCCAGAGTTGGATTTTTTCTTGGTCTGATGGAGTCAAGTCAAGCATGGTCCCGCTGTAGTCATAATTGGCTTCCATATTCTTTGAAAACTTACCGATACTGTCCAAGACTGGCTCTTGACCAATATAAGTAGCCTTAGTCTGGAACTGCGCTGATAACTGACGTAAAAAGTCAACGTTAGCTTGATAAACGTTCCCTTCCGCATAGGCGGCTTGCACAGCTTTCTTGCTGGCATATACACCAATCAGGATTTCCGACACCCGTTCATTTAAAGCACTTACTAAAGCTTCTTCTTCTGCCGAAAAACGAGAAAATCCGTCTACCACCAGCACGATGTTCTTCAACTGCTCATCCAACTGACCAGTTTCCACCAAGCTAGTCAGCTGTGTTAACTTAGACTGATGCTCAAAGCCTTCTTTGGACAAAATGTCAGTTACAGCCAGAAAAATCTTTACCAAATCAGCCTGTTTATCTAGTGACTCCATGGCTTCCAAGTCCAGAATAGACATATTTGCCCGTTGCAATTCTTTGTATAAAGCAACTAGCTGGTTAATAAAACCAAAATCTGTCTGTAAACGACCATAGACTTTCAAGTCGCCATCATCAAATTGCGATAGAACACGAAAGAAAATCATAGCCAGACCAACATCATCCAGCGGTTGACCTGCTTCTTTCCTATCAATCATCAAATAGCGGGCCAATTGCCCAAAACGGGTCACGATAATATCAAAAGTTGCCTGTTCAGGCAGGTATTCCAAGACCTTGCGCTCCATCTCAAAGGATAGAGAGTTTGGAGCAATGTAAAAAACTCGCTTACCTTCCTTAGCAAATTCTGCTGCGGTATCCGTTAAATACTGCGTCAGAGGATTTCGAATATCTGTATAGACCAATTCCATCTTTCGTTCTCATTCTTTCCTGAATATACTATGTCTAGTATATCAAAATCTAACAAAAAAATGGTCCAATGGACCATTTTTCGGAAAGATAAAACTATCTAACTACTCTTTTCTTGCTCTTTAGCTAAACGCTCGCGTTCCAATCGTAGCTTGCGATTGGGATTGAGCTTGTTAAAAAGTTCTTCTAATTTTTCAGCATTCCAAACATCGGCTGCCGAAACAAAATTCCCATTTTTATCCTTGAAGGATATCGGCTTATCACCCATAAAGACCTCCAATTTATTATTACTTATTCTTAATCAACCGTCACGAACGGAACAAAATTAGTAAGGTAGCTAGCCAAGTTCCCCTAGGACTTGGCGTAGTTTGACTAGCAAGTTAACTCCCAGTCAAACTGCTTACCTCGCTTTCGAATTTTCTGGCTTGGACTGAAAAAATCCCTGGCTTCCTCGCTTTTGAATTTTTAGGCTCGGGTTAAAACTGTCCCCCAGATATGGTCGCTTTCGTATTTCAAGGCGACCAGCTGATACAGTCTATCCCCAGACTGTATCAGTCCACAAACTCAAATTCAAATTTGCCAATACGGACGATATCCCCATCCTTGGCTCCACGCGCTCGAAGAGCTTCATCAACACCCATGCCACGTAACTGGCGAGCAAATTTCATGACTGACTCATCGCGATCGAAGTTGGTCATTGTAAAGAGTTTTTCCAACTTGTCACCAGATAGAATCCAACTTGCATCATCTGCACGACTGATCTCAAATTCTGGTTCATCAGGATGAAAGCCATAATATGCTTCTTCCTCTTGAAAGTCATCTTCATCATAAAGCAGGAACTCTGGTGTATTTTCAAGCAATTCTGCTGTTGCTTCTAGTAGATTTTCCAGACCTTGATGAGCAATACCAGAAATTGGGAAAATCTGTGGCAATTCTTCAAACTCATCATAGTTGGCTGCTAATTTTTTCTTGAACTCTTCCAGATGTTCCTTTGCCTCTGGCATGTCCATCTTATTGGCAACAATAATTTGAGGGCGCTCCATTAAACGAAGATTATAAGTTTCCAACTCATTGTTGATGGCCACATAGTCATCATAAGGATCCCGACCTTCACTAGCGGACATATCCAAAACATGCAAGATAACACGTGTCCGCTCGATGTGACGCAGGAATTGCGTTCCCAACCCAACACCTTGACTAGCACCTTCAATCAAACCAGGTAAATCTGCCACTGCAAATGATTCGCCGGACTTGGTCCGCACCATTCCTAAGTTGGGAACAATGGTTGTAAAATGGTAGGCACCTATCTTAGGTTTAGCTGCTGTAATCACACTGAGGAGAGTTGACTTCCCGACAGATGGAAAACCAACTAGACCAACATCAGCAAGGACTTTTAATTCCAATTCAAGGTTCCGCTCCTCACCAGGTTCCCCATTTTCAGAAATCTCTGGTGCTGGGTTCTTAGGTGTCGCAAAGCGAATATTTCCTCGACCACCACGACCACCGTGGGCAATAACGAATTCCTGCCCATTCTCAACCAAGTCTGTAATAATTTTTCCTGTATCAGCATCACGCACAGTTGTTCCTTGCGGTACACGAACAATTAAATCTTCCGCACCACGACCATGCATGCCCTTGGTCATCCCCTTTTCGCCATCGTCAGCCTTAAAGCGACGGTTGTAACGGAAGTCCATTAGGGTACGCAAGCCTTCATCTACAACAAAGATAACATTCCCACCATGACCACCGTCACCGCCCCAAGGACCGCCATTTGGTACATACTTTTCACGACGGAAGGCAACCATCCCATCGCCTCCCTTACCTGCCTTGACCTTAATCTTAGCAGTATCTAAAAACATACTCATAATTAACCTATTCTTTCCTAGAAAAAAACGCTTAATAGCGTTTTATATCCTGTATTCACAAACAAAGTGCTAATAAATAAGAAACCATTTTTAAGGTATCAATGCCGTTTTTTTTAAGAAATACTGACAGTATCTTGAAAAAACAAACGTTGAGTAGCTTAAAAACTAGCCTTAGATAGAAGAGCTGAACTATGAATACAGTTTCTTAATTCATCAATGCATTGATTGCTGGTAAAATCAAGCCTGCTAATGTCGCGACTACCATCACGACAACAATTACTAAAGTAACTATTTCAAATGTTGATTTCTTGTGTTTTTCTTCACCAAAAGCCATTGCTTTCTCCTTATTCAGTCATAGATAATTTATTTTACCATAAATCAGTAGAGCTTTCAAATTTCATCTCTATCTGATATAGGATAATAATAAAAGACTGCCTCTCAGCCGTTGACCAGAAAGACAGTCCTTGTATTCTTCAAAATAAGTTAGAATTTGAAATCTAACCAGATACCAATCGTTTCAAATTCAATCCAATTCCAGCAATCATCAGTAATCCACTAATAAAATATCCAACTGGAAATTCAGTTATACTACTCCAAAATTCTTCTCCTAGTGACAGAATGGGTGAGCAATAAAAATACAAGGCAACCATGGAAGTCATGACAAAAACAATCAATTGACTATTCTTGTAACCTTGATAATTTATGAAGATAAGGGCTAAAAAAATTAGAATAGAAGACAAGGAAAACAAGTTTTGACTGAAATACTTCCAACCTGACACAAGAATAATAGAATAATTATCACTGTCAGCTACATACACAAATGGAAATAGTAATGAGAATATGAGCAATATTCCAATTATATGCATAATATATTTTTTCAAAAATCTTCACCTATCTTTCTATATCGTTTGTTTCTAGAATCACAGCATATGCTTCAACAGGTACCGATAAACTCTTGTCTTGAGCAATTCTGAATTCTTCTGTTTCATCTACATCAGAGTCTGCATAAAGAATAGGATAAGGTAGAACAAAAACTGAAAAATAAAGCTTACCAAGTACTTAATAAAAATAGCATAATATATTTTGCAAATATTGTAAAGCATTTATATGTCTTTTTATTCAAATTTTTCGTATTTTTTTCATTTTCATTATTTCATTTTTTCTTTCACTCTTTCCGCCACCTTATAGGGAACACCTACATCTGCAATTTCTTGGACACTTGCCAATTGGATTTTTCCAATTGATTTGAAGTGTTTCATCAAGGCCTGCTTTCGTTTTGGTCCCAAGCCATCAATACCATCCAATTTGGATGAGAAAGAATTTTTAGACCGGACCTGACGATGAAAATCAATGGCAAAGCGGTGAACCTCATCCTGAATCCGATGCAGGAGGAAAAATTCCTGTGAATTACGTGGCAACTCAACTACTTCCAACGGATTTCCAAAGAGCAATTCATGGGTTTGGTGCTTGTCATTCTTCTGCAAACCTGCAATTGGTATAGACATGCCTAACTCCTGCTCGATGACCTGCTTAGCAATGTTGACCTGCCCCTGACCACCGTCAATGATAATCAAATCAGGCGGTGTCAAACCGTCCCGAAGTACCCGACTGTACCGCCGCTGCAAAACTTCCCGCATGGAAGCATAATCATCTGGCCCTTCCACCGTCTTAATCTTATACTTGCGGTATTCTTTTTTATTAGGAACCCCATTTTCAAAGACCACCATGGCCGATACAGGGCTAGTCCCCATAATGTTGGAGTTATCGAAAGCCTCAATCCGCACAGGCGTCGGAATCCCCAAAAGCTGACCGATATTTTCTACAGCACCGTAGGTCTTCTCCAGATTTTTCTCCAAAAGATTAAACTTCTGCTCCAGACTGACACGCGCATTCTTGGTTGCCAAATTGATGAGTTGCTTCTTCTCGCCACGCTGAGGCTTGATGACCTTAGTATCTACCAGTGCTTCTACGGCTTCTTGGTCAATATCTTGCGGTATCAAGACCTCTGAGGGAATCAAATGTTGCTGGTCCCTGTAAAACTGACCGATGTAGGTCAAAAAGTCTTCATCCGCATCATTATAATATGGAAAAAGATTGACATTCCGCTCAATCAATTTCCCCTGACGAACAAAGAAAACCTGCACACACATCCATCCCTTGTCAACATAGTAACCAAAGACATCCCGATTCTGCAAATCATGAGCCATAACCCGTTGCTTGGTTCGCAGAGTTGAAATAGATTGAAGAATATCTCGATATTCCGCAGCTCTTTCAAATTCAAGATTGGTTGCAGCAACTTTCATTTTTTCTTGCACCTGTTTAACAATCTTATCATCGTGTCCTGTTAAGAATTGAGCAACTTCCTTACTCATCTTATTATAATCAGAAAGACTAGGCATCTTGTCCCCGTGGGCCAAACATTGGCCCAAGTGATAATACATACAGTACTTGTTCTCAGGCAATTTGCACTTGCGGAAAGGATACAGACGCTCCAATAGTTTGAGGGTCTGGTTAGCCGCACCCACATCTGGATAGGGACCAAAATACTGACCGCCATCCTTTTTAATCTGCCGTGTTATCATCAGCCGTGGATGACGTTCTTTGGTAATTTTGATAAAGGGATAGGACTTGTCATCCTTTAACATGATGTTATAGCGAGGCTTGTTTTCCTGAATCAGATTGATTTCCAGTAAGAGCGCCTCGATATTGGAATCTGTTACGATAAATTCAAAATCGGCAATTTCAGATACTAAAGCTTCAGTCTTGGTATCATGAGCCCCACGAAAATAAGACCGCACCCTACTACGCAGGTTTTTGGCCTTACCAACATAAATAATCTTTCCGTACTTGTTTTTATGGAGGTAACAGCCAGGACTATCTGGAAGTAACTCTAACTTATGTTTAATGATTTCGTTCATAGATTAATTATATCAGAATCAGAAATAGTAAGTCTACTATTGATCATCAAACTGCTTTATTCTCAAATTCTTTAAAACAGCTGTATGGTCACTACCTACAAAAAATAATTGATTTTGTATTAATTAAGCAGTATAATAACATTAAAAATATAAATATGTTTATTCTTTTACACTTCCAAAATGGCTTTACGACACATTGGTTTAATATTCGATGACTAAAAGAAAGGCCATTTTAAAGTCTGTAGAATAGGCAAGCCTAGGGAAATATGAGGAGAAAAATATGATACAATTTGACCACGTTACAAAAGCTTATGGCGAAACCCTTGCACTTGACGATCTTAATTTAAGGATTGAGAGTGGAGAGATTTTCGGTTTGATTGGACACAATGGTGCTGGTAAAACAACAACGATTAGTCTATTAACCTCTATTATTGAAGCGACTGAGGGGCTCGTCTTGGTCGATCAGTTAAATTTAGCTGAACACCGCAATGCCATAAAAAAACGTATCGCTTACGTTCCAGACTCTCCAGATATCTTTCTCCACCTAACTGCATACGAGTATTGGAATTTTATGGGTAAAGTCTACGAGGTCCCTCAGAATTTGATTGATGAACGAATCTGCAAATTAGGACAACTGTTCGATATGACAACTCGTCAGCACGAAACCATTGACAGTTTTTCTCATGGTATGCGGCAAAAGACAATTATCATTGGCGCGCTTATTTCCAATCCTGATATTTGGATATTGGATGAACCATTAACTGGACTGGATCCACAGGCTTCCTTTGATTTGAAACAGATGATGAAAGAACATGCAGCTGCTGGCAATACCGTCTTATTCTCAACACATGTATTGTCAGTTGCAGAACAATTATGTGACCGTATCGGAATTCTGCGAAAAGGCCGCTTGATTTTTCTTGGAAGCCTTGACGAATTGAAATCACAATATCCAGATAAGGATTTAGAAACAATTTATCTGGAATTAGCAGGACGCCAACAAGATAAGGCAGGTGAGGAAGCATGAAGAAGTCCATCATCTGGGAATTGATAAAAATTAATATTTTATATTCCAACCCACAACTGCTGGCCTCTGTCAAAAAGAAACAGAATAAAAAGAAAAATGCATCATTTTCAGCCTATAAAAGTATCCTACGGCAACAAATCTTTATGATGATCATGTTCGCTTTTATTTACACTGTTTTCTTTTTAGGCGTAGATTATTCAGAATCAGTTGGATTTTTCTCACTCCAACTTTCCATCTTTGCCATTATGTCGATTGTCTATGGATTCACTGGATTTTTCTCAGTGTTCTACGACAGTAAGGATACAAAATTATACCTCGCTTTGCCACTGCGTTCACAGGACGTATTCATCGCAAAAGTCTTGTCTGCACAAGGCATGGTTCTACCTTTCCTCATGCCCTGTCTTTCTCTTTTATCGATTACCTATTGGCAAATAGGCGGAGCTCCTGCACTCATTGCCGTTTTACCATCATTTATCCTATTGTGGCTGTTCATAAACATTATCAACTTGGTCCTTTTACATTTTATCGGTCAAGTATTGCGTAAAAGTTCACAAAAGACCATGATTTCAACAATCCTGATGACGGTGTCCACACTCATTGCGATTGGTGCAATGCTATTTCTTCAATCTCAACAAATTGTTTCATTAGAATCTAATGGGTTTGTCAACTTCCCAAAAATACCAATTTTTGTAGGATTTCATTACATCGTCAGCCAACCTTTATCACTAGAAACTGCCATCAACTTCCTACTACCGCTCGCAATCACACTTGGCTTAGTATACTATATCGTAAAAGAGATAATGCCTCACTATTTCGATCAGTTATTAGAAATTGATGCCGTTTCTGGCCAAACCCGCAAGAAAAAACCTGCAAAACTACCAAGCAATTTACAAAAAGCCTTGGTAAAACACCATCTATCTACACTGAAAGATAGCAACCTGTTGGTTCAAAGTTTTGTCCAGCCTGTTGTGATTGGTTTTGCATTGTATCCGAGTGTCTCACGATTTGCTAATGACGGAGGATTGAGTACAATATCACCTGATTATTTTGGCATTGCTATGTTAATCGGTATCCTATTAGGAAGTATGTTTGCTGGTGTAACAACATTTTTAGGAGTTGCGATGTCCCTAGAGAAGGAAAATTATCATTTTATCCGTACATTACCTCTCTCCTTTAAACAATTTACTATTCAAAAATTTAAAGTCATTGCATTTGTACAATTCCTACTTCCAACTATTTTATACTTCACCTTAGCCTTTGTGCTATTTAAAGTTCACCTTCTTTTATCCATTTTCTTTACAATAGGGCTTCTACTTTCTGCCCTATTGGTTGGCCAGATTTACTATTGGCGCGATCAACGACTATTAGTTCTCAATTGGCAAAATAGCAATCAATTATTTGGCCGTGGAAGTGGGCAATGGCTGATAGCTGGAAGCATACTCTTGACGATGATGGTTGGTGCTATCTTAGTCACCATCAGCATTTTCGTCGCAAATGCCTATAATGCTGTTTATGTTAGTGCAGCTCTACTAACCCTTATTTTGGTTGCAGCAACCTTACTCCAAGTATTTCTTCACAAGGCATATTGGAGCAAACTACCGCAATAAGAAAAACAAAATAGATTAAAAAAACGACACAGCATGTTCAGACTGTGTCGTTTTGAATTGTTTTTATTCTTGTTCTGCGTAGTATTCCTGACCATAATCTGCAACCTCAGCATTCACTTGCCATGAAATACCAAATTTATCCGTTACATTACCATAGGCTGGTGACCATGGAACTGCTTGAAGTTCCATATTAATCGCTTTAGCATCTTGTGATAATTTGTCATAGAAAACCTTAGCAGTTTCTGCGTCATCGGTTATCAGGGCAACCGTGATGTTATCGCCTGCTGTATAAGGCATTTCTGGGCTGTTGTCTGATAACATGAAACGTTGACCGTTAGGCAAACGTAACTGAGCATTCATAACATTATTTTCCAATTCTGCAGGGCAATCTGGCAAGAAATCTTTAAATAAATTCACTTGTTCGATAAATGCACCGAGTGCTTCTTTGTAAAAGTCAATAGCTTCCAAACCATTACCGTTTGTTACCAAATATACTTCCATTGCTTTAATCATGATGGAACTTCGAATTTTTTAATGATTCATTATAACACGAGTGAATCATACGGACAAATCTTTCGTCTCGGTCTTAAAATTTTTATTTTGATAAGCTTATTCTTGGTAATCGCCACCAGGAACACCATAATATTCTTCTAAGGTTAAACCAGATTGATAAATATCCGTTGCTTCTTGACCAATGTAGCGAACATGCCATGATTCTGCAATATAGCCAGTACTACTTTCCTTTCCTGGTTGGTAGCGTACTATAAATCCGTACAAACGAGCGTTATCTGCTAGCCATTTTGAAGCTGTTGGCTCTTCTAATAAATTGCCAGCAGAATCCAATATATCAAAAGCTAAACCAGTTTGGTGCTCACTATAGCCTGGTCGAGCAGAATAAGTGTCTGCTACAGCCTGTCCTTCTTGATTGACATAGGATTGGTAGAGTGTGGCCTGGGTTTCATATGACCGGAAGCCACTGTAATTATTTGAAACATCAAATCCTTTCGCTTGCATGTCTGCAACTAATTGCTGAAAAGCAGCCAGTGCTTCTGGATTTTCCCCTGGTGCATAGTCTTTCGCAAGAGGGTGTTTCTTATTGGCAATAACTACTTCACCATATTTCCCTTGAACACTATAATAAGAACCATTGAAGGTTGCTTTAGTGGATGTTCCTGTTTCCGAACTACTAGATTCAATCGTTTCTTCTCCCGTTGAAGAGCTCTGAGCGGAGCTATTAGTTGTCTGAGTTTGAGCCTCAGTAATTTCAGTTGATGTTGAGGAGCTTGCTTTAGTAGAATTACTCTGCTGGCTACAACCAGCTAATACTAAACAACACACCATTCCGAACATGTATTTTTTCATTTTTTTATCACACAACTTTCATTCGTTGCTTACATTGTAACAAAAATAAGGAATAAATTCTAATATTTGTGATAATCAATCGTTTCGATACAATTATACAAAGCTTTCTGTTTGTTCAGATATTGCACTAGAATATAATCCAGTTAACTAAGTAGATAGATTTTCCACTCATGGAGTAGCTGCGTTAACTGATTTTACACCTTCATGGAAGTATGTAGCTGTACCTTCTCAAGCAACTTCAACAATCACCATGATGTCAAAATCAACCGAAAGTATCTTAAGGAACTTTAAAATACATTCTTAACTGCTGAATCCGAATTGACTAAATTAGATAAATAACTTCGTTTAATTATACTTAAATAGTAGAAATCACGGTTTTGCTGTCATATCAAAGAACTATTAAAGTTATCGGTAGCACTTCTTAAAGCAACCAAGGATTAATAAAAAAATGGGAGGACTGACGCATCAGATCCTCTCAGACGTGACTAGCACGCCCCTAATCGACACAAAAAAAATACCAATAAATCAATTTTTCGTCAAAAAAGTGACTTATTGACTGAATCGACAATTTTCTACAGTATATATTTTTACAGAACTATTATGAACCAATTAATACCATATTATAAAACTCTTCTATTTTAGGAATCAAGAACAATCTTTCTTTATCGTTGTAAAGAAAAATTCATATTCCATCATCTGTCAGTTCCTGTCAGCATACAATACAAAACTCCAAATGATTTAAAATAATTGCTACGATGTCCACAAATTCCTCAAAACTCGTTTTACTGGCATTTCTGAATGATTTTTGCTAACGAGACCAAAGCTGTTTCTGATAGTCAGAGCTACGCAATGTAATAATCACTCTCTTTAGTAACTAATACTCATTTAAAATCAAATGGATATTCTTTCCAACAAAAAACCGCTACTCCGTAAAATAGCGGTTATATCTTATATTTAGGCTACTTGAGTAGTTGCTCTATTATTTAAGAGTAACTGAAGCGCCAGCTTCTTCAAGTTTAGCTTTGATTTCTTCAGCTTCTGCAGTTGCAACGCCTTCTTTAACGACAGCTGGTGCACCATCAACAAGTTCTTTAGCTTCTTTAAGACCAAGACCTGTGATTTCACGTACAACTTTGATAACGCCAACTTTTTTGTCGCCAACAGATGTCAATTCAACGTCAAATGAATCTTTAGCTTCTTCAACTGGACCAGCTGCAGCAGCAGCTACAGGAGCAGCCGCAGTTACACCAAATTCTTCTTCGATAGCTTTAACGAGGTCGTTAAGCTCAAGGATAGTAGCTTCTTTAATTTCAGCAATAATGTTTTCAATGTTCAATGCCATTGTGATTTTCCTCCAATTTTGGTTTTTTTAAATAGTGTGTAGCACTAAGCAGCTACGCTCTGACACATTAAGCAGCGTCTTCTTCTTTTTCTGCAACAGCTTTGACAGCGTATGCAACGTTGCGAACTGGTGCTTGAAGTACAGAAAGCAACATAGAAAGCATGCCTTCGCGGTTTGGCAATGTAGCAAGTGCTTCGATTTCTTCTTTAGAAGAAACTTTACCTTCTACAGCTCCACCTTTGATTTCAAGAGCATCAGCAGTTTTCGCGAAATCGTAAATTGTTTTAGCTGGAGCCACTGCATCGTTTGAGAATGCAACAGCAGATGGACCTACAAACAATTCCGCAAGACCTTCAAGACCAGCTTGCTCAGCAGCACGACGCAAGATTGAGTTTTTGATAACTTTGTACTCAACTTCAGCACCACGCAAGTTACGACGAAGAACTGTATCTTGTTCTACTGTCAAACCACGAGAGTCTACAACAACGATAGATGTTGCAGCTTTCATTTGCTCAGCAACGTCATTTACTAATTCCGCTTTTTTAGCGATAATAGCTTCACTCATTTTTTTACCTCCGTTTTTATTTTGGGCTAGGCACAAAAAAATCGCACCTAAACCTAGACACGAAAGTACAAATACGTTTATAAATCAATAATCGTTTTGTGCCTCGGTAGGATGTTTATGAGTCTAGCTCCCCTACTGTCTTAGGTCAGTTTTTTCAAACCTTATTCATATTACCATACAAATCCTAAGAACGCAAGAACTTTCTACTGTTTTTTTAAATAAATTTCTATTTCTCACTGAAAGGCGTCGTTAAAGTCAGCTAATCATTCACTCTAAAATAGAAAAAGCTTAAAATCCTGTCGTTGAATACAGTGACCTTAAGCTATTATTATGCAGGGCTTTCACAAATTTGGAAACTTATAGGTCACCAGACTGATACTATTTTACTTTTTCTTCTTCGTAATCACCATTTGGACAAACGACTTGTTTACTACCACCACGAACTTTTTTCTCTACGAGATAGTGGTCACACTTCGGACAAGAACGCCCGACTGGCTTGTCCCAAGAAGTAAATTCACACTCTGGGTAGCGATCGCAACCATAGAAAAGACGATTGCGTTTACTCTTGCGTTCAATCACTTGCCCTTTTTGGCAAACAGGACAAGTCACACCAATTTCTTTAGTGATTTGCTTGGTATTGCGACAATCTGGGAAATTGCTACATGCATAGAATTTTCCAAAACGTCCTAATTTAATAACCATTTCATGTCCACAGACATCACAATTAAAGCCAGCTGGTTCATCCTTAATTTGGATTTTTTCCATCTGTTCTTCTGCCTTAGATAATTCTACCTTGAATGGCTGATAGAAACCATCAATGACCTTCTGCCACTGCTCTTTCCCGATTTCTACATCATCCAATTTTTGTTCCATTTCGGCTGTAAATTTGACATTGACAATATCAGGGAAGAATTCAACAATCAATTTATTTACGATTTCACCCAACTCTGTCGGTTCAAATCGTTTCGCAGCAAGCTTGACATAATACCGTTTTTGAATGGTTTCAATCGTTGGTGCATAAGTTGAGGGACGACCTACTCCATTTTCTTCCAAGGTTTTAATCAAAGTGGCTTCTGAATAACGAGCTGGTGGCTGAGTGAAATGTTGCTCAGGAGTTGTAGCTGTTCTAACAACAGTGTCTCCCTCCGACATTTCTGGTAACATTTTATTTTTATCAGCATCATTATAAACAGCCATGTAACCATCAAACTTGATTTGACTGCCATTAGCAGCGAAGATAACGCCATTTTGTCCCAAACGGACACTCATCGTATCAAAGACTGCCGCAGCCATCTGACTAGCTACAAAACGATTCCAAATAAGAGTATAGAGTCGTAATTGATCTTTGTCCAAGTACTTAGCAATCGACTCTGGTGTTAGGTTTACATTTGATGGACGAATGGCCTCGTGGGCATCTTGTGCACCACTAGCATTTTTGACTTTATTGCTATGTTTTGAATACTTAGAACCAAAGCGCTCAGTAATAAATTCAGCAGCTTGCGCCTGAGCAACAGGACTGATACGAGTTGAATCCGTACGCATATAGGTAATCAAACCTTGTGTACCGCCTGTACCAAGACTTACCCCTTCGTATAATTGTTGCGCAACCATCATGGTTTTACGAGTACGGAAGTTGATTTTATTGGCCGCATCCATCTGCATTGTGGATGTTGTGTATGGCAAAGGCGCATTTCGTTTGCGTTCTTTGCGTTCAACCTGCTCGACAAGGAAGTCATTTCCATCCAGACGAGCAAGTATTTCCTTAACTTGGTCGTTGGTTTCAATTTTGACCTTCTTACCATCTAAGCCATAAAAAGAAGCCTGAAACTTCTTACTGCCCTTTTTAAAAGTTCCGTCAATTGTCCAGTATTCTTCTGGCTTGAAATTACTAATTTCATTTTCGCGGTCAATAATGAGCTTGAGAGCAACTGATTGGACACGTCCAGCAGACAAACCTTTCTTAACCTTCTTCCATAGAATGGGAGAAATAGAGTAGCCGACAATTCGGTCCAAAACGCGACGCGCTTGTTGGGCATTTACTAAATCTAAATTGATAGCACGCGGTTCTTGAAAGGCATTTTTAACGGCATCTTTTGTGATTTCATTGAAGACAACACGGTTTTTGTCATTTTCATCCAAGCCCAATATGTGAGCCAAATGCCAAGAAATAGCCTCCCCTTCACGGTCCGGGTCACTCGCTAAAAAGACTTGTTTGGCATTTTTTGCTTCTTTTTTCAATGAATTGATCAGTGGACCTTTTCCCCGAATATTTATATATTCAGGTTCATAATTATTGTCAAAGTCAATAGACATACTCGATTTTTTCAAATCACGAACATGTCCTACTGAAGCAACAACCCTATAATTTTTCCCAAGATACTTTTCAATTGTTTTCGCCTTGGCAGGCGACTCCACAATCACAAGATTTTTCTTGGTTGTTGATTTTTTCTTACTAACTGTTTTTTTAGCCATTCTTTTACCTTACTGATATTGTTAATCTCACAAAGAATATACTATTTTTTAGTCAGTGTCAAGATTTTTATTTTCCTATAGGAAAACTTGTTTTAAAATCGATAGTCTGAAAGGATGTCCAAGCCTGATGTAATGCACTTTGCCCCTTCCTGTATCAAATGATGACAGCCATCTGATTTTCCATCCACAATAGAACCAGGAATGGCATAAACTTCTCTTCCTTCTTCCAAGGCACGTTCGCAAGTAATCAAGCTACCAGACCGTATCTTTGCCTCACAGACCACCAGACCTTCAGCTAATCCGGCAATAATGCGGTTTCGTTCGGGGAAATGGTATTTTAAAGGCTGGGCATTTGGTTCATACTCTGTTAGCACTAATTGATGTTTTCCAATATAGTGTTGTAACTCCTTGTTTTCCTTAGGATATACCTTATCTAATCCTGTTCCAATCACTGCAATGGTTTGTCCGCCATTTTTCAAACTCGCAATATGAGCTACCGTATCAATCCCCCTGGCCATACCACTCACAATGACAAAGCGATTATTGAGTTCTTTGATAATTTTCTGAACAGATTGAATGCCATTTTCACTGGCATTGCGTGTACCTACCACCGCCAATTTTGATTTTTCAAGTAATTCAAGATCACCTTGATAAAATAAGAGAACTGGTGGATTATAAATTTGTTTTAAAGTTGTGGGATAAATATCATCCAAAATTGAAAAAGATGGATACTTATTAAATTCCTCCCGGCAAGCCTTAGTATCTAAATTCTTATAATTTTCCATGAAAAGAATTGGATTTTTACATTCAGATACTACAGCGACATTCCGTAAAGTTAATTTTTTACCTTGTTTTTCTTGATAGGCCAAAACTTTATTAATATTAAGATTGGACAAGCCTGCTTTTTTCCATTTAAACAATTCAAAATTATTCATTTTCTTCACCTCACTTATACTATTCGCAAGGGAAAGAAAAAATCTCCCAAAGGGAGAATTAGTGATGAGGTATTTCTTTGATAACACGCGCAGGATTACCAGCCAACACGACATTATCACCAAAAGATTTAGTAACAACACTACCTGCACCGACAACGACATTGTTGCCCAAGGTCACGCCTGGTAAGATTGTCACACCACCACCAGCCCAGAAATTATCACCAATGGTAATAGGTGCGCCATATTCCAAGCCAGAATTGCGTTCGACAGGGTCCAAGGGATGTAAAGGAGTCAGCAGTTGCACATTGGGACCGAGCATAGCATTTTTCCCAATTCGTATCGGACAGACATCAAGCATAGTACAGTTGAAATTAGCATAGAAATCCTCTCCGACATGAATGTTGCTTCCGTAATCACAATAGAAATTAGGTTCCATGTAAATGCGATTGCCAGTCTTTCCAAACAAAGTCTTCAAAATCTCCGATCGTTTAGCTCCATCGAGTTCATTATTAAAATTAAAGACTTGCATCTGTTGACGGGCGGTTTTCCTCATATGTCTTAATTCTGGATCCGATGCAATGTAAAATTGGCCAGCAACCATTTTTTCTCTCTCAGTTTTCATACCCCACCCCCTATTTTTTAACAATCAAGGTGATTGCTTCTTGTAACCGAGCTTCCTGTTCTTCAGGATTATCAGATGGATGCTCAATACAAGCTTGTACTTTTTGGGCAATCACTAACCCCATAATACTATTAATACTTGAACGGACAGCGCTCAATTGCGTTACGATATCAATACACTCTTGTTCTTCATCAATCATCTTTTGGATACCACGAAGTTGACCTTCTGCTCGTTTTAGACGATTCATCATGTTCTTTTTTTCTGTTTTCATACTAACTATGGTACAGTTAGTTTTACAAAATGTCAATTATAATACTTGACACCTACTGATATAATTGTTATATTTTATATACCCTATAGGGTATGGAAAAGGAGTAGAAAAGGAGTAGATATGTTTAAACAAATTTTTTCAGGAATGTTTTCAACAGGAGAGGGCATTCCAATTTCTGCCTTAGAGCAAACACTAACAGAGAATAACACCATTTTACTTGACGTTCGTGAAGAGGACGAATTTATCAATGGTCATATACCACAGGCGAAAAATATGCCATTAAGCCAACTTGATTCTTTCAAAGGTAATAAAGATACACATTATGTTATCATCTGTCAATCAGGTATGCGCAGTCAGCGTGCGACAGATTTTCTCAAGGAACAAGGCTATCAAGCAACTAACATTCAGGGTGGTATGAATGCATGGAATGGATCAATTAAAGGAGGAAAAAAATGAAAGTCATTGTTATCGGCGGTGTCGCAGGTGGGATGTCCGCTGCTACACGTCTTCGTCGTCTTATGGAAGATGCAGAGATCATCGTTTTTGAAAAAGGGCCATTTGTCTCTTTTGCCAACTGCGGTCTACCCTATCATATCTCTGGAGAAATAGCTGAGCACGACAGTTTATTACTTCAAACGCCAGAAAGTTTACGAAATAGATTTAACTTAGATGTCCGCCCCTACCACGAGGTGGTCAACATCAACCCTGACCTTCAAACAGTTACCGTTCAAACACCTAATGGTGAAATCATGGAATCCTATGATAAACTCATTTTGTCACCGGGAGCTAAGCCTGTCATCCCGCCACTAAAAGGGATTGCTGAAGCTGAGAATCTCTTTACCTTACGGAATGTACCTGACTTAGATAAGATTATGGCAAAATTAGAACAAATCAATTCAGGAAAGGCAGTTGTAATTGGTGCTGGTTTTATCGGTCTAGAGATGGCTGAAAACTTGGCCCTAAAAGGACTGACAGTCACTCTAGTTGAGCAAGCTCCTCATGTCTTACCAACTTTTGATTTGGAAATGGCTCGGTACATTGAGACAGAGTTAAGCGAAAAAGGCGTACATGTGATAACAGGTCAATCTGTTACCGCTTTTCATGATAAGGGACAAATTTTAGAGCTATCTAATGGTCAAACCTTAGCTTCAGATATTACAATTCTTTCAGTCGGTGTCGCACCAGATAGTGAATTAGCAAGTCAAGCAGGAATCGAACTAGGTCTTCGAGGGGGCATACTAGTTGATCAGAACTATCAAACTAGTCAAAAACATATCTATGCTGTTGGAGACGCGATCATCGTCAAACAAGAAATCACTGGTCAGGATGCCTTAATTTCATTAGCTTCACCTGCAAACCGTCAAGGGCGACAAGTGGCCGATGTCATTACAGGTCTCCCTCGCAAGAATAGAGGTTCAATCGGAACTGCAATCGTTAAGGTCTTTGACCTTGCTGCTGCTTCAACAGGATTAAGCGAACGTGCTGTACAAGCATTAGGTTACAAACATGCCGTTGTACATACAACAGGTAAAGACCATGCTAGTTACTATCCTGGTGCAACAGAAATTGTTCTAAAACTCATTTTCTCACCAACTGATGGTAAAATCTTTGGTGCTCAAGCTGTTGGAAAAAAAGGGATTGACAAGCGAATCGATGTACTGGCCACAGCCATCAAAGCTGGTTTAACAATTTTTGATTTGCCAGAATTAGAATTGACTTATGCTCCGCCATTTGGCTCAGCCAAAGACCCTGTCAATATGATTGGATATGCTGCCATGAATATCGCTGAAGGAATTAGCCAAAATATCCAATGGCACCAGTTAGAGGAAGAGCTCGCTGCTGGAAAAATCTTGCTGGATGTTCGTAATCCAGCAGAGCTTCCAAGTGGACAATTCAAGGACTTTCTTCATATCCCCCTGGATCAACTACGTGATCGAATTGATGAGTTGGACCCTGCAAAAGAATACATCGTCAGCTGTCACAGCGGACTTCGTTCTTACATTGCCGAACGGCTTTTGAAAGAAATGGGATTCACCGTAAAAAATTTGGATGGCGCTTATTCGCTATACAAAATGGCCTTGCCAGAAAAAATTGTTGTACCAAAATAAGAAAAAAGTATCTGTCATTTCCGAATGCAGATACTTTTTTTCTTGACAATAGAAAAGGATTGTCTTACAATCTAGTTATGAATACTAGAAAAGAGAAAGTAAATAATTATGAAACAAATCCTCCCCTACTGGCATGAATTACCTGATTTAGATTTGTATTTGGACCAAGTCCTGCTGTATGTAAATCAAGTAGTCAATTCTCAGGAAAGCCTTGAACAGAATTGTTCATACTCAATGAAAATCAATAGTAGCCTAGGAAACGAAGCCGATGACAGAACTGGGGTTTATCAAGGCAAGTTGACAACGGATAATGTTGATTTTCGAAGAGTATTAACAGCTGCAATGATCAATAACTACGTCAAACACAAACAGATTGAAAAACCAATTAAGAAAAAATATCAGAAACACCAGGTGGCACGGTTGATAGCCTTGACTATATTAAAAAATGTCTTTTCTATTCAAGAAATTAGTCAAACCTTAAACTTGTTACTCAATTCTAGTGATTCAGAAAGCCTATACAATCATTTTGTAGATTGTATGAGGGATAAAGAGAACGAAAAAACACCTGATATTATCCGATTTGCTTGTCAGTCCGTCAAACTTTATTATAAAACCCGTCAGCTCACAGTTGATTTAGAAAGGAGCCAACATGAATCCTAGTTTGAAATTAAGCCTACAACTTTCCTTTGGTGAAGAAGTTGCTAACAGTGTCACACATGCGGTTGGAGCTCTATTGATGCTTGCTTTGCTTCCTGTTACAGCTATTCATTCCTTTCAAGATTATAATGTGACAGCGGTAGTTGGCATGTCTATCTTTGTCATCAGCCTCTTTCTCATGTTCTTATCCTCTTCCATCTATCACTCCATGCCCTACACGTCGATCCACAAATACATCCTGCGTATCATCGACCACAGTATGATTTACATTGCTATCGCTGGAAGTTACACACCTGTCGCCCTATCCTTGGTCGGTGGTTGGTTGGGGTATCTAATTGTTGGTTTGCAGTGGGGATTAACTATTTTTGGTATTCTCTACAAAATATTTGCCAAAAAAATCAATGAAAAATTCAGCCTTTTTCTCTATCTTTTTATGGGCTGGTTGGTTCTCTTTATCTTGCCAGCCATTCTTCAAAAGACTGGACTTGTTTTCGGAATTCTGATGCTAGCTGGTGGTTTATCTTATACTATTGGAGCCCTCTTCTACGCCAAGAAAAAGCCCTATTTCCATATGATTTGGCATCTCTTTATCCTATTAGCTTCGGCACTGCAATATATCGCCATTGTCTACTTTATGTTATAAGAAAACAGCTTCTAGTCAAACTAGAGGCTGTTTTCTTAAAACATCAAACTGATAATCATTCCACACAGATAAATCACTGAAACAATACCTATTACAACTAGATGCGCCTTTCGACTCATGACCACATAGCCGACAAATTCCCGAATGAAGGCATTAAGGCTAAAGTAAAATCTGGTTTTTGCGCCATATCCGATACACTTGATTTTCAATTGTTGCGCTAATAGCAAAGCTCTGAAAACGTGATAGTAATTGGTTACAAGGGCAAATCGACTGCCAGGTTTCATCAGGGCATAGGAAAATTTCAAGTTTTCCTCGGTATTGGTTGATTGGTTTTCTATCACAATATCTTCCACAGGAATACCCTGTTCCAAGGCATAATTAGCCATGGCCTGTCCTTCTGCCATGAGTTCATCAGGACCCTGTCCGCCTGACATGATAAGCTTGCTGCCAGGATGTTTCTGGTAGATTGCTATGCCTTTTTCAATCCGCGAAGCCAAAAGTGGTGTTACCTTGTCACCAATCAAGCCAGCACCTAAGACCACCACATAATCAAGCTTGCCTGGGAAGAGATTCACCAAATTGATAAAGCTAGACGTGGTATAGAGCATGCTGATGATAATGGCATAGGACACCAAAAAACCAACGTAGATGAACACCATATTGAAAAAGCTGATGTCTGAAAAGGATTGAACAACAAAGGGAGCGATGAAGAGATAGAAAGTCAGGGCAACCGCCAGTCCCATGGATAGGAAATTATGTAAGTGAACCCCTTCTCTCTTCAAAATCTGAAAACCATTTAGATAAAGTGTGAAAATCAAGACAAATGGACCACTTAACAAGGCTAAAAAGAGCACCATAGCCACTGCTATAGCCAGCAAGCGCAAGATTTCATTGTTTTCGAGAATGCCTGTTGAGATAATCCATGCCAAGGCCCAGACGGGGATGTTCAAGGCAAACAGTGAGATAAAAATCGACCGCCGTTCCCAGAAATAGATGAGAGCAAACAAACCGATAGCCGCTAAAAATAACCAGAAAAAGACTGTCAAGACTAGTCCCCCCCAGCTACCATAGACTTAATCGGCTCAAAGGTCTTACGGTGAATTGGCGTGATGCCTAGCTTGTTCAAACCTTCCAAATGCTCTGACGTTCCATAACCAGCATTCTTAGCAAATCCGTAGCCTGAGAATTCCTTGTCATAATCCGCCATCATCTTGTCCCGCGTCACCTTGGCCACGATTGAGGCAGCTGCGATAGATAGGCTATTGGCATCTCCCTTGATGATAGAAGTTTGCGGTATGGAGGTATCCAACTTCATAGCATCTATTAAGAGATGTTCAGGCTCTTGGCTCAACTGCCCCAAAGCCTCCAGCATAGCTAACTTGGTCGCCTCGTAGATGTTGACCTGGTCGATGACAGCTGCATCTTTGACGCCTACACCGACTGCTACAGCATGCTCAATTATTTCATTGTAAATTGCCTCGTGCTTGGACTTGGGGATTTTCTTGGAGTCGTTGAGGTAGCGGATTTTGCAGCCCTTGGGCAAGATAACCGCCGCTGCCACCACAGGACCTGCTAGAGGCCCCCGGCCGACTTCATCGATGCCAGCGATTAACTCCACCCCATTTTCATAAAGGGCTTTTTCGTAACATAGCATAGCTTCTAAGCGAGCGTCTTCTGTTGCTTCTTTTTCCAACTCCTTTTGGCGTTTCTTGATGGCAGCCTGGATCCCTGTTCGATCATCCTGAGCTAAGTCCGCCCAGACAGGGCTGTCTAGATTGTCTACCTGAGCCAGCAGAGCAGTCACTTCCTTAATTGTTGCCATCTAAGTCACTCACCCTGTCTAATGTATAGGTTCCCAAACGCCCATCTCGAACGTCCTTGACAAAGAGGTTGTAAAAACGGTCATAATCATCACGGAAGCCCAATTTCTTGGTCCAGTCCATGATGAGTTCAGGCGTTTCCTGCTCCAAATCCATGCCTTTGAACCGCTCTTGTAGACGTTCTGGGTAGTTGGCCTTGAAATAGTCCAAACCAAAAATAGTTACTTCATCCATAGGCAAGAGCTGATCCTTAATGGCTCCTGTCAGAGCCAACTTAAGTCCAACTTCCTGGTCCTCAAACTTAGGCCAGAGAATACCTGGTGTATCAAGGATTTCAAGATCTTTATTGGACTTGAGCCACTGTTGACCTTTCGTCACACCTGGTTTGTTGCCGACAACGGCGATTTTCTTACCAGCCAGACGGTTCATCAGGGTGGACTTTCCAGCGTTTGGAATACCGATAATCATGGTACGCAGGGTTTCTTTTTGAATTCCTCTTTCTCGGAGGCGTTCAATCTTGTCTTTCATCAAACTCTTGGCTGCGTCGGTCACCTTTTTCACCGTCGCTTGCTCTTTTGAGTTGATGGCAAGGGTACGGATGCCCTGTTCTTCAAAGTAGCTCTGCCATTCTTTGGTACGAACGGGGTCTGCTAAATCGACCTTGTTTAGAATCATTAGCTTGGGCTTGTCACCAACAATCTTGGTCAGCATAGGATTTTGGCTGGATAGGGGCAAGCGGGCATCGACCAAAATAGTCACGAAATCAACGTGCTTGATGTTCTCCTGCACCTGCCTGCGAGCTTTTGACATATGGCCCGGGAACCATTGAATAATTGCCATGAGTGTATCATTCCTTTCGTAGCAAGGTTTTTTGTTTAAAAAACCTGTCTATTTTTTATTAGGCACCAAACAGGCACCAAGATTTTGTATTCACCAAGTTAACCTATAACCAACAACATTTTGCTCCCCTTCTCTTAAATATGAAATATCAAATGACTTGTAATATTTTGATAAATCTTTCTTAAGCTTAGGAATTATATTTGCAGTTATATGCCTAGGTGTATAAGTTAGTTTTAGACCAAGTTTGTCTCTAAAAACATCTAAAGAAAATTCAATTATTTTTGAATCAAGATTATTTTCTATTTCATCATTTAATATTTTGGAATATTTGCTAGACCAAGATTTTAATGCTTCAAATCTAAAATTATTCCTATCAATAAATTTATCTAAGGCTTTAATTGTTTGATTTTGAGATATTCCTTGACTATGAGTATACAACATAGTTGTTTCATAATTGGCATGCCCAACACGTTCCATAATTTCTTTTATAGCAACTTTCATCCCCTCACTTTGTAAATAGGTAATATGCATATGCCTAAAGGATTGAGGGGTTACATGCTTTGTCCATTTGAAACCGTATCTGTCTTCGCAGTTTTTAATAAGATCAGTTTCAACACGAGCCAGCACTTCTCTGAAAGAATACGAAGTTATTGGTGAACCGTATTCTGTTCTAAAAACACTCTCAGAGAATATAAATGATTTGCAAGGATTTTCAATCGCATAGAGGTCAAACCCTTCACTCCGTTGTATAGCTCTTAATATAGCATCACAAGCCACTTAGGTAAAGCAACACCTCGATCAGCACTTATTGTTTTAGTTTCATCAAAGTAGAATTCTGAAACTTTCAAATCATAATATTGCAAAGCCTTAGCAATATGTAGTATAACTCTCTCAGCATCAAAATCTTCCTTTGTAAAAGCAGCTTCCCCGAATCGCAGTCCTGAAAATAGTAAAACTATAACCAAGTCATAGTAATTCGGGTTTCTTCTTTGACTTAGTGTTTCAAAGAAAGCTCTAATTTCATGAATTTCTAAAAACTTTTCTTCTCGTTTTTTCTTTGTTTCACGCTTTTTCTCAAGGGACGTTTCTAGCTTTATTACAGACATTGGTGAGAACTAAATAACATTATAAAGAACACCATGGATAAAAATTTTGTTACAAGTGCTTTTTATATGTATTATAGTAGATTGTGACGAATTATATTTCTCCATATAGGTAGTCAAACACTTTTTCAACATTAACGGTGTTAAACGTTAGAGTAAATAATCAACACCAATAATTTCACCAAGACGTTCTATCACAAAAGCCTCTCTTTTTACTGTCTGAGGTTTTACTGATACTGACCAGGTTTCTAGCCAACTCATCTTTAACTCTCCGAATGTTCTTATCAACTGGGGATTAAATTGAGCTTCACTGCCATTAACTAATCTCTCAATTTTATCTTCGAGCTCGCGTTCTGCTTGTTTTCGAGCGCGACTCGTGTTTTTATGATAACTTACAACAGCTGTCTTCCCCTTGCCAGTTAGTGGATCCTTATATTTATCCACAACTTCGTATCGAGTAACTCCTTTTGAATTAGTTTTTGTTCTATAGAACATTTTCGTTTCCTTAAACTTGAAAAGAAAAATCAATCATAGAAATATAACCATTTTATATTATATCATGATTCTCTTTATTTTACCGCCCTCTGCTTCCATCTTAAAATCTCCTCAAAGCCTTCCAGATTAATACTGCTTATTATCTCTCATTTCACCTAACCATCTATTCAGTGTATATTGATTCAGACCTTCCCATCTCCTCAATATAGCTTTTTTATCTGCTCACTCAGCTATACTATTCTCAACCGACACAAATTTAATTTTCATAATAGTTTGACCTAGTCAAGCATTTTTGTAACACTAGTGTATAAAATTTCTTACGCTGCACGACATCGTGCAGCATAAGGTGTAAGTCCACCGTTTGCACGATGTGGTCTTACGTGATTATATTTCCCATAAACGAATTCATAGAGCTTTTGGTCAAGAACGTCATTTGAATCAAACTTGTAGAGATAATAGAATTCGTGTTTGAGCGTATTGTAGAATCTTTCCATAACGGCATTGTCATATGGACAGCCTGCTTTGCTCATACTTTGTTGGACATAGTTTTTATCACAAAATTTATTGAATTCTTTTGCGGTAAATTGACGCCCTTGATCAGAATGCAGGATAATTCCTTTTGCTGGTTTTCGACGTTCTAGTGCGATTTTCAAGGTTTCCTTTGCCAATTCAGTATCGATATGACTGCTGTTTAATGATGCAACCACTTCACTACCGCAAAGGTCTATAATCGTGCAATTGTAACGCATTGTTCCATCTGGACGAGTTAAATATGTAAAATCAGTACACCATATTTTATTGGGTTCTTTTACATCAAATTCTCTATTCAGAAGGTTTGGAAAGATTTTATTGGCAGTTCCTTTTACATAGTTTGGTTTCTTTCGACGTGTGATGGAACGTAAGCCCAATTCATTCATAAAATGATGTATTGTCAGATCTGAACGAATGCTTCCGATACCCTTAAGATAATCGTTCATCATTCGGTATCCAGGAACTCCATTTTCGCGGTGGTAGATTTCAACAATTTTACGTTGAATCTCTGCCTTTTCCTGACAATAAGCATGTTTTTTGTTTTTAAGATAATTATAGTAAGCATTTGGACAGATGTTCATTCTTCTAAGAAGCCATCTGACCCCAAATGTCTGTTGAAATTTCTGGATGAACTGGTACTGAGCTAATCGATTTCCTTCGCAAAGAATGCTGCCGCTTTTTTTAAAAAATCATTTTCCTTTTTGAGTTCTTCAATTTCTTTGCGTAGCTTTTTTGCAACTTCGTATGAATCAGATTCTTCCCGTTTTGTTGGGCTGTTATCGCATTCTTTGCGGTATTGCTGTAACCAGTATGTCAGCGTGCCTTGTCCAAGATTATATTCTTCGGTCAGGCTTTTCTTGGTTCGTCCCTCTTCCAGATAGAGGCGAAGAACCTTTTGTTTGAGCTCAGGCTCGTAACGATTGTTTGTCATTGTAACATCTCCTTGGATTATGTATGTATTTTACCAAACTATACACAGGTGTTACAACTTAATTATATCAGGTCAAATCAAGTAAGCCATCTCCGTTAAGAATAATTATTCTTCTACCTGAACGTTTTATCAATCTATTATCCTCAAGAAATCTAAATTTTCTAGAAAGAGTTTCAGGGGTAGTTCCTATATATCGCGCGATATCAATCATCTTCATAGGTAAACTGAACTGATAATCATTCGCTACTTTTGACAAATCCAAGAGGTAGCTCGACAAACGTTCCTCAACACGCTCCATAGATAAAATCTGGGCCTGCTTCTCTACTTGAATCATCTTTTGCGCACTTAATTCAAATAATTTAAGAGCTATTTGTGGATTCCTAAGCATTACTTGATTAAAAGCTTGTTTGCTCAAGCTACAAATTTCAGTTGTTTCGAGAGCTTCACCAAAAAGTGTCTCGTTTTTTATACCAAACAACTGATTTTCACCCTCATAGCTACCCGGTTCAACGACCCGTAAAATCTGTTCATCACCATTTGTAGACAGTTGGAATACTTTCATACTTCCACGAGCTACAATATCTAGTTTTTCATCTCCTGGTTTGAAAACAACCTCATTTTTTTTAAATTGTTGGTGTCTCGCCAATTGATTGATTTCAATCTGCTCATCTTCTGACAGATAATTAAATAATGGTACAAGTGTTACGCAAAGATGTTGAACCATGGATAACCTCTTTCTAATTGACGAAACCTACTCTTGAGATAATTCGACAAATTGTTTTAAGAGCTGATAGGTTTTAGTAAAAGTCTCACAAACATCATCTGGAATCGCAAAATCTTTTGTGACACCCCTTAGTTCCGAAAACTCATTTGATAGGTCCATATTATTACCCTGAATTTTATGCTGAATTGTTTCATAAAGTTTGCGAACTTCAAAAACTTCTGGATGATTTTTCCCATGAGCTTTTGTGATAGCATTAGTATATAAATCAAGCATCTCATCATTTGCTTCAAAAAATTGTTTTAACATTACAACTTCCCCCTATTATTTTTCTGATGCTTTTAGAACATCATAGCCAATTGCTCGTACTGCATTCGCAATTTCTTCAATATTTGTCAAACTTGTATCAAAATTTGCTTTTGCCTTGCTAGCGTTGAAGAGAACCTTAACACTGTTCTTATCAACACCTGCCACACTTTTAATGGCTCCCTCAATCTTTTGCATACATGTAGGACAAGCCAGTGTTTCAAGCTGTAGTATAGCTTTTTTCATCATCTTTACTTCCTTTCCTTATTATATCTTTAGTATAGTACAATATTTAGAATAAAAAATTGATTTATATCAAGAATCTCTATTTTCTTTTATATTTTAAAAGCCTCATAGCATTCAAAATAACTAGGAGAATGCTACCTTCATGAACAAACATGCCAATAGCCATATTCATCCACGAACTTGAGAGAACGCTGATAAGAAGAACTACTACGACTAGCAATGAAATGAAGATATTTTCAATCATATTACGTCGTGTAGCTTTAGCCAATCCGATCGCATGAGGGATTCTGTGAAAATCCGAATTCATCAAAACAACATTTGAAGTTTCAATAGCAACATCTGTACCGTTTCCCATGGCAATTCCAATATCTGCCAAGGCCAATGATGGGCTATCATTAATACCATCTCCGACAAATGCTACTATTTCTCCACTTGCCTGACGTTTTCTCACAAATTCTGCCTTGTCTTCTGGTAGTAGATGACCATAAGCCTCGGTTAAGCCTAACTGACTAGCAACTAAATCAACTGTGCCTTGATTATCTCCAGACAATAGAATGAGATTTTTTACTCCCATATTCTTAAGCGTCTCTAAATCCTCCTTGACTCCTTGTCTAATCTGGTCGCGAATCCCTACAACAAGAGCTATTTGTCCATCAATAGCAGTTAGGACAATTGAATTCCCTTCTGCTTCCATCCCTGCTATGTCGCTCTTCATCTGGTTAGTGAAAGGAATATTATATTGATTCATCAAATAAGAGTTCCCTACGAGAACTTGGTGATTTTGAATACGAGCAACAACTCCCCCACCTTGAACGACCTCTGTTGAGTCAATTACCTCTACTACAGAACCTGAGTAATGGTTCACAATTGCTTTGGCGAGCGGATGATCTGATTCTGTCTCAACACTAGCCAGTAAGCTCTCAGCAAGACTCCTATCACTGCTATAGTAGATTGTCTGTGCAACCTGAGGGTTACCATAAGTTAATGTTCCTGTTTTATCAAATAGCATTGTATCAACTTTACTAAAGTTTGTAATGACATCACTACCCTTAAATAAAATACCATGTCGAGCGCCATTTCCAATCCCTGACACATTTGAAACTGGTACCCCAATAACCAATGCACCAGGACATCCAAGAACCAAAATAGTAACGGCTAACTCAATATTGCGACTAATAAGCCAAACGAGAATAGCAAGCACCAAAACTGCAGGTGTATAGTATTTTGAAAATTGATCAATAAATCTTTCAGCTTTTGATTTGGAGTCTTGTGCTTCTTCGACTAATTCAATAATTTTCCCAAAAGTTGTGTCTTCCCCAATTTTATCAGTACGAAGTTGTATGGTCCCATTTTCGAGAATAGTACCAGCAAAAACTTTATCTCCTAGACCTTTAGAGACTGGAATAGGCTCACCTGTTATGCTAGATTCATTTGTGGTACCAGCGCCAAATATAACTTCACCATCAACTGGGATCTTACCACCTGTTTTTACTATAAGAATGTCACCTTCTTCAACTTCTTCAATCGACACCTCTTCAAAGTCACCATTGTGTGCTTTCCGAAATGCAGTCTCTGGCACCAACTCGACAAGATTCTTAATCGCAGAACGTGTCTTGGCTAATGTTCTTTGTTCTAAGTATGCACCAAACAAGAAGAGAAAAGCTACAATAGCTGATTCTTCAAACTCTTTAATAACAAATGCCCCTAAAATAGCAAGGGTCACCAAAAGATCGATGCTAATGACCTTAACTCTAAGAGCTTGATAGGCTTGAACAAAAATTGGTAAACCGCCAACTAATGAAGCTACAAACAATAGATAAGCTGATCCCTGCTCACTACTAAAAACCCATTTGGATGAAAAAGCAAGAATAATAAGAACACCAGTTATTGCTGTCAACCAATTTCGATAACCTGATAACCATTTTTGCATGATTAATACCTCCCTTATTGTCTCTAGTATAAATGAGTATAAAAATATAAGAATTGATTTATATCAAGTTTTAAAAATACTAGAATGTCTAGATTGTTTCAAATACATCTAACTATGTTCAATTGATTTAATGATATTAATCATAGACTTATATCTTAATAATTCTATTCGGTTACGATAGTGTCAGTTCTAAAAATTTTGACTATAAAAAAACCTACCATTTCTGGTAGATTGTTTAAAAACGATCTTCTGTACATTTCCGAATCTTTATTTAAGAATTGCTTTAACACGTTCCTGCAAAGCAGGAATAACCTGATCTAGAAACCAAGGATTTTTAGACTGCCAAATATTATTACGTGGCGAAGGGTGCACAAGGGGGAAAAATTCAGGTAGATATCTATCGAAATTCTTTACAGTATTGGTTAATTTTTCCGTCGATCTCTGTTTTAAGTAATATCGTTGAGCATAGGCACCAATCAAAAGTATTAATTGTTTATTTGGCATGAGATCTAATGTTTTCTTATGCCATTTTTCTGCAAATCCTTTTCTTGGAGGTAAGTCCCCCGTTTTACCTTTTCCAGGAAAATAATAATCCATTGGGACCACTGCAAAATATCCAGAATCATAAAAACATTCTCTATCAATACCTAACCATTCACGAAGCTTATTGCCGCTTAAATCATTGAAAAATATACCTAACTCTTGAGCACGAATACCCGGTGCTTGTGCTATGATTATAATTTGAGCAGTCTCTGGAGCAGAAAAAAGTGGTTTTATCCCTTTTTCTGTATATGAAATATTATCTTCATCGTACATGATTTCTTTTAAAAGTTTTGAATAGCTCATTCAAATCGTCCTTTCTCTTTATTACTATATTGTAGCATCTTTGTATGAGGGAAAACTTGATGCTTCTCAATTTTGTTAGCAAATTTCAATTTAAATTTTAAAAAATAATTTGACAAGTAAGTGATTATCCACTATAATAAAAAAAGTGAGTGATTACTCACTTACTTAGAAAGAGGCTCTTATGGAAAAATTATTAGATTTACAAGCAATCTCTAAAAACTTTGGGCAGCAGCTTGTTCTTGACAAGATCAATTTTGACTTGATAGCTGGTCAAATTATCGGTTTAATCGGCCCATCCGGTGCTGGAAAATCAACCATGATTAAAACCATGCTTGGGATGGAAAAGGCGGATCAGGGAGAGGCGCTTGTGCTAGGGCATCATATGCCCAACCGCTATGTCTTGGGAGAAATTGGTTATATGGCACAATCGGATGCCCTCTATGAGTCACTGACGGGTTTCGAGAATCTGCAATTTTTTGCCCGGATGAAGGGACTGTCTCGCGCTGAGATTCCTGAAGCCATTAAACATGTCTCACAAGTTGTCGAACTAACGGAGCACCTCAATAAGTCCGTTTCAGGCTACTCTGGCGGTATGAAACGTCGATTGTCTTTAGCCATTGCACTTTTAGGGAATCCTAGACTCCTCATTCTTGATGAGCCAACTGTTGGTATTGACCCTGCTCTGCGCCGTCAGGTTTGGAAAGAACTACATCAATTGAAGTCTGAAGGGGTTGGCATATTGATTACCACCCATGTCATGGATGAGGCGGAACTGACAGATAAGGTTGGACTGTTGCTTGATGGCAAATTGATCGCCTTTAACAGCCCCATTGCCCTTAAGTCATCATATGGTGTCAATACAGTTGAGGAAGTTTTCTTGAAAGCAGAGGGAGAAATAGAATGAAGATTTTGGCCATTTCAAAAAAAGTATTCCTGGAACTATTACGTGATAAACGAACCCTAATCCTATTATTTATAGCGCCTGTTTTTATCATGTGGCTCATGAATGCTGCTTTTTCCGCTAATACTGAAACAAATGTCAGCATCGCTGCCGTCGATGTTTCCGATAGTATTGTCAAATCCCTAGACGATGTGAAACAAATTAAGGCCAAGGATTATAAAACAGAAAGCAAGGCAAATCAGGCTTTAGAAAATCAGACAGTCGATGCCGTCCTTATTTTCAAGGACGAAAACGACTACCAGGTAACATATGCCAATACCGATCCCGGCAAAACAAACTTGACCCGTCAGGTCATAACGAGCACCCTCAAGCAAGCGCAAATTCAGGACCTAATCGAAAATTTCAAGAAGGCACAAGAAGCCAGTGCTCAAGCTGTTAAAAAGGCACAAAGCCAGTCTGGCAATTTACAAGCCGGCGATTCTAATGAAGTAAATATTGATCAAGCCGAAACAGAAGAAATTGATAGTTCTCAAGGTGATGATATTAACCTCTCTGAACAATATATTTATGGAGATGAGGACACCACTTTCTTTACCAAAATGACTCCTATTCTGATGGGCTTCTTTGTCTTCTTCTTTGTTTTTCTCATCTCAGGGATGGCTCTTTTGAAAGAACGTACCACGGGAACACTGGATCGTCTCCTAGCCACACCAGTCAAGCGATCTGATATCGTCTATGGCTACATGCTGGCTTATAGTTTTATTGCAGCACTTCAGACAGTTGTTATTGTCTTATCAACCATCTGGCTCTTGGATTTGGAAGTTCTTGGCAATATAGGAGATGTCATCATTGTCAATATTCTTTTTGCGCTAGTCGCTCTGGCATTTGGTCTCCTGCTGTCCACTTTGGCCAAATCCGAATTCCAAATGATGCAATTTATCCCGCTTATTATCACTCCGCAACTTTTCTTTTCAGGTATTATTCCTTTAGATTCTATGACAGGCTGGGTGCAATCTATTGGGAAAGTACTCCCACTTTATTATGCCGGGCACGCCTTATCAAAAATTGTTCTGAACGGTACCAGCATTGTCTATCTTGGAAATGACCTACTTGTCCTTTCCTTGTTTCTAGTCATTTTAACAATTTTGAATATCGTTGGACTAAAACGCTACCGCAAGGTATAATAGAGAAGAAAAGAATGAGGTAATGATGGATAACAACACGATTTTGCATAGCTATCAGAATTGGCTGGAAGCACAAAAAATGCCTGCTGGAAAAAAGAAAACCCTTTCTGCTGCTATTGAACTGTTTTCGCGGCAAGGTTACAATGGAACTTCGACTGCCCAAATTGCAGAAAAAGCTGGTATTAGTCAGGCCACCATTTTTAAATATTTCAAAACCAAAGAGGAGCTTTTATCAGAAATTATTAAGCCCCTCATTCCTGAGTTGAAAAAAGAATTTCTGCCCAAATTGAAGACCTATAGCAAAATTGAAGATGTTGTTCACTTTATTGTCCAGAATCGTTTTCGTTTCTTAGCTCAAAATGCAGACATAATAAAAATAATACTTCAGGAAATCTTAGTTAATTCAGAACTACGTCAGAGTCTAATGGTTGCTATTCAAGATACTATTATTGATGATTTGAAAATGCAGCTAAACCGGTTACAAAATGATAACCCCAATATTGTTATTTATCAGGAAGATTGTGAGGTTATCCGCACAGGCTTAGGACTCCTATTTGCATACTTTTTTCAACGATTTGTTCTTGAAATTTCAACTCAGTCAGAGGAGGAAGATTTGAAGTGCATTGAAGAACAGCTTACTAAACTGATAACAACAAAAGTTTAATGAGATTATATCTACTATTTTTCAAAAGGTTCTGTTGCGAAGTTTGAAAATCAAACGCGCCCTCTCTGAACTCCAAATATCTTAGGCTGTTATTCCCATTAATACCTTGATTTCAGTAGACACCGAAAAGCCGAAGAGCGTTCCATTTCTTCGGTTCTTTTTATATATTCCTCGAATGGTCTCCATGCCCTTAATCGTGGAAGAGGCTGTACGGAGACTTTGATAAAATTTATTTCGTCGTTTAATAGGTCGATGGTCTTGTTCTATTAAATTGTTAAGATACTTCACAGTTCGGTGCTCTGTCTTAGTATATAAACCCACACTCTGTAACTTTCTAAAGGCGGAGCCAAGAGAAGGTGCTTTATCGGTCACAATTGCTTTCGGCTCACCAAACTGTTTATGGAGTCGTTTTAAGAAAGCATAGGCTGCTTGCGTATCCCGTTTCTTTCGTAACCAGATATCTAAGGTTAAGCCGTCCGCATCAATTGCACGATAAAGATAATGCCAACGTCCCTTAATTTTGATATAGGTTTCGTCCATTTTCCATGAATAGAAGGATTGTCTATTTTTCTTCTTCCAAAGATAATAGAGGACTTTGCTGTACTCTTGCACCCAACGATAAATCGTAGTATGACAAATATTTATTACACGATCATATAACAATTCCTGAACTTCACGATAGCTTAGATTGTAACGCAGGTAGTAACCAACAGCGACAATAATGACGTCTTTTTTGAATTGTTTCCCTTTAAAATGATTCATTACTCTGTCCTCTCTGTCTTTTTTCTCAATTTTACACTAAAATAGATTTTTTGGAAAACTTTGCAACAGAACCTTCTACTGGACCCGATAGTGCTATAGACTTCTAAATATCTAAACAATCAATTAAAATAAAAAGTGGTTATCACCTATTTGGACGATAACCACTTTTCTATTTTTTGTATACTCGATTTTCTTTTTTCAAGAACTGGATAATGTTATCTTTTAATTCCTCGAAGTCACCTTGAAAAGTAGCAATGTCAATCGTTTTTTCCAGTCCATCGTTTAAGGAAAGATTGGATTGATATCCATTCATTGCTAGAAACATGTGTAAAGCAAGCACGGCAGTTCGCTTGTTGGCGTTCTTAAATGGATGTTTCTTGATTAGGTTTATCCAGGTGATAGCAGCCTTACTAAAAATGTCGGGATAGAGTATTTTTCCAAAAATTTCTTGTTTGGGCTGCTCAACTATCATCTGAAGGCTATTTGGATCAGCTATCCCAACTGGCTCCTTTGGGGAATATTTTCCAATAACCATGACATTGATTTTGATAATGTCTTCAGCGGATAGGTATTTCATTTATCTACCAACTCTTTCAATAATTCATCGTATTGGCTCATAGCTTTTTCTAACTCTTTGTCAAAGTCAAATGTTGGTTCAGCTTTACGGATGATGACATTATTTCCTGAAGTGACGAATTCGATTTCTTCACCAATTTCTGCACCAAGTACTTCTTTAATAGCGTTTGGGATAGTGATAACAGTGCTGTTACCTGTTTTGCGTAATAAAACATTCATCGGATATACCTCCTGCATTTGTAAATACATTATACATGATATATACAAAAAATAAAAGTGAATACTACTAGTTGCTCCTATTTTCTTGAATCATGATAAGGTAAACTTTTGTATTTTCTGGTTCGATTTTGCTTAATTTGCTTGAAAATTTACCTTATTTTGATGAAATTAGTTGAAATTGGATGAAATTATGGATTTTGAAAATTCATGAAAACGTTGATTTTAAAGGCTTTTGAAATTAGTTGAAATAAACAATGCTCCAACCAGGTCTTAAGAAAGCACGTAAAGCATCACAATTCTCTATCATTTAAATTAATTGATTTCTTCAGAGAAAGACTGTAAAATTTTGATATAATGTCAAGGATGGTCTGATAGATATTTAAAAGATAATGTTCAAAAGAATTACAGGTGAAAATTAAAAATATGTAAGATTGGACAGAAGTCTTTCTACGATCATCCATGCGGAAACAAATTATATGAAATAAAAGGAATAACCAATGACCGGAAACTATTCAACACGTGAATACCGAGAGAAATTATATGATGACCTTCATGTTCGGTTAAGTGATACAGTGATTTTGATGTGTGCGATTTTTATTGCCTCTATAGGTCTAAATATGAATTCAACAGCTGTCATTGTTGGAGCCATGCTGATTTCCCCTCTTATGACACCGATTGTTGGACTGGGATTCGGTTTAGCAATTTTTGATACACGTTTAATCAAACAATCTCTAGAGGTTTTATTCACTGAAGTATTGGTCAGTTTGCTTGTATCGACTCTGTATTTCTGGATTTCTCCCTTATCTTACGCAAGTAGCGAGTTGATTGCACGAACCTCTCCAACCATTTGGGATGTTGTCATTGCTATTGCTGGTGGGATAGCAGGTGTCATTGGTTCAAGGAAAAAAGAAGCAAACAATATCGTGCCAGGAGTAGCCATCGCAACAGCTCTAATGCCACCTATCTGTACTGCGGGGTATGGTTTAGCTAATGGAAATGTACGATATTTATTTGGGGCTCTCTATCTTTTCTTGATCAACTGTGTCTTTATCATGCTAACCAATATTATTGGAACAAGAATTTTGATGAGAAAATCTCCCTTAAGTTCATTTAAAGAGCTAAACATTAAAATGAGAATTGGGTTGATATTCTTGATTGTATTATTGGTCCTTCCAGCAAGCTATTCAGCAGTCACTCTGACGATGGATCAAGCGCGAAAAGAAGGGATCAAACAGTTTGTAGGAAAAGAGTTCGCCAATCATACGGTCATTAATCAACTCTACAAGTCAAGGAATAATGAATTGGTCTTGACGGTTGTTGGAGATCCAATTTCAAAAGAAGAATTAGAAACAATTCGCCAAAAACAAGCCTCTTACGGTATTCAATCTGTTCAATTGAAAGTCAATCAAGTCCATAATTCGACAAAATTAGATAGTGAGACGACCAAGGAATTTTACGAAAACATTGACAAGTATATCGATCAAAAACTCTCTGAAAAAAATTCACAAAACGATCTCGTAAAAGAAATTGAAGCAGACAAGGATTGAGGACGATGAACTGAATAGGTTTTTATGTCGTGTTTTTCTTGTTTGTTCTTCTTTCTTACCTATAACAAAATAAAATTGATGAATACGAGATTTTTCTTTAGATGAAAGAAAGTACATTAAAGTATTTTACTGTAAATTCAATTTATAAAAAAACAACAAGAAAGAAAATATAAATTTTGCGTTTTTCTTTCTGGTTGTTTTCTGATAACGGAGGTTTGCTCAAATGCTATAAGAAATAAATTAGGAGGTCTATCACCTAAAAAAAATGTATGTAACAAAAAATAATTTAACTAATGGTGTGAACTTTTAGTATTTATCAGCTCAATTCGTGTATTTTTAGGATAAAGTTCACACCATTCAGATGAAATTAGTTGGAATTGGATGAATTGTGAGTTTTGAAAACTTGTGGAAACATTGATATTACAAGCTTTTGAAATTTATTCAAAGAAATATCTTTCCAACCAGGTCTTAAGAAATGAAGTATCCATAACTAGGATTCTTGCCCCGAATTGGCCCCCAATTTTGAGGAAACATGAAGAATTTTAGTGATACTAAGTTATATTACTAATAATTAAGAATCCTTTAATAATGGGTATTAAGATGCTAAAGGAAGAACCGAGAATATTTAAATTATATTCAGCAGATAAGTTTTATCTTATAGAGGTTAAAAACGTTTTAGCTATTCACTTAGTGGAAGGAGGAATAGAAGATGAACAGGAAAGAGCTTTACAAAGATAAGTTACAGATGGATTATTTCTCAGAAAGCTATATCAAGTTTGAAGAAGATTTTTACCGTTACTCAGCTGATGGAACACCCTTGACTTTTATCATTGATGATATCCTGCTTTCCATGGCACTCTCTCATAAAAATTACTTCAAACTCAACAAAGAAAAGTCGGTTGATGGACGAGACCATTATTTCCAATTTCAAGTTACCTTGAAAGCTGATAATAAGAATGTCAGGACGTTTCAATATGTCGGTCAACGTACAACTCAAAAAGTTGGTTAAGATGAATTTAAGGTCCCATTTATATACTATAAACAATCCAAAATTTTTTCTTTTTCATAATCTCCTTGAGGCAGCTAATGTTTAACATGGCTGCTTCTTTTTGTTGAACAGATAGTTTCCGTAAAAATGGACTATTTCAAAAAAGTCTCTTTCAATGGACTTTGATATTTCTTTCCAGAAAATATAAATTTTTCGGAAATATAACTCTTTTTCTATGTAGGGTTTTGTTGCGAAGTTTGAAAATCAGATTTAGATAGTTTATCTCTACCTTGATCAGCAAGTTGACCATTTATTTCATTTAAAAAATCATTAAAGAAATCACCTTTTAAAGACAATATAGCATTGGAACTCTGATTAATAAGATGACTAAATCCATTACCTGAGGATCCAGGCTTTAATCAAAAAATAAAAGTTGCCTAATCAGTTCAGCCCTAGATAAAAAATAGTCCGAATTATTGACTTATGAGCAACTAAATACTCGGATTTACTTTAACTAGTTATTGTTAACTAAGTTGTTATAAAAGTTAACTTTTGCCATTTGATAATAAGGTCCTACCCAGATTACTAATAACCCTGCTGTTAGAACAACTAAAATCCACCAACCAATAAAACTAATCAATAATTTAAAATACTGCCATTTATGACCATCCATCAATTCACGGCTTCTAGAAATCGCTTCAATATAACCAATTGATTCACCGCTATCCAAAGCATCACGATATATCAATATTGCTTGTGAATATGCTAATGATTTAACAATACCAGGAACAATCAAAAGTACTGTCCATAATACAGTCCAGATAGTTTGTAAAATCAAGATCACTATCGCCCCAATGAAATAAGAACCATTGGAAAAAATCGTTCCCCATTTTTTAATAGGTTGTGTGTAATCTTCACGATCTCTAATCGCATCAAGTACAACAAATAATAGACCACTTGTAATAATACTAAATACAAGCGTCGTAGTCATTGATAATGACGAACTACTGAAATTGTTGTTCGTAATCAATAAGGACTCGGCTTGCGAAGATGCGTTATTCGTTAACAATAACCCTTTATAAATTACCTCTAAATCCAGTGCTAAAAAATCCAAAACATATTGTAAATAGAAATAGATAAAATACGGTATAAATAATATTAGAAAAAAACTTAAATGCTGCTTCAGTAGTTTTTTTGCATTTAATTTTAATTGACTATTATTCATGATACATTTCCCCCATTTAGGCAATACGCAGATTATTCATCTTCTTCATAATCAAATAAATCGCCTGGCTGACAATCCAACACTTGGCATAACTTATTTAAAGTAGAAAAACGAATACCTTTTGCCTTTCCTGTCTTTAAAATTGATAAATTAGCGGGCGTAATGCCAATCTGTTCAGCTAATTCTTTTCCTGATATATGTCGCTTTAACATCATAAAATCTAACTTTGTTAAGATCATATCCTTCTCCAACTAAACAAATTCATCATTTTCAACCTTCAGTTGCATACCTGAATGAAATACCTGATAAACAACATACAAAATAGCAACAAATAATAATTCTGTTAGCCACAATCCGACACTATCATTTCGTCGAATGGCTGATACATGGAGGTCGTTAGATGCAATACAAGGATAAAGTAATACTAATTGCATGAATTGTGTTACAACGGCTGTTATTGCTGCTAAAAACAACTTTTTTATATAACGTAAGTTAACGGTTGTAAAATAGTTTCCCTGTTGAATACTAGTAATTAATTTTCTAATCATTATCATAATGATAAAAATCATGATAATGATTATTAGATGAATAATGATCGTTATACCACTTAAAAACTGTTGTCCTAATGTATTAGGTGTAATGATTTTGAAATAATACACAAAAAATTTACTATACATACTATTGCTAGCTGAGTTAATTGATCGAATTAGCCAATAAACATTTTGTAAGGCTGCAATCATTAATATTAACTGCACTAACCATGTTAAGACCTTAAAAATTGTTAACGACATATTTTTAATCGTAGATTTTGCCATTTTTTCTCCTGTATTCAAAATTACTCTTTTTCGAATATAAATTATTATAAAACAATAATTAGCACTTGTAAAGAAATATATATCAGTACAGATATACGGTTCTGTTGCAAAGTTTTAAATAAAGAATAAAATCCCTTACGGTATCTATGATTTAAGCTGTTATTCCCATTAATACCTTGATTTCAGTAGACACCGAAAAGCCGAAGAGCGTTCCATTTCTTCGGTTCTTTTTATTTATTCCTCGAATGGTCTCCATGCCCTTAATCGTGGAAGAGGCTGTACGGAGACTTTGATAAAATTTATTTCGTCGTTTAATAGGTCGATGGTCTTGTTCTATTAAATTATTAAGATACTTCACAGTTCGGTGCTCTGTCTTAGTATATAAACCCACACTCTGTAACTTTCTAAAGGCGGAGCCAAGAGAAGGTGCTTTATCGGTCACAATTGCTTTCGGCTCACCAAACTGTTTATGGAGTCGTTTTAAGAAAGCATAGGCTGCTTGCGTATCCCGTTTCTTTCGTAACCAGATATCTAAGGTTAAGCCTTCGGCATCAATTGCACGATAAAGATAATGCCAACGTCCCTTAATTTTGATATAGGTTTCGTCCATTTTCCATGAATAGAAGGATTGTCTATTTTTCTTCTTCCAAAGATAATAGAGGACTTTGCTGTACTCTTGCACCCAACGATAAATCGTAGTATGACAAACATTTATTCCACGATCATATAACAATTCCTGAACTTCACGATAACTTAGATTGTAACGCAGGTAGTAACCAACAGCGACAATAATGACGTCTTTTTTGAATTGTTTCCCTTTAAAATGATTCATTACCCTGTCCTCTCTGTCTTTTTTCTCAATTTTACACTAAAATAGATTTTTTGGAAAACTTTGCAACAGAACCACTGAGAAGAAGAGGGAGGATCAAAAAAGCCATCCACAAAGGTAGATAGCTGATAATTGTTTATTTAGTAATAGTTGAATCCATAATAATGCTTTTTAGCTTGGAGACATAGACAATTTGTCTCGTAATATACTAGGAAATTACCTCACCTGTCCTCGTTTGTAGGAGTTGTTATAGACCTGAAAATCATGATCGTGCAACGACTCTGCTGCATCAGCCAACCAATTGACATTTCGTATTAGACCGCGTCCCACTTGAATGAGATCAGCTTGTCCTGTTTGCAATAGATACTCACCTAACTCCGGATTATGTAACAAACCAACTGCTGTTACTGGAATGGAGACTGCTTGTTTGATTTGTGCTGAAAATGTAGCTTGATAGCCTCCATAAATAGGAATATTGGGCTTCACATCCATCAAACCACCCGTAGAAATATCTAAACAAGCCACCCCAAGTTCCTCTAGCCATTTGGCAATTTGTTGGTAATCTTGAAGAGTATTTTGTGTTCCTGTTTCATCATAAGCTGTTGCTGATAAACGCACCCAAATTGGTCCACAAAATACCGTTTTAACTCCTTCAATTATCTCCTTCAAAAACCGGAAACGTTTTTCTAAAGTTCCGCCATATTCATCAGAACGTAGGTTAGTTAACGGCTCCAAAAACTCATTTACCAGGTAACCATGTGCACCATGTATTTCAATCATATCGTAACCAGCATCTTGAGCTCTTCGAGCAGCAGATACAAAAGCTGACTGAACACGTTGAATATCGTCTAAGGTCATTTCTTTTGGTACTTGATATTCTTTACTGTACCCTACAGCACTTGGGCCGATTGGCTGTAAAGCATCAGCAGCTTTTCGCCCACCATGGCTAAGCTGAATTCCAACTTTACTTCCAAATGCTTTCAACTCCATTACTAAGTCCGCTAAGGCCCTACCTTGACGATCAGACCATATTCCCAAATCACGATTGGACAAGCGCCCATCTGGTTCTACCGCAGTAGCCTCTTGGATAATGAGTCCAACCCCACCAATCGCACGCGCCCCATAATGAACATGATGAAAAGCCGTGGGTAAGCCATCCTCATTTTTAACCTCGTACATGCACATAGGTGGCATAACCACACGATTCTTTAATGACAAACCTGCCATTTCAACTGGTGATAAAAGTAAAGACATGAGAACCTCCTTTAAATGCTAATATAGTCATTTGAATTAGCGTAGATGCATCGTCACTTTCGGCTTGCCGTACTCTAGTACTGTCTGCACCGTAGTTCCTTGTCTGAAAGCTAATTCATTCGACTATACTCAATTAAAATCACTAACTTTAATTAAATAATAGTATACCACGATTCTCGAAAACGTTGGAAAATGAAATAGAAAAACTCCTTGAAATACACAAGGAGCGAAAAATTAAGCTTTCCAACGTTGCGTTTTTTTCAACATCATAGGATAACTTGCCTTCATAAAGAATTTAACAAGGGCATTACCTTGCCCGTTGGCAATCGCTGTTTTCCCCTTATTTACCATTTGTTCAAATGTAATATCAGGTTCAACAAATGCACCATTTACATAGCAATAGGAGCAATAAATCTGTGATTGACTCCCATCTTTTTCACTTCCACGGACATCTTGACCATGCAATTCAAGCGGCATAGAACAAGATTGACAAAATTTTTCCATAATCAATACTTCCCTTCTTTTAAGGATTCTATTTTTTAATAAAAAATAGGAGCTAATAGCAAGATAACCAACAAAGCTAAAATATGACCTACTGTCACCAGAATAAACGAATACTTAAGCCCACGTTTCATACTTAGTCTTGATAGATTATGGAAGGTAATCATCACACCAGACTGAGGCACTACTGTCAAGATAGCTGACGCAACAACTACCACACGATGAAGCAATTCTGGATTGATACCCATTTTCCATATAAGTAGGCAAAAAATGACTGGAGGCGATACCAACAGCCCCTGATGAATAGCCAATAATACCACTAACCAATGCTGTCGAGAAAGACAAACTAATCAATGGGGAGCCAGGAATTTGTTGAAACCATTCTTGAATAACAGCAAATCCAGCAGACAGGGTTAACACTGTCCCAAAAGCTACAGTGCTAGAAGTCTGAAATGCTGGTACAACAGATGCTATGGTTGCAGTATTTAAAATCTCTTTTTGGTTTGGTAAGTATGGATAGAAAATCAAGGCTGATAGGATGATAGAGATAAGTAATCCAATTGCTAAGACATTGGGAGTTTGGTTCATAAGGAAAATCGTTCCAATCAAACTCCATAAAGGCAAAACTTATAGAAACAGATTGGGTGCCTAATCAGCTAATGCTACTGAAGTATCATCCTCTTCCTCTGTATAAGTTTCTCCATCTGCTAGACTTTTCTTTAAACAGTAGGCCATATAGAGCATTCCGAATACTAATAGTGTTAAACTAGCTGCCAAACTGATAACTGGTGTCGCTGTCAAACTGGTTCCTAATACCTTTGTTGGAATAACATTTTGAATAGAGGGGGCACCTGGTAAAGTAGCCATTGTGTAGGTCCCTGCTCCCAAAAAGACCGGTAGCGGGAAAAGCGCCCAGTTAATATTTAATTCCTTAAAAAGGGGGCGAGACAAAGGGAGTAAAGTAAAAATCACTACAAAGATACTCACGCCACCATAGGTTAAAATAGAAGCAATCAATGTAATAGCCAACAAACCTTTATAAGGACTATCTTTGCCCATCACTTTTAAAATACTATTAGCAATCGTCTGCGTAGCTCCACTTGCTTCCATATACTGGGCTAAAATAGACCCCAACATAAAAATGGCAAAATTATTGATTAAAAAACCAGCTAACCCAGCCATATAAGACTGCTCTTTCCCCAACATGACTTCCAAAACATTCATTTGGTTTGTCAAGATAATGATTAAACTAGCAAGCGGGGGCAGCAATAATCACATGTAAGTTCTTTGATGTCCAATAAATAATGGCAATAATAGCCAATAACACTCCTAAAGTCGCTAAGATTGTCATAAATCTCCTAAAACGTATCTCCTTATCTCATTTTGTTCCCCTAAATCTCTTAACATTTCTCCAACTGTCTTGTTTAAACCAGGGTGGCAATAATCTATCGCTATATCAGAAAGTGGCTTAAGTACAAAGCCACGCTCATGGGCATAGGGATGAGGAACGATTAAATTCTCCTCCTGAATCATTTCCTTATTCCAGAACACGATATCCAAATCAATGGTTCGTTGACCCCATTTTTCAATTCTTACTCTGTCTAGGGCCAGTTCGATTTCCTGACAAACAATGAGAAAATCTTCTGCTGGTAAATTGGTATATACCAAACAAGCCAAATTTAAGAAATCTGCTTGATCTGTCTTTCCCCAAGCTGGAGTTTTATAAATGGGGGAAACCAAACCAAGTTGGCAGTCTGGATGGTTGTCTAATTGCTCCAAAGCGGCTTGCAAATAAGCCAGTCTGTCCCCCATATTACTCCCAATGCTCAGATAGGCATGATTTTTCATGGTCGCTCACGCTCCAATTCAATCCCAACAGCATCGTAATGGCCAGCAATTGGTGGATTTTCCTTGTAAATGGCCAAACGAATCTTTTCCACTTTTGGAAACTGACTAAAAATTTCTTGGCAAATGACACCTGCTACCTTTTCAATAAGAAGATATGGCTTTCCCTCCACGACTGCCTTAATCGTTTCAAAAACCATACCATAGTGAACTGTATCTTCTAAATTGTCAGTTTTTGAGGCCGCAGTTAGGTCAACAAACAAATCACAGTCTACAGTGAAAATTTGACCAAGGACCTGTTCTTCCTTAAAGGCTCCATGATAGCCATAAAATCGACATTTTTCCAGCGAAATCTTATCCATTCTGCCCTCCTGCAGTTAACTGAGCCCAAACTTTTACAATATCTCTGTTGGCTGCCACATTATGAACACGGACCATTTTGCATCCCTTTTGCACTGCCCATGCAGACAGGGCTGCTGTTGCTTGATCACGGTCAACAGGTAAACTATTTCCACCTATTAGGTAATCAACCACCCTTTTGCGAGAAATACCAAACAATACTGGGTAACCAAGACTGGTAATTTGGTTCAATCCGTGTAGGAGGTCCAGATTATGTTGGACATTTTTTGAAAAACCAAATCCAGGATCCAACCAAATGTTATCTGCTGCAACTCCAGCCTCTAAGGCTGCTTGCGCACGCTCCACCAGAAAGTTTTTTACTTCTCCTACAATATCGTCATAGACTTCTTCTTTTTGATTGTGCATGAGAATGATTGGTACTTTATACTCTGCGGCTAAAGCCAACATATCTCCATCATAAAGGCCAGCCCAAACATCATTCAAGATATCCGCACCCGCTTCTAGGGCTGCACGGGCCGTGCTCGTTTTATAGGTGTCAATGCTGACCGAACAATCGTAATTTTCTTTTATTGCACGGATAATCGGAACCACTCGTGCGATCTCATCTTCTTCAGACACAAATGTTGCACCAGGTCGCGTGGACTCCCCTCCAACATCGATGACAGTCGCTCCTTCCAACAACAACTTTTCAACTTGGGCTAGAGCAGACTCGATTTCATTATAGTTACCACCATCTGAAAAAGAATCCGGTGTCACATTGAGTATTCCCATAATTGATATTTGATGGGCTAATTGTTCAATAGACATAGAACCCCCTATTTATTGTGAATCATGGACAAGAGTTCTCGGCGCAAAACAGCATCTTCTTTATATTTTCCAAGAGCAACTGTGGTCACTGTCTTACTACCAGGTTTGCGTATTCCACGCATACTCATGCACATATGTTCCGCTTCAACCATGACAAATACACCTTCTGGCTCAAGGGCATCTTGAAGAGCATGAGCCACTTGATGAGTTAAGCGTTCCTGCAATTGAGGTCGCCGGCTTGCCACCTCCACTGCACGCGCTAGCTTACTCAGACCAGTTACACGGCCTTTGCTTGGAATATAGGCTACATGAGCAATCCCATAAAATGGCACCAAGTGGTGCTCACACATGGAGTGGAAAGGAATATCCTTCACCAAAACAACCTCTTCATGACCTTCTGAAAAAACGGCTGTAAACTGGTCTTTGGGATCCTCTTTTAGCCCATTAAACATTTCCAAGTACATCTTAGTCACCCGTTTCGGTGTATCAAGTAGACCTTCACGGTTTGGATCTTCACCCAATAATTCCAATAATTGGTAAATAGTTTGTTCGATTTGTTCTTGTTTTGACATAATACATCCTAAATCATTTGATTCTTTATTATACCCTAAATTAGATTTTCAGAAAAGACCTTTCATCTTCTCAATTTCAAGACTGTACCCAATCAGAAAACCTCCCAAAGATTTCTCTCCATTCTCCTTTGTGGTATAATGGAATCATTCATTTACAAGGAGCCCTCTATGACTAAGAAACCAGTCCAATTAGCGACAATTTGTTACATTGATAATGGCAAGGAATTTCTCCTCCTTCATCGAAATAAGAAAGAAAATGACGTCCATGAAGGGAAGTGGATTGGGGTGGGTGGCAAACTTGAACCAGGTGAAACCCCTCAAGCCTGCGCCATTCGTGAAGTCTTTGAGGAGACAGGTCTAACTGTTACAAAGCATGCCTTAAAAGGAATTATCACCTTTCCAGATTTCACCCCTAATTGTGATTGGTACACCTATGTCTTTAAAATAACAGGCTTTGAAGGAATAATTATTGAGTGTAATGAAGGTGATTTGGAATGGGTTCCCTACGATCAGGTTTTATCAAAGCCGACTTGGGAAGGCGACCGTCATTTTCAACAGTGGCTTCTGGAAAATCGCCCCTTTTTCTCTGCTAGTTTTCAATATGATGGAGACACACTCGTCGATTATAGTGTCGATTTTTATGGTGAGTAGGCTATCCCATCAGTCTATTTCAAAATAGAAAAAAAGCCTTGGTAGACACACAAACCAAGGTTTTCTGTATTATAAGAATTTCTTCTTAGGCATTTGTTTATTTAACACAACATCCAGCGGACCCGCTGATAAGACTGTATCTACCAAACGCTTATCTGTAATTTTCTTATCAAGAAGGACTTGATATTCTAAAACAAGCGCTTCTTTTTTCTTTTTGTATTTAAGGGATAATAAATCAGACTGCTTACAAGACTTACCAAATTGATTTTCAAAAAACTGATCATAATTGAAATTCATAGGGACTGTCACTAAGAGATGGCGACGATTTTGATTGACTTGAACAAAACTGATGTTTTCAAAAATCAAGATACAAGCTGATAAGATGACTGTTGTAAATATGGCTAAACCAAGGAAGCCCATTCCTGTTGCAAGACCAATAGCCATCGCCAGCAAGACTGCAAGCATTTCTTTTGATGAACCTGCTGCCGAGCGGAATTTAATTAGACTAAAGGTCCCCGCTACCGCAACACCTGCACCTAAGTTCCCGTTTACCAAAGAAATGATAACAGCAATCAAGGCCGGCATGAGACTTAGAGTGATAACGAATTCCTTTGTATAATTCGATTTATATTTGTAAACAGCCGCTAAGAGTACCCCCATGGATAGACTGACTCCGAAAACCAGGACCATCTGGACTAGGTTGATACTACTATTGGCTGTTGAAAAGATACTATTATACAGCTGCATGATGAATGACTTCCTCTTCTACGATGTCGTGGGCTAGCTTATAAGCATTGCCATATTTTGAAAACGATTGTTTTTCGATATTGTATTTTTCCAACAAGGCAACCAACCAATCTGGACGTTCCTCTGGAACTTTGATTTCCATGATGACCTTTTTAGGATCTAGCAAGGCTTTACCAAATCTCCCTACCATTACATTGACATTATAGTCACGATATACGAGGTTTTTATCAATGGTTAAGCGAACTTTTTTGTCCTTAATACCCTTATATGATACGCGATCATAATAAATATACATTTTAGGTTTGATGACACCATAACGTTTTCTCAACTGTTCCAGTTCTGATATTACTTTTTCATCTTTGATAGTAGCATCAATAACACCATTTTTAATGTAATTTGTAACAGATACTGGATTAGATGTTAGACGATATTTATAGCCAATTTTATTTTCCTTTTTCTTGATTTCCAAAAAGGCTTGACTTGTTTCTGATGGAATTTCATCATACACACGCATACGAATTTTTTCACGTCCATTTTTCTTAGCAAGAGAATCTTGAATCATATCAAAATCTTCATTGTCAAAGTAAATATTCGTAATCGTTGATGTAGCAAATTCATCTTCGGTCATATGTTGACGAAGTTCTTTCTCAAATTCTACAAATACATCCATATCAACAATATATTTGGTTTCTTTACGTTTAAATTGCTTTTGTACGATTCTTGTTTTCATTGCTTTACCTCTTCTATCCTAAATCTTGAATTTTGACAGGTTCCTGTCTTGTTTACAAAATATAGTTTACCGACCAAGCTTTAAATGAAACTGAAAATAGCATTAAACAAAACTTAAACTGAAGGAAGGTGAAATTCTTTTGTCACATTCTAATCTATGCTACAATAGTCCTATCAATAGTAAGGCAAGGAGAATCCCATGTACGAATTTGTCCTAGAATACGGCTCTTTCCCCGTAAAACTCAGCGATGGTTTTGTCAACAATCGCTCAGAAATCCCTGATTTTCTCAAAGAAGATGAAGAAATGATTGCCCGATTGAATGAGATTAACGAACTCTTCCACCAACTTTTCTTAACCATCGAATGCAAGTTTGACTACATCGGCAAGCAATTCCCTGACAAGATTGAACAACTACGAGCACTCTATCATCCCCTGGCAGACGATTTACTAGCCAAGTATGGCAACCAGATAGAGTTGAAGATTGAACCCTTTATTTTGTAAGACAAAAGAGATGACCGCAATCATCTCTTTTCTTCTATTCTGTATTCCAAACCATACTGATCACGCGATAGATAGCCATAATCCACCAAGTAGCGTCTCAATATAGCAAAGTCATCATAAATCTCAGCTAGAAAGGCATTAACTTCTTTTTCTGTGAAGGTCGAGCCTTTTTTAGCTAATTCTTCTTGTAAATAGGCAAACAAGTCCTGCCTACTTTTTAATTTTTTAGGAAAAGCGATAAGCTTGCCTTCTCGGAAAAATTTTTCTTGAATCTCTTGAACATTCATACCACCCTCCCAAAAATCCTAGCCCTCAGACTAGGATTTAGTAGTATAGTCTTTCAATTTGCTTTTGTACACCTCCAAAGGTTTAGGAAACCTTTGGAGGTGGGAAATAGATCGAATAAAGTTCGCATCAAAAGCTGCAGATAGCTTGCACAGACCAACCGTCTGTGCAAGTCTGAAAATATTACTTACGATAGCAAGTCACAGCTGTCGAGTACGTCAAAGCGAGTTCAAATAATCTGAAATTATTTTAAGTTGGAGATAAGGAAACAGAGTTTCCTCATACGTCGAAGTAATAAAAGATAAAATGAAAGACTAAAGTTTAACGAATTTCAGCACCAAGCTCAACCAAAGCCTTACTAATTTTCTCCATGTACTTAGCCACTTCCTTATCCGTCAAGCTATCTTCAGGATTCTGGAAGGTCAGGTTATAAGCCATAGACTTTTTACCAGCCTCGATATTGCCGCCAGCATAGACGTCAAAGAGGGTCACCTTGGTCAAGCGTTTCACGCCCGCAGCCGCAATGGCATTCAGGACATCCTGATGCTTGACATCACTGCTCAAAAGTAGGGCAATGTCACGGCTGACCGCTGGGAATTTAGAGATTTCGGTAAATGGCTGAGCAGGCTGGAGAGCTTCTTCAATCCCATCCAAATTGATTTCAGCCACATAAGTTTCAGGAATACCGTAGTCCTTAGCCGTTTGAGGGTGAACTTGTCCGACAAAGCCGATTACCGCCCCATTCAAATGGATTTCAGCAGTACGACCTGGGTGCAGGGCAGCAATCTCACTGGTTGCCATAAAGTCAACTGCCAACTTGTAGTGACCAAAGATAGCTTCCAAGATACCTTTAGCATGGAAGAAATCAACGGGTACAGCAGGTGTCTGGAAGTCTTTCTCAGCTACCAAGCCAGTCAAGACAAGGGCAAATTTATTGATTTCTTGTGGAAGGTCTTCTTTTGGATTGCCAGACTGTTCAAAGATTTTACCGATTTCGTAAAGAGCCAAGTTCTTGTTCTTACGAGCCACGTTGTAGGCAACTGTGTCTAACATACCAGACACCATGTTCTGACGAAGGGCAGAGCGGTCAACGGTCATTGGCCACATGAGTTCGGTGACTGTGGTTGGGCGTGCCACAAACTCCACAGCCTTTTCAGGCGTTGTCAAGGCATAGGAAATAATTTCTGTCAGTCCTGCACCTTCTGCCAGGCTACGTACTTGGCGACGGATGTTCTGGGTCAGGGTCAACTCACCTGCTGTTCCGTCCTCTTTCGGAAGAGTAGTTGGCAGATTATTGTAGCCATAAATACGAGCGATTTCTTCAACTAAGTCTGCAGGAATGCGAATGTCCCAACGACGACGCGGTACTGCGACTGTAAACTGACTTGCATCGCCAGTTGTTTCCATACCTAAACGACGGAAAATATCTGCGATTTGGGCATAGTCCAGATTAGTCCCGAGCGAGCGGTTGACGTAATCAATGGTCGCTGTGACTGGGACATCCGAAGTGTCCACGCTGCCCGCAGAAACGATGCCAGACAAGACCTGACCGCCAGACAATTCCGCAATCATAGCAGCTGCTGTGTCCATAGCCTCCGTCAAAGTCGCCACGTTGATTCCTTTTTCAAAGCGAGAAGAGGATTCAGAACGAAGATTGAGGCGACCTGAGGTCTTGCGAATTGACTTGCCGTCAAAGAGGGCTGCTTCCAGCACAACCGTCTTAGAGTTGTTGTCAATCTCTGTGTTGGCACCACCCATGACACCACCAAGGGCAACCGCCTTGTCCCCAACGGAAATGACGATGTCATCAGCAATCAAGTCACGCTCTTCGCCGTCAAGAGTTACCAAGTTCTCACCCTCTTTTGCCTGACGAGCCACGATTTTCTTGCCATCAAACTTGTCAAAGTCAAAGGCGTGCATTGGCTGACCGAAGTAAAGTAAGATATAGTTGGTGATGTCCACCACGTTGTTGAGCGGGCGGATACCTGCGTTCATGAGCAGGTTTTGCAACCACTGTGGACTCGGTGCGATAATCACATTTTCAATGACACGCGCCGTGTAGGCAGCTACCTTTTCTGACTCAATGGCCACTTCAATCACATCGCTGGCCTTCTTATCACTTTCCTCCAAGGCTACAGGCTTGAAGTTGACCTTGCTATCATAGATAGCAGCCACTTCGTGAGCCACACCACGCATAGAGAGAGCGTCGGCACGGTTTGGTGTGATGGACAGCTCGATAATCTCGTCGTCGAGGTCCAGATATGAAAAGACTGGCTCACCCACGACTGCATCTTCAGGCAGGTGGTAGATTCCGTCCGCATATACTTTTGGTACCACAGAGTCGGACACGCCGATTTCGCTCAATGAGCAGAGCATACCCAAGGATTCAACTCCACGGATTTTGCTTTTCTTAATCTTGTAGTTTCCAGCGATACGCGCACCTGGCAGAGCGACGATCACCTTGATGCCTGGCTTGACATTTGGAGCACCGCAAACGATTTGCGTAACTTCTTCACCGACATTGACCTGGCAGATGTTGAGGTGGGTATCTGGAATTGGCTCAGAAGACACAACCTGACCAACAACCAACTTAGACAGCCCAGCACTCTTTTGCTCAACCCCTTCTACCTCAATCCCTGTTGTTGACATTTTTTCAGACAAGTCTTGGCTTGTCGCATCAAAGTCAACGAGTTCTTTTAACCATTTGTAACTTACTAACATATTATCCTTTCTGGTGCAAAGGCCGTTTTAGTAGCCAATCCACATCTATCTTATCACCGACCGCAAATTCATGCTGGCCAAATTTTTCAAATCCGTATTTGGAATAGAATTTCTGAGCCTTGTAATTATGTTCCCAAACTCCCAGCCAGACCCAATCACAGCTTGACTGCTCTGCTTTTTTCAAAGCAAACTCAAAAAGTTTCTTACCCAACCCTTGACCTTGATAGGCCTTTAAGAGATAGATACGCTGGATTTCAAAGGCATTTTCCAGCTCATGTTCTGTCTGAGCAGGACCCTGGTTAAGCTTAAGATAACCAGCTATCTGATGATCTACTCTTAGAAAATAGTGCTGGCAGTTGGAATCCGATAACTCACTAGTCAAGACTTCGAGTGAATACGCTTCCTCAAAGAAAGCCTTCAGTTTTTTAGGGTCATTATCGTGAGCGAAGGTCTCGGCAAAAGTCTGTGTAGCCAGCTCCTGCAAAGCGGAAACCTCTTCTAAACGTATAGGATCAATCTGCATCTCATTGCCTCTCATTTCTAAATGAGCTAGGAAAATCGCAGAATAGCGACTTTCCTTCACTTTACTCGTGCGGAATTACGACGTTATAAGATTGAAAACGACATTTTTTCATCCAGAAATCTAGTGAGGGAGTAGGTATACCGCTAGAGCCGCTACCGTTTCTCTCAAACAACAATCTACTAACTTTATCGGATTACGACAGATTTCAAGCAAAACGATATTTTTTGCTTGAAATCCTAGTAAGGTAGCTAGGAAAGTCGCTTAATCGCGATTTCCGTTCACCTACTCCAGCGGAGTTACGACGTTCTAATGTTGAAAACGATATTTTTTCAACTCTAAACCTAGTGAGGTGAGTAGAAAGACCGCTATAGCGGCTTCTGCTTCTCTCAAACAACGATCTAATAACTTTTTATAGGATTACGAAGGTATTTCAAGCAAAACGATATTTTTTGCTTGAAATCCTAGTAAGGTAGCTAGGAAAGTCGCTTAATCGCGATTTCCGTTCACCTACTCCAGCGGAGTTACGACGTTCTAATGTTGAAAACGATATTTTTTCAACATTAGAGCTAGTGTGACGATTAGACAGTTCGCCATAGCGATTGTCGTCTCATAAATAGGTGCTTCAGCACCATTTATGAGTATCGGATTAAAACTGCTCAGAGAATCGTACATCTCCTTGATAGAATCCACGAATATCGTTGATACCGTAACGGAGCATGGCAATTCGTTCCTGACCAAGACCAAAGGCAAAGCCAGAGTACTTGGTTGAGTCAATGCCACTCATTTCCAATACTTGCGGATGGACCATGCCGGCACCGAGGATTTCAATCCAGCCTGTTTTCTTACATACGTTACAGCCGTCACCACCACACTTGAAGCAGGAAACATCCACTTCAACAGAAGGCTCTGTGAACGGGAAGTAAGATGGACGCAGGCGAATCTGACGCTCTTCACCAAACATTTTCTTGATGATCAATTCAAGTGTACCTTTGAGATCACCCATGGATACATTTTCACCGACAACCAAGCCTTCAATCTGGTGGAACTGGTGGCTGTGGGTCGCATCGTCCGTATCACGACGGAAAACACGGCCTGGCGAAATCATCTTCAAAGCACCTTTTGAGAAATCATGTTGGTCCATTGTACGTGCCTGAACTGGTGATGTATGGGTCCGCATAAGGATTTCTTCTGTGATATAGAAGGTATCCTGCATATCACGTGCTGGGTGGTCTTTTGGCAAATTCATGCGCTCAAAGTTATAATAGTCTTTCTCCACTTCAAATCCATCAACGATTTGGAAGCCCATGCCCAAGAAAATATCTTCGATTTCTTCAGAAGTCTGGGTCAAGACATGACGTTTTCCGACCTTAACCTGACGACTTGGCAAGGTTACATCAATAGTTTCTGAAGCTAGTTGCTGTTGGATTTTTGCTGCTGCAACCTTCTGAGCGGTTTCTTCAAAAGCAGCCGTCAGCACATCACGCACCTCATTGACCTGCTTACCAACGATTGGTTTCATATCGTTAGACAGGTCTTTCAAGCCTTTCAACAAGTCAGTCAAGGACCCTTTTTTACCCAAAACCGCGACACGCAGGTCTTGTAGTTCTTTCTCTCCTTGGTGCTGGATTTCTTTTAACTTTTCAAGTGTAGTTTGACTTAATTCAGCCAACTGTTGTTCAATGTTTGACATAATTCCTCCAATAAAAAAACGCATGACACCACTCGTATCGGAGCGTTGTCACGCGGTACCATCCGTTTTCATCTGCTAGGCAGACCTTGTTTCTAAGAACCGGTCTTCACAAGTAAAGTGCTTATATATGTGAATAAAGGTTCTAAGTCCTTGTGTGAGTGAATTCGACCAACTTTCACTGATTGAGCTTGCAGTCACGGCTCAACTCCCTGGGCAGTTTCCATAGGTGTACTAGTCTCACAGACTTCTATTCAATTAAGAATATTCTATCAAAAATAAGAGTTTTTGGCAATTGATTTCTTTACTCATTCACTGCAATTTCCCCACTATGATAGTTGATACTGAGACCGCTCTGCACATTTGGAACGAACACATTGAACTCTAGACTACCATCTGCTGCTTTTGCCTCTAGATGGCTTCCGACAGGAACAAGGTCTTCACTCTCAGCATACACCAAGGTCACACGATAGCGGACACGCTTATTTTTATCCAAGGCCCGCCGAATTTGACTTTCAAAATAATTCTGCCCAGTTGAAGTTTGGTCGTTAGCTTGGTTAGACCAGGCAGTTTGAACCGCTATGTTTTTGGGATTACTTGTTGAGGCATCAAATCCAGCAAGACCACCAATCAAGGCATAGCCTAAAAGATGTCCACGATCAACTGCATGATCATATTCCCCTGGCAAATCATGAATTTGGTGCCAGCCAGCAGGAGTCCATGACGTACGTCCATTACCAGTTGCTTCACGATCCTTATACTGACGTGTAGATTTGGCTAAAAGCGCATTGGCTACCGTTGGAACCGTTTCTCCCTGAACTGTCTTTGTCTTATTATCACCATAAGGAACACTGGCAACCGATGCATCTAAAACCGTTTGATTCCCGTTAATAATAAATGCTCCAGCGCCATTCCATTCAATCGAATTCCCCAGTTGCTTTTTTACATCTTCTGTCAATACCGAATTAGCCAGTTCCTGACTAGGTGTGCCTTCACTTGCCTTAGACCGATTGACATAATAGGAATAATCAGCAACGTTACTGCTCTTGTTATCGCTTAAAAGATAGCCACCCGCTACTGCAACAATCGTAGCCAATAAGCTGAGCAAACTCATTGCTTGTTTTTTTACATTTTTCTTCGCCATAAAATCTCCATTAAAAAAGTAGGACTAGCCTACTTTCCAGTAAATTTAGAAATGAATTCTTGCCATTTTTCTACCGATAGTATTGAAAACATATTGTCACCATCACCTATGACTCCGTATCCAACCATCAGCCCAAAGGCAAAGATTAAAATTGCAAACAGTAAAATTATCACTACAAAGAGTAAATTTTTACCCATATTACCTAGATATTCCTTATCCATTTTCAACTTCTCCACTCACACGTTCAATCGACGCACCTAAGGCAGCTAATTTTTCATGAAAACGATAATAACCACGATCCAAGTGGGTCAATTTCCCAACAATGGTTTGTCCTTCAGCAACCAATCCAGCTAAAATCAAGGCTGCACTAGCCCGTAAATCTGTCGACATTACCTGAGCTCCTTGCAAGGGTTGTCCCCCAGAAATGATAGCCGTATCACGTAAAATTTCCGAATGCAAATTCATCCGACGTAATTCTTCAAGGTGTTGGAATCGATTTTCAAACACCGTTTCAATCATGGTTGACTCACCTTTTGCAACTGCCATTAATGCGGTAAATTGGGCCTGCATGTCGGTCGGAAAGCCAGGGTGTGGTAAGGTTTTTACTGTTACAGGTTTGAGTTTGTCCACTTGTGAACGCACTCGAATCCCTTCTGCTTCTTCCGTTACTTCAACTCCCATTTCTATCATTTTAGAAATAAGCGGACGATTGTGCTCCCAGACAGCATCCTTAATTAAAACATCTCCACCGGTCATAGCAGCAGCCACCATAAATGTACCTGCTTCGATACGGTCTTGAACAACTTGATGCTCTACTCCTACCAATTCTTCTACACCCGTAATGGTAATTGTCTCAGTACCTGCTCCCTTAACATTCGCACCCATCTTATTTAGAAAAATAGCCAAATCAACGATTTCAGGTTCGCGCGCAGCATTTTCAAGTATAGTCATACCATGAGCAAGCGTTGCTGCCATCATTAAATTTTGTGTCGCACCGACACTTGGAAAATCAAGATAAATATGAGCACCTTGCAAGGCCTCCGCACTGGCTTCAATGTAACCAGCCCGTTGCTTAATTCTTGCTCCCATCGCTAGTAGACCTTTCAAATGAAGATCAATTGGACGACTACCGATTGTACAACCACCTGGCATAGATACTTTCGCATAGCCATTACGAGCTAAAATTGGACCAAGAATGACGATGGATGCACGCATTTGACTAACATATTTATAGGGAGTTTCACTACCTAATTTTCCAGTCGCATCAACATCAATTGTCTTCGTTTCCTCGTCAAATTTTACACGAACACCCAAACCACGAACAACATTGTTCATTGTGAACACATCAGATAAAATCGGTACTTGTGTCAGCTGAGTCTGACCCTTACTTGCCAAAACTGTCGCTGCTAACAAGGGTAGAACTGCATTTTTTGCACCCTCAATCTCAACTTGACCTTTTAATCCAGCTTGACTTCCTTTAACAATGATTGTTTCCATTCACTTCCCTCTTCTTAACCTATTAAGACATAGTTGCAAAAGAACGTCCAATTAGTAACAACTCTAAAAAGAAAGTTGAGACTAAATAACCTAATGCAATAGCAATAAATAATATCAGCATGTTGATTTTTGGCTGATTATCTCCCGTTACTTTTAACCATCGTGCCCAATCTACTGTCGTTATCAATAGATGATAACTTATATAGATAAAGAGTAGATGACTTATAAATTGCAAAATTGATTGTATCATATCTCCATTATATCATGAAATTAAAAAAAGGAACTGAACCAAGTTCAATCCCAATTTTATCAACGTTTCCCAACACGAATACGATTGATTGCTTGTTGGAGGTTTTAGCAAGCAATTATATCTATTTATTCCAGGTCCCTTACAATCATAGTTCAGGTCAGTAAAGAGATCATTTAGCCATATTCAATTTACAATCGCTATCCCCGTTTCCTTATCAAATAGATGGAGATGGTTTTCCAGTATTCTTACACTCACTTGTTCTCCAATAGAAAATGGCTCCAAGGAGTCCGTTTTTACAACAATCTGAGTATCTATAGCTGCAAGATGAATATGCAAGAAGGCATCATCTCCAAACATTTCATAAACTTCCACCCTGCCTTCTACTGCCTTAGAAATTGTTAAATCTCTGGATATAACAATATTATTCGGACGAATTCCTACGATTACTTGATTTCCTGCCATTCCGCTATTGACTACCACTGTTTCCTTATCGCTAGGTAACAAGAGCAGCATTTGACCAACCTCAACTGCCAATCCTTGATCTGTTTCTAACAAGCTCCCTTCAATGAAATTCATCGGAGGGGTACCAATGAACCCTGCGACAAACAAATTTGCTGGATTGTGATAGAGATTCTGAGGAGTGTCAACCTGTTGAATCACACCGTCCTTCATCACTACAATCCTAGTTCCTAATGTCATAGCTTCCGTCTGGTCATGTGTTACATAAATAAATGTAGAGTCTAGTTGCTGATAAAGGTTGGCAATCTCCACTCTCATCTGGCCTCGTAGCTTTGCATCCAAATTTGATAATGGCTCATCCATTAGAAATAGTTTAGGCTGTCGAACCATTGCTCTGCCCATGGCCACCCGCTGCTTTTGTCCACCCGATAATTGAGATGGTTTTCTATTTAGGTACGGTGTTAAACTTAATACATCTGCAATTTCTGCTACCTTTTCCTTGATTTTTTGCTTCTTAAGTCCCTTGATTTTGAGACTATAGCCAATATTTTGGGCGACTGTCATATGCGGATATAAGGCATAATTTTGAAAAACCATCGCTATATCTCGGTCACTTGGACTGATATGGTTGATGGTTTCCCCATCCACCAGCAGTTCTCCCGAGGTAATATCTTCTAAACCAGCAATCATCCGTAAAGACGTTGATTTCCCGCAACCAGAAGGACCCACAATAATGATAAATTCTTTATCAGCTATCTCCAAGTTAAAATTATGGACAGCTATATGGTTGTCATAGGCCTTGACGATATTTCTTAATTCTATTTTTGCCACCTATATTTCCTCATTTCTTCTATCAATAAACTCTAACAACTCAGCTAAAGATGGAATAATCGTATCTGTATAGTGACTGAGCGACTTATACGTTCCTACCCCGCTTAACACTCCAATCGGTACTCCACCACCATTCAATGCAAAACGCATATCATTTGGCGTATCACCTACCACTGCAACTTCTTCACAAGTTAGTTGCCACTCCCTCAGTACATCTCGAAACAGACGCTCACTCGGTTTGATAGGGTGACCACTATCTGCTGTTGCACAATAACTGACATACTTCTCAATCGCAAGGCTTGATAAACAATCCTGTGTAGCATCCGAGTTATCTGTCGTAACTATACCGATTTTGATTTTCCTTTTTCTTAATTCTTCAAACAATACAGACATATCGGTAAACACAGGGTAGTCTGTGATGGTCTGGAAATGTTCTGAAAAAGACCGTTCTAGCAACATCTGCAATACCCCAATCTCCAGATTAGGTCGCTCTTTTTCAAGTATAACTGCTAAATCGGCAGCAATCTGTTCATAAGGTTTCCAAGCCAAGGCCCCTTCCGGATCAAGTACATCATTTTTGATACCAATAGCCTCCTCCAAAGGAAGTATGTTATCCATTGTAGGTGGAAGATCAAGGAAGGATAATAGATTTATCAGAACAGGCCTAACTGCTGGTTGCCAGACCTTGAAAAAATCAATTATAGTGCCATCTTTATCAAATAATATCCCTTTAATCATCCAGAAATTCCTAGCTTTTCTTTTGCCTGACGGAAGGTTCTTATATCAGGCACCCGATGGCCTTTCGTCAGGGCATTTCCATAGAACCTAAAATCACCATCTTGATTCGTAGCCCCAAACCGAATCCACTGGTAGGAGACTTCATTCAGCGTAATCCGTCCAGAAGCAGTATAGACTCCTTCAGTACTGACCTCGGTGGTGAGTTCGACTTTTTGGCCATCTATATAGCAAAATAGCAACGCCTCATCAAAATCCATTTTTAAGGAAAGCCTATAATCCAGAAATGCACATTCTGCATGAAGTTGATCACCGAAAGACAGCGTGCCAAGATTCACCTCTTCCTCACTTCGTTGAATAAATTCAAAGTCCAGACTACTGAAACGAGTGACATAAGCATGGCACTGTCTCAGTGCAGAGTAGAGATTATTCGGAGTAAGATTTTCCATATACACCCACGTTGCTGGATCCCCAGGTATGGATGGAATTTTCGAACTTGGATAGCGTTCCCCTTTCACCATATGAGAATCACTTCCACCTATTGCACAAATACGGTAACCTTGCGACCAGAATAAATCTGCCAACTCTACAGCTTGCTGATTGGCTAATCTTCCATTTGCATCTTCCTCTAGCTCATACGTTGGATCATTGATAATCTCAACACAATCCAACAAGTCTAAACTTAATGTATCATGAAGCCATTTCCAAAGATATAAGAAGGGATGGTTAATTGAAAACAACCAACCATTATCCTTGGCCTCAGCAATTAGCTCATCCAAGGCCTGCAACACATCTTCTTTTTGGTGAGCCAAAATCAGTGCATCCAACGATTCTGGCCGTTTTGTCAGTCCAAATAAATTAGCGTGACCCTGTCCTGTCGTAATTTCCATACCTGGTAAAACCATTAGGAATGTTTCAGGCCAACCAGTATGCAAAAGATTATGCTCGGTCGCAAGGTAAAAATCTAAGTTCTGCTCTGCAATGACCTTTTCTACAACCGACCGTGGCAAATCCCTCCCATCAGATAATTGGGTATGGGTATGAAAATCCCCCTTGTACCATTTCGTCCCCCTCTGGTAGATCTTACTCGGTTCCAAAAAACTGTAGTTAAAATCCTCATCAACCCAGATTGGACCATCAATCATCTCCGTCTCATTTCTACCCTCAGAAAACTGAATTTCAATACAGGAATGAATATGGCTTCCGTCGAAATATTTTCCATATTCCTGATTGAAAATAAATTCCAATGTCCATTGCCCAGAATTTATTTTTCCTGGAATGCCTCCAATGGTTGTATATTCTGCGGTCCCTCCTAAATAGACTGTCTTGCTACTGTGACCGAGTTGCTTTTGAAACCTTAACCGCCCATGATTGTCCCGAATCATTAAAATAACCAGCATGCTATAAGGAGTATCAATAGTATGTGTGAAACTAATTCCTGAACAATTCTGAGGAACAAAGAAGGCCCCTACTTGCTTGATTGGTACATTATCATGCAATTCAAACATTAATGTATGGCTCATATATCACCCTTTCTTATTCATTCAATGCCTTAACCAACACCTGTTGAGCTATTTTTTGAGCTTTGTCCAAGGCTTTTTGTGCTGGGATATTTTCTAATTCGACTTGATCTGCAGCAACAGTCAAGGCATCATAAATTGCTCCACCAGTCGGATCGATTGGAAGCACAGAACCGTGACTCGCCTGTGTAAATGGAACCAGTGCTTGAGGATGTTCCTTAACATACGAAAGATACTTTTCATTTGTAGCAATGCCCTTGTTTACTGCTACATAACCCACTTCCTTAGTCCATTGGATTTGATTTTCAATATTTGTGAAAAATTGAATAAATTCAAATGCTCCTGCTTTTTCCTGTTCGGAGGATCTTTCTACTACACTAAATAACAAGGCATCTGCAGCTGGTGCGGATGTCGAATCCTCATCCCATGCTGGTTGCTCCATCGCCTGGACAATATTAAAATCCAAATCAGCCTGATCACCAGATGAACCCGTATAACCACCAGCAGTATTATCCAATACATCATCAATGGTATTGTACCAGTACTCCCAACCTTGACCACCTGAATTGACAGCCATAATTTCATCATCATGAATCCAAGTTCTAAACGATTCCCAGACGCTAACCCATTCTTCAGAGTTAATCGTTACTGTTTTACCGTCTTCACTGAACATCTTCGCTCCATTACTTAGGGAAGCATCAATCAAGTTGTACGGTCCCCACATCGGCTCCCAGCCATATGTAAATTCTCCCGTGGCCTTAATGGCCTTAGCTGCTGTTGCCAAATCTTGCCATGTAGCAATCGAGTTTGGATCAATATTTGCCTTTTCAAATGCTGAAATATTATAATATAAAACCTGAGTTGTTCCATAAGCAGGCAGACCGAAGCGAGCACCCGACTCCGACACTCCCTGTTCTGCAAAGACTTCCAGATAATCCTCTTCCTTAACAGTCACATCTTCTGTCAGATAGGCATTCAAATCAGCCAGAAGCCCACTTTCATTCAATGTCCGTCCAGCACTTGGAGAGATTAACACCATATCTGGTGCAGCATTACCAGCAATTCCAGCCTGCAATTTTTCGTAAGTTTCCCCATAATCTGCCTGGGTTACAGCTTTTACATAATAGGTATCTTGTGACGCATTGTACTCATCAATAATCTCTTGAACAACAGTAACAGCTGTTTTACCACCAGCATACCAGAACTCAACCTCAACCTTATTCCCCGCTTCTGAACCAGCAGAAGACTGCGAGTTGGTAGAGGAATTTGTCCCACATGCGGACAAAACAGATGAAGCAACAGTTGTCATTAATAATATGGACGCAATTTTCTTTTTCATAATAATTCCTTTGTTCTATTTCTTAATAAGGCTATTAGCCCTTAACGCCAGTTTCTCCGCCAATCCCGTTGATGAACCATTTTTGCGTAGAAGCAAAAATTATCAAAATTGGTATAACAATAACGCTAGAAGCAGCCATCACTTTTGCCCACTCAGTTCCATAGGCACCGCCCTCTATAAAGAAGCGTCTCAACCCTTGTGAAACCAAGTATTTACTCGGATCATTTGTAATCAATGATGGCCACATATAGCTATTGTAAGCAGAGATAAAACTCATTAAAGCAAATGTTATAAAAGATGACTTTGTAACAGGACAGACAATCTCCCATAAGATTCTGAAATGTTTTGCCCCATCCATTCTAGCAGCCTCAACCAAAGCTTTTGGTACCTGCATGAAGGCTTGACGGAGTAAAAATATCCCAAAAATGCTTATCGTACTTGAGATAATTAGACCTGTAAATGTATTCAACATTCCCCCTTTTGATAAAATAATATAACTAGGAATATAAGTTGCTGCCACAGGTAGCATATAAGTTCCCATCACGACAACAAATATAAATTTCTGTCCTCGGAAGGATAAAAATACTAAGGCGTAGGCCAACATGGCGCCAGTTAATACTTGAAGAAATACAATTAACAGAGAGGTCCATAGGCTGTTGAGTATGTAGGTCAGAATGGGCGAATTAAATAAAATTTCCAGATAATTTGTTATTTGCGGTACTGCTGGAAAAAATTGACTACCATCTAGCACCTCTGACTTGGTTTTTAAGGAGCTAACCACCATCCATAGAAACGGAAATACGGTATATAGCGAAATGGCGGTCAAAAGTAGGAAACTAATTCCTTGCTTCAGATAGTTTATATATGACTGATACCTTGTCTGCATTTCGTCCCCCTAGTAATGAACCCATTTTTTGGAAGTGAAAAACTGAATATACGATAATACTACAGTTATAACTACCATAACAAGTGCGACTGCTGTCGCCTGACCCATCTTAAATTCTTCGAAACCTAATTGATAATACAAATATAATAAGGTTCTTGTACTCCCCGATGGACCACCTTGAGTTAAAATTTGAATCTGATCATAAGCTTGCAAAGAGTTTACCGTTGTAATAATCATCAAAAAGAAGGTTGTGGGCGAAATACAGGGTAGGGTCATATCAATAAAACGCCTCCAGGACTTGGCCCCATCTAAGCTACTAGCTTCATAGATTTCCTGCGGTACTTTTTCTAACGCAGATAAGTAAAAAATCATTGCGTAGCCCAAGCTTTTCCAAACTGTTACAATAATCACTGACAACATAGCAGTATCAGAACTCGCTATCCAATCCAATCCTGGCGAACCAAAAAATCCTAAAATCAGATTAGCAAATCCATCTTTCGGCTGGAATATCCATGTCCATACAATAGAAATAGCAACCGTTGGGGTAACCCATGGTGAGAATAATACAAACTTGAAAAATGAATTTCCTTTAAATGGCTTCTGAAGTAATAAGGCCAGTAAGAGTCCGCCCATTAGAGTCGGTAATACTGTTCCAACCGTGAAAAGAAGCGTATGTTTTAAGGCCTCATAAAATCGACTGTCACTGAATAAATCTCGGTAGTTCTCCCAATAAATAACATTATAATCAGGAGTCATAAAATTCCAGTTGGTAAAACTTAACCACAGTGATCGAACAATCGGGTAAATCCAAAAAACAAACAATGGAATCATTGCTGGCAAAGTGAACAATAGAACGATGCCAAGAGATTTAAATTTATCAACAGCTATTTGCTTCATAGATTATCAATACCCTCCTAAGTTAACCAAGATGGTTCCAAGTAAAATCAAAGCAACGCCACTTAAGCTAGGCCAAGATACATGTTCCCTATAGATACTGTAAGAGACTATGGTCGTTACAAGTATACCTATGCCACACCACAAGGCGTATGCCACTCCTAGATTAAGTGAAAGAATCGACTTGGAAAAAGTATAATGACACACAACATAAGCAATTCCACAAATAAGTGATGGTACTAAATTTGTAAATCCCTTAGTCTCCCGTAAATAAGATGTAGCAAACAGTTCTGCTATAATAGATATGACCAGATAAACAAAATTCATATATGCTCCTTTCAATAAACATACTCACATTCTACCGAACATTTGTGAATCAACTATGGGAATCAGGTAAATTTCTTGTAAATCACAAAAATTTTAAAGTAATCTGATAAAAAATTTACATTCCCTGAAATTTTTATCTCTAAGTGTCACTATTCAGTAAAACAATATAAGAGTCTGTATTCACAGTTGGCACTTCCATCTAAGGTTAATTTTAAGCTACTCACCGTTCGTTTTTTTAAAAAATACAGTCACTATTCCCTCAAAAAACAGCCTTGAGGAGCGAAAAACTATTCCTTACATCAAGTACTTTACTTGAAAATATAGGTTCCAATACTCACACGAAATCAAAACAAACTCTCTGCTACTGACCTGGATTATTAGCAAAAAAGTCCTCTCATTCTGCATTTTTGATGTATCGGAGTAGAATATTCCTGCATAGTAAAAAGCCTCAAAATCATAGATTTTGAAGCTTTTTTGCAACTATTTTAGCTTTAGGGCAAGCAGCGTGTGAAGTATTATCACACTCGTCTGTCTTATCTGTTATTCTCCATATATTCGGCCTATAAGTTCTAAAAAAGATAGGAGACTAACACACCACTACTCTTAAACTTTTACAGCCGCAACTGATTTTCTACAGATAATACATCATAAAAAGAGCGATGTGAGACTAAACTTATGCCCAATCCCATTCACTCTTCGACTTATAAAATACTATTTTTCCTAAGTTCGCTCACGGATGGAACAAGGTCCAATCCCATAGGTCTTAACGTTTCCCAACACGGATACGATTGATTGCGCGTTGAAGTGCAACTGCAGCCCGTTTTTCCATATCAATATTCCGAGCGTTCTGAGCTTCTTCTAATTTACGCTCCGCTCTCAATTTGGCCCGTTCTGCTCGACTAATATCAATGTCTCGTTCCCTCTCAGCAGAATCAGAGACAATTGTTATCAAATCTTTGTTGATTTCGATGATACCACCATTGACTGCAATCCAATCCACGTGGTTTTCATCATCAACACGTCGTACTTTCATCTCATCAATTTCTAAAACAGCAATCAATTCTAAGTGACCTGGATAAATCCCCAATTCTCCCTCTTTGGTTTTAACCAAAACAAAGGCTGCATGGTGATCATATTTTATTCCATCTGGTGTCACTACTTGAACAGTCATATGTGCCATATGCCACCTCTAGTATTTCATTTTAGCAGCTTTAGCGACTACATCCTCAATTGAACCAACATTTCGGAAAGCATCTTCAGGCAAATGATCATATTTACCATCTAAAATTTCCTTAAAACCTTTAACGGTTTCTGAAACAGGAACGTAGGAACCTGGCATACCTGTAAATTGTTCAGCAACGTTAAAGTTTTGAGACAAGAAGAATTGAATCCGACGTGCACGACTAACTAAAGTCTTTTCCTCATCAGACAATTCATCCATACCGAGAATGGCAATAATATCTTGCAATTCTTGGTAACGTTGAAGAACACGTTTTACTTCCATCGCTACAGCATAGTGCTCTTCACCTACAACTTCAGGAGCCAAGGCACGAGAAGATGATGCTAATGGATCAACCGCTGGATAAATACCTAATTGAGTCAACTTACGCTCCAAGTTGGTTGTAGAATCCAAATGGGCAAACGCTGTTGCTGGAGCAGGGTCAGTATAGTCATCCGCAGGTACATAAATCGCCTGAATAGAAGTTACAGAACCCTTCTTAGTTGAAGTAATCCGTTCTTGCAATTGTCCCATCTCAGTAGCAAGGGTTGGCTGATAACCAACGGCTGAAGGCATACGACCCAAGAGGGCTGACACTTCTGAACCTGCTTGAGTGAAACGGAAAATATTATCAATAAATAAGAGAACGTCTTGACCTTCAACATCACGGAAATATTCAGCTATCGTCAAACCAGTAAGGGCAACACGCATACGTGCACCTGGTGGCTCATTCATCTGACCAAAGACCATGGCTGTTTTTTCAATAACACCAGACTCTTTCATTTCCCAGTAAAGGTCGTTCCCTTCACGAGTACGTTCACCAACACCAGTAAATACAGAAATACCACCATGTTCTTGAGCGATGTTATGAATCAATTCTTGGATAAGAACTGTCTTCCCAACACCGGCACCACCGAAAAGTCCAACTTTACCACCTTTAAGATAAGGAGCTAAAAGGTCAATAACTTTAATACCTGTTTCCAAAATTTCATTTGAAGTCGATAATTCATCAAAAGAAGGAGCCTTTTTGTGAATCGGTTCACGCTCAAAATCTGACGGAAACGGTTCCTCAAGGTCAATTGTGTCCCCTAAAACGTTAAAGACACGGCCCAGCGTCTTTTTACCAACTGGAACTGAAATCGGACGACCTGTGTCAAGCACTTCCATTCCACGAGTCAATCCGTCAGTTGATTCCATAGCAATTGTCCGAATAACCCCGTCACCAAGCTCCAGTGCAACTTCTAACACAACTTTTTGTTTAGAATCATCATTTTTATATACAACAAGTGCATTGTTAATCTCAGGAAGTTTATCTTCTGCTGCAAACGCGACGTCTACAACAGGACCAACAACCTGAGTAATTTTACCTGAACTCATTCTATTTCCTCTTTTTCTAACCTACTCAAGAGCTGATGCGCCGGCAACAATCTCAGTGATTTCCTGAGTAATAGCAGCCTGACGTGCCCTATTGTATTGAATTGTTAAATCCGAAATAACATTCTTCGCATTATCTGTCGCAGTCTGCATCGCAGTCATACCAGCAGCATTTTCAGCAGTCTTAGCATCCAAAAGTGCCCCGTAAATGGTTGATTCTGCGTATTGAGTCAACAATTGGTCCAATATCATTTCACGATTTGGTTCCAATTCAAATGTCGCCGTATAGCCATCTACTTCATTGTGGTCTAAATCTTCAACAGGAAGCATTTGCTGTACACGTACCTGGCTAGTCAAACTATTTACATGATGATTGTAACAAACATAAAGTTCATCAAACAGCTCATTTTTATACATTTCTACAGATTTAGAAATGATTTTTTGGACTTCTTCAAAGCTAGGGTTATCAGCAATTCCACGCAATTCAAACACAGGGTTGATACCACGTGCACGGAAAAAATCAGCACCCATCCCCCCAATAGCAATAATCTCAAACTCTCCATTTGACTGATGGTCCTGATCAATCATTTCCATAACAGCTTTTAAAATACTAGAATTATAAGAACCTTTTAAGCCGCTATCTGAGGTGATGACAATATAACCCACTTTTTGAATAGGACGTCGAATGAGCATCGGATTACTAGTATCTGATGTCATTAGTTCACCACGTAACAAATCCGTCGTAATTGCCCGAACTTTACTAGCATAAATCTGAAATGATTTCGCCAACTGCTCTGATTTCGCCAACTTTGATGCAGAAACCATCTGCATGGCACCTGTGATTTGACTGGTTTTCTTGGTTGATGCTATTCTTGATTTAATTTCATTAAGAGAACCTGCCATCCTATACTCCTTTATTTAAAGATTGATTGGTCTTTGAATGTTTGGATAGCAGTATTCAACTCATCCGTATCTGGAAGATCTTTCGTTGTACGAATGACATCCAAAAGATTATCATAGTGCAAATCAAAGTATGCATACAACTCTTCTTCAAATGCTAAAATATCATTAATCGGAACTGAATCCAAATATCCATTTGTCAAAGCATACAAAATCAAAACCTGTTTTTCAACTGGAAGTGGTTTGTGCAATGGTTGTTTCAAAACTTCCACTGTACGTCTACCACGATTGAGTTTTGCTTGTGTTGCTGCATCCAAATCAGAACCAAATTGCGTAAATGCTTCCAATTCACGATAAGAAGCCAAATCGATACGAAGGGTACCAGCAACCTTTTTCATGGCCTTAATTTGGGCGGAACCACCAACACGTGATACAGAAGATCCGGCATCAATCGCTGGACGAATACCAGAGTAAAACAAATCGTCTTTTAAGAAAATTTGTCCATCTGTAATGGAAATCACGTTGGTTGCAATATAAGCAGAGATATCACCAGCTTGTGTTTCAATAAATGGCAAGGCTGTAATGGAACCTCCGCCCAATTCATCAGAAACTTTTGCGGAACGTTCCAATAAACGACTGTGCAAGTAGAATACATCCCCTGGATATGCTTCACGACCTGGAGGACGGCGAAGCAAGAGAGACAATTCTCGATATGCTACCGCTTGTTTTGATAAATCATCGTAGACAATCAAAACATGTTTGCCTTCATACATAAATTCTTCCGCCATTGCTACCCCAGCATAAGGTGCTAAGAAAAGTAATGGGGATGGTTGTGAAGCAGATGCTGTCACAACAATAGTATAATCTAACGCGCCATATTGTCGAAGTATTTCTACTTGAGTACGAACTGTAGATTCTTTTTGACCGATTGCTACATAGATACAAATCATATCTTGACCTTTTTGGTTCAAGATTGCATCAATAGCTACAGAAGTTTTACCTGTTTGACGGTCACCGATAATCAATTCACGTTGTCCACGACCAATTGGTACCAAGGCATCAATCGCTTTCAGACCAGTTTGAAGGGGTTCATTTACTGATTTACGTTGCATAACACCTGGTGCAGGGTATTCAATCGGACGAGTTTTGCTTGTACGAATTTCGCCCAATCCATCGACTGGTTGTCCCAAAGGATTAATGACACGACCAATCAACCCAGACCCAACTGGTACTTCCATGATTTTTCCTGTACGACGAACAACAGAACCCTCACGAATATCTGAAAATCCGCCAAGAATGATGATACCGATGTCATTTGTCTCCAGGTTCTGAGCCATACCAATGGTGCCATTTTCAAAGATTAACAGCTCTCCACTCATGGCATTATCAAGACCTTGCGCACGTGCAATACCATCACCAATGTAGGTAACTACACCAGTCTCTGTATAATCAAAGTCAGGTTGAAACTCTTCGATTTGTTGTTTTAGTAAAGCGCTAATTTCTTGTGCATTTATCAAAAGAACACCACTTTCTATAGTTTTTTTCTAACATCCTTTAATTGTGTACGAACACTTGCATCAATTACTTTATGGTTAATGGTCAAAACAAAACCACCTAATAATGAAGCATCCTGTTCTTCAACAATATTACGGACACGCAAACCAAACCGTTCCTCGACTAATTGACGTAAACGAGATTTTTGTTGTTCCGTTAATGGATAAACTGATGCAATATGTGCATCAAACTCATTTTTTAATTTACTGATTTGAAGTTGAGCGCGTTCAAGAGTTTCCAGAAGTAAATCTGCATGTCCATCTCGAATCACATCTTCTATTAAATCATTGATTTGCCAATAACTAGATTGACGAACAGTGCGTACAAAAGCTGCTTTTTCTTCTCTTGAAACTGTAGCCGACAATAAGATACGGTTCAATTTACTATCATGAATGATAGTTATCAACTCAGAAATCTGATCATACATGTTCCAAATTTCTGAACTTTCACTGATATTTTCAACAAATGATAGAGCATGTTTTTGCACGATGGCATTTTCTCTAGCGTTCATCTACTTGTCTCCTAATTTGTCCAAATACCGATCAATCAAATTGCTGTGTGCCTGTTGATCCAAATCTTCAAAAATAATTTTTCCTGCAATATCTACTGCCAAATTAGCAACTTGAACGCGAAGTGTTTCTTGAACCTCACGTTTTTCAGATTCAATTTCCATTTGTGCTTTTGTTTTCAAGCCTTGCACTTCAACTTCAGCCTGTTCAAGAATTCGTTTTTTCTCCAATTTAGCACGTTCTACTGCGTCTTGAATGATTTTTTGTCCTTCAATACGACCTTGCACTAATTCATCTTCTCGTTGTTTCACAAGGTCAGCTGCAACTGCTAATTTTTCTTCAGCCGCATCAATATCACCTGCAATCTTATTTTCACGTTCTTCAAAAATTCCAGTAATTTTATTCCAAGCGAATACACGAATTAAAATAATTAAAACTGCAAAAGATGCTGTAACGAGGATAAAATTTCCTAGTACAGTACTTGCCTGCATTGTAATTTGTGTCGTCATTATTTATCCCTCTCTTACTCACTCTCTCCATTGATTTTCTTGTTCAGATACATAGATACCAACATAACAAATACATAACTCTGTAAACATGAAATAAATACAGAGAAGCCTGTCCAAACAATGTTTAGAACAAAGGCTATTGGGTATGCAAATGCATTTTGTTGAGATAATTGTAGAAGAAGAGAAACAAGCACTTCACCGGCATAAATATTACCATATAAACGAAGAGCAAGCGACACAAGATTGGTCACTTCTTCCAAAATATTCATTGGAGCCATCGCCCAAGGTGTAACAAAAGATTTAAAGTATTCTTTAAAGCCACGACGGCGAATCCCTTCAAAATGACAAAAAAGTATTGCTATACCAGCAAGACCAAAGTCGTATGCCATATTAGCCGTTGGAGAAGTCCACAAATTTTGTCCCTCTGGTGTTTCCAACTTCGTCATTAGTCCCAAATTATTGGCAAGCAAAAGAAAAGTGAAAACTGTAAAGAAAAACAAAGAATAGCGCTTTGCTTCCTCATCACCAAGGTTTCCTTTTGTAAATTTGACCGTTAGTTCGTAAACATATTCCAAAACATTTTGTTTTCCTTTTGGCTTAAGTTCCATCCGACGACTAGCCCAAAACACAAGTAAGAAAATAACCGAAATGATAATGACTGAAACCAATACCATGGTCAGGTCAAAGGTTACGGGACCAAGGGTAAGGGTTGGACTTAAAGTTTCTTCCAATTGAGGTTCCCCCCTTTTCTATTTCTCTATTTTCTACTATTTCAAGACAAATGTCATAGCCAAAGTGACGAAGAAAGTTCCCTCGATAAAGGCAACACCCAAGAAAACACCAGACATCAATTTACTTTGCATTTCTGGTTGACGTGCAGACGAACTAATATAAGAAGATACCAAAAGTCCCTCACCGATACTTACACCAAGACAGGCCAAACCAAGGGCCAATGCGCCTAAATTCATAACGAATTCTCCTTTTAAAATTTAATACCATGTAAGGATACTCCTAAAAAACCTATTTGTCAAGAAAATATCGCTATTGGAAGCGTTTAATTCGAATTTCTAAAAGAAAAAGAAAAGACTTTTCATCTTTTCTTCCTATCTAATAGTTTCATCCATATGATCGGATTCTTCAATAAATCGTTTAGCCATTTTTTCTCGATTGATTTGATCCATATCGAGTGTGATGGCATCATCTGATACAAGGTCTGTGTCTGCAAAGAATTCAATATGATTTGCTAAATTCTCTAGTTCAACAGGTGCATCTCCTCCAAACTCACCATCCAAATTAATCATCAGTCTGTTTGTAGATTGAAGGTTTTCTATTGACAAACTCTTAGTCTTTATGTACTCAATTAAGTTACTGTCGATATGTTTCCCACCATCTAAAACCTGACGAATTAAATGCAAAATTTCAAATAAGTTGCCTGTTTTAACCATCAATAGTGTAAAATTGCCATCATCTAATTTTGCATCTGGAACAATTTGTTCAAAACCTCCAATTGAGTTGGTAAGGGCTACAAAAATTAAGGATACAGATCCTTCAAACACCCCTTGATCATGCTTCACTCTTACTGGTGTAAATTGGACTCTTGGTAACAGCTCGGCCCCTTTTACCACATATGCCAAATAGCCAAACATCGTCTTAAGCTGACTTGGAACGCTATAAGTAAGCTCAGTCAAGGTTCCAGCAGCTGCAATATTTATAAAATAATGCTCTTGTTGAATACCATTTTTTTTATTTTTTGCCAAGCCAATGTCCATTAAAATGGTCTGCTTCTTGCCAATTATCTTTGCTGCCTCAACTGGATTTCCTCTTGGAATTTTCAATGCACGCGCGTAGTCATTTGTTGTTCCTGTAGGAATAATAGCCATTTTAGGCCTTTTTTCAAGTGGAGCAATGCCATTGACCACTTCATTGATCGTACCATCACCACCTGCAGCAATGATTAAATCAAATCCATCAAGTGCGGCTCTTTTTGCTTCATTTTTTGCAGAATCTGGCTCAGGAGTAGTTTGAAAAGCAGACGTTTCATATCCATATCCTTCAAAAATATGCAATACTTCTGCTACATTCTTTTTCATAATTTCCTGACCCGAAGTCGGATTATAAATCAATCGTGCACGTTTTCTTTTTTTCATTGTTCATTCCTTTTAAAGGTTTTCTAGCCAAGCTTCATCTTTTATTTCAATCCCGAGTTCTTGTGCCTTGGCCAATTTACTACCAGCATCCGTTCCTGCGACAACAAGATTTGTTTTCTTAGAAACTGAGCCAGCTACATTCGCTCCTAAGGATTCTAATTTAGCTTTAGCCTCATTGCGTTTCATTCTTTCCAATTTGCCCGTTAATACAACTGTCATACCGGATAAGGCAGCATTTTCATCTGCTACCTGTCCAAGATAAGCTAAGTTTACCCCAACTTCCTTAAGTTCGTCTAAAAGTTGTTGAGCTCCTTGACTAGTAAAATAAGTTGTAATTGACTTTGCTATGACTTGTCCTAATCCTTCTAACGAGGCAATAGTATCTTGATCAGCTTTTGCTAACGATTCTAAATCGCCAAATTTTTCCAATAATATTTTACTTGCCTTGCTACCAACATGACGAATTCCCAACCCAAATAAGAGGCGCTCCGCTGAATTTGTTTTGGAACTTTGGATTGCTTGATATAATTTTTCAGCTGATTTTTCCTTAAACCCATCTACAGTGAGTAAATCGGTGACCGTTAATTTATAAATATCTGCAACATCATGAACTAATTGTGACAGGAACAATTTTTCAACGATAGACGTTCCCAATCCTGCAATATTCATGGCATCACGACTAGCAAAATGTTCCAACTTACTCATCAACTGACTAGGACACAAAGGATTGATACAGCGCAGAGCAACTTCATCTTCATAATGTTGTAGGATACCAGCACAACTTGGACAGATAGTTGGGATAGGCATCGGTTTTTGAATGGTACGATACTTGTCCACCACTTTCAGCACTGCTGGAATAATGTCTCCTGCTTTATATACAATAACTGTATCACCAATACGAATATCTTTTTCGGCGATATAGTCTACGTTGTGCAAGGTCGCTCGACTGACCGTCGTCCCCGCTAATTGAACAGGACTGAGGTTTGCAGTTGGAGTTACGACACCCGTACGACCAACAGTCCAATCAACCGACAAGATTTCAGCTTCCTTTTCCTCGGCTGGGAATTTATAGGCAACAGCCCATCGTGGTGCCTTGACCGTAAAACCCAACTCTTCTTGTGCAGATAAATCATTTACTTTAATGACTATGCCATCAATCTCATAGGGGAGATCATCTCGGCGCTCTGCCATTTTTTCAATAAACTCCCACACATCATCAATGGTATTTGCCAAATGATAATCGTGATTTGTCGTAAAACCAAGGGTATCTAGCTTATGAAGAACCTCTGATTGACTGACTGCATCAGATGGACTCGCCTCTTGGTAAAGGAAGGTAGCAAGTCCACGTTGAGCAACGACAGCTGTATCTAATTGACGGAGGGTTCCTGCAGCGGCATTTCTAGGGTTAGCAAACTCAGCTTCTCCAGCCTCTTCACGTTGTTTGTTAACACGAGCAAAAGAAGCTTTGGGCATATAACATTCCCCTCGAACGGTAATATCAATCGCCTCGGGTAAGGTCAAAGGAATATCAGCTACACGTTTTAAATTCTCAGTAATGTTTTCACCAATACTGCCATCCCCGCGTGTAGCTCCAACAACAAGTTTTCCAGCTTCATAGGTAAGGGAAATGGAAAGGCCATCAATCTTCAGCTCACAAATATAACTTGCCTGTGGAAATTCCTTGCGTACACGCTGATCAAACGTTTCTAATTCTGCACGCGAAAAAGCATCCTGCAGACTAAAAAGAGGATAAACATGGCTATATTTCTCAAAACCATCTAATACTTTCCCACCCACTCGATGGGTTGGGCTATCTGGTAAAATCAGTTCTGGATGTGCTGTTTCAAGCTCAACTAACTCACGATAGAGCTGGTCATATTCGGCATCCGATACACTTGGTCGATCCAATTGATAATATTCTTTAGCATACTGATTCAGCAACCTAACTAATTCTGTTATTCTTGTTTCCATAAGAGTATTATAACATGATTTGAAGTTGCTAAGTATATTTTGGACTTCAAATCAATCAAATTCTTTTAGATATTTTTGGGTAAAAAAGGTATAATGAGCATATATAATTTTTGGAGGTGCCCCATGGCTGTAACATATAAACGACAAGATGATTTAGAAAAAATGCTCGAAGAATTTGCTTCATTTGAAAATCTAGAAGAAATTGAGTATCAAGATCCAAAATCAAAAACAAATTCCGGAAAAAACAACTTGAAGCAGGATGATAAATAGTATGTTTGATTTCAATCAACTTCCTACCTCCGTTCTGCAGGCGGGGGCTATTTTCCTGTCTATTATCATTGAAGCCTTACCCTTTGTATTGATTGGAGCATTGATTTCTGGTTTTATCGATGTGTTTATCACCCCTGAGAAAGTACATAAACTCCTTCCCCAAAACAGGGTTCTCGCCATTCTTTTTGGCACCTTTATTGGTTTTATTTTTCCTTCCTGCGAATGTGGGATTGTTCCAATTGTCAATCGATTATTGGAGAAAAAAGTTCCCCAATATACAGCTATCCCATTCCTAGTTACTGCTCCTGTAATCAATCCCATTGTACTATTTGCAACGTATACTGCATTTGGTAATTCTATGCTTTTTGCCACGTATCGTGCCTTAGGAGCAATCCTTGTTTCAGTCGTACTGGGGATCATTCTAGGTTTCTTTGTAAAAAATCCGATACTGAAAGAAAATAATTTAAGCCATCACCAACATGATTATTCCAATAAGACAAGCTTGCAAAAAGTCGGTTTTGCACTTATTCATGCTATTGATGAATTTTTTGATACGGGTCGCTATCTGGTTTTCGGTTGCCTTTTTGCTAGTTTGGTTCAGGTTTATATTCCAACTGCTGTCCTGACGACTATTGGTCACAATCCATTATCTGCCATTCTGCTGATGATGTTATTGGCGTTTCTTCTTTCACTTTGCTCAGAGGCAGATGCCTTCATCGCTGCATCTCTTTTATCAAGTTTTGGCTTTGCTCCGGTGATGGCCTTCTTGGTCATCGGACCAATGATTGATGTCAAAAATTTACTCATGATGAAACATTACTTTACAGGTAGATTTATTATTGGATTTATCTCGGTTATAACTCTAGTCATTCTAGGGTATAGTCTCCTACTTGGAGGTGTGTCATGATTCGATTTTTAATTCTTGCAGGCTATTTTGAGATGACCATGTATCTTTATGTCTCTGGAAAATTAGACCAATATATCAACTTACACTATAGTTACTTAGCATTTCTATCCATGGTCTTGTCCTTTATATTAGCTATTGTACAATTGTATATTTGGGTCAAAGAGATAGAGACACACAGCCATTTGTCAAAGAAATCAGCCAAGTTTGCCAGTGTAGCCCTCTTATTAATACCACTTTTAGTTGCCTGGCTCTTCCCGACCGTCAGCTTGGATTCAACCACTGTCGCAGCAAAAGGCTACCATTTCCCGTTAGGTGCGGAAAATGATGCGACGACTCAGACGCAAGAAGGAACGACGGTTCAGTATCTCAAACCAGACAGTTCTATTTATTTTACAAAATCTGCCTATCAGAGTCAGATGCGTGAAATTGCCAATCACTACCTCGCTGAAGATCAGATTATTGTCACTAGTGAAAATTACATGGAGGTGATGGAGGCAATCTATGACTATCCTACGGAATTTTCAGGAAAAACTGTTGAGATGGTAGGTTTTGTCTATAATGATCCTGACAATGCTCATCAACAATTCATCTTCCGCTTCGGAATTATACACTGCATTGCAGACTCAGGGGTATATGGCCTGCTCTCTACTGGGTCCGATACTCCATTTTCAAATAACACCTGGGTTAAAGCCAAAGGCATAATCAGGGTTTCTTACCATACCTCATTGAAACAAAATCTTCCAACATTAGAATTGCAATCTATTGTCCAGATTGAACAACCGGACTCTCCATATGTTTACCGTGTTTTCTAATAATTTCGCCTTAAAAGTGAATTTTCTGACAATTTATGCTATAATAGTTTTTATACTCAACAGATAGGAATGAAATTATGTCATCACATGTATTGTTTACTATTTTTGGTGCTAGTGGCGACCTTGCCAAACGCAAACTCTATCCTTCATTATTCCGTCTCTACAAGGCTGGACATATCAGGGAAAACTTTGCCGTTATTGGTACAGCTCGAAGACCTTGGACCAAAGAATTTTTTGAACAAACTGTTATTGAATCACTTGGAGACTTACCAGATACTCCACGCCAAGCCCATGAATTTGCCAGCCATTTCTACTATCAAAGCCATGATGTTAATGATACAGGGCATTATGTAGCATTACGTAAATTGCAGGACGACTTGTGTGAAAAATACGATACACAGCACAACAAGGTCTTCTTCCTTTCTATGGCGCCTGAATTTTTCGGTACAATTGCCAAACATCTCAAATCTGAGCAGATTGTTGACGGACAAGGTTTTGAACGTTTGATTATTGAAAAACCATTTGGAACAAGTCTTGCAACTGCTGAGAAGCTCAATGATGAGTTGGCTGCTGCATTTAATGAAGACCAAATCTATCGTATCGACCATTACTTAGGTAAAGAAATGGTGCAAAATATCTTTGCAGTTCGGTTTGCCAATATTATTTTTGAACATGTCTGGAACCGTGATTATATCGATAATGTCCAAATTACTTTTGCTGAATCAATTGGGGTTGAGGACCGTGGTGGCTACTATGATCATTCTGGTGCACTAAAAGATATGGTACAAAATCACGCACTTCAAGTTCTGTCACTTTTGGCAATGGATAAACCAGCTAGTTTCAAAGAAAAAGATGTTCGAGCTGAGAAAATTAAGGTTTTCCAACACCTTCGCCATCAAACTGATGAAGAATTGAAACAAAACTTTATTCGTGGCCAATATGCTGCTGGTTCAATTGATGGGAAAGATTATGTCAGCTACCTAGATGAACCTAATATTGCCGGTGGTTCACAGACTGAAACATTTGCTAGCGGTGTCTTCTTTGTCGATACAGACCGTTTCCGCGATGTCCCATTCTTCTTCCGTACAGGTAAACGACTAACCGAGAAAGGGACTCGTGTTACAATTACCTTTAAACATGCTGAAAATATTTTTGGTCAGCCTTCTGAAGCAAATGTATTGACAATCTATATTCAGCCTACTGAAGGCTTTATGTTATCCATAAATGGAAAAGAAGTTGGTTCGCACTTTGCTCTTACTCCTGCCAAACTCAACTTCCGTCACAATGCCACTGCTCTTGGCAATTCACCTGAAGCCTATGAAAAACTCTTTTTCGATGTCTTAAATGGCGATTCCACTAATTTTAGCCATTGGGAAGAAGTAAAAGCAAGTTGGAGTTTGATTGACCGGGTCATCGATATTTGGTCAAGTAATCAGGTTCCATTGCATACCTATTCTGCTGGGACAATGGGGCCACAGGCCGCATTCGATTTACTAGATCATTACGGATGCAAGTGGGTATGGACGCCGGATGTTTGGTATCGTGAGCGTGGCCTCCTATAATAAATCATGTACAAAACTGGATTACTCCAGTTTTTTTCGGAGAAATATTTTAATGACTGAAATAAAGACAATTCTGAGCCAACTCGAGGAAGCCAGCCATGCTGGGACTCTCAAACGTTATGATAAAATTGGTGAGACAAAGCCATATTATGGTGTACCAATGGGAGCCCTCTCAAAAATCGCAAAGACTTACATAAATCAATCCGATCTCTTTGTACCGCTTTGGCAAACCGGCATTCTTGAAGCTCAATACCTAGCCATTCAAATTGTCAAAAACAAGCCAGACCAACTTGTAGCTTCTGACCTAAAAAGTAGTATTAGTAAACAAGTCTCCCACAATGTTCTTGATAAACTTGCCTCCCTTATTCTTAGTAAACGAAGGGATAGCAAAGACTGGGAAGAATACTTACTCACCCAAGACCAAGCTATTTTTCAACGACTTGGCTGGTTCCTTCGGGCCAAATATTTTGCTAGAAAAACAACTACAGACCAAGAAATTGAACAAACACTTACTTATATCAATGAGCATTTAAAAACTACGGATCCACTTATCCAGTGGACCATGAACCAGTGCTTGGTAGAAATCGCAGTTACATATCCTGACTATCTAGAAAAAGGGCGGGCAATCGGACAGAAATTAGGAGTATATTCTGAAATGAAAGTTGCCAAAGGTTGTACTTCAGCCTATGCACCTGACTGGATTGAGGCTTTACTGCCGAAAAAATGAAAACACAAAAGTAGCTAACTTTCTCAGTTAACTACTTTTTTCATTCTATATCAATCCTTCCAAAAGTCCACGCATGAACTCTTCAGATTTGAACTCACCGATATCATCGATTTTCTCACCGAAACCAATCAGTTTAACAGGAATATCCAACTCCTGACGGATAGCAAGGACGACACCACCTTTGGCTGTTCCGTCTAGCTTGGTCAGGACGAGACCTGTTAACGGGGTTATCTTTGCAAATTCCTTTGCCTGACTGAGAGCGTTTTGACCAGTGGAAGCATCCATGGCTAAGAGGGTTTCATGCGGTGCATCAGGAAGAGTCCGTTTGATGATGCGACCAATTTTTTCCAGCTCTGCCATGAGGTTATCTTTATTCTGCAGGCGACCAGCTGTATCAATCATGAGAATATCTACGCCTTCTGCTATGGCACGTTGGACACCGTCAAAGACCACACTAGCTGGATCTGATTTTTCAGGTCCTGTGACTACAGGCACATCGACACGGCGCCCCCACTCGACCAGCTGGGCTACCGCCCCCGCACGGAAGGTGTCCGCCGCAACCAGCATGACTTTCTTGCCAGCCTTCTTGTATTTGTAGGCCAACTTACCAATTGAAGTCGTCTTCCCAACGCCGTTGACACCCACAAAGAGCATCACTGTCAAATCATCTTGGAAATTGATCTGCTCACTAAACTGACCATCCTTCTCATAAATATCCACCAATTTTTCAATGATGACACGACGGAGTTCCTCTGTCTTCTTGGCATTTTGTAACTTGGCTTCATAGCGGAGCTCCTCAGTCAGAGTCGAAGCTACTTGCACACCAACGTCTGACAAAATCAACAATTCTTCTAACTCCTCGAAAAATTGCTCATCCACTGAACGGAAATTAGCAAAGAATTCATTGAGCCTTGCACCAAATCCAGTTCTTGTTTTCTTCAAAGTCCGCTGGTACTTGTCTTGCTCACTTTCTTGTACTTCTTGTACAATTTCTTGAACAGGCTCTTCTTTTGGTTTTGTCTGAATAGCAGGATCAAAACCTTTTTCTTGCGCCTCTTTCACGCGGGCAGCCGCTGCTTCTTTGGCCGCATAATACTGAGCCATCATATCAAGTGTCCGTTGTTTTTGCGCTTCTTGTTCAGCAGTCAAGGGTACAGCTTCTCCATCTTCTGCTGAACTATCATCAGAATTGGTCGCAACCACAGCCACTTGTTCATTTTCAGCTGTCTGGTGCGTTTCAACTTCTTCACCAACTTCAACTTGTTTTTCTTCCTGCGATTCTTGTCCAAATAATCGATCAAATAATCCCATACTTAGTCCTCATTTAATACATACTGTTGGATAGCCCAGGCAATGCCATCTTCATCGTTTGTTTTTGGTAAAACAAGGTTTGCAGCAGACTTAATTTCGTCTGTTGCATTAGCCATTGCAACGCCTAAACCAGCCCATTCGATCATCGAAAGATCGTTACCTTCATCACCACAGGCCATCACTTCCGATTGATCAATTCCCAAATGTCCAATCAATTTTGCTAATCCATTTGCCTTATGGACTCCTTTTGGACTCCATTCTAGCAGCATGTCACGCGATTTGAAAATTTCAAAACGATCGTACAACTCTCTAGGAATTTTTGGAATTTGTCCATCCAGAAAATCAGCTGCTACAGCTGTAACCGCCTTATTATAGACAAAATCTTCTGGCATCTCCTCATCTGTCACATCAATTTTATTCAGCAATGGATTGGCTGTTAGATACAGAGATCCATTGACCGCTGGTAATGAGTAAACATCTCCTCCATACAAGACATCCAGAGGTAGGTCCAATTGATTGGTTACTTGTCGAATTGCACGAACATCATCAATGCTGAAGCCAGTTTTATCTAAAATGCGCCCTGTATTTTCTTGTACCAATCCACCATTAAAGGTGATGGAATATTGATTTTCACCTAAGAGGTCTAATTCTTCCAAAAAAGTACCAATAGCTTGTAAAGGCCGTCCTGTTGTTAAGACAACATAAGCACCTTGTTGCCGAGCTGCTAACAAGGCCTGATTATTGGCTTCTGAAATTCGTTTATCCGACGTCAGAAGAGTTCCATCCAAATCTAGTGCAATCATTTTAATTGCCATATACTTCCTCCTCTAAATAAGCCAGTACAGCTCCATCATTGCAATGACCAATAATCTGATGAGCTAGAGCCTTCACTTCTTCTCTTGCATTTTCTGATGCAATGGCAAGACCGGCAAAGTCCAACATATCCAAATCATTTTGATTATCCCCAAAGGCAACTACATCTCGTCCTGTAATTCCAAAATGACTGCACAAATGATTCAATCCAACTGATTTATTTGAACCATTAGGAATAATATCAATATTGTCAAAACCTGTTGTCATGGCTGTCACACCTTCAAAGGTCTGATTGAGCCACAATCTTGCTTGGTCCATCTCATCTGGGGTGAATTTGGCATTAATCTTTATTATTTTTTCCTGGACATCTTCAAACGAGTCCACCAATTGAAAATGAGCATAATAATTTGTCATTGCTCCTAAAAACTGAGGCTCAGCATTTTTTAACAAATAAAAGTTTTCGAGTCCAGACAATACCATGGAACGACTACTTCCATAAGGACCGGCATCAATTCCAGCAATAATAGGCAAGTAAACTTCTGGACGAATCGGTTCATCCAGAAAAATCATCTGACCTTGATACTCAACAATAGAACCATTTTCAGCAACAAACCCAATTTCATCTGCAAATTCTTCAAAAACTAACTTTAGACTCTGCAAAGATCTCCCGCTTGCCGCCACAAATAAATAGTCTTTTTCCTTAAACTGATCCAGAATCCGTCGGAAACTTTTTTTATCAAAGCTATGATCCTCACGTAAAAACGTACCATCCATATCACTGGCATAAATTTTTTTTATCATAATTTCTCCATATCCTTCAATTTGACAGATACAATCTTTGATACACCAGATTCCTGCATGGTTACCCCATAAATGGCATCCGCTGCAGCCATTGTGCCCTTTCGGTGTGTCACGACAATAAACTGACTTTCCTTATCAAAGCGATTGAGATAGTCTCCGAAGCGTTTGACATTGGCCTCATCCAAGGCTGCCTCCACCTCGTCAAGTATCACAAACGGGATGGTTTTCACTCGGATAATGGAAAATAGCAGAGCGAGGGCCGAAAGTGCCTTTTCGCCACCGGACATGAGGTTGAGAGACTGGATTTTCTTACCCGGAGGCTGAACAGATATTTCAACACCTGCAGTCAAAATATCAGTCTCTGTCAAAATCAAATCAGCTGAACCACCGCCAAACATTTGTTTGAAAGTTTGCTTGAAACTTTCACGAATAGCTTCAAATGTGACTTTAAAGCGTTCTTTCACCTCATCATCCATCTCATGAATGGTATCAAGAAGAAGATCACGCGCTGACAAAATATCAGTCCGTTGCTCATTGAGGAAGGTTAGACGATTATTGACTTCGTCATACTGCTCAATCGCATCCAAATTGACTGGGCCCAAAGCTCGAATAGCTCTTTCCAAGTTCTTAAGATTTTGTTCGGCACTAGCAAGGTTTTCAACTGCCTTGGCCTGAGACTGGGCAGCTTCAAAACTTAATTTAAAATGATCGGTCAAATTACCAAGTAAAGTCCGTAATGTATCGCCCGCTTGCTCACAATCCGCCTCTAACTTAGCCTGCTTACGAATCAAATCATCATTCTTAGTCCGAGCTTGTTGCAATCTTTCTTCCAGGTCTTCAAACTGCCCATCAATATCTTCCAATTCAAATTTTAAGCGAATTAGGATCTGATTGGTCTGGCTTTGCTTATCAGATGCTGCCTGCAACTGCTCTTCTAGAAGCTCTATAGTCGTATCTTCTAGAGCCACTACTTTCTGATTGATCAAATCTTCAAGGATAGCAATATCCTTTTCGGTAGTTGCTTTTTCTTCTTGCAAGCGTCTCAGATCTATCTGTTCAAAACGAAGTTGACTGGTCGCTTCAGCCTGTACCAAAGTTAGTTGCCCCTTCTGAGTCTGTAGTTTCTGCAAGCTTTCTTGAATACTATCACGATTATCACGGACTTGATTGATTTGTTGTTCCAAGGCAATTTTTTTCTCATTCAAAGCTTGAACGTTTGCTGCTTCCTTAGTAGCTTCTTCATCTAGCTCAGTCAAAATGGTCGGACTAACCTGACTCATTTGCAGGTCATACTGGACTGAAAGCTGAGCCAGTCTATTTTCTGCCTGTTCCTGATGAATCCTTGCGCTCTGCTGGTTCAATCTAGCTTCTTCCCCATCAGCCTTAATCGTTTCCAAGGCTTCTCTGGTCTGGTCTAAGCTAGTTTTCTTAGCTGCAACCAAGCTTTCTTGCTCCTGCAACTGGCCAGACAGCTCTGCTATTTCTCCTAAAAGAGCATCCAGTTCGGGTTTGATAAAGGTCGTGCTGTTATTTCGATTGCTACCACCAGCAAAGGCTCCACCAGGACGGATTTCCGCTCCATCCATGGTCACCATACGTACTTGAAATTTGGTTGCCCGCGCTGCCTTATTGGCATGGTCAATGGTATCAAAAATCGCGATAGTGCCTAGCAGATTTTGGAAAATCACATCTAAATTTGGCTGATAAGTCACCAAATCACTCGCTAAACCCAAAAATCCATCGGAAGATTCTAGTAAAGAGATTTGTTGTCCAGAAAGCTGACGTGGCTTGATAGTAGTCAGAGGTAAGAAGGTTGCCCGTCCCTGCCGTTTTTCTTTCAAAAATGCGATAGCTCGTTTAGCAGTCGCTTCATCTTCAACAATGACGTTTTGACTAGCACCACCAAGAGCAATTTCCAAAGCCGTTTGGTAGCGAGTGTCAAAGGTCAATTGTTCACTGACTGCTCCAATAATTCCTCCTAAGCTTGGTGCCTCCTGTAAGACAGCCTTAACCCCCGCGTAAAAATTGGAGTGATTTTTCAAAATAGCTTCCAAACTAGACTGGCGAGCCTGTTTGCCTTTCAACTGATCCAACAAATCAAACAAACGACCTTGTTCAGACTGATAAGTAGCCTGAACTTGATCCAATTCTGATTTTTTGGTCTGATAGCGCTCAAGTAACTGGCGTAACTCGTGATCAGCTTCTTCTAAACTTTTCCGACTCTTATCAAGTTCTTCTTGAGCTGTTTGTTTTTCTGTCTGCAAGCGTGCCAAGTCTTCAGATTTACTCTCAGAAAGACTGATTTGATTGGCTATATCCTGCTGAATCTTGGTCAGACGGTTTGAAGCTTCTGCCTCTTCTTGCATCAGAGCCACGTACTGTTCCCGCAGATAATCTAAAACCTGATCAGGATCTTCTGAAAAGTAGGAAATTTCTCTGTCTACCGCAGCAATATCTTCTTTCAAACTAGACAATGAATTCTCTAATTGCTCAAGAACACCCTGCTTTTGTTCAATTTGTTCTTCCAACTGCTCTCGTCTAGTCAACAAGTTTTCCAAACGCGCCTGCGCTTCTTGACGACTAGATTCGTTTTGACTAGATTCCAGTTTATGGACCTCAATTTTTCGCTCTAAATCACTGATTAACTTGGTCACATCCAGTAAAACTGCCTGTTCGCGGTCTAATTGTACTGATAAGCGGTGGCGCTTCTCTTTTAAAGACTGGTTTTCTTGCTCTAGCTCAGAACGCTGTTTGTAGTAACTAGTCAATTCAGTTTTGACAGATTCTAGTTCGGCTTCTTTTTCCGACAACTTTTCCTTACCAAGCGACAACTGAGCCACCAAAACATCTAAGTATAATTCCTTGCGCTGTCCATCTAATTCTAAAAACTTCTTAGCAGTTTGTGCCTGTTTCTCCAATGGCTTGACCTGATTATCTAATTCGTAGATAATATCGTCCAAGCGATCCAAATTGCCTTGAGCCTGAGCCAGCTTACTTTCTGTTTCCTTTTTACGAGTTTTATATTTTAAAACACCTGCAGCCTCTTCAAAAATTGCACGACGTTCCTCAGGTTTGGAATTGAAAATTGCTTCAACCCGCCCTTGTGAAATGATAGAAAATGAATCCCTCCCTAAGCCAGTATCCATGAAAAGATCATGAATATCTCGCAGACGAACCTTTTGCCCATCAATCAAGTATTCACTATCACCAGATCTATAAATATGGCGCTCGACTTTAATTTCTTTGTTTTTATTTACAATAAAGCCTGAGCTATTATCTAGGGTTACCACCACAGAAGCAAAATTGAGTGGATTACGATTTTCCGTTCCTGCAAAGATAACATCAGGCATCTTGCCTCCACGTAGGCTTTTAGCAGACGACTCTCCCAAGGCCCAACGTAGACTTTCAGTGATATTGGACTTTCCAGAACCATTTGGTCCTACAACAGCCGTCACTCCACGGTCAAAGACGACTTTGGTCTTATCCGCAAAGGACTTAAAGCCCTGCATTTCAATCGATTTAAGATACATACTTATGCTCTAGCCTCCACAGCATTTTTTGCGGCGGCTTGTTCAGCTAATTTCTTAGAGCGACCTCGACCACGGCCAATCACACGCTGATCCGCAGACACTTCCACTTCAAAAGTCTTATCGTGTGCTGGACCAGTTTCCGCTACAACTTGGTAAGAAATGACAATTTCCCCATTAACCTGTAAGATTTCCTGTAATGCTGTTTTATAGTCCGTTACCCGTTCAAAGTTCCCCTCTTCCAGACGAGGAATCATGACTTGATGGATGAACTCCTCTACGGTCTTTTCTCCCTTGTCCAACAGCAGAGCTCCTAAAAAAGCCTCGAAAGCATCTCCTAAAATGGTATCACGATTCCGTCCTCCAGACTTTTCTTCCCCTTTCCCAAGGCGAAGAAACCGATCAAAGTCACAGGCACGAGAAAAACCAGCCAATGACTCCTCACGAACAAAGGTAGAACGTAATTTAGACATTTCTCCTTCAGGCTTGTTGGGATACTTCTGGTAGAGGTATTTGGAAATCATCAACTGGAGTACAGCGTCTCCTAAAAATTCCAAGCGCTCATTATGTGAAATTTTTAGAAGGCGATGCTCGTTAGCGTAGGAAGTATGGGTAAAAGCCGTTTCTAATAAATTCAAATCTGAAAAATTAATCCCAAAATCAGTCAATAATTTTGCATGTAAATCTTTCATCTATTTGTTCCTTTCTATACAAACTCAAAGCAATTGATAAACAGGAGATTTTTTTCACACTCCGTCCCAATATTATAACATATTTTCGACCACTCTTCCTATCTCAGCCTCATTTCCTACTAAGCTATAGACATTTGAATTAGCTTTGATACAACGTCACGCTTCATGCGTACGGCGTGTTTTACTCAGACTTTTTCTTGACAAGCAAAGAACAGTTTGTTATAGTATTGTTCGGGCACCTCTTTTGAGAGGTCGGAGAAAAGGCTCCCTAGTTTTAGGGAGCTATTTTTTGTTTTTCCCAGAGATTAATACACAATTGGAGGACTTATTGGATGAAGAAAATCGCATTTGATTCAAATAAGTATTTGAATTTACAACGTGATCATATTTTAGAGCGCATTGCTCAGTTTGAAGGCAAATTGTATATGGAATTTGGTGGGAAAATGTTGGAAGATTTTCATGCAGCTCGTGTACTTCCTGGCTATGAACCTGATAATAAAATCAAACTTCTCCAAGAGTTAAAAGATCAAGTAGAAATCGTCATCGCTATCAATGCTAGCAACATCGAACACTCTAAGGCACGTGGTGACTTGGGTATTTCTTATGACCAAGAAGTCTTCCGCTTGATTGATACATTTAATGATATTGATATTTATGTTGGTTCTGTCGTCATTACCCAATACCGCAACCAACCAGCTGCGGATGCCTTCCGCAAGCAGTTAGAAAAACATGGTATCAAGTCCTATCTCCATTACCCAATCAAGGGCTATCCTTCTGATATTGACCGCATCATCTCACCAGAAGGTATGGGCAAAAATGACTACATCGAAACTAGTCGCAATCTCGTCGTTGTCACCGCACCTGGACCTGGTTCAGGTAAATTGGCGACTTGTATCTCCCAACTTTACCACGACCAACTGCATGGCGTAACATCAGGCTATGCTAAGTTTGAAACCTTCCCAGTGTGGAACTTACCACTTCATCATCCCGTAAACTTAGCCTATGAAGCAGCAACTGCCGACCTGGACGACCTCAACATGATTGATCCTTTCCACCTTCAAACTTATGGCAAAACTGCGGTCAACTACAACCGTGACATCGAAGTCTTCCCTGTCCTCAACCGTACCTTTGAACGTATTTTGAGTAAATCACCATACGCATCTCCGACAGATATGGGTGTCAACATGGTAGGTTATTCCATCATCAATGAAGAAGCTGCTATCGAAGCGTCCAAACAGGAAATCATCCGTCGCTACTACCAGACCTTGGTGGATTTCAAGGCAGAGCGGATTAGCGAACAGGCTGTGAAGAAAATCGAACTCCTCATGAATGAAGTCGGTGTGACACCAGCAGATCGTAAGGTTGTTATCGCTGCGCGCGAAAAAGCAGAGCTGACAACTAGCCCTGCCCTTGCTATTCAGTTGCCAACTGGAGATATTGTAACAGGTAAAACATCCGACCTACTTAAACCAACTGCATCTGTCCTCTTAAACGCCATCAAACAAATTGCGGCAATCGAAGATGAAACCCTCTTAATCGAACCAACCTACATACGCCCAATCCAGCAATTGAAATCAGATTACCTCGATAAAACCAATACAAGACTGGATGCCAGCGAAATACTCAACGCATTGGCGATTACCGCACAAGATAGCCCAATTGCGGCGAGTGCCATGAAAGAATTGGGCCAATTAAATGGTAGTGAGGCCCACTCAACCGTTATCCTGTCAGATGAAGACAAGAGTGTCCTACGTAAGCTTGGAATCAATTTAACATTTGATCCAATTTACCAACACAATAAATTTTACCAAGCAAAATAACCGAGAAAAGGAAGTATCCATTAATTGGAAACTTCCTTTTTCTTATTGTATATCAAAGACAACAGATTTTACCTTAGTCATGGCCTCAATACTATATTTAATCCCCTGAACTCCAGCACCAGAGCCTTTGATCCCTAAGAATGGGAAATTATCAGGACCACGTTGCGTTTTAGCATTAATATGCACAGTACCGACCTCCAATTTTGAAGCAAATTCAAAGGCTAATGGGTAATTTTTCGTAAATATAGATGACTGCAAACCATATTCTGATTGATTACATAACTCAAGTGCTTCTTCAATAGATGATACGCGAATAATTGGAAGCACTGGACCGAACGGCTCTTCCCAAGCAATGTCCATCTCAGGAGTGACCTGGTCCAACAAGGTTGGCCAAATTAGATTTTTCTCACGTTTGTACGGAGTTAACTCCACTGCCCCTTTTGATTGTGCATCCTGTACCAAACCTTCGATAAAGACAGCAGACTGTTCATCAATGACAGGCGTAATATCCTTATTTTCAAAAGGATCCCCTACCGTTAATTTTTCAACTTCAGTCTGAAGTTTCTCAGCCAATTGGTCTGCAACTTCATTTACAACTAATACTCGCTTAATAGCAGTACAACGTTGACCAGAATAACTAAAGGCCCCACTAACGATTTCCTTCGCTGCATGTTCCAAATCCGCATCGCTTAAAACAACAGCTGCATCCTTTCCACCCAACTCAAGCATAATTGGACGAATACCAGCTAATCTCCCAACTTTTTGACCAATCGGTGTCGAACCTGTGAAATTGATAAAATTCACTTCAGAATGTTCAATAATATAGTCACCAATTTCTGATCCACGACCAGTTATTGTATTGAAAACACCAGCTGGAATGCCTGCATCAGCAAAAGCTTGAGCCAAAAGCAACCCCGAAATCGATCCTTGTGTTGGTGGTTTAAACATCACTACGTTCCCACCGATAAGCGCCGGAGCAATTTTAGAGGCTGATAAGTTGACGGGGTAATTATAAGGTGCAATAGCTAGAACAACACCAACAGGCTCACGACGAATCAACGATATTTTTGATTTTGCAGCTGGTTCATACGTTCCCCCTTCTAGAGAAGCACCATAAACACGCAGACCTTCTTCAGCAGCGAAATGAATTAAATGCGCGGAGCGATCGACTTCACCAATCGAAGCTTTTATTCCTTTTGCTACCTCTTTTGCAAGAATTTCACCAATGCTTTCTTTGCGTTCTTCTAAAATATCCGCAGCTCGGTGCAAATATTGGGCACGTTCGTATGCAGATAAAGCACGCCAAGCTGGCAAAGCCTTTCTTGCTGCTTCCATAGCTTTGTCGACTTCCTCCTGCGACATGGCAGGAACATTCCCCAACTCTTCTTGATTAATCGGCGAATAAATGGTTATTTTCTTTTCGGAATCAACCCATTTCCCATCAATATAATTCTGATACTGCTTCATTCGTTCCCTCCTTCTGGATAATGTGAACATTGTAACATAGTCAGAAAACATTTGCAAGAATTTTTTGAAAATTTCCAATATTCTTTCGGATTTTGATGCAAAACATAGAAAAAAAGAGCCAATAATCATCTGACAACTCCAACAATGTCAGATGATTATTTACTCTTTTAATGATTAATCGAAATCAACATACTCTTTTTGAAGTTCAAGAACTTCTTCTGCCGTTGCACATTCTGTCAAGGCACGTTGAGCATATTCTTCCATCTTAGCTGTGTCAAGTTTCTTCATAAGGCTACGTGTACGAAGTACAGAAGTTGCGCTCATAGAGAATTCATCCAAGCCCATACCTACAAGAAGCGGAACAGCTTGTTGGTCACCAGCCATCTCACCACACATACCAGCCCATTTGCCTTCTGCATGTGCAGCCTTGATAACGTTGTTGATCAAGCGAAGGATTGATGGGTTATATGGTTGGTAGAGGTATGAAACTTGTTCATTCATACGGTCTGCAGCCATTGTGTATTGGATAAGGTCGTTTGTACCGATTGAGAAGAAGTCAACTTCTTTGGCAAATTGGTCTGCAAGCATTGCTGCTGCAGGGATTTCAATCATGATACCTACTTGGATATCATCTGCAACTGCTACACCTTCAGCCAACAAGTTTGCTTTTTCTTCATCAAGGATTGCTTTTGCTGCACGGAATTCAGTCAACAAAGCAACCATTGGGAACATGATACGAAGTTTACCATGTACTGATGAACGAAGAAGAGCACGTAACTGAGTACGGAACATTTGGTTACCAGTCTCAGAGATAGAGATACGAAGGGCACGGAAACCAAGGAATGGGTTCATTTCGTGTGGTAGATCGAAGTAAGGAAGCTCCTTATCACCACCGATATCCATTGTACGAACCACAACTGGCTTACCATTCATACCTTCAAGTACTGCCTTGTAAGCCTCGTATTGCTCGTCTTCTGTTGGGAAGTCTTGTGAGTCCATGTACAAGAATTCTGTACGGTAAAGACCAACAGCTTCTGCACCATTATCATTTACACCTTCAACGTCTTTTGGTGTACCGATGTTAGCTGCCAACTCGAAGTGTTTGCCATCTGACGTCACTGTTTGAGCGTCTTTTAATAATGCCCATTCAGCTTTTTGCTTAGCATACGCTTCACCAGCTGCTTTGAATTCTGCAATGACATCTTCTGTAGGGTTGATAACAACATCGCCTGTGATACCGTTAACAGCGAGGACGTCGCCATCTTTAACAATTTCTGTAATGTTGTTAGTACCTAATACAGCAGCAATTTCAAGTGTACGAGCCATGATAGCTGAGTGACTTGTACGACCACCAATGTTTGTTACAAAGGCTTTTACAAATTGTTTGTTCAATTGAGCTGTATCTGAAGGAGTCAAGTCATGAGCAATCACAATAGATTCTTCATCAATTGTTGCTGGGTTGGGCAAACGAACCCCAAGCAAATGAGCTAAAACACGTTTTGCTACGTCACGAATATCTGCTGCACGCTCTTGCATGTATGGGTTATCTTCCATACCTTCAAAGATAGCGATAAACATATCCGTAACTTCTTTCAAACCAGTCTCTGCGTTTGTTTTCTTGGCGCGAATCGTTTCTTTGATTTGACCTACCATTTCTGGGTCAGAAAGCACCATTAAATGCGCATCAAATACCGCTGCAGCTTCTTCTCCAAGGCTAGCTACTGCATTCTCACGAATAACAGAAAGCTCGTTCTGTGATGCTGTAAGAGCGGCATCTAAACGAGCTTCTTCTGCATTTATGTCCTCAACTGTAATCGTTTCGAAGGACAAATCGGGTTGAACGAGTAGATATGCCTTAGCAACGGCAACACCATCAGATGCTGCAATTCCTTTAAGCATTTCTGTCATCTTTTTATGCCAATCCTTCTTTTTCCATTGTTTCAGTGATAGCTGCAATTGCATCGTCAGCATCTGCACCTTCAGCTGAAATAGTTACATCAGCGCCTTGACCAACACCAAGACTCATTACACCCATGATTGATTTAAGGTTTACAGATTTGTCTTTGTAGTTCAAAGTGATGTCTGAAGCGAATTTGCTAGCTGTTTGCACAAGCAAAGTAGCTGGACGTGCGTGGATACCTGTTTCTGCCACAATGTGGAAGTCTTTTGAAGCCATAGTTGGTTTCTCCTTTATTTTTGCAATTATTTCGAGTCAATGTGATAACCCTTACAAAGAGCATTATATCATTTTTTGAAATCATTTTCAAGAATTTTTTATTATTCTTTCAGTATTTCAAGTCGAAAAACCCACCGACTGGTGAGTTCCTTTCTATTAAATACGAGCGATAAGTGCTTCAGCAAATTGGCTAGTTGACAGGCTTTCAACACCTAATGCACTGGCAAAATCAATCGTCACTTGTTGATGTAAAATAGCCTGTTCTAGAGCGACAATAATTTTCTCAGCAGCTTCATTCCATCCCATAAACTCTAACATCATACAAGCAGACAGGAGTACTGAGCTAGGATTTGCCTTATTTTGACCTGCAATATCTGGAGCAGTTCCATGTGTCGCTTCAAAAATTGCATGACCAGTCTGATAATTAATGTTAGCTCCAGGAGAAATGCCGATCCCTCCAACCTGAGCAGCTAAAGCATCTGATGCATAGTCTCCATTCAGGTTGGTCAAGGCCACAACATCAAATTTTTCAGGTGCCAATAAAATCTGTTGTAAGAAGTTATCCGCAATAATATCATTGATAACCAATGAACCTTTTTCTAGCTCATTCGAAAATTCCTCTTGAGCTAATTCATAACCCCATTTTCGGAATCCGCCTTCTGTAAATTTTTGAATATTCCCTTTGTGTACCAAGGTTACTGTTTTTAATTGGTGTTTTAGTGCATATTCAATAGCAGAACGAATGAGGCGTTTACTTCCCTCTTCAGAAATGGGCTTTATACCGATACTTGATGACTCTGGAAAACGGATTTTAGCCACACCCATCTTCTCTTGAAGAAATGAAATGACAGTTGCAACTTCTTCTGTACCAGCATCCCATTCGATTCCAGCATAGATATCTTCTGTGTTTTCACGGAAAATAGTAATATCGGTTTTTTCTGGATGTTTTAATGGACTTGGAACCCCTTGAAAATACCGAACTGGACGAACACAAGCAAACAAATCTAGTTCCTGACGCAATGCGACGTTCAGTGACCGGTGGCCTTTTCCAACAGGTGTACCCAAAGGTCCCTTGATGGCCAACAAATGCTCACGAATCGTTTTCAAAGTCTCATCAGGTAAAGACGTCCCGCTTAAAGCATAAGCTTTCTCACCCGCCAGAACTTCTTTCCACTGAATAGAACGCTGACCATTGTATGCTTTTTCAATTGCTGCATCGATGACTTTTTGAGCTTCTGGCCAAATATCTTGTCCAACCCCATCCCCCTCAATATAGGGGATAATTGGTTGGTCAGGGATTAAAAGTCTTCCATTTTCCAATCTAATCTTCTCTGCCATACTTACCTCTTTCCAATAGGAATATATTTTAGATTTCTGCTACCAATATAGGAAGAACGCGGACGGATTAACTTATTATTCTTCCGTTGCTCTTGAACATGAGCAATCCATCCTGCCATTCTACTCATTGCAAAAATGAGAGTAAAAATGTCACTATCAATTCCTAATACATGGTAAACAGTTGCAGAGTAAAAGTCGACATTGGGAATCAACCCTTTTTTGTGTTTAATAAAATTCTCTACTTCCTCTGACAACTGATAAAATGCTTCATCGTCAGTTCCGAGTGTCAAATCACGCGCCATTTCTTTCAAATACTGTTGGCGAGGGTCCACAGTTTTATAAACACGGTGACCAAATCCCATGATTTTCTCTTTCGAATCCAACTTTTCCTGCAAGTATCCTTCCGTATCACCGCTTTCACGAATCGCTAGTAGCATGTCAAATACACGCTCGTTTGCACCACCATGCAAAGAACCTTTTAAGGTCCCAATCGCAGTTGTGACACAAGAATACAAATCCGTTAAAGTTGATGCAGTGACACGCGCAGCAAAGGTTGATGCATTCAATTCATGATCAGCATGCAAAACTAGTGCTTTACTAAATGCTTTCACTTGCAATTCAGAAGGTTCTTCACCATTTAACATATAAAGTAAATTTGCGGCAAATCCCAAGTCTGAACGCGGTTCAATTGGAACCAATCCTCTTCTCAAACGATCAAATGTTGCAATGATAGTTGGAACCTTTGCCATAATTTGAATAGATTGATCATACAAAGCCTCTAAGGAATTCTCTTCAGCATGCACATTATAAACACCTAAGAGGGACACAGTTGAACGTAGCACACTCATCGGATGCAAGTGCTGACGAGATTGAATCAAAATACATTGTTCGACAGCATCAGAAATTGCATACTCCTCACGCAACTTTTTCTCAAAATAATTTAATTCAATTTGAGTTGGTAAACGCAAATTCCACAGTAGATAAATGACCTCTTCAAAGGAAACATTATTATCCATTAACTCTGCGATATCGTATCCTGCATAAGACAAGCGATCATCTTCAATTGCGCTGATTCGAGTATCGCAAGCAATCGCATCTTTTAACCCATTCGTTTCTGTCATACATTTCCCCCCAGTTTTTTTCTTACCACCATTGGTAAAATACCACCATGGCGGTAATAACGAATATCCGCTTCTGCGTCGAAACGCACAAGAGCTTGAAATTTTTTTGAACCTTCTTCAGAATTTGCATGGACGGTAACAACTTGTCCAACTTTTACATCTTCTGGTAAATCAATCGTAAAGTGTTCATGTCCAGTTAAACCCAGACTTTCCGCTGTTTGACCATCCAAAAATTGAAGAGGTAGAACGCCCATCATGACCAAGTTTGAACGGTGAATTCGCTCAAATGATTCAGCAAGTACAACTTTCACACCAAGCAAGTTTGAACCTTTCGCTGCCCAGTCACGGCTAGAACCCATTCCATAGTCCTTACCAGCAATGACGATACTACCGATACCAGCAGCCTTATATTTCATGGCTGCATCATAGATAGGAAGGATTTCTCCCTCATATGTGGTCCATCCACCAATTTTCCCATCTGCGAGTTCATTTTTTATACGAATATTCGCAAACGTACCACGCATCATGACCTCATGGTTACCACGACGACTTCCGTAAGAGTTGAAATCCACATAAGAAATTCCATTTTCCTCTAGGTATCGTGCAGCAGGACTCAGACGGGCAATATTCCCGGCTGGCGAAATATGGTCTGTTGTTACTGTATCTCCAAATTTAGCCAAAACAGATAAGTTTTTCAGTGGTTTTATAGATAAATCTTCCTGCATGTTGTCAAAATATGGCGGATTTTGAATGTAGGTAGAAGATGGATTCCAAGCATAATTCTTATCTATCTTTGTTTCAATCGCATTCCATGCTTGACTATCTGTAAAAACTTGCTGGTATTCTTGTTTAAAGAGATCGCGCGTAACGTATTGGTCAATGTATGCGTCAACTTCTTCACGACTTGGCATAATATCTGCAAGATAGACTGGCTGATCATCCTTATCATATCCCAGTGGGTCTCTTGTTAAATCAACATTCATATTACCCGCAATAGCATAAGCAACAACTAGTGGTGGACTCGCTAAGAAATTGGCTTTCACAAGTGGGTTGATCCGTCCTTCAAAGTTACGGTTCCCAGATAATACTGCTGAAACTAATAAGTCTTCATCTTTAATGGCTTCTGCTACTTCAGGTCGTAAATCACCTGAGTTACCAATACAAGTTGTACAGCCATAGCCGACCAAATTGAACCCTAAGGCATCCAAATAGGTCTGTAAACCTGAATTTTTCAAATAGCCTGTTACAACTTTCGAACCTGGCGCCAAGGACGTTTTGACAGTCTTCGCAACAGTCAAACCTTTTTCAACTGCATTTTTAGCTAATAAACCAGCCGCCAATAGAACATAGGGGTTCGAAGTATTGGTACATGAGGTAATCGCTGCAATCGCAACATGTCCTGTTTGAATCAGTTCGTCGCCGTCTGCATATTTAACCGTGGCTGTCTTATCTAATTCTTCTTTCTCCAAACCAAATCCACGAACACCAACTTCACGTGTTACACTTGCTTGGAACTCATTTTTAGCATTAGACAATTCAATCAAATCTTGTGGTCTTTTCGGACCAGAAATGGATGGAACAATCGTAGACAAATCTAATTCAAGTACCTTAGTATAGGTTGGAATAGCTGTGCTGTCATAGAATAAGTGATTTGCCTTTGCATATGCTTCTGTTAACTCAATTTGCTCCTCTGTACGGTTGGTCAATCGCATGTAATTGAGGGTTTCAGAATCAATTGGGAAATATCCACAGGTTGCACCATATTCAGGAGCCATATTTGAAACTGTCGCACGATCTGCAAGAGCAAGGGAGGATAAGCCAGGTCCAAAAAATTCCACAAATTTTCCAACTACATTTTCTTGACGAAGCAACTGTGTCACTTTCAAAGCCAAATCCGTCGCAGTAGCTACTTTCGGTAACTGTCCAGTTAAGTGAACTCCAATCACTTCTGGAATTGGAAAATAAGATGCTTCACCCAACATTGCTGCTTCCGCCTCAATACCACCGACACCCCAACCAAGTACACCAATACCATTGATCATAGTTGTGTGGCTATCAGTACCAAACATAGAGTCTGGATAAAGCAAACCATCCTTATTAATGATAACGTCACTTAGAAATTCAATATTTACCTGATGAATAATCCCAGTTGCAGGCGGTACAGCACGGTAATTTTCAAATGAATTTTCTGCCCACTTAAGAAACTCATAGCGCTCATTATTTCGTTTAAATTCTAAGGCGATATTTTGCTCAAGCGCCTGATCTGTCCCGAAAAAGTCAACCTGAACAGAATGGTCAATGACCAAATCGACAGGAATTTCTGGATTTATCAAGTCTGGGCTTCCACCAGCTTTGACAACAGCGTCGCGCATGGATGCAAGGTCAACCACTACAGGTACACCAGTAAAGTCTTGTAAAATGACACGACTAGGTTTAAAAGGGACTTCTCCAGATGGTGAAGAAGCCTGATAATGTAATAAATCTAAAATGTGATTTTTAGTAACATCAACTCCGTCTTCCTTACGAAGAAGACTTTCCAATAAAATTCGGATGGTATATGGAAGTGTATGAATATCCACACCATTTTCGGTTGCAACCGAATTCAATGCATAGTAAGAGTATTCATTCTCACTATGAAGTAAGCGTTTTTTATACGATAGACTCATCTGCTCTGCCCTCTTTCAACATTATTATTTAGTATAGTATAGATTGTAATATTTATTCAATCAATACCTAACCAAGCATGTTATATCATATGACATATCGCGTACTATTTAATAATCATATCAACCGTATCTGATTCTAATATACTCTTTATTTTTTGTCCTGCACCTACTATTGTACATCAAGCGTAACCATTGAAAACCCTACCAAACATTAACAATAGAAATAGGTTTTGGCCTCCCAGCATACTATATTTGGTGTTGTCAATAAATTGATTGCACAATATTTAGTGATTCATTCAGACAAGCTCCTTGACTTTAAGTTCAAAATTTTGTATCCTAGATTGGTAACAAAAATGGGATATTTTTATCCTTGAGAGACAAAGGAGAAACTGAATGGTAACTATCTATTCAAAAAATGATTGTGTTCAATGTAAAATGACCAAGAAATTCTTGGACCAACACAAGGTGGAATATAATGAAATCAATCTAGATGAACAACCTGAATTCATCGATCATGTAAAAGGACTCGGTTTCTCAGCAGCACCTGTTATTGAAACGGAAAATGATGTCTTTTCTGGTTTCCAACCAGGTAAATTAAAAGCCTTGGTTTAATTCCTAATCTACCCTACTATAATTAAGAAAGAGATTGCAACTATGAGTTTAAAAGAGCTAGGCGATGTGTCCTACTTCCGTTTAAATAACGAAATCAACCGTCCTGTCAATGGGCAAATCCCACTCCACAAGGACCAAGAAGCGGTTAAGGCCTTCTTTAAAGAAAACGTCCTCCCAAATACCAAGCAATTTGATAATATTTTAGATAAGATTGCTTATCTATTAGAAGAAAATTACCTTGAAAAAGAGTTTTTGGACCAATACAGTCCAGAATTTATCATCAAGATTGATCAATTCCTGAAAGACCAAAATTTCCGCTTCAAGTCTTTCATGGCTGCCTACAAGTTCTACAATCAGTATGCCCTCAAAACAAACGATGGCGCCTATTACTTGGAAAGCATGGAAGATCGCGTTCTCTTCAACGCCTTGTATTTTGCTGAGGGCAACGAAGAATTGGCATTAAACCTAGCCAATGAAATGATTCACCTTCGTTACCAGCCAGCAACACCTTCTTTCCTAAACGCAGCTCGTGCTCGCCGTGGTGAGTTAGTATCTTGTTTCTTGATTCAAGTCACTGACGATATGAACTCGATCGGACGTTCGATTAACTCTGCTCTACAATTGTCCCGTATCGGTGGAGGTGTCGGTATCTCTCTTAGTAACTTGCGTGAGGCTGGTGCTCCAATCAAGGGCTATGAGGGGGCGGCTTCTGGGGTTGTTCCTGTTATGAAACTCTTCGAAGACAGCTTCTCCTATTCTAACCAGCTTGGACAACGCCAAGGGGCTGGTGTCGTTTATCTTGATGTTTTCCACCCAGATATTATTTCCTTCCTTTCGACTAAGAAAGAAAATGCCGATGAGAAAGTTCGCGTGAAGACCTTATCACTCGGTATCACCGTTCCTGATAAATTCTACGAATTGGCACGTAAAAACGAAGACATGTACCTCTTCAGCCCATACTCAGTTGAGTTGGAATACGGTGTCCCTTACAGCTACCTAGATATTACTGAAAAATACGATGAATTGGTGGCGAACCCTCGCATTCGTAAGACAAAAATCAAGGCACGTGACTTGGAAACAGAAATTTCCAAACTCCAGCAAGAGTCTGGCTATCCATATGTTATCAACATCGATACAGCTAACCGTAGCAACCCTGTTGACGGCAAGATTATCATGTCCAACCTTTGTTCGGAAATCCTTCAGGTCCAAACACCAAGTATTCTAAACGATTCTCAAGAATACTTGACCATGGGTACTGACGTTTCATGTAACCTTGGTTCAACTAATATCGTTAACTTAATGAAGTCACCTGATTTTGGACGTTCTGTTCGTACAATGACACGCGCTTTGACTTATGTCACAGATCATTCACACATCTCTGCTGTACCATCTATTGAAGCAGGAAACAGTCAAGCGCATTCAATCGGTCTTGGAGCTATGGGACTTCATTCTTACTTGGCTCAGAACTTGATTGATTACGGTTCAAAAACTGCCGTAGAATTTACCAACATCTACTTCATGCTCCTTAACTATTGGACTTTGGTAGAATCAAATAATATCGCTCGGGAACGAAAAGAAACCTTCCATAACTTTGAAAAATCAAAATACGCAGACGGTACTTATTTCGATAAATATGTGACTGGAGACTACCAGCCACAATCTGACCGTGTCAAAGAACTATTTGAAGGAATTTTCATTCCAAGCGGGCAAGACTGGGCTGAACTACGTGACAATGTAAAAGCTGATGGTCTGTATCATCAAAACCGCCTAGCTGTTGCACCAAATGGATCTATTTCCTATATCAATGACGTCTCTGCTTCTATTCACCCAATCACACAACGGATTGAAGAACGTCAAGAAAAGAAAATCGGTAAAATCTACTATCCAGCAGCTGGCTTGTCAACAGAAACCATTCCATTCTACAAGTCTGCCTACGATATGGATATGCGTAAGGTCATTGATGTCTACGCTGCTGCAACAGAGCACGTCGACCAAGGTTTATCCCTCACTCTTTTCCTACGCAGTGAACTACCTAAAGCTCTTTATGAATGGAAGAAAGAGAACAAGCAAACCACACGTGACCTCTCTATCCTTCGTAACTACGCCTTCAACAAAGGTATCAAGTCTATCTACTACATCCGTACCTTTACCGATGACGGAGAAGAAGTCGGCGCAAACCAATGTGAAAGTTGTGTAATTTAAGATGTGAGGGCGTCAAAAGGACACAGCAAAAATAGGAAATACCACAGAGATAGCTTGCATCTCAAAGGGATTTCTCTTTTTTGCCAAGTCCTTAGCCCGAACTCGTTTTTGACGTAGCAAGATTAGCTGTTGGCAAACCAACTAGCTAATCTACGCTAACCGCCATGAGCGGATTAGCTAGCTGCCTCACTAACTCCGAAACTGAAGAAATATCGTCTTCAGTTTCTACGTGTCGTAAGATGTGAGGGCGTCAAAAGGACTTGATTTCAAGACACTAACATTCATTGATCCTAAAGCATCTAAAGAATGAACGGTACTGACTATATGGTCAGTACCTAAGTGGCTTACTACCTCGAAAAGTCCTTAAGTTCGAACGACTTTTCTCAGGTCGTAACTTTCACGAGTCTAGCTGTCGGCAAGCCAACTACCTAATCTACGCTAACAGCTATAAGCGGATTAGCTAGCTGCCTTACGACACTGTCGTTCATGATGTGAAGCAACTATTGAGCGCTCGATTAAAAATCCCTTATGGGGGATTTTTTTACAGGCTACTATCTACTTGTGATATACTATTAGAAATACAAGAAAAAGAAAGAGAACATGATGGAAACCTACTACAAAGCCATAAACTGGAACGCCATTGAGGACGTAATCGACAAGTCTACATGGGAGAAATTGACTGAGCAATTCTGGCTCGATACGCGGATTCCCTTGTCAAATGACTTGGATGATTGGCGTAAACTCACAGTGGAAGAAAAAGACTTGGTTGGTAAAGTCTTCGGTGGATTGACCCTCTTAGACACCCTTCAATCTGAAACAGGTGTTCAAGCTCTCCGCAACGATATTCGCACACCGCACGAGGAAGCAGTCTACAACAACATCCAATTCATGGAGTCTGTTCATGCGAAATCCTACTCTTCTATCTTCTCAACCTTGAATACCAAATCTGAGATTGAGGAAATTTTTGAATGGACAGATAGCAACGAATTCTTACAACGCAAGGCAAAAATCATTAACGAAATTTATGAAAATGGTACGGCGCTTGAAAAGAAAGTTGCCAGCGTATTTCTAGAAACTTTCCTATTCTACTCTGGTTTCTTTACACCGCTCTACTATCTTGGTAACAACAAACTGGCCAACGTTGCAGAAATTATCAAACTAATCATTCGTGATGAATCTGTTCATGGAACTTATATTGGTTACAAATTCCAACTTGGTTTCAATGAATTGTCTGACAAAGAACAAGACAAAGTCCGCGACTGGATGTATGACCTTCTTTACCAACTTTATGAAAATGAAGAGGGCTATACACGTTCGCTCTATGATGCAGTTGGGTGGACTGAGGAAGTCTTAACCTTCCTTCGTTATAATGCCAATAAAGCCCTTATGAATTTGGGACAAGATCCACTCTTCCCTGATTCAGCAGATGATGTAAACCCAATCATCATGAACGGTATCTCAACCGGTACATCTAACCACGACTTCTTCTCACAAGTCGGTAATGGCTACTTGCTCGGCGAAGTGGAAGCCATGACAGATGATGATTATCTATATGGGTTATAAAAAGATCCATAAAAAAAGCAGTTCATCTGAGCTGCTTATTTTTTATACCAAAAATAATATCATCAAATAGGAAATTCCATTATTTAACATATGTAGCGCCATTGGATAACGAATATCTCGTCTAATTAGATAAAGCCAACCAAGATTAAGACCCATAGTGAAATAAATCAAAAACTGTGGAATGGTTGCCGGAACATGCACCAAACTAAACAAACATCCTGTTACAATCAGATACAAGCTCACAGTTTTCATATCAGCCATTTTGGGGAAGAAATAGGTTGCCAACAAACCTCTAAAAATCAACTCCTCTAATAATGGTGCAAAGACTACGACTGCTAAAAACGCAACCAAAGGGTAGGCAGATACAAATTGGATGACCAAAGTTTGATTCTGACTTTCAGATACTGGCACTAAAAATTGGACGATGAAGAATACAATATAAAGTAAAATTGGCCAATAAATCTTATGAAACCATGATGAAGATACACTATAGTCAATGGTCTGCCGAGAAAACACGAATTTCCATAATACAATTGTAAATGCAATTCCGAGTACGATACCAATAATCGCACAAACCCAAATCATATTCTCAATCAATTGAGCTGGAAATTCTGGAATTGCTTGTAATGTCGGTCCTATCATCAAAAATCCAGTAATAATTTGATAAGCAACAAAAAATAAAAACAATAATGCAGTGTGTTTGATAAATTTTAACATGACACCTTTTCCCTTCTTTTTTTCTTAGCTAGAATGTCAAATCGACTATATTATCTACTCGAACCAACTTGGTTTCAATCTTTCCTTCCGCAAATTCACGAGAAATTTTAACCCATTCCTCGTCAACTGCTAAAATAGTGTATTCATACATAGTTAGAAACTCTTCATCAAAGCGGATTTTGGCTTTTCTTCCGACCAATTCTTTCAATAAAACAGACATCTGATTTTCTCCTTTGGTATTTTTCTGCAACTTTTTTACCCTAACATGCAACTGCTTCACTTTTTTTCTATCTGACAGGTAGCTTAATAATAAATAAACAAAGGCTATCCACAAAAATACTTCCATCTTTCCTCCTAAATCAAGCCAATACTTTGCATTAGCAACATAAACAAAAATCCGATAAAATTGTTGAGACTATGTAGAATGAGTGCATTGGTATACTTGCCAGAAATTTGATAGGCGAGCCCTAGTACTAGGCCCATACCACTATAAATAAACCAAGACCCGATATTAGTCGGTACATGAATAAGACCAAATAGATAACTTGATAGCAACAGACCAACAATAGAATCTTTACCAAAGACTTTCCCCATAACAATTCCTCTGAAAAACAGTTCCTCCAAAACAGGAGCAAATAATACTGTAAAGATAAATAAAAGTAAGGTCGGCAAACCTGAATGATTGAGGACTTCCTGATTGGCAGTCGTTTGACCATAACCCTCTTCTAGCATCATCAATTGCCAGCCAATCATTTTCAGACCAAACATAACGATAAAAGCAAGTACTACAAAACCAATATTCGCAACTATCCCCCACTTCTGCTCACCCTTCCATAGGCCTAATTTGCCAGTTAAGATTAGACCAAGAACAACAGCAACCAGCAAGAAAGATGCGGCAATCAGTAAATTATCCCCATCAAAATTTGGTAAGGCGTACATCGCCATCTGACTCAAAACATTTAATGCAACGACAGCAAGTCCCACTAAGAGAAACTTCCAATTTTCAACCACATTCCAGTATCTCACATTTCCAAGTCTATTCATAGCAATCTCCTTAATATAAACAATTATTTTTCGTTTGTTGAAAGATAAAGTCTTTTAGTTTACTTTTAGTACAAGGCAACTAGCCACAGGCATAACTTCAGTTAGGCAAGGCGAGTTCAAACAATCCAGTGTAGTGTTTGAAGTTGGAAATAAGGAAACGGAGTTTCCACTTACGTCGAAGTAATAAAAGAGAAACTAAATGACAATAGCAGAGCTGGCAAGCCCAAAACCATTGGCAATAGGAAATTCAGGTTTGACAAATCACTCTGCCCAGTAGCTAGCCATTCTCCGAAAATATTGCCTAAGTTGAAAAAACAAAATTGATAGGAAACAGATATTTACTCACTTAAAAAGTTTCCCGAGTCATTTATTCTTTTCACATCAACGGATTTGATGTTTAATTATTTAAAGTAACGACGGATCATGCGAACTTGCATGACATTGATGTAAATATGTAAAAATGCAACAACTAGAAAGGCCATAATTTGTCGCTCCTGCAATAGCACGCTAACTACAAATAGGAATAGATACAAACCTGGTAACACAATTTGATTCAGAGTAAAAACGATTTGAAAACTCATTTCGTAGTTAGCTTGTTTTTCTCCCTCATCCATAGCCTCCATAAATTCCTTCACCTCTTTTACCGTAGCAAAAGCAGAAAGCTTATAGTCACGAATTTTCTGAGTTAGTTTCACAATAAAAACCTGAGAGATGAGAAGAATAACATAGAAAACTACGTCAAGAATGGACCCGTACATAACTGCACTCTCTTCTAAGAAAGTGACCCCGAATCCTAAAACCAAATTTAACAATGTCAATGATGCAGCAACATTGAATGTAATGGTCGCGTACTCTAGGTTACGATACATTTTCTTATATAGTTTATCAACACGTTCTTCATCCTCATCTGAAATGGAATGATAAAGTTTATAATTTTGATTAGCTTTAACACCAAAATATACGGTTCCAACGAAAATTACAAATGTAATAATCCTCAAAAAAATTAGAAAATTATCTAAATTGAGATAAGAAGGTAGGCTGAATTTAAAGATTAATACTCCAAAGAAACCGATAAAGCCACCCAAAATTGCTGAAATCAGCATATACGCTGAATATCTCATCCATCTTTTTTTCGTTGAAAGTTGTTTTCCTTGTTTCATTTTGCTACCTCCACTAATTGAAAGACATTCTCCACATTTTCATTAAAAATCTGTGCTATACGCATGGCAATGACCACCGAGGGCGTGTATTCGCCCCGCTCAATCAAGCTAATGGTCTGCCGTGATACTTCTGCTAACTTTGCTAGCTCTGTCTGATTGAGACCATCTCTGGCTCGCAATTCCTTGAGCCGATTTTTCAAGACATATTCCATGATATTTCCTTTCTAGGCTTGATAGATAATCAAGCCTGTTTCTGTGTCTTCGACAGCTATATTTCCCTTGGCAAACTTAACCAATAAAAGATAGGTATAGTAGAAATCGCCTGCACAAGAGGCAGCGTGCATGGTTGCTAACATGAAGTAAAGAGTGGTATTCATCATCCCAAAACCTGCTACCATAGTCAAAACCAAACTAATCACAACAAAGGGAGCCAGGCTGATTACTAGCATTTGCATTCGATTGTAGAGTGAGCCTGGACTGGTCGCATAGGCCATGACCGATTTCCATTTAAACCCAAATTTAACAGGATTTTCAGGACAAAAAACTTTGAAGAAGATTCCGTGGATAGCCTCATGCACAGCTATTAAAAGAAAATACAGTAGCAAACCTAACCATAATTGAAGTAAGTCTATTTCAAGATTTTGTGCACCGTCAACGAGCAACAAAGACCCTATCTTTCCAAATATGTACGCAAATAGAAAGATGAGTGCCACAGCAAGAATATTCAATCCCCAAACAAACTTCTTATTTTCCATGATATTGACTTCAAATAATTTCTTTTTAGCTTCCATTTTTCTTCTCCCTTTCTTTGCAAATAGCTAAGTTTAACTTCAACAAAAACACGTCATTATCAAAAGAAGCACCATAGCCATTTCATAGCCGAATATGAGCTTCCGAATGAAAGAATAGAGTATAGCGAATAAGAAAGGCAAACTGGATTCACCTTGTAAAACTTGTACCTGTGACAAGAGTTTTTTTCTTATTATTGATATTCATATCTACCTTCCCAGACATTATCTAGTTGTTTTGGAATTTTTTCTCTAAACCAAAACCTACCTTTATAAAAAACGGAATAATAAGGAATCCAACAGCGATAGAAAGGTATAGTTGGAAGCCAACTTGATAAGATGGCTCCTTCATCAACCAATAGAAATCATTCAGGAGGAAGATAAACAATCCAATTGCTAATAAACCAAAATAGATACCCTTACAAAATTCTTTCCATTTCTCCATATTACTGTTCTCCTGCTACATTTCTATTTCTTTTGCTCTTTTTTTCAATAATATCAGTTGTCATTACAATTAGACAAATGGCAAGGGTCACTTGAGTATGATCCAATTGTTGCCACTTCATAATATCTGATAGTATGACAAAAACTAGATAAGCAATTGCTGCTATTTGTAGAAATCTTGCGATGTAAAGACTATTTAACTTTTTCATGATTGTATCCTCTTTATTCATCAGTTTTTTTAATGTCGTTTTCGACTTTCTTACCAAATTCTAGTTTAAACCACGGCTCTTTCTCCGTATCTGAATTATCTATATCTAAGAGGTATACAGCGAAAAATGAAGCGTAAGGTGTCAACATAAATGGTTCCAGTATCCCTTTGATATAGGCAAATAGCGTAATCGGGATGTAGAGAATCATCACACCGTAAAAAATATGTTTTCCTGTAATAACCAGTTGCTTTTTCATCATAAATCCCTACTTTCTTTTTTCTTGATTGATGAATTCGTTTCCATCAATTTATCTTGATATCATTGTAACACTTCTTTTTCTTTTTGACAAGTATCTTTGTCAAAAAAATAATAATTTTTGTCAAAAAGTTTATGATGATAGTCATAATGTAATAAAACCTTGTCATCGTTCTATCTAGTTATTCGTAAAAAATAAAAAAGAGGCTATCTTGCCTCATTCTCCTATATTCGTCAAACGCTCTTTTAATTCTTTATACTGTATCTCTTCAAGATGGACGCCCTCCTGAGAAACGATATAGCTAGAGACAAGATTGGCAAATTTCAAGCCTTGTTTTAGGTTTTTTCCGATTGCCAGTGCAGCCATCAAAGCTCCAACATGACTATCACCTGCTCCGATCGTATCTTTTACGGTTGCTGGAAAACTAGCCACTTTATGCCAGCCCCCATCAAAAGCAATCGCCCCATTTTTTCCTCTGGTCACAATCACTGCTCGGCCAGTCCGATTGAATAGCTGTATTGTAGCCTTCTCCACATCTACCTCATGAGTTAAATCAATGGATTCCTGCTCATTTACATGCAAGATTGGAGACAAATCCAGCAACTGTTGCATTCTTTCTAAAGGAATTTTATTTCCCCGCGGTCCAGGCGCAAAGATAATGGGAGTCGGGCAATCTGTCAAACTATCAACCAGTTGCTGCCCCGTTTCCTCTTCCAATTCTAATCCACAGACATAGATATATTCATAAGAGGATAAATCAAGTCCTTCCAACCAAGCGGGATCAAACGAATATTCCACACCGTGATCTGACAGAAATGTTCGCTCACCATCTGACTCTACAAAACAATAGCAACAGCCATTTTCTCCATCTAAAGCAATTGACGTTTCAATACCCAGTTTCTTTAATTCACTTTTAACGAATGTTCCATAAAGACCTGAGCCAACCGGTGAAATAAAATCATAATCTAGCCCGAGGTGGTGGAGAATAGTAACAACATTGAATGCACAACCACCAAGAGACATAACTTGTTTTCTTATGTGCGCATCTCCTTGACGACCCGGTAATTGATCCAAATATATCATTACATCACAGACTGTTGAGCCTATGACCAAACATTTCCCCATAATTCTCTCCCGTATCTAAAATCATTCATCCAGAATAAAGTCATTTTAATTATATTTATTTAATTCGACGTAAGAGAAGAGGCTGGGCTCAAGACCAGAGCCACTTCTCAGAGTTCCTGTCAACACTTCAGTGCAGTGGGTGATTGGCTTTAACAGTCAGGGGGAGTGAAAGCGTTCAGTGAACTATTTCAGCCTGACGTGCGACTTGCTATTCCCACTTGTCTAATTCAACAAATTTCTAGGTTAACCAATTCAAATTTAGGAGAGAGTTTCTTCAAACTTACGTGTCAAACTGGACATAAATTTGTAAAGAGCAGAGTAACGTCCTAAATAATTTTGATTCCATGGCTTATCTCGACCAGCAAAATGTAAGAAAACTGTCTGGTCAATCACCCAATTCAAGTCCCACTTTCCCTGACTTTTTATTTGATAAATCAAACTGTAACGTGCATCATAGTTGTACACTTCATCTGGAATCGGGATCACCTTGTCAGCATAAAGACCATTAAGTACATCCTGATCAGGTAAAAACAATCGCTTACGATTATTTTTGATAAAGTTTAAAATATCTTCTCGTTTCACATGGGAACGAATAGCTTCTAAGTTCATCAAGAGAACACCTGTATTGAAGTAAGAAGAATCCATTTCAAAATTATTCAGTCGAAGCTTATTAACATAATCTAAAAGCTTACCATCTTCATTATGACTAGCCGCCACATAGTACTGCTCCCCCATCTCCATCTCATAAAGCCCCCAAAAACCATTTAGGCAAATCAAATCCGCATCTAAATAAAGGACTTTATCCACTTCTTCTGGTAAAAATTCATGTGCAAGAAGACGGTAATAAATGGTTTGAGGATAACGGTCCGTTGTAGGAGCACTTGCAAAAGCATCCTCTCCGACCACGATTGGATGATAAGTCATTCCCAAATTCTCCACAAAACGCTTGATTTCAGAGTGCTTTTTCAAAAGAACCTGCTGCATTAAGAACACCTGAAACGCCTGTTTTGGCATCTGATGAACGATGGAGTATAAGACTACTTTAAGCTGTTCAACATAAGCATCATCGATTACAAATAATAAATTCATACCTTTTCCCTTTTGCTGATGGATTTCCTTCATTGTATCACAAGCCATAGAAAAAACCAAACTCCCAATGGAGTTTGGAATAAGATATTATAGGTTTTCTGCTACACTGTTTAAGAGTGTTTGGATTGCAGAAGCATCACTACCACCTGCCATGGCCATGTCTGGCTTACCACCACCACGACCTGCTACGATAGGCGCAAGAACTTTGATAAGATTACCAGCATGTACATTACTTGATTTGCTAGCTACAAGGACATTGACCTTGTCACCGATAGAAGCGACTAGCACCAATACATCTGAGTAGTCTTTTTGTTTCCAGTTGTCCGCAAAAGTACGGAGAGCACCTGCATCCGAAACTTGAACTTGGCTGGCAATAAAGCGAACTCCGTTAGCTTCTTTCACATCTTTGAATACATCACCAGCTGCCGCTGCAGCTGCTTTTTCTTTCAGAGAAGCATTTTCTTTTTGCAATTCACGAACTTGTTCTTGAAGACTTGCAACCTTGTTTGGTACTTCCTTGATTTGTGGGGATTTGATAGTCACCGCTACTTCTTTCAAAGCATCTTCTTGGTCACGATAGGCAAAGAAGGCTTCACGGCCAGTTACTGCAATGATACGGCGAGTACCTGATCCAATACCCTCTTCTTTTAAAATCTTGAAGATACCGATTTCAGACGTATTACTAACATGTGTACCACCACAAAGTTCGATAGAATAATCACCAATTGTAACAACTCGAACTTCTTTACCATATTTTTCGCCAAAGAGTGCCATAGCTCCCATTTCTTTAGCAGTATCAATATCAGTCTCTACTGTTACAACAGGAATAGCATTCCAGATTTGTTCATTGACTTCTTCTTCAATGCGACGAAGTTCTTCTGCCGTAACTGCTTCAAAGTGAGTGAAGTCAAAGCGTAGGAAGTCTTGCTCATTCAAGGAACCAGCCTGTGTTGCGTGTTCACCAATGATGTTGTGAAGAGCTGCATGGAGCAAGTGAGTTGCAGTATGGTTCTTCTCTACACCATTGCGACGTTTTGTATCAAGCTCAAGTGTATACACCTGACCAAGTGAAATGCTAGCATGAAGCTCAACCTTATGCAATGGTTGCCCGTTTGGTGCTTTTTGAACATCAAGGACAGTCGCAACAATATCGCCAGTGGCATTTTTAACAACACCATGATCGGCAACCTGACCACCCATCTCTGCATAAAATGGCGTTTGATTGAATACTAATAATGCTTGACCTTCTGAAACTGCTTCTGTACGCTCATTTTCTGCAATGATTACAGATAATGTCGCGTCAAGCTTGGTTTGCCCGTATACAAAAGTTGAAGATTCTGTAATTCCAGCCAATGTTTCATTTTGCATTCCCATTGAACCACCTTTGACAACTGCTGCACGCGCACGATCTTGTTGCTCTTTCATCGCAGCTTTAAAACCTTTATGGTCAATTTTATAACCTGCATCTTCAGCCAATTCTTCAGTTAACTCCACTGGGAAACCATAAGTATCATACAGTTTAAAGATATCCTTACCTTCAAGTGTATCCTTCCCTGCCTCTTTTAACTGAGCCAATAATTGATCTAAGTGACCACTACCAGCATCAATAGTACGGGCAAAAGTCTCTTCCTCGCGTTTTACAATCTTTTCAATAAAATCACGTTTTTCAAGTACTTCAGGATAGTAGCTCTCCATAATGTGACCCACAATTTCAACTAACTTATATAAAAATGGTCCAGAAATTCCCAAACGTTGACCATGCATTGAAGCACGACGGAGAAGACGACGGAGAACGTAGCCACGTCCCTCATTACCAGGGAGAGCTCCATCTCCAATGGCAAATGAAAGAGCGCGAATATGGTCCGCAATTACTTTGAAACTCATGTTATCACCATCTGGATCGTATGTTTTACCAGATAGTTTTTCAACTTCACGAATAATAGGCAAGAAGAGGTCAGTCTCAAAGTTTGTTTTAGCTCCTTGGAAAATAGCTGCTAAACGTTCTAAACCTGCACCCGTATCAATATTTTTATTAGGTAATTCTTTATATTCTGAACGAGGAACTGCTGGATCAGCGTTAAATTGTGAAAGTACAATATTCCAAATCTCGATGTAACGGTCGTTTTCAATATCTTCTTCCAAAAGACGAACACCGATATTCTCAGGGTCAAATTCAGTACCACGGTCAAAGAAGATTTCTGTATCTGGACCAGAAGGGCCAGCACCAATTTCCCAGAAATTGTCTTCCAGTGGAATCAAGTGACTTGGTTCCACACCAAGTGAAATCCAACGATTATATGAATCTTTATCGTCTGGATAATATGTCATGTACAATTTTTCTTTAGGGAAACCAAACCATTCCGGGCTAGTTAGCAATTCAAAACCCCATTCAATTGCTTCATCACGGAAATAATCTCCAATAGAGAAATTCCCAAGCATTTCAAACATAGTATGGTGACGAGCAGTTTTACCAACATTTTCGATATCGTTGGTACGAATTGATTTTTGAGCGTTAGTGATACGTGGGTTATCGGGAATCACAGAGCCATCAAAATACTTTTTAAGAGTTGCCACACCAGAGTTAATCCAAAGCAAAGTCGGATCATTCACCGGAACAAGATTTGCAGAAGGCTCAACCGCGTGACCCTTAGATTTCCAGAAATCCAACCACATTTGACGGATTTGAGCAGAAGATAATTGATGCATAATTAAGATACCAAGAGCGTTAAGAAAGCGAGAAGAAAATAGGAGACCAACGCTGTGCGCCAGCGCACTAGGCGGTCTATCTTTTTTCTCGACGCTTTTAGCTCGGGTTCAATTCAGAAAATTATCTAAATTGAACTTTTCCTTTCATATAGTAATAATTGAGGTGAAAGTCCGTAGCCCGAGTTCATTTCAGAATAAACTCGATACCCTTTCCTTTCATTTAGATATTTTGAGAAGTCAGCAATTGAAAGAAGCAACCCTTCCGGGCGGGTTCAATTTAACTAACTAGCTGAACTGAACGTTTCCTTTCATTTGTTTTTAGCTTGGCTTTGATTCGAAAATAACCTAACCAAACCATTCCTTTGTTAAAAATTTCAATTTGTTTTCAAAACACACATGGTTCCAGGGAACAGGAACCAACACCAATAGATTGCTTGTTTTTAGAAAAACTTTCAGTGATAAACTATTAAGAACTAGATGCAGCTTCCATCATTTCCACATAGTCAATGGCAACTACTAAAGAAATAACTAAATCAGCATAACCATCATCTACAACCGTTACAGAATAATGGGAAGTTAAATGAAAAAGTTCTTTGGAAATTTCAGCAACTAGTTGACCATCCGGAGTCCTCAAACGAAAATCAAGGTCCCAAATATTGCCTTCTAAAAGCAAACCTAAACTTTCGACCGTATACCGGTCTTTAAAAAATGTTAATTTCTTTTGTAAATAGAAAGAATGGCCATTAGCCATATCAATTGTAAACTGAGGCAGGAAAGAAAATACTTTTTTCGTAATCTGACAAATTTCAATACCTTGGTCATTGGTGACAGTAAAGCGTTTCGGAATTTCTAAAAAACTTCCTTTAACTTGATAGGCCAATTGTCCAAAATTATCTTGGATATTAAATTTTTCACCGCCAAACGTAAACCGTTGTTTCACTAGAAATTGTTTCATAATCACCTCAAAAAAATAACAAGAAATCAAACGAAGGGCGAAGAACCGCGGTACCACCTTCATTCAATGACTTGTCATTCTCATTTAAGAACCAGTATTCAGTAGTAAAGCATTTCTTATGAAAGAAAGATCGGCTAAACTGTGAATTCAGGTTCTACTATTCAATTGTAGTATTAAGTAGCAAAATACTTGGCTTAGATGGCTCGCAACAACCGCCAATTTTCTGAACTAAGGTGTCAAGTATCTAATCTTAATATATGTTGTTCATTATTCACCAGATGAACTAGATTCAGTTGTTGATGAAGATGAACTTGAAGATTCAGTAGATGAACTACTTTCTTCAGTTGTGATGTATTGTGACAACAAGTTTTGGAATGCTGAGTCTTTTACTTTCACATTCGCGTCTTGGAGAGCAGTCTTAATGACGTTAGAGACAAAAGTAGAATCTGCTTGTTTTTCAGCAAGAATGATTTCTTTCAATTTGTCTTTGTAATCTTCCCAGTTATCAGATTTCTCAGTTTTAGACTCTAATTTTACAACATAGTAGCTTGTAGTATATGTTGATGCATCCAAAACGGATATAACTGATGCGCCGACTTGACCAGCATCCAAGGCGAAGATAGCGGTTTGTACTTCAGTTGGAAGAGTAGTAGATGATGAGTCAAATGTAATTTTTCCACCATCATCTTTTGTATCAGTATCAGTAGAATTGTCTTTCGCTAATTGAGCAAAATCTGCGCCCTCTGCTTGTGCAGATGCAAGTACTTCTTTTGCTTTAGTCTCATCATCTAACCTAATAACACGAGCAGTTACTTCTGGTGTATAAGCTTCATAAGCACTCTTATATGCATCATCCGTTAACTCTTTTTCTGCGGCTTTCTTAACTGCATATTCAACCAATTTGTTTGTACGGATTTGATCTTTATATGTCTCCTCTGTCAAACTAGCTGATGCAAGTGCAGAGGCAAAAGAGTCACCATACTGCTCTGCCATATCATTATATGCATCATCTACTTCTTGAGCAGAAACTTTACCACCGTATTCTTTTTCGAATACGTCACTAATAATCATAGAAAGCAAAACCTGCTGTGCTTGAGAATTGTATTTTACTTGATCATAAAATTCTGAAACAGAGATGGTGCTACCTTTCATCGTGATGATATCTTTATCGGCACTTGATGAACATGCTGCTAAAGTTGCAGCAGCCAATAAAGTTACCGCTCCTGCAAAAAATTTTTTAGTTTTCTTCATAGAAAAACTGTCTCCTTTTATTCAATAACCTCTATATTATAACACAAAAGCTTTAAATTATCTTAAATTTCTTCTATTTCAAGGGTAATATTAGCACTATTCTTACGAATCATCAGTAATCCATCGCTCATTGAAACCAAACTAGCAGTCAAATCTTGATGATTTAAGGTTGCCTGAAACAAGCGTTGTAGACCCCTGTAGATGGTTCGTTGTCCTCTACGCACTTCCTTAATGTCCTTTGCGATATCACCACCCTGAAAAATATCATCAAGAACAATCAAACCACCCACTTTTACCTTTTTTAATACTTCCGGTAAAAAGACAATGTATTTAGACTTAGCAGAGTCCATGAAGACAAAGTCATAGGTATCATCAGGGAGAGTTGGTAACAAATCCATTGCTTCCCCTTCCAGCAATTCAATCTGCTGGCGCTGATCATATTTGGCAAAGTTTTCCTTAGCAAAACCAATCATTTCTTCATTTCGATCGATTGTTGTAACGTGTGAATTGGGACTGTTCTCAGCCATTAATAACGCTGAAAAACCAATAGCTGTTCCAATTTCTAATATTTCTTGAGGCTGCAAGGTTTGCATCAAAATCCGAAAGAAAGCAACTGTTTCATGTGGAATAATTGGAATATTTTCTTGACGAGCAAACTCTTCCAGTTCTTTCAAAAACCCTGTATTTTGCGCCTGACGTGTTCGCATAAAGTCCACAATTTCTTCCTTAATGACAGGACGGCGCATATTGTGATTTGCGTTTTTACTATATGATTCGACCATAGAATCCATTATATCATAAGCCGACAAGATTTTCTTCATCAACACACTAAAAGGTAGGTTTCCCCACCTTTTCTTTACATTTTTTTGGCGTAATCAATTCGATACCCTAAATTTCCAGCTAGTTCTTGAAGTCGAACAAAAGTCGCTTGCTTACTGAAAAAGAGATAGTAACTATCCGTGTCAATATCCACTGCCCCTAGACAAAAATGTTCATCAAGATATTTGCTATCAATGACTCTTGCCCATTCTGAAATAGAGGCAGCTGGATTTAATCCATCCGAATCCAATTTGAGAGAAATCCCTGCATTGCGGACTTGATGAAGTCGGTCAAAAAAGTAGATAAAATCTTCAAGATTGTCCTTATAATCACGCACACAAATATAATCAAAATGCTCTAGTAATTTTATCAAGATTAACCAAAGATTTTCCTTTTCAGACTCCCCAACACGGTCCAAGAAATCATCAAATGAATCTGGTTCTAGGATGCGTTCAATAGAGTTTAAAATCTGATTCGGATCACTAGCAAAAACCACATCTCTAAGCTGGAGAAATAGCTCCCTATCACCATTTGACATGAGGTCCGCCAGTTCAAAAATATCCTGTAGCAGTTCTTCCGTTAACATAGTACCTCCACTTTATGAATTTGAAAAGTCCCATTTTATATACGGTGCTACCTGCTCTACAAAATGGTATATACCATTAAAATCTGCACCATCAAGCTTATTCAAATTGACGACTGCAAGTAGTGCTCCTTTATTGCCTACAATTCGCAGACGTTTCGACTGATAGCCACGATAGACAGGAGAAACAAGGTAGCGAATCTCCGCAATCTCATCTAAAGAATGGCGCTGATAGTCTCCTCCTGCTTTGCTTTGATATTCTAAATACTGCTCATTCAAGACAAAGACAGCTCCCTGTTTGCGCAAGAAATAAGCATACAATGCTGACGGAATACTCAGCAATAAATAACACAATCCTGAAACCAATGCTGGTTCCGGCTTTGTCATTAAGCCAATTCCAATCAAAACCAAACCAATACTGACTGCAACTGGTATCACAATCGAACGCTTATAGGAAATCATTTTACAGATGTAACCCCTTTTTCAACAAGCTCTTCCAATTCAGTTAGGCGTGCTTCAAAAACTTTAAAAGCATCGTTAAGATAGTCTTCCTTGGTCATATCTACACCAGCTTTTGCAATGACGTTGAGGGAATAATCTGAGCTACCAGCCTTCAAGTAGTTGAGATAGTTTTCTTTGTCTTCTGGACTACCATTGACAATCTTGTTTGCGAGAGCTGATGCTGCCGCAAAACCTGTCGCATATTGATAGACATAGAAATTGTAATAGAAGTGTGGAATGCGAGCCCACTCAAACTGGATTTCTGGGTTTTCTTCTGCAGAAAGTCCGTAGTATTTTTCGTTAGTCTGACCGTATAATTCATTGAGGAAATCAGCCGTCAAGACTTGACCTTCTTGGTCTGCCTTATAGATAGCTTGTTCAAACTCGGCAAATTGTGTCTGGCGGAAGACTGTACCACGGAAACCATCTAGGTAATGGTTGAGAATAGCAAAGCGTTCCTTGTCATCTTCTACTTCTGCCAATAGTTTTTCTGTCAAAAGATTTTCATTGGTTGTTGACGCAATTTCAGCTAAGAAAAGTGAATAATGGCCATAGACATAGGGTTGTGTCTTGCGAGTCAACATGGAATGAAGAGAATGTCCTGTTTCATGGATAAGGGTGTACATGTTATCCAAGTTATCTTGCCAGTTGAGAAGCATGAAGGCGTTTGTGTCGTAGGCACCACCTGAATATGCTCCTGAGCGTTTTCCTTCATTGACATGGACGTCAATCCAACGATTCTCATAGGCTTCTTTTACAATAGCCGAATACTCCTCACCGAAGATTCCCAAGGTTTCTTGGCATTTTTTGAGTGCATCTTCATAGGAAATCTTGGTGCTAAAATCTGACAATGGCGTGTACATATCGTACATCTTCAAGTCGTCAATGCCCAAGAGTTTCTTTCGCAAATTGATATAACGGTGCAAGAGCGGAAGGTGCTTGTTGACTGCCTCAACTAATGTATCGTAAACAGATTCTGGAATAAAATTGGCTGCAAGAGATGCGTGACGGGCTGAGTCGTACTTCCGCAAACGTGCTTTCAGGTTATTGACCTTAATGTTTGACTGCAGAGTCTTAGCGTAGGTATGCTGAAACTGCTCATAGGTTCCGTACATAGCCTCATATGCTTCTTGACGGACGTCGCGGTTTTTAGACTCCATAAAGTGGATGTAGTTACCGTGAGAAAGTGGTACCAAATGTCCCTCTTCATCCGCAATTTCAGGGAATAGGATACTTGCATTATCCAAAACAGAGAAAGTTTCAGCTGGAGATTCGAAAATCTCACTCGTAGCAGCCAATACTTCTTCAATTTCTTGTGACAAAACATGGTCCTTAGTTGCTAAGAGTTTTTCAAATTGATGGCTGTACTGCACCAAAGTTGGCTCTTCATCCATGAATGCTTTCAACTGTTCCTCAGTAATAGCCATAAATTCAGGTTCATAGAAGGCAAAAGCCTGTGAAAAGGCCGAATACAAGCCCATGGCTTTAGCCTGAAATTCCTGGTATTTACCTTCACGAGTATCTTGATCGTTCTTCATAGACGCATAGACATAGAGTTTTTCAATGCGACGCATGAGACCGAGTTGTGTTTCACTAATATCTAAGAGACTTTTAGCCGAATCAAGCAAGTGGCCAGCAAAATCCTTTGCCGTTTCTGTTTCTGCTTGTAATGAAGCTAATTCTTCTTCCCAAGCTTCATCGGTTGGAAAAATAGTGGTCAAATCCCACTGGTATTTTTCTTCAATTTCATGACGTTGTTTAGACATAATAAATCCTCCGTATTCCATATTTTAACATAAAAATGCTCCACTTTCCAACGGGAGGTGAGAACGATTGCATTATTTTTTAAGGTAAATAACCGGTGGATAAAGGACTTGATTTCTCTTGTCTTTAACCCTAGCATAATAGCCATCAAAGTCCTGGTAAACCGAGTTCAAATTTACCTGTATCTGGGCAAAGCCAATGGCAGAGCGGGGCAGTCGGATGTGGGGAAACCAGTCAAATACTGTCTTGGTCAGTAGATTTTCTCCACGTCCATAAGCTTCCGCTTGCAGAGCGAGCCATTTGGGGGATTTGTAATAAAGCTGTTGAGCAATGTAGCGAGGCAAATCCTCATCCATAGGACAAGTCATGCTAGATAGGATTTGCTTTGCAAAGGGCTGACGCAAGATTTCCAATAAATTTCCCTCGCCAAATGGAAAAACCTTTGTCAGACAGTGGACCTTACCTCGTAAGTCTTCATGAATAAGGTAACGGAGCCGCAATTCTTTTTTCTCCTCATCCAATTCCCAGAGGTGAAAACCCATATTCATACTAAAAGAGAGAAATTGCTTGTGCAAATTGGTCAGTCGTTCCTTGAGCCACAAATCCTTGCCAAGCAACCAAAGAACCAGATAACCAGCCTCACGATAGGCTTGCGTCCTCAGCTGCAAACGAGAAATCGGCAGACTGGAACATTGGACTTCCATGACTAAACAATCATTGACAAATAAGTCCGCTATCTGACCTAACTCCTGCAGGCATTTTTCAAGTTCAACTCGTTCGGCATTGACTAACCACCTGTACAGACAAGACTTGAGGGACAGATGTTGGGTGGACTCATTCTCGGAAAAATAGTGGCAGTCCCGCAGGGTGACGTGGGCAAAGTGCGAACGCAGAACTTTTCCGGATTTGTACCGGACTAGGCCTCCACAACCTGGACAAAAATATCGACCTTGTGGCGCAGGATTTTCCAAGACATTAAAAACTTGCCCATCTTCATCAAGTGCAATTAACATAGTACCTCCTTTCTATATTAGTTCGCAATTAGTTCGCAAAAAAACACCCAGATTCACTGAGTGTTTGAGTTATCTTACCCAATCTGACTGCCGTTTGGCACAGATGGATTGACTGTTAAGAGTGTTAAATTGTCACCATGTTCGGCTGAGAGGATCATGCCCTGGCTGAGCAAGCCCATCATCTTACGCGGCTTGAGGTTGGCAACGATTTGGACTTTCTTACCGACCAACTCCTGCTCATTTGGATAGTATTTAGCGATACCGGACAGGATTTGGCGGTCTTGACCGTCACCTGCGTCCAGACGGAACTTGAGCAACTTGTCAGATCCCTCTACTTTGGCTACTTCTTTGACTTCGGCCACACGGATTTCTACCTTGTCGAAGTCCTCGAACTTGATCGCAGCTTTCTTATTTTTGAGTTCCACGTCAGCTGGGTCCCACTCTTTTTCTTCCTCTTGGGAAATAGCAGAGCTGCCACCCATTTGGGCTTGGATATAGGCGATCTCCTCTTCCATATCCAGTCGTGGGAAGATAGGCGTGCCTTTTGCGACCACTGTCAAACCAGCTGGAAGACCTGCAAAGTCAAGGTTTTCAAGGTCAAATACACTACCCAAACCAAGCTGTTCCATAATGGCATTAGACGTCGTCATCATGAATGGTTGAATGAGGTGCGCCACCACACGAAGACCTGCTGTCAAGTGAGCCATAACCGCTGCCAACTTGTCGCGGTCAGCTTCTTCTTTTGCCAAGACCCAAGGTGCAGTTTCATCAATGTACTTGTTGGTACGGGAGATGATATTCCAAACAGCTTCCAAAGCGCGTGGATAGTCAACTGCTTCCATATACTTGTGGTATCTTGCCAAGTTGTCAGCTACTACTGCCGCCAAGTCTGCATCAAAATCAGTCACGTCGGCAACAAAAGTTGGCACCTGACCACCAAAATACTTGTTTATCATAGCGACCGTACGGTTGAGCAAGTTTCCAAGGTCGTTGGCCAGTTCGTAGTTGATACGACCAACATAGTCTTCTGGCGTGAAGGTTCCGTCAGAACCGACTGGTAGACTACGCATGAGGTAGTAACGCAGTGGATCCAAGCCGTAACGCTCGACTAACATTTCTGGGTAAACAACATTTCCCTTAGACTTAGACATCTTGCCATCTTTCATGACAAACCAGCCGTGAGCAACCAAGCGATTTGGCAGCTTCATATCCAACATCATAAGCATGATTGGCCAGTAAATGGAATGGAAGCGAAGAATGTCCTTTCCAACCATGTGGTAAACAGTTCCATTCCAGAACTTATCATAGTTGGCTGTCTCTTCCTGACCGTAGCCCAAAGCAGTCGCATAGTTAAGCAGAGCATCTATCCATACGTAAACAACGTGTTTTGGATTAGACGGAACAGGTACTCCCCATGTAAAGGATGTACGGGATACTGCCAAATCTTCCAAGCCTGGCTCGATGAAGTTTTTCATGATTTCATTCATTCGACCATCAGGTTGGATAAAGTCTGGGTGAGCATTGAAGAATTCAACCAATTTATCTTGATATTTGCTGAGGCGGAGGAAGTAAGATTCTTCTGATACCCAAGCAACCTCATGTCCACTTGGAGCAATCCCGCCTATTACCTTACCATTTTCATCACGGAATACCTCTGCCAATTGGCTTTCAGTGAAGAATTCTTCGTCTGATACAGAGTACCAACCAGAATATTCACCCAAGTAAATATCATCTTGAGCCAGCAATTTTTCAAAAACATCTGCCACCACTTGTTCATGGTAATCGTCTGTTGTGCGAATAAACTTATCATATGAAATATCAAGAAGTTTCCAAAGTTCTTTCACGCCGACCGCCATGCCATCTACATAAGCTTGTGGAGTTAATCCAGCATCTTTTGCCTTTTCTTCAATCTTTTGACCATGCTCATCAAGACCTGTTAAATAATAGACATCATGCCCCATAAGGCGTTTGTAACGAGCCAATACATCGCAGGCAATGGTCGTGTAAGCTGAACCGATATGGAGTTTTCCAGACGGATAATAAATCGGTGTGGTGATATAAAACGGTGTTTTTGTCATGCTTTTTTTCCTTTCAAATTCAGAGCAAATGAAACTCTGTTATTGACAATACTTCATTTTATCATATTTTCAGCTAAATCACAAAATGGTTCTCATTGTTATTCTTCTTCCATCATGCTATACTATACTGTAATCCAAATAGAAAGAGGTATGCTATGTTTACTAAGAAAAATTATCTTATCCACCTTTTCTTCATTGTTATCGCTGCTGGACTCTATCGTTACGGTATCAAGGCACCTGATTTAACTTGGAATATGTTTTTGGCCTTGGTTTCATTAGATTTTGCCATTCTGACCCATTTTTCTAAAAACGGATTCATCAAATTCATCACCGCTGTCCTTTGGCTTTTCTTTTATCCAAATACATTTTACATGGTGACAGATATTGTTCATATACACTTTGCCAACACAGTTCTATGGCAACGAGAAAGTATGATTCTATTTATGCTTTATGTCCCAAGTATTTTCTTTGGGGTCATGAGCGGTGTGGAGAGTTTAAGACTTATCTTCTCCGCCTTTGCCATCAAATCCTATTGGCTCCGCCTAGTCATAATTGGTGGCCTGTCCTTTCTCTCTAGTTTTGCAATCCATATTGGTCGCTATGCTCGACTGAATTCCTGGGACATTTTTACACGACCAACTGTCGTTGTCAATGAAATGATCGATGTTATTTCATGGGCAGCTCTGCCATTTATTTTAGGATTTACATTTATCCAAATTATGGTTCTGGTCTTTGCGATTGATGAATAAAGAAAAAACGGAAACAGTTTTGAACAGCTGCTTCCGTTTTACTTTATTCGATATGAGGTTGTGGAAAAATATCTTCCAAATCAGAAATTATTTCTTGATGAGAATCCAAATAATAGTTTTTCTGATCCGAATCTGTAAGCTTTTCAATATCTAATAACATATTTCGATAAGGGTTAAGAATCTTTCTACCACCTTCTTTATCAACTTCACTTATCTGTCTCTGACATGTCGCAACCTCATCCAAGTCTCCATACCTTGAAAGTATGTCTTCTATCCAGTCGCGCTTGGCCTTGTTAAGCTCCACTATACTTTTTATTAGCCAGTCTTCATAAGTATTCTCATCTGTTATTTTCGATTGAACTTCGACGTTTGATAAAACTGAATCTTTCTTTTGGGGCTAATATAATTGCAAATTGCTTCATACAAGGATTTGCGAAAGTTGAGGTTTATTTTCTAGAATCTAAAATAGAATTGGAAATCATCTTATTTATGTCTAGATAGAAAAACATCGTATACTAGTTTTTTAAAGTGCTTTATCAAATTTTTGATGATTCGCATTATTACATTGTCGGTAAGAAAATGAGGCCTACTAGATTGGTTAAAGGCTTAGTCAGTATGTTAGCTGCAGATATGGGACAAGGGATATATATAGAGTCAAGCAGAACCATGAAGCAAGTGAGTTACTTCATTTATTAGGAATCACTTGGGATCGTCGAACTGTCAGATATGAAGATATTCAAAAGTTAGGGAAAAACTGCATACACAACACAATTTATAACTCAAAAAATCTCCCAAAACGTTGATTTGACAGCGTTTAGAGAGCTTTTTTGTTTTTTAACTGATAAACTCGGGAGTAACACTTTTTTGATGATGTAGATAAAAAATTGTCAAACAATTTTAGTTTATTGTATAATAAGTTTGAAAAAGGGATTGAGCGCCAACTCAATCCGCCATGTTCGTTTCCTTCTGTTTTTTGGGGGAAACGACCTCAAACAGTCTCGCAGACTGTTTGAGCATTATAAAGACGGTGGCTCATACTACGGAAATACTCCGTCCTACTCGCTCAAAAATGGGGACGGATTATTTTTTGTAATCTTTGAAGATTTTATAGCACAAACCTACTAAGGCGATGGTGAAACCACCAAAACTCAATAGCGTTTGTACCACTTCAAATGTTGATAACTCAGCCTCCGACGTTCAATTTTTGAAACGATATTTTTCAAAAATTGAACTAGTGCGAACCTTAGACAAATCGCTTAGGATTTGTCGTTACTTGATGAGCAAGTTTACTTGCCATCAAGTTTAGGTTAGCCTCTCACTTAGAAAGTAACCACCGTCTTTCTCCTACATCCATTCATGGATAGAGGAGCACTTTTCTACTGTTCAATTTTACCATATTTTCCACAGGTTTTACTGTGGATTTTTTGTTTGAATTTTACCATTCTCCGTGTATTATTTTGAAACGTTCAATCTTTTACATAAAAATAAGCCTAGAATATTCTAAATTAATATGGTAAAATAGTAAACTAGTAAAGCATCTGTGAGGTGGACCATATATGAAAACAGAGTTTATCAAAGAAAAAGCTAAATCAGCGTTTAACCTTAATGCGTTTACTTCACCATTAATGGGGATGATTTTGTTGATTGTAGGGGAAATGCTTGGATTAATTGTGTATGCTCCGATCATTCCATTTATTCCGTATGATAACAGTCCATTTCTTTCGCTTAGCTTAGATTTATTTGCTTTTATATTTATTAGTTTGGTTGTGATTCTCTGGTCTCGCTGTGTTGAAAAAAGCCCGTGGTTAGGACTCGGGTTTACTAAAAAAGGTGCTGGAAAAGATTTTCTACTCGGTTGGGGAATCGGAGCTACAATGTTGACCACGTGTACACTCATCATGTGGGGAATGGGTGCGATTGAATTTACTAGCACCCAGTTCTCTATAAAATTACTCGGAGAATTCTTTATACTAATCCTAGCTTGGTCAATCCAAGGTACAACAGAAGAGGTATTATCAAGAGGATGGATGTTTTCATCACTTTCAGCCAAACACACTATTCCTGTTGGTATCCTCATTTCCTCGCTCTTTTTCACATTTCTTCATTTAGGAAACCATGCTATCTCACTCATACCGCTTTTGGATCTCACATTGTTTGGTGTTTTAACCTGTTTGATGATGCTCAAAACAGGTAATATTTGGACAATTGGTGGCTTGCATGCTGCCTGGAATTGTTTCCAAGGAAATGTCTTTGCATTCCCAGTTAGCGGTACACAAGCTGGACATGCCTTTATACAAGTTGGTATCACAGGACCTGAATGGCTATCTGGCGGTGATTTCGGGGTCGAAGGTTCTGTAATTAGCTTGTTTGTTCAAAGTGGAATGATAGCTTGGCTTGTCTATGACCTCTATTATAAACATAAAAGAAAATCCTTATAAACAACAAAAGACTGTTGACGATTCACTCGCTAACAGTCTTTATTTTTGCTTTTATAGCTTCGTAAAAAATTGTCCTAGCTATATGGTAATATGGTTGAACAAAAATAGACAACAAATGTAAAGTTACCAATTCACCGACAAACCAGCCTAGAAACGATAGATCTAGACGAATTCGTTGCCAATAGTTTCCTTTCATTAAGAGACGACTCTCTCTTAATACATTCAGTGGGTTGGTGTAACTTGCATTATCTAAATGATCAAACAGGACAAAAACAGTCTGAGAATAGGCATAGTAAACAAGAAAATACAAGACGATGCCAACTATAAATAGAATCGCTCCTCTAGCCATCAATTGATCAGGCTGATGAGAAGCCAGCTCTGCCATTGCCCCAGGAGAAAGCACCATCAAGCTCCTCATAGTAAGACCGCTAAGCCATAAGGTGGAACCTATCGTGGCGGGTACACCTGCTACCATGAGAATCAAATACTGAAAGAGTAAGGTCATGCAAATAGGTTTTGCCCAATCCGATTTGAGTAGTGAAAAGTAATCTTTCAGAGTAACTTCCTGTCTATCACCTCTGAATAATTCCAGCAGATGAAAACAAGCAAGCCCGATCAAAAGCTGTAATAAAAGACGGATTCCTTCACGAGAAAAATAAGCTAATGTAACAGATGAAACTAAGCGACTCTCTACCAATGCACTATCTTGTCGTAGACTCAGAAAAGTAAATAGACGAAAAATAGTCGTTGATAAGGCATAGCATATAGCTAGCAAAATGGATGGTAAGAACAGGATCGTTGTCCCCTTGGTTCGCTCACGAATAGCCATCGCTCTAGATACGATATTGTTCGTCGTCATTTCCATCTCCCTTCCATTTTCGTTCCTTATGCATCTGTTTTCATATTGGAAATCATCGTTCTATACACTACTACGTATTTGATAAACACGCACTTTTAACTATAGTATATTACTTTTTTCATCTGTTTTCCATTAATTTCTATCGAAACATGCTAAAATCCCTTCGATTTAAAGGGATTCGCTGCGGTTTATCGATTAAAGTGCTTGTGACACTCACAACTTAAGTAGGGGTTGAGGTAACGAGTGTTTTTTCATCGGAAAAAACCAAAGGATTCTTAGCTATTAAATCTTCATAAAACAGCGCTTGACAGGTCCAATAATAAGGGAATACATAGAGCCCTAGGAGTCCTAACGTCAAGATGACGCCAATAAACCAGCCAATAAAAGAAAGATCTAACAAGAATCGACGCCATTTATTCCCACTCATCAATTGCCAACTTTGTTTAAATATCTTGAAAGGTGATGTGTACATATCCTTATCCAAATAGTCATATAGCAAAAAGGAGACCTGACTGAGCCCATAATTAATATATAAATTCAAAACAATCCCAACTAGCATAAGTATGAGGCCCAAATACAAATTTGTCGAATTGAAAAGGCTCGAAAAATCTGGAGAATATCCAACAGGCGCTTCAAGAATAAAAATTGAATTATAAAAGGAAAGTAATATCAATGCAACTCCGACTGTAGTTGGAAATGCAGCAACATAGAGAAAAATTTGTTTCAATAAAATAGTCACTACAATCGGTAAAAAATTTTTACCATCAAGCAGAGAAAAGCAATCTTTGAACGAAACGATACTTTTCTCATTACGGACCACCCTAATCAATTGAAAATAAGCTGTTACAAGCAAGCATTGTACTAAGAAATCAAAGAAGGGTGACGGACCAAGTGAAATATAATGAATAGTGCGTGTCACACCATTTTTCACAAAAGTATTTCCCCATAAAACAATACCTGCCTGTCCCCACATCCGATCTAAAACATCTGATAGAACCATAATGAGAACAGGTGCTAAAAATAAGGTCATCATCCCATCCGTACTTTCACGAATGGCTGTTGCTTTAGCACGAATGTCTCGATTTGACATCGCACTTCTCCTTCCATATTTGTGTCTCTCATTAAATATATTATACTATCTTATTTTTTAACTTTCTAGTATTTCTATAAAAAAATTGTAGAAAAAATCCCTTCAAATAAAGAAGAGATAAACATTATTTTGCTTCAGAATGACCATAGCCATAGAAGAAATAAATGAACATACCAATTACTAAGGCAATTCCAAAAGCTAACCAAGTATCAAGACTGTATTGGAACATAAAGGAAAGACAAATCAGAATTGATAAAATAGGCAATAAGGGTACCAGCGGTGTTTTAAACTGACCTTCTTTTGGCAACCCATCTATTTGTCTAAGACGAATGATTCCGACTGCTAACATCATCAAATAGGCTAAGGTACAAATATTCAGAAAGGAAGCAATGGTTGCTAAGGGGAAAATACCCGCACAGATCGCCGCAAATATTCCAACCAGTATCGTCGCATTCTTAGGAACCTTACTGGTTTTGGTCAATTGACTCAAGGATTTCGGCAATAATCCATCGCGACTAATCGAATACACCATCCGTGAGAGAGCATAAGTCATCGAGATGCATACTGTAATCAAGGTCAGAATGGCCACAACAGAAATATAGCTTGCTGCCCAACCTAAACCAACCTCTCGCAAAGCAAAAGCAACCGCATCTGCCACATTCAACTTAGAATAATGCACCATTCCTGTTAAGACTAATGTCACTATAATGTACAATATTGTGACAATGAAGAGGGATAAGACGATTCCCTTTGGCACATTCTTTTCAGGTGTTTTTACCTCATCTATAGCTAGCGAAATGGATTCAAAGCCAAGAAAGGCAAAGAACATGAGAGAAGCTCCTGCCATTATACCTGCTTGGCCACCGTAAATCGCTCCAAACCCAAAGGGCGCAAAATCAGCCCAATTGGACGGTTTGATAAAGAACATACCAGCAATCACAAACAAGACCAAGGCAGAGAATTTTAAGATAACTAAGGCTGAATTAAAACGAAGTGCCGCCTTAGAATTTAGTAAAACAACCCCTATTACGAAAAACAAGACCAGAACTGGTAAAAGGTCTACATAAGTACCCGCAGCAGGGTCGAAGGTACCATTCAATGCAGTTGGCATTGAAATACCAAAATGAGCTAAGAGTCCTTTCAAATATGCACCCCATCCCGATGCAACACTCGAAACAGCTGTCAAGAACTCCATAATGGTCAGCCAACCAGCAATCCAAGCAGGAAATTCTCCGAAAACCGTGTAGAGATACCCATAAGCTCCGCCGTTCGTAGGTATTCGTGAGGCAAATTCAGCATAGAATAATGCTGTCAAACCAACTGAAATTGCTGCTATGACGATAGAAATAATTAAGGCAGGACCAGCATATTGGGCAGCAGCCAAACCCGTCACTGTAAAAATACCTGTTCCCACCATTGAACCAATCCCTAAAAAGATCAAATCAACCAAACTCAAGTGACGCCGCATTTGATTACTACGCTCCCCTACCTGTTTTTTCCTCAACAGATTCATAAACAACTCCTAAACCATAGATTGTTGATAAGTTATCATCCTAGGTACACGTTTTCATTGAGTATCACTAGAAAAAATCACAACACTCGATTATACAATAAAAACCAGCATTTCGCACGAAAATAAAAAAAGTGGAAGTTTGTCTGACATCATCAGACAAACTTCCACTTCTTCTTATTCAGGATTGATGACAACCTGTTGCAAGTAATTCTTTTTATCCAATTGACCAGTAAACTGATCGCCTACCTTGATAAATGGCAACTGGTCTGTACTGTCTTCAGTAGCCTTAACCTTATAAATCTTGCCTTCCGATTGGATATAATATACCGTTGACCCACCGATCATTTGGCTGGCAACTGCTTCCACCTTGCCCGTTACCACTTCAGTAGGTTGACTCGAATCTCCATTTGTCGTAGTTGCAAGTCCAGCTAGACTAGAAGCATCCCTACCAGTAACTTGTGAAATTAAGCTGGCCACTTCATTGTTCACTGTGACTTGTTGGTAATCTTCTGCATCTACCAATGCATAAGATTTAACCAAACCAGCATCATCTTTTAGGGATACCAAATAGTAAGCTGTATCCGCTAATTTGACTAAACTTGGAGCGGTTGCTTTGTAGCCTTTTTCCTGCACTTCCCCTTCTGCTGACTCTTGAGCAGCTGACTCTGTTGCCGAAGCCAATTTGTAATTAGTAATTTCACGAGTACGCATATTGACTAGGATAAAACCAAGGTTTGATGAGTCCGCTGTCGCTGAGGTAATACCGGTATAGAGATAAATATCTGAACCGATGGAAATATAATTATAACTGTCCGTAGTATTTTTCACACCTGTTTGGCTGAAAATGGTATTCCAAAAACCATTCTGGTAGGTGTAATGATCATCAACACGACTGATGACATTTTCAGCAGAATAAACTCGGTCCACCCATTCAGGAATCTCTTCAAGACGATACTTCTTACTTTCTCCTGTAGCTGCATCTAACACAATAGCACCAATTGGATCATGTGAGGACAGTCCAAATTTTGGCTCGTATATCGTTGCAATATAGTAGGGATTCCCTTTGTCATCCACTTCAAACGAAGGCTTACCAAAAATAGTTGTTGGGTACTGGAGACGAAGATGTCGCAGAGTATCATTAAGTAAAAACTCAGAATCAGAGTAATGCATGGCTTCGTTCAACTTGGCAAGTTCTGCCTTACCTGTCGTCTGATTAACTTTTACATAGTAGCCAATACCATCTTGGTGATTGCTCAGCCATTTCCAAAAACTCTTATACTCCAATGGAGACACACGAAACGGTTGCTGTCCGATTGTAATTTGGCGGTAATCATTCGAAATACCAAACTGTGAAACCTTATCGATGGTACCCAGATAGGTATCACCAATCTTTTCAGCCGACGCACGATCTAAAAGTGCCAATTTTGAAATATCTGTCTCAGGAAAATCTGTCTTAAAATCCGCTTCTTCCACAGTCACTACTGAAGCATAATCTTTCGCACGAAAAATATGAGAATTGATGATCCCTAGAACTATAATCAGCAAAACAAATACAACCCAAACACGGCCCAACCAACTGAGATAGGTCGGCAATTTCCCCGACGAAAATTGGTAAGACTCCACTTGACGATTACGACCTGAAACCTTGGTAACTTTCCGAATCGGACTAATTTTGCTAGTGGTTGCGAGTACAATCCACAGCAAGCCAAAAGACTGAAGTATGAAAAACCAAAATTCTAGACTCAGAAAATTGAAAGCTGGTAGCTGAAACCAATAGTAAACAAGGATTTCCAAAATGAGAGCAAGCCAGACAAAACCAATCAATATTCTTTTCATATATACCTCCACAAACATTAATTTATTGGTTATATTATAACATAGTTTTGGTATTTGCATACAAGTAACTAAAACATATTTCCAAACTCCCTATTCGCTCGGAGTCAGTATTTTTGATATAATATTAGTCAGAACAAACTAGAAAAGGAACCATATGAAACTTATTTCTTGGAACATTGATTCCCTAAATGCCGCTCTTACAGCTGAATCTCCTCGTGCATTGCTGTCACGCGCCGTCATCGAAACTCTTGTAGCAGAGGACGCTGACATCATTGCAATTCAGGAAACCAAGCTATCTGATAAAGGACCTACTAAGAAGCATCTCGAAATATTAAAATCCTATTTCCCTGACTATTTCAATACTTGGCGCTCATCAGTGGAGCCCGCTCGCAAAGGTTATGCAGGAACACTCTTTCTCTATAAGAACCACCTCACTCCTACGATAACATTCCCTGAGATTGGGGCACCAACCACCATGGATGCTGAGGGGCGCATCATCACGCTTGAGTTTGATGACTTTTTTGTTACACAGGTCTATACACCAAATGCAGGCGATGGTTTGAAGAGATTGGCTGACCGCCAAATTTGGGACCTTCAATATGCTGCCTACCTTTCACAACTAGATCGCCAAAAACCTGTTCTCGCAACAGGCGATTACAACGTTGCGCATAAGGAAATCGACCTTGCAAATCCAGCAAGCAATCGTCAGTCCCCAGGTTTTACAGATGAAGAACGTCAAGGCTTTACAAATCTATTAGCCCATGGTTTTACAGATACCTTCCGTCATTTGCATGGTGATGTTCTTAACGCCTATACTTGGTGGGCACAACGTAGCCGTACCAGTAAAATTAACAATACTGGCTGGAGAATTGATTACTGGCTAGTTAGTGACCGAGTAGCTGATAAGGTTACCAAATCGTACATGATTGATTCTGGTGCTCGTCAAGACCATACACCAATTGTGATGGAAATTAACGTTTAATCCCCTTACAAACCTAGCAAAAGCTAGGTTTTTAAAATCTACAGATTTGTAAACGGTTGCGAAGTATGGTATAATATATATATAAACTAGTAAAGGAGGAGTTATGAATCATAAAAAAATCGAAAGAAAATCTCTTATCGTGTCCTCAATCGTAAATGGATTGAGCGGAACAGCGGGTCTTGCTGTGTACATCATGACAGGATTAAATGCACTGCTCTTAGATGGTGTCTTTTCACTCATTGCTTTTGTTTCCTCCATGGTGGCCTTTTATATTTCAAAAAATAGCCATCGGAAAACAACTACTTTTCCACAGGGACTCTACTTTTTAGAACCTCTATATGCCATTATGAAATCACTCGCAACCCTGCTATTATTATTATTTGCAGTATTAGAAACAAGTGCTACTGCTTTTGCCTATTTCGTCAACGGGATTGGTCATACAATGACCACCGGCCCAGTTGTTCCCTACACAATAACCATGTTCCTTGTTTGTATGGGACTCTATTTCTATAATCGCCACATGAGTGCAAGATTAAACCACATGTCCATCATTATCCAAGCAGAGTCTAAGGGAAATTTAGTTGATGGACTTATTTCAGGAGCCATCGGTTTGGCTGTCATTCTTCTTCACTTCATCCCAATCAGCAGCCCACTCGGTTTTTTACATTACACAGGGGACTTTTTCCTAACTGTGGTACTAGCTCTCATTTCCTTTAAAGAACCATGGGATGGGCTGGTTGTTTCCTTTAAAGAATTAGCAAATGGAACCATACAAGCACCCGAAATTCACGATTCCATTTATCAAATTTTAGAAACCTATTTAGATGACCATACGGACAATATTGAAATACATATTTTCAAGCAGGGAATAAATATAAGAGTAAAGATTAACCTGCACAATGTTCAACATGAAATTGTGAGAAAACTGCTCGAAGATAAGCAGCAAATGATCTATTTACTAAAGAAGAAGCACGAATACATTTCCGTCGAATACGCATTATAAAAAAATCTCGATCTTTCAAAGGTCGAGATTTTCATATTTGGTTCGGTAACCAATTTGTAGAATTTTACCGTCTTTGATCAACAAAGGGCGTTTGATAAGCATACCATCATTTGCTAGTAAACCAAGTGCATCTTCTAAAGTCAGACTGTCAAATTTATCCTTCAAACCTAACTCGCGATAGCTATTTCCGGAGGTATTGAAGTATTTTTTCAATTCAAATCCTGTCGCCTCCATCCAGTCTTTCAATTGACTTGCACTTGGTGGGGTCGTTTTGATATCAATCGCTTCGAATTCCACACCTAATTTGATTAACTCAGCCTTAGCTGCACGACAAGTAGAACATTTTGGGTATTCATAAAATAAAATCATTTCTTAACCTCAAATCCTGGAATTTCATGTTGCAAGAGCCAGATTTTCTTGTCCAGACCGCCAGCATAACCTGTCAATTTTCCATCCCCACTCAATACTCTATGGCATGGAATAATAATGGATAGGGGATTACGACCAACCGCGCCACCAATCGCCTGACCTGATTGAATACCAAGTTCCTTGGCAATTTGCCCATAAGTAGTCGTTTGACCTGCAGGAATTTCTTGCAATATCTTCCAAACTCTTAACTGAAATGCTGTCCCTCTTAGATCAAGTGGCAAGGGACTAAAATCTGGATTTTCCCCAGAAAAATAGCTTGTTAACAAGTCACATGCTTGCTCTAAGACATGATGAGAAGTGACAGATACCTCTTCCGTCACTCCTTTTTCATAATACTTCTGTCCCTCAAACCATGCGCCTATCAAGCCTTTATCACTAGCAATAAGGGAAATTGAGCCTAAGGGACTCTTATAGATTTGCTTATATAGCATTATTTATGTTTAATTACACGCACTTTTGTAATCGCATCTGTCGCCTTGAATTTTTCGACCAATTTAGCAATTTTTGTTTCATCAGATTCATCTAAATCCAACAATGTATAGGCGTAATCACCTTTAGATCGGTTAATGATGTTATCGATGTTAATCTCCAATTCAGATACAGCCGTTGTAATATTTGCAACAATATTTGGCACATTTTTATTGATCAAGGTAATACGGTACGGTGCATCCAAGAACTGTTTCATATTCGGGAAGTTAACTGAATTAATGATTTCACCAGTTTCCATAAAACGACGAATGGTCTGACCAGCAGCAATAGCACAATTCAGTTCAGCCTCTTCTGTTGATCCACCAACGTGTGGAAAGACGATAATGTTTTCTTTGTTGAGAGCTTCCTCAGTACCGAAGTCGGTAATATACTTCTTAATCACACCCGCTTCAATTGCCTCGAAAAGGTCTGCATTGACAACCAATTCGCCACGAGCAAAATTAATGAGGGTTGTTCCTTTTTTCATCTGTCCAAAACTATCTGAATTGAAAAGTCCGCGAGTCTTATCTGTCAATGGTACATGAACAGTAATGTAATCGGCGTTGGTGAAAATTTCCTTTAAATCATCCACACGTTTGACATGGCTTGAAATCGTCCAAGCTGTTTCAACAGACACATAGGGATCATAACCAAGAACATTCATTCCCAAACGACGTGCATCATTAGCAATACGGGCACCAATTGCACCCAAGCCGATGACACCCAAGGTTTTTCCTGAAATCTCTGTTCCTGCAAATTGTTTCTTACCTGCTTCAACTTGCTTTGGCACATCGTCTCCTGAAAGGGTGTTAGCCCATGCAGTCGCACCGATATAGTCACGAGCTGACAAGAGGATGGAAGCAATAACTGCTTCTTTTACCGCATTGGCATTGGCACCAGGAGTGTTGAAAACCACAATTCCCTTCTCAGTTGCTTCTTCAATTGGAATATTGTTGGTTCCAGCACCTGCACGAGCAATCGCTTTAAGATTTTCAGGAAAATCAAATCCATGCAAGTTTTCAGAACGAATAATAAAGGCATCAGGATTATTTGCATGATCTCCATCAATCTGGAATTTATTGCCCAATTCTTTCAGGCCAACTTGGTTGATATTATTAAAAGTACGTACGCTAAATACCATTTATTTTTACCTAAAAAGGCGGAATAGCTACCGCCTTTTCTTTCTATATTTCATTAATTTTTTCCAAGTAACCAACGGTCGTCTTCATCAATCTCTTGATAAAGACTACGTTCGTTCTTGTGTTTGATTTTTTGATAGGCTAACCGTTCTCCATCTATTGGAACCTTTCCACAATAGACATAGCCCAGTTTTTGTAATATATGTTGCATTACCTTATTTTGCTCATGAGTATCACAGCGGAAATCTGGTCCTTTTTGCCCCTCAATTAAGCCTTGCAAAAAAGTTTGAATAACTCCCTGACCACGAAACTCATTCGAAGTTGCTACTCTATGGAAAGTGGTATAGATAGGATTGTTATAGTGCCATTTTCCATCGTAAATTGCCTCATACTCTTCTTCCTGGCCACGGTTAACCGCTGCATAAGCAGCCACTTTTCCGTCCACTAAACCAACATACCCACGTCCGGAAAGGATATCGTCAAAGACATTGTCTTTATTGGGATACTCTCCCTGCCATTGATGAATACCAGAAGATGCTAGAAAATCCCTAGCTTCTTCAAGAACATTGACAATAGCCTCTATCTCGTTTGGATGCGCTAATCTAATTTCCATTAAGCATTCTCCGCAGCAAATTTCTTCATGAATTCGATTAAATCAACCACTCCTTGACGTGGGAAGGCATTGTATAATGATGCCCGCATTCCGCCAACTGAACGGTGACCTTTGATATTCTTAAATCCAACTGCAGTTGCTTCTTTGACAAATTTTGCATCCAATTCTTCGCTTGGTGAAACAAAAGGAATATTGGATACTGATCGCTCTTCTTTTTTGCGAACAGGATTTGTGTAGAAATCAGACTGGTCGATATAGTCATAAAGCAAACCAGATTTTTCACGGTTGATTTTTTCCATCTCATCAACACCACCAATTTCTTTCACCCAATCAAAGACAAGTTTAGAAATATAGATAGAGTATGCTGGCGGGGTATTATATAGAGACTCATTTTCAGCTTGAATACGGTAGTCCAACATGCTTGAAAGCATTGGCTGATCATTGAGGAAATCCTCACGAACAATCACCACAGTCACACCTGCAGGGCCAATATTCTTTTGGGCACCAGCATAAATCATGGCAAAATCTTCAACATTATAGCGAGCTGCTAAAATATTTGAAGACATGTCAGCAATCACTGGCACACCATTGGTGTCAGGAATATCATATACTGCTGTTCCTTCAATAGTGTTATTTGTTGTCAAATGCACATAGGCTGCACTTGGATCAATATCATGTTTATCGAAAGTTGGCAATTCTGCATAGGTAATATCTTCAGTTGAACCAAGCAAAATTGGTTCAAAGGCAATAGTTTTAGACAACTTCACTGCCTCTGTATACGCTTTTTTCCCCCATGAACCACCTGCAAGATAGTAAGCTTTTTTGCCTTGAGCGAAGTTGAGCGGAATCATTGTGAATTCTAATGATGCTCCCCCTTGCAAGAAAATAACTTTATAGTTATCAGGAATCGCCATCAATTCACGAAGTGTTGCCTCAGCACTCTTTATAATATTATCAAAGTCCTTGGAGCGATGCGACATCTCCAAAACACTCATTCCCGAACCATTGTAGTCCAAGAATTCAGCTTGGGCGCGTTCAAGTACTGGTTTTGGCAATACTGCAGGACCTGCAGAAAAGTTGTAGATTGTCATAAAATCCCTCCAATATGTTAGTCTGTTCATTGTATCACAAATATTCAGACAATTCAATAAAATGTTTTAATTTCATAAAAAACATTCGGTTTTAGGCCTAATATACTTACAAAACTAGACTATTTATCCCGATTTCAATGTTTTTTCTTTTATATTCTCCCACATAGTTCATAAAAATGCAAATTTATACACCATACATTAACAAATAATGAGAAAATACAACTTTTCAGGATGAAAAAAATGACTAGCACTGCTAATCATTTTAGATGACTGGGTCAATATTTAATTCTGGTATGATTCTTGTTAAAAATTGCTTGGTTCGTTCTTCTTTCGGTCGAGCAAAAAACTGTTTGGGCTCGCCCTCTTCGATAATATGGCCTCCTTCCATAAAGATGACGTGATTGGCGACATCTCTAGCAAAACTCATTTCATGCGTAACCACTACCATCGTAATCCCTTCCTGTGCCAATTCTTTCATGACCGACAAGACGTCACCAATTAACTCTGGGTCTAACGCAGAAGTTGGCTCATCAAACAGGATGACATGTGGTTTTACCGCAATAGCACGCGCAATACCTATCCGTTGCTGCTGCCCACCTGAAAGCTGACTCGGATAGCTATCTCGTTTGTCCGATAAACCAACCTTCGCTAGGGCTTTTTCCGCAATTTCTAAGGCTTCAGCTTTTGGAATTTTCCTTGCAATCACTAATCCTTCTAAGATATTTTCAATAGCTGTTTTATTGGCAAATAGATTATAATTTTGAAAAACAAAGGCTGTTTTTTGACGAATCTCTAATACTTCTTTTCGGCTGATTTTGGCCAAATCATAGTTTTTTTCATCCAGAGTCAATTTCCCTGCGTCAGCCTTCTCCAAGTAGTTAAGCGTCCTCAAAAAGGTAGTCTTTCCAGAACCAGATGGACCGAGAATGACAACGACATCTCCCTGATCAACCCTTAAACTAACACCATCCAAAACCTTTTTATCACCAAAGGATTTCTCAATATTTTTAACTTCTAACATAAATTCTCCTATACAAGTTATACATAATTTTCAAGTTTGTTAAATAGAAATTGAATGAGGCCACAAATGAGAATATACATTAAGAAAATGACAAGATACGATTCAAAATATTGATAACCATAAGCTGCCTCTACTTTTGCGATAGCTGTAATATCTTTTACCGTCATGACAAAAACCAACGACGTTCCTTTCACAAGATTGATGACTAAATTACATAAATTTGGAAGGGCTGAGCGTAAAGCTTGAGGAAAAACAATCCGAATGTAGGCTTGACTGTTTGTTAATCCAATGGCTTGAGCAGCCTCTAATTGACCTTTATCAACTGTTAGAATGGCTGAGCGAATTATTTCTGATAGGCTTCCAATGGTCATAAGACTAAATATGACAAACGCATATGCTATAGGAGGAATATTAAATACATTAATCCCAGTTCCCTTGAAAAGATTGTTCAGTAAACTTGGAAAAAGACTGTAAAAAAATAATATCAATAATATTTGTGGTGTTGAGCGAATAAATGCAAGATAAATAATTGAAAAACTAGTTACCCCTTTAACCTTATAGTGACGTCCCAAAGCTAAAAAAAGAGCCGGAAAGAAACTAAGTATAATGGAAACAAGCATGATTCCCAGAGTGACTGGAACACCTGCAAGCGTCTTCAAATACGTAGAAATGATGTATTGAATATCCATATTTAACTCCTTCTATCTATCTGTTTCCAAAGCATTTTCAAGGAATTGATTACCAAGTGCTAAAAGTAATGCTAAAGTCCAATATACCACGGCTACTGCTGTATAGGTTTCTAAGGAATAGTTTCCTAAATTTCGTCCAATCAAGAGATTTCCTGCCCCCATGATATCTGCCAATCCAATTGTATAGGCTAAAGCTGTATCTTTTAATAAATTCAAAATCGCATTACTGATATTTGGAAGAGCAAAACGGAAAGCTTGTGGCAGTAAAATTCTCTGAAAAGTTTGAAATTCTGTCAGACCGATACTTAAACCTGCTTCCATCTGTCCATTCGGTACAGCTAGGTATGCTGATTTAAATACCTCCGAGATCGTGGCAGCATATAAGAGTGTCATAGCAGTTATGACAAAAACTGTACGTGACCATCCGTTCACATCTAAACCTAACCACCATTCTAAGAACTCTGGTAAACCATAAAATACCATGAATAGTAATACAATGGGTGGTGTACATCTCAATACAAAAACATAGCCTTTGGAGATGGAGACAATCACCTCATCTCCATATAACTGTCCCCATGCTAAAAGTGCACCCAATAAACTTCCAATCACAATTGTTACGATTAATATCCATAGTGTTAATGGAAGTGCATAAAGAATTTCAGGCAGAAATTTAAAAACATAAGATAAGTCATACGAAACCATAAACACCTCCAAAATTGTAACAAAAAGGAAAGATCTCAGTATACCATCTGAGCTTTCCCTCAGTTATTTATATTACTTCGTTACGTATGAGAAGACATCCTCTCCAAAATACTCTGTTGACAATTTCGAAATTGTTCCATCTTCTTGCAATTCTTGAATCGCCTCATCATACGCTTTAGCGAATTCCTCGTTTGTAGACGACTTGTGAATGAGTGGGTAGGTTTCAATTCCCTTATACGGGAACCATGTAAGCTTGTCTGCATATTGATGGTAAGCCCCATCTTCATTTGTCACTGCCTTTTCAAATGAAAGTTTGATATCAAAAAATGCATCATAGCGTCCTTCCAATACCCAGGCATATGCATCCGCAACTGTGAAACTTTCAGATTCTGCCAACTTTATCGGAGTTGATGAATCCTTATTATATTCTTGAATAACATTGTATTGGGCATTCTGCGGTGAAATTGGAACTAATTTTCCACCTGCTACTGCAAAAGAGTCAATATCTGTGTACTTAGAACTATCTTCTTTACGAATTGTGAATCCAATAATACTTGCTCCAATAGCATTTTCAGGAATGATAAATTTTTCAGCACGTTCAGCAGTATACCACGCCCCCTTTGTACCAATATCATACTTACCTGATTCAAGACCAATTAACAGATCTTCATCACTCGTTCCAACATACTCAAATTGATAGGCATCCAGTTTCTCATCTATTGCTTTTAGTACTGCAACTTCAAATCCATCACTTTCACCTTTTTCATTAATAAAATCATACGGAGCATAACTCTGTGTATGTGCTACTTTTAATGTAATGACACCATCACTAGTACTACTAGCTGTTGTATTCGATGCACTTTCGGACTTACCTATTAATTGTCTACCTATGATTGTTGCTGCAATTACTGCAATAGCCACACCACCTGTAATTGCCCATTTTTTCTTTGTCATATTCTTCTCTCCTTCATACCGTATCGTTATGCTTGAGCTACAGCTTCACGCACCCATTCAATCCTCTCTGAGCTAATATCACCTGGAATGGTACAATCTGCTCCAATTATGATACCCTGTTTCCCATTCTCCGCTATTAATCGCTTGGCTTCTGCCTGGATCTCCTCTTTACTTCCTGTATAGAGTAAGCTATTTTTGGTATTTTCAAAGCCACCTAAAACGGTTTTTCCACTGAATAATCGTTGCCCATCTTTCAGTGAAATTCCTTCTGGTTTAACCGCCCAGTTCACCACCTGTACTGGATAATCAGTAAAGACCGTCACATCATTTCTTGCCCCCTCATACCCACAAATATGAAGAATATTATTTCCACCAACACTATCTGCCGCCTCAAGTACAATTAAATCACTTTCAGAAATATAGCTGATGTAATCTTGACTTTCAATAGTCTCTGATTGAATATTTTGTGCACTGTAGTAAATACCATCTGCACCCGCTTCCGTTATAACTTTTCTCGCCAGAGTTGCAATGTCATGTGCAATCACTTTCAATACTTCTCTTAATGTCTCAGGATCCTCTTTCAAAAAAGAAGCTACTTGCTCATCACCACCGTCAGTTTTATTGGAAACTTGCCACTTCAAATGAGTTAATGGTGCAAAAATATTATAAACAGAAACAATATCCTCTGTAAAATTTGAACGTACCTGCTTCACCAATTCCACTTGCTGATCGAACCACGGATGATTCTCTCCAATTGATTCAATCGTCGCTAATTCTTTGATGGAAGCAATTCCTTCTTTTATTAATGGATTTGGATAAGAAAAGAAACCATCGCTCATAATCTTTACAAAATCAGGATTGACATCCTCCACAAATTTTTTATGTCCAGCAACATTTTTTGAAAAAATTTCTGGTTGATTAAAACCTTTAAAAAATTCATTTTCACTGGCAAAGTGGTACCAAAATCCAACAGGTACTCGATCAACCTCTTCACCTTTAAAAGCTTTTAAAACTAATTCTCGCTTATTTGTCATTGTATTTTTTCCTTTCGATTTGACATGTTCTTATCTTACCATCACAATTTATACTTGCAAAATCTATATTTTTTATCGTTAGCTATAAGAAAAATTTATTATAAAAACCAACTATCCATTGCTATAGTTTTTAATAATATCGTTTGACATAATACCGTCATTTTCGATGAATTTTATCTATTTTAGAACGATTTACATGACCATTATTTGAGAAAATGTATTTTTGAGATAAAAAATGTTGTGTTTTCATTGGTTTTCTTTTTACCCATAGATAAAGACTATCACATCATAGTTTATTTGTATTGGAGTTTTACCGAAAATACAGGGTTGGTTTTGCTATAATAACACTAGAAATGGTAAAGGAGATGCTACATGAATTTACAACAATGTCGGTATGTTGAAGCAGTGGCACGAGCAGGTTCTTTTAGCCAAGCAGCAAAAGAACTGTTTGTGACTCAACCAAATCTGTCAAGCTCTATCAAAGTTTTAGAGAGTCAACTTGGGGTTCAACTATTTTTGAGGTCCAATAAAGGAGTTCGCCTCACTGAGGAGGGACATGATTTTCTAAAGTATGCTAAAAGGATTTTAGGCGAGCTCAGCCTACTTGAACACCGGTATAATAGTACTTTTAAGAAGAGTTTTACCGTTGCATCTCATCATTATGATTTTTTATCCATCCCTTTGGCCAGAATGGCAGAGCAGTATAAAGAGGACTATCAAGATTTTCAATTAATTGAAACTACTACAAAACGTATCATAGAGAGTGTTGCAAATTTCGAATCAGATGTAGGAATTATCTTTATCAATCAAGAGAATAAAGATATTCTAGAGCGGTCCATCCAAAATCAAGATTTAGAATTTACATCATTAGGAGATTTTCCTACACGTGTGTTTTTAGGGAAACAGCACCCGCTAGCTCAACTATCTGAAATATCTGAGGAAGATTTAGTTGGCTATCAGCAAGTACGATTCCGACAGGATAAATCGGGCATCACTTTTGATGAAGATCCTCTTGAAATCCATAAAAATCAAACAATCATTTATAGTAATGACAGAGGTACTGTAATGAATCTACTATGTGCAAGCAATGCCTATGCCTCGGGTCTCGGAATTGTAAATAGTTTTATCAAAGAACAAATTGTCCTCATACCTTTAAAGAATAGTCCAACCCATACTTTGGGTTACGTGACAAATAAAAAGAAGAATATCACAGATATTACTTTCTCTTTTATTGATGAAATTAAGCTGAGTTTGACACCACATACAACTGCATAAACAGCTTAGAATACATTTTAAAAATGGTTTTTAGGTTGTTTTTTATGCTTAAAAAACACATTGTTGAATGAAGAGCTTTCAGACAAGGAAATGAGATACAGCTTACTAGGATGTTCTAGGTTGGAAATATGACAAGCTGAAAGTGACGATGTATCAAAGCGAATTCAAAAATCAATACAATATAAAAAACTAGGCGTCAGCCTAGTCCATGATAGATATCGTATACTTCTTGTTTTTTTAGTTGGTAACGTTTGGCTACTTCTTTGATGGCCTGATTGGGTTTCCGACCACCTGCAATTTCCTTTTCTACCTCAGCTTTTAAATCCACTTCTTCAGCTGATGGGCGGTCTTCTTCACCAGCTCCTGCTACAATTATCATGCATTCTCCCTTAAGCGGGTTTTCTTCAAGATACGCGAGGAGTTCTGAGATTGAACCTCTTTGGTATTCTTCAAACAGCTTGGTTAACTCCCGAACAATCGTAGCCTGACGATCACCATAAACCGACAACATATTTTCCAAGGTATCAGCCACACGGTAAGGCGATTCATAGAAAATCTGAGTCTCTGGATAGGCTCTTTTTTCTTGAAAAAATTCCTTTTGTTGTCCTGCTTTCCTCGGTAAAAAACCATAGAAAATATGTGGTTGTGGGGCTAATCCAGATGCGATGAGAGCTGTAATCCCTGCAGAAGCACCTGGTAGGGAAATCACAGGAATATTTTCTTCAATTGCTGCACGCACTAAATCGTGACCAGGATCTGATATGGAAGGCAAGCCAGCGTCAGATACTTGAGCAATTGATTGACCAGATTTGAGCCAATCGAGCAAGACAGGAATTTTATCATGAGCATTGTGTTCATGAAAGGAGGTCTGCTTGGTATCAATCTCAAAATGTTTGAGAAGTAAACCTGTGTTCCTGGTATCTTCCGATGCAATGACATCAACTTCTTTCAAGGTCTGAATGGCTCTAAAGGTCATATCCTGCAAGTTTCCAATCGGAGTGGGGACCAGATAGAGGCTCCCGAAGGGCGACTGACCCTTAAATGATTTTTGTAGTTTCATTCTAATCTCGATTCAATAATTCAATACAGAACATACATGGCTCATCGTTATCTCTACGTTTGCCGTATTCATACGTACAGATATGGAAACCATCCTCATAGATATTCTCCAAATTCTCCTTACCAAAGTTTGAAGGCTTGTGTCCTATCTTATCTTCTTTCTCCAAACGCTCACGCAACTTAGAATTTTCCAAGCGTAATCGTGTATTTTCATCAATAACACTTTGAAGATGTTTTTTAATGGCGTCCACATCAGCCAAGGTTGTCAATAAATTTTGTGAAAAATCATCAAGTGCATCAAATAGTTCTTTTTTATCCATTCCTGTCCTTTCACTGATTCGCTTTACATGGTAAGGTATTCTAAACAGTTTTGCAGACTGACATTTGCCTGCCACATTTTCTTGGCTTTCAGGACTCCGTCCATTTTTTCACGAGCTATCATCTCTGTTAATCTTTCTGCAAGTAACAAGCTCAACACATCAAACAAGCGCCCCTGCTCTGCTTTTTCCACCGCTAAAGGAACCAGCACTCCTACTTGTAAATAAGCGCGGTTAGAATCAGTTAAAAGCAATTCTGTAAACTTTTTCGCTTGATCCAGCAAGTCAATAAACGATTTGTTTGTAGCCAGTCTTTTGGCCTCCTCTTGACTAGAAACCAGCCGTGCGATAAGACTCGCTTGTGTTTTCAATAAGCCTTCTTCCTCTAGAAATCTCTCTAAATATGGAAGATTTTGGGGAAATGAGATAATTTGAGTACGACTCTTTATGGTTGGTAAAACAGCTTCTTCTTGATTGGTCAAAAGAAAAATATGGATCGTCGACTGAGGCTCTTCAATAACTTTGAGCAGAGAATTTGCAGCATTCACATGCATTTTCTCAGCATCACGTATGATAAATACTTGCTGGCTAGATTCAAAACCAGACTGAGAGAAGTTCTTGACCAACTCCCGTATCGTATCTGTTTTAATGAAATTACCTTGGGGCGCCACAATGGTCACATCCGAAAAGTCATTTGATTCAATCAACCGACAAGAGCGACACTTTCCACAAGGATGGACACCAACTTTTTCTTGGCAAAACAAAGCTTGACTTAGAAAAAGGGCCATTTCAAAGCTCGCAAAATCACCTGAAAATAGATAAGCATGTGCCAAACGACCTTGTTGTAGAATCGTGACAAATTGCTGATAAACCAGTGGTTGAAGATCTTTTAGTTCCTGAATATTCATACTCTTTCCGAAAACCGTTTCTTAATGACCGCCAGAGCATCCGCAACGACTGCTTCCAACGGTTGACTGGCATCAATTTTTACAAATCGCTCAGGTTCTTGTTCCAATAAGCTGAGATAGCCTTGACGTACCCGACGATGCATATCTGCCTTTTCCATATCTAAGCGGTCCACATCACGATCCGCATTGCGGGCAATTCGTGCCAATCCTTCTTCTGTATCAATATCAAAATAAAGGGTCAAATCAGGTTTTAATCCATCAGTCGCAAATTGATTGAGCCAGTTGATATCAGCCACATTGAGACCACGACCAAAACCTTGATATGCAATTGAAGAATCGATAAAACGGTCAATCAATAGTAATTTTCCTTGAGCCAATGGTGGCAATATCTTCTCTTTTAAATGCTGACGTCGAGCTGCAATAAACAATAACAGCTCCGTTTTGTCATCCATTTCGGTATTTGCAGGATTGAGAATGATATTACGAATCTCCTCTGCAATGGCTACACCTCCTGGCTCTCTAGTTGTCACCACTTCAGGTCCCAGCTCTTGTAAAGCTGGTAATAATTCACGTAATACCGTAGTCTTACCAGCTCCATCCGGACCTTCAAATGTAATAAACATTCCTTGTTTCACTGTCTCTACCTTTCGATTTGCTCATTCATAGTTCTTTTTATTTTACCAAAATCTAGCCAAAAAAGCACTTGAAAATTGACTTGTATTTCTTCACCAAATACCGTACAATGTCAATATAGATTTCTAAGGAGAGTGAAAAAGTATGCTACGTTTCAGAAATATTCTGTTGATTGTATTCGGTGCTGGTTTATTTGCCTTTGGTTTGAACTATCTGATCATGCCTAACCATTTATTTGAAGGCGGTGCGACAGGATTAAGTTTGATTGTTTACTATCTTTTTAAGGTACAGCCTTGGGTAATGAACATTGTCATCAATATACCCTTATTCATCATTGGTTGGAAAATTCTGGGACGAAAAACACTCTATCTGAGCATTCTTGGAACCCTTAGTGTAACCGTTTGGTTAGCCTTATTTGAAAAGGTTCCATTTGCAATTGATTTACACGAAGACCTAATCCTTGTAAGCATCCTTGGGGGATTGCTCATTGGAATTGGTCTGGGCATTATTTTCCGCTCTGGTGGGACAACTGGTGGTAGTGATATTGTTGCACGTATTGGTCACAAATACCTCCCCTATTCTATTGGCCAAATTATTTTCGCAATTGATACCATTGTGTTAACATTGATTGTCCTTATTTTCCAAGATATTCGTCTGGTATTATACACACTTATGATGGTTGGTATCGCTTCTAAAATGATAGACATGGTAGCAGATGGTGGATATGGTAGCAAGGGTGTTATGATTGTTTCTGAGAAATCAGAAGAGCTTGCGCAAGCGATTGACCAAAAAATCGAACGTGGTATCACCTTCATAAAGGCGCAAGGCTTTTATAGCAAAACCAATATCAATATGATTTATTCTGTAATCTATAAAAGTCAGTTACAAGAAATGAAAGAGCTGATTCATCAAATAGATCCGCATGCCTTTATCACCATTACTGACGCACATGAGGTACTTGGCGAAGGGTTTACTTTAGATAAGAATAAACAACCTTTGCAACGTGATTAATAAAACAACATAAGTTAAAAATGGTTAATATAAAAAACACATGAAATCAATGCTTGTAGCAACAAAGATTTTATGTGTTTTTTACTAGCTTTATGCTAAGACTTTTCTATAAAATAAATATACTGTGGCTCTTCTTAACCACCGAGCGATAGGGCAATAAGTGCAATATTCATTTTAATCTATCCTTACTTACTTCTTTTTTCAGATATTTTAGTGACGATTAAGAAAAAGATATAAGATATAATTACAATGTAAGACAGAGGTCTCAAATATTCTTTATCGTAAGATAGGTATGAGTCAATGAACAAGATAATCGCTAAAGAAGATCAACTGATAGCTAGACAAATATTGAAGAAATCAGATTTCATAGGATATCCTTCTTGTAATAAGTCAATTATAAAAAATGATGGATTAATAAATGTAATGTAAGTGAATTCTGAATGCAACTTTATAATTTTATAATAGCAAGTATGTATACCTAAGTCAATCAAAAAGAGGTAACTTTTGTAAACATTTGGGCACAATATCATTCTTTCCAGTCATTTTACTACAAATAAAAACACACGGCACTACATTGGGTATAATGTGGTACTATGTGTTTTATATTCTCTAGGCTAACTTCAAATTGTTAATTAGAAGTTGAGTCATCACACAAACGATATTTGGTTCTTATTGTGGGTTTTCCAATGGTTGCTCTGCCTCTGTTTGTGCTTCTTTTCCTTGGTCTAACAAGGCTGCAATAATTTTTTGGTCGCGTAATTTCACTGAGTCATTGATGGTCTCAGCAGAACGTACGATAGCTGCCTCCAACTCACGACGTTTCTGACGTCCTTCATCAATAGCTGCGATGATACCATTATTTTGGGCAACCAAACTTTCTGCTAATTTGGTAACAGATGCTACTGAAAGAGTCGGATTTTGGGCTATACGTTCCATCATTGGAATAGCTTCTTTTGATGTATCCGCTAGCATTTGAAGTGCCGCATTATTAGCATTGACAATCGCATCTGCCGTTTGACTTGACTTGATAGATTGTTGCAAGATACCCAACTGTGCGATGGACAGTTTCATTGTAGGAATGGTATTGCGACGCAACATTCCTAAGCGCTGTTTCATATCTGACGATACTTTTACTAGGTTACGCATTTGGGGAGTCGTTGTCCAAGCAACATACAAACGGCTCATATACTCAGAATGCTGCTGTTCAAGGATATTTGCCACTTCGGTCACGCGCGCCAATTTCTCAGAAGCAACTTGATACTCAACAGTAGTCGGTGCTAGGTTCGCAATCTGTTCTTGTGCTTGTTTCGCTCGTTCAGCCGCTTCCTGACCAGTCGCTTCAATAAAAGCGATAACTCCGACTAAATTCTCTATCGACTTGGTATTATTTTCAATCAAAAGCTCAGCAGAGACAATATTACGTGCCAACACTTCTTCCTGCTTGACCACACTGGCTGCCATGCTATCCATTTTCTTTTCAATTGTCTGAGAATCAAAGTAGAATTCCTGTAAATCATTCTTGGCTTGTTTGAACAAGCGTTGGAAGAAACCAGGTTTCTTTTCCAATTCCACCGAAGTGGAAATATCTTTATATTTCGCCACAAATCCATTCAATTCACGATTGGTATTGGCCAACAGTTCATCTACCTGTGGAATTTCAATCTTCTTCTGTTCTGACAAAATGTGATTGACCGTCGCGTTGACTTCTTCTACTGCTTCCTTACCAAAATCCAAGAGCGCATTTTGATTAGCCAAGAAATTATCAACCAACTGAGGTGCTTTTGCACGAATACCCGTCTGTTGCTCTAGCGTTAATTGAGCCAAAAACGATACTTTTTGACTATCTCCTGCAGGCGTAGCTTGGATGATTTCTGTCGTCTTATCTTTTACATTCAAACTATTGCTTGCAATCTGATCAATATCAAAATTAAATCCTGACATCTTCTTTACTCCTCTTCCCTTTTCATCATACGTAGACTGACTTCAAAGTCTTGCATATCAGCTTCATTAAATTTCTTAATGGTATCGTCCAAATCCTTATCGAAACTTTCCATGGCCAATTTTGCCTGTGTCAAGCGTTCTTCTGCGTTGAAATAATCTTTTGGCGATTTCTTTATTTTTACATATCCTTGTAAAATATCGTTAAATCGTTGCATGTTGGCCTCATGAATAGCTGTCAACTCTTCCTTTTTATCGCTTGTATTTTCTAGCTTTTCAAGAATAACAAGATTGTCTCTTTGGATATTGCAATAGGTTTCTAAAATCTCTGGCGCAATTTCTGAAATCATTGCTTTTTCATCCATTACCTTACCACCACTAGGTGAAACTTGTTCACTCGTTTCTTTTTCTACCTTAGTTTCTGGTAATTTCAATTGGTATTTCAGTTGCAAAGTATCAACAGCTTCTTTGCTTGCATAAGTGTCAAGGTATTTTCCAACCTTTTGATACAGTTGATCCAGTTCGAACAATTGACCTAGCAGGCGTTTACGCAACTGCAGGACTGACTGATTCTCTCCCTTTTCTGCTAGCAACTCTTGGTGTTTTTCATAGCCAGAACGAATTGAAAATATCAAGGTTTGTATTCGTTTTATTTGGTCACTATTCAAGAATCTGTGGATGTCATCTCGTTTATAAACATATCCTACCAATAATCCTATTGGCACTAGAATATACCAATAATTAATAATAAAACTTAGCGCCAAAAGTAGCAAAAACCAATTGTATTTTTTATGATTGTGACCCATAATGCCTCCACATACACGATATACATTATTATATCACATTCCTCTAAAATACTAGAAATATACCAAAAGAAAAAGCCAAGAAAAATCTTGACCTTTAGATATTTTTTGCGACTGTTGGAACGAGGCTGTCAACTTCAATTCCTGCATCTTCAAAGAGTGACCTAACTTCTTCTAGATCAACCTTCCCTTCAATTTGTACTTCAATGACTACTTTTCCTGATTTAGTAGCAATTTGTACAGTTGAGACGATATTATATTCTTTGTCCGAAACCAGACGAATAATTTTTCCCAATTCCCCAGCTTTATTGTCAACGATGAAACGAGCACGAACTCCTTCTTCACCGTAACCAGAGACTTGTAAAAATGAAGCAAATATATCGCGATCGGTAATCACACCATATAATTGGTCATTGTCAACGACAGGAAGAATACCCACTTTATTTTTGTACATCAAATAGGTAGCATCTTCAAGACTGGCATAAGCTGAAACAGTGATCACATCCTTGATCATGACATCCTTGACCTTGGTTTTATTGAGTAGATAGTTCATCTCATAGATAGATAAACTAGTAGCTTTAGAAGGACTTGCCTCTGCAATAGTTCCCTCAGTCACCAAGCCGACCAATTTATCATTTTCAATGACAGGCAGACGGTGCAAATCCTGTTCACGCATGAGATCAGCAGCATGAGCAATCGTTGTCTCTGGAGAAATGTAAACAACCTTTCGAGTCATAAAATCTTTAACAGACATGAGATACCTCCTTAGTTTCCTATGGATTCATTATAACACAAAAGCGAAAACGATTTCAATGTTTTGTAAAAATAATTGAAAATACTTCGTGTTTTCTTTTCTCATTCTTCCAGACAATTTTCAAGATAAACACTCGGCTAAAATAGAAACGGCCCTTTCTATCTCCTCTTCTGTAATGGTTAATGGGGGTAAGAGACGAATCACATCACTTCCAGCCGTCAAGACGATTAGACCATTCTTACGTGCCTGTGTGACTATTGTGCCCAAATCACCAGTAACTTGGATTCCCAGCATCAAACCAAGCCCGCGGATGGCTACTACTGTTGGTAAGTTACCAAGCTGTTTTGCCAATTGATCTTGTAAGTAGCTAGCCTTAACACGAACTTTGGCAAGAAAATCTTCGGTCAGGATTTCCAACACTGCCTTACTACTGGATAGTACTAGTTTATTGCCCCCAAAAGTCGTACCATGACTACCGTAGGTAAAGGCCGTACCTAGAGCTGACTTTCCAAGCATGGCTCCAACGGGTAGACCATTGGCCAAGCCTTTGGCCAAGGTAATAATATCTGGTGAAATACCGTATTGCTGATATGCAAAAAGCGTTCCAGTTCGCCCAATTCCTGTTTGTACTTCATCGACAATAAGGAGGAGGCCTTGCTCTTTACAATAGTGGGCTAATTCCGCAACAAAATCCTTCTCAGCTGGAATGACACCTCCCTCACCTTGAACCAATTCTAACATAACAGCTGCAGTGTTTTCGGTAACCAATTGTTTTACAGACTCTAGATCATTGTAAATCGCATAGTGAAATCCTTCAACAAGTGGTCCAAAACCAAGTTGTATTTTTTCTTGCCCTGTAGCTGACATCGCACCAAAGGTTCTTCCATGGAAGGATTGTTTAAAAGTAATAATGTCCGATTTACCTGAGAATTTACGAGCTAATTTTATGGCAGCTTCATTGCTCTCTGCTCCACTATTGCAGAAAAATGCCAAATAATCTTCATCCCCAATCAATAAGTCTGCGACTTTTTCTTGGAGACTATTTTGATAGAGATTTGGACTATGCCAAATGGCTTCCAATTGCTCCGAGACTGCTTGCTTGACTTGCTTATGGAAACCTAAATTTGTGACCCCAATTCCAGAAGAGAAGTCCAGATAGAAATTTCCTTCCTTATCCACCAAGTAATTGTCAGCTGCTTTGATAAATTCAATGGATTCACGTTTGTAATTTTGAAATAGTTTTGTCATAGAACCTCCTACGCTAGACAAATCAAGGTGCCCCTGCTCAGATTGTCACTGATGAGTACTGTCTCAACCCCCGCTTGAACCGTTTGACTGGCTCCTTTTATTTTTGGAATCATTCCACCAGTAATAATCCCCGATTGGATTTTTTCTTCAATTTGAGTAGTATTTAAAGTTGGTAGGATTGCACCATCTTCTTTCACACCAGGTACATCTGTCATTAATATCAATCGTTCTGCTTTTAAGGCAACCGCTATTGCTGTGGCTACGTAGTCTGCATTGATATTTAACAATTGTTCATCACAAACACCCATTGAGCCAATCACTGGTATCATACCTTCTGACATAATCGCTTCTAATGGCTGTGTATGGACCTTTGTAATCTGACCCACAAAGCCATACTTTTCTTGATTCAAATAATCAGCCTCAATTATTTTACCAAGACTTGATTTGATTTGAATACTATCGCATCCTGCATTGTTTAAGCTACTGGTGATGCTTGGGCCAACGATTTGAAATAGGCTATATTCCACTAATTTCATGACATCATTGCTCGTCACACGTAGACCATCAATCTTCTCGACTGAGAGATGTTGCTCTGCCATTAATTTATCAATCGCAAAGCCACCACCGTGCACAACAACAATCTGTTTACCTTCTTTGTGCCACTGTTTGATTTGCTTCACGCAACTCTGAGATAGTTGTTGACTGGCCAATCCACCAATTTTTATAACGATACTGTTTTTCATATTACACCTCACTAATTAGGTCCGATACAAAGCATTAATTTTTACATAGTCATAGGATAAATCGCATCCCCAAGCACGTCCGCTGGCCGATCCCATCTTTAGATGAACTTGGATATCAATAGTGCTTCCTTTGAGAACCTTTTGCATTTGCTGGCTATCAAACGACAAAGGACTTGAGTCTACCATGACTGGAATACCACATAGCTCAATATCAATTGCGGTAGGATCAATCTCAACACCTGCATAACCAATTGCAGCAATAATTCTACCCCAGTTTGCATCCTCACCAAATATGGCTGTTTTGACTAAACTTGAGCCTACTATACTCTTAGCCACCATCCGTGCAGCAAGTGGAGTTGTGGCTCCAGTCACATCTACTTGAATTAATTTTGTTGCTCCCTCGCCATCCTTGGCAATCATTTTAGCTAATTCTGTCATCACAAGATGCAACATGGAAACAAACTGCGCGTACTCTTGTGAGCCTTCCTGAATTTCTGCGGACGTAGCACAACCATTCGCAAGGACCAAGACCATGTCATTGGTAGAAGTATCCCCGTCCACTGTAATCTGGTTAAAACTCGTTTCGACCTCTTCACTCAGAGCTTTTTGCAGAAGCGAACTTGAAATAGATGCATCGCAAGTAATGAAGGCTAACATGGTTGCCATATTGGGGTGAATCATACCTGATCCCTTGGCAACACCAGACATGGTCACCGTAGAACCAAAAATCTCTTCTTGAACTGTGATGGTTTTGGTTCCAGTATCTGTCGTTAAAATAGCTTGAGCAAACTGTTCCGCATGACCATCTAGGTCTAGCTGCTTTAAACCTGATGCAACAGTCTGGAGAGGTAAAAATTCCCCAATCACACCAGTTGAAGCAATCCCAACTAAATCCTTCTCAATCCCCAGTTGGTTTGCACTTGCTTCTTGCATAAACAAGGCATCTTCAAAGCCTTTTTGACCAGTACAGGAGTTTGCAACCCCAGAGTTTACTACAATTGCTTGCATCTGTTGCTTAGTCGCTATTGATTGTTTGGTAACAAGTAGCGGGGCTGCTATAACTTTATTGGTTGTATAAACACCTGCAACGCTGGCAGGAACTTTGGAAACAATCCAGCCAAAATCTAGTTTTTCTTTCTTAAAACCTGCGTGGACTCCATCAGCTGTAAACCCTTCGGGACTCGCAATCGTGCCATCAATAATCTTCATTTTCAATCCTTTCTAGATAAACGTTGGTAAATTGAGCAGACCAGCTGTTTCTTCAAAGCCAAATAATTGATTCATATTTTGAACAGCTTGTCCAGCTGCACCTTTTATCAAATTATCCAAGACTGCTACAACCGTTAAAATACCTGTTGTGGGGTTGTAAGCAAAACCAATATCTGTATAATTGGATCCAATCACATGATGTAAATCAGGTAAGTGTCGTCGGACACGTACAAAGGGTTTATCTTGATATGCCTCTTGATAGATCTCAAACAAGGCTTCCTCACTCAACTCATTTTCCAATTTCAAATATGCAGTAGCGACAATTCCACGAGAAAGAGGCAAAAGTGACGTTGAAAATTGAATATGCTCCACTCGCTCATCGAATTGTTGAAGCATTTGAACAATTTCAGGAATATGCTGGTGCTTATTTAGTTTATAAGTCACATAATTCCCCTGAATATGAACAAAATGACTTGCTGAGGTTGGAACTTTACCAGCACCACTCAAACCGCTCTTGGCATCAACAATCACACTACTTGGATCCACAATTTTCTTCTGTAATAAAGGAATCAATGCTAACTCCGTGGCAGTCGCATAACAACCTGGATTTGCCACAAATTTTTGTGAGGTCAAATTAGAAAATTCTGTTAGTCCGTAAGAAAACTGTGCAATCACATCCTCACTAGCTGGTTCCTTTCCATACCATTGTTTATAGGTTTTCGCAGGTAAACGATGATCCCCTGACAAATCGATGACTGGAAATTGATTTTGAACGAAGACAGTAGCTAAATCTTTGGAAATCCCACTGGGAGTTGCAAAAAATACTAAATCAGCAATTTCCATGATACGTTCTGCATTAAACTCCTCGATAAGGTGATCGAAAACATCCGTTACATGTGGATAAATATACGATATTCTTTGGCCAACTTCTTTACTGGCATGGACAGAAACAACATCGACATGCGGATGATTTTTCAATATTCTAAGCAATTCCAGTCCACTATATCCAGTAACACCAACAATCGAAACTTTCATTCCATACCCCCAATAGTAATTATGCTGACTAGTTTATCGCATTTTTATACAATTGTCAATATTTCATTGCATAAAAATACAAAAAATATTTAATGATGAACATTCGAAGTTTCATATTAACTTTAATTGAATGATGATTCTGATATTTTCAGGAAATTTTTAAACTTCTATCCAAACAAAAAAATACTCCTAGAATTGCGAGTGGATAGAATCCACCTTCTACTCTAGAAGTATTTGTACACAAATCATATGAACACGATTAGCCTTTTACAGCAAAATAGTGTCTGCTTGGGCTAGTAAAATTGAAGTTAGGGAATGGCTCAGCATTCACTGGGCTACATGTATCCGTCAAAGCAGCTATTCGCTCTTGCAATGCTTGAATGTCATTTGACTCAAATAACACACTTGGTGTCATGTCAACGACTTCAGGCGATACTTGACGAATAAATTCTTTTGCATAGACTGTAATAGTTGTAGATGCTTCAGCATGGAGTTTCATGTCGAATGTTTCAAAGCCCATCATTTCAGCTTCATTCAAAATCGTAAAGCCAGCTGCTTTCCAAAAAGCCTTCTCAGTAGCAACGTCTTCTACGTACAACATCAAACCAAATTCTTTTGTAAACATGAATTCTCCTCAAACTATGTTCAAATGCAAGCTGATATACTGGCCACATTCGATTCACTCTATTTATGTGAGTCTGTATTTTCTTTGTTTTGTAGTGCAGGTAATTCTGTTAACTCTTTTTTCAAATTCTTGATTTCACTCTTTAACGAAAGATTTTTGGTTAAGCCTATTAAGTATTGGATGACTATTCCAATGAGAAGCGAACCAATTATTACCAAAATCAAAGGCATACGAAATTGACCGAACAAATAATGGACAATAACGTCTTGACGATTGACTAATGAAAGAACAACTGTCAAAATAATCACGAGCAATAAACCAATAAGTGATAATTTCTGTTTCATCATAACTCCTTTTCTACTATGACAGTCTAGCATAAGAATCAGAACATAGCAAGAAACACTTCTTTGAACTTACCTCAAATTGAATTGAAGAAAAATTTATCAATTACTATTTTAAACCACTATTTCCATTTTTCAAGAAAAGCTGTCAGCTCTGCCTGTGCTTCTTGCGTGGTGCCGACTAGCTATTTTTGGATGAAACCGAAAAATTCATATTAACAATGCTTTAAATACACAGTTAATGTGCACTTTTTAACCATTAATCATCCTTTCTTTCACTTCCGGCCAACCAAAAGCACACCTTCAATGGTAATTTCAGTCAACTGCTTTAAGTCCAGCCTAGACTGGTCCACTTGGAAAAAGAGGGGTGTCATATCTGCCAATACTTGAGCATGATCGGCAGAAATCGGCAGGGTACGACTGACAAAGACCTCTTCAACCTGTCCCACATAAGCCTTAAAATGCTCCACTATATCACGATTATCATAGGACTCCTTGCGGAGTTGGTCTTTGGCTAAATGGCGGAGCTCCTTGAGGTGATTGGGTCCTGGGACCAACTTGAGAATAGCCCCACCAGCTTTCAGCACTCTGGCAAACTCCTGATAATTGGCTGGGGAAAAGATGTCCAAAATCCCTTCAATTGCTTGATCTTGAATAGGTAACTTGGTCAAGTCACCGACAAACCATTTGACCGACTTGGTGCTGTCTGTCCTTGCTGCCAAGAGAATGGAATCCTTAGAAATATCAAAAGCAAGAATGTCCAAGTCCATTTTCTCTGCTAATTTGCGAGAATAAAAGCCCTCTCCACAGCCGATGTCCAAGACAGACCGCAAGCCCAGCTCTGCTATTTTTCCCTCCAAAGCCTCATAGAGATGATTGTAATAGCCTGCCTCTAAAAAGGCCTGGCGATTTTCAAAGCTAGACTTGTGGTAGTTGGCAGACTGCTTGACTTGAGGGGCCAGATTGACATAGCCCTGCTTGGCAATGTCAAAAGTATGGCGGTTGGGACAGCGAAGAATGTTCTGGTCAAGACCAAGAGCCTGCCCACAATGTGGACAAGCGAAAAATTGGTCGCTATTGCTAAAACGTGGGTGTTTGGTCATGTTAAGTATTTTCTTTTCTAAAGTGGTGCAGGGCTAGTCCTGATAGGAGCGAGGCAACGGCTCCTGTAATGACTAGCAAGTAGCCAATTGGGAGCAGGTAGAAGTTTTCGTGTAGAATGCCATTGGAATCGACATATTCGACGGAATTAGCCTTGATGATAAAGCAGACAAGGCCTAAAACTATGAGAAAGCTTCCATAATGGTAATGGTCAGGTGCATCTGGGTACGACGGCCTTCGCGACCGTCCTTGACTAGTTTTTCTGTCATGTTGTTCATGGCAGTTCCTCCTAAGATAAGATGATTTAGGGAGATTGAAAAGACAGAGGACATGAGAATCAAGAGTTCCAAGTTGGGTAGGTTTTTGTCATTTTCCCAGTTGGAAACAGCCTGCCGTCTCACATTGAGTTTGAGGGCAAACTGTTCTTGGGTCAAGCCTTCCTTCTTGCGTAAGTCTTTGATTTGTTGTCCAAAGTTCATTTCGTTCTCCTTTTCGGGAGCGGGACAGAACTCGAAAAATGAAAAAGAGTTCGTCAACAAGTCTTTATTTCTAGTTGTTGAGCTAAAACGGTCTATCCCCAGACTTCAATTTATGTGAGCTGACTGCCGTCAGCTTATATCTCCCACTTTAAAAGGTCTCCCAGACCTTTTAAACTCCCACCCCCGCACAGCTTAAACTGTCAGGGGGACAGTTTAAGGTTGGGAATAAAGCGAACAAAGTTCGCAACATTCGTTAGGTCAGATTTGAAGTGTGCAACACGAACAAATCTGCCAATCAACCACTGCGCTGAGATGTTGACACCAACTTCGAGAAGAGATGCTAATCTCTATACTTATCTTAGCTTGTCGGTCGATGTTTTCCAAGAATGGCTGGCTTGCTCTGGACTTTTTTAGCGAAAGGTGGTCTTGCTAACTCCGCAAGTCCTGCTTGCAAGCCTGTTCTATCAAGGTATTAGGCTAGTGTCAATTTCCTGTCAATCTAGCCTAACTGATCGGATAAGTCTTCCCATTCTTCCATGAGGCTTTCTTGTTGGTTTGTCAGTTGGTCGATTTCTTTTTGGTAATCGGTCAGCGAACCAATGTCATTGGTTTCTAGCATGGCTTGGTTGAGCTCACTCAGACGGTTTTCGATATTCTCAATTTCTACCTCGATTTGCTCGATGCGACGGGCCAATTTGCGTTGCTCTTTTAGATTTTCCTTTTGAGCTTGGTAGTCCATGGCTCCGGCTGATTGGTTAGCGGTTTCTATCTGGTCAGGCTGGGCTTCTGCTTCCAGCTCTGCTTTTTTCTCCAAATAATAATCATAATCGCCCAAATAGAGTGTGGAGCCAGTTTCCGAGATTTCCAGCACCTTGGTGGCGACGCGGTTGATGAAATAGCGGTCGTGGCTGACAAAAAGCAGGGTGCCGTCAAAGTCGATGAGGGCATTTTCCAGGACCTCCTTGCTGTCAATATCCAAGTGGTTGGTCGGCTCATCAAGGATGAGGAAGTTGTTGTTTTCCATGGACAGCTTGGCGAGGAGCAGGCGGGCTTTTTCCCCACCAGATAGCATAGAGACAGACTTTTTGACATCGTCACCTGAGAAAAGGAAAGCTCCAAGGCGATTGCGGATTTCCACTTCAGGTGTAGTCGGAAAGGCTGACCAGAGCTCCTCCAAGACTGTGTTGGAAGGCGTCAGGGCCGACTGAGTCTGGTCGTAGTAACCCACTTCCACATTGGCACCTAGCTTGGCTTCCCCTTTGATAAATGGCAGAGCTCCGATGATGGATTTGAGCAGGGTTGTTTTTCCGATTCCATTCGGGCCGACAATGGCAATGGCATCTAGCTTTCTTTGGTCAATGGAAATAGGCTGAGAAAGTGTTTCTCCATCGTAACCCACCGCAGCATTTTCCACAGTCAAGACAATATTGCCAGAAGTCTTATCCGACTGGAAGGTCATATTAGCAGATTTTTTACCAGTTGTTGGCTTGTCCAGTCGCTCCATTTTTTCCAACTGCTTGCGTCTAGCCTGGGCACGCTTGGTGGTCGAAGCTCGAACGATATTTTTTTGGACAAAGTCTTCTAACTTGGCAATTTCCTTTTGTTGTTTCTCATAGTTTTGCAACTCGGTCTGCAGCTTCTGTTCTTTTAGCTCAACAAACTGAGAATAATTCCCCACATAACGATCCAAGGAATGTTTAGTCAAATCCAGAGTGACAGTTGCTACCTTATCTAAGAAATAGCGGTCATGGCTGACAATAATCAAGGCTCCTTTGTAATGCACTAGGTAGTTTTCCAGCCAGGCAATCGTGTCAATGTCCAGGTGGTTGGTTGGTTCATCCAGCACCAATAATTCTGGGCTTTCAAGCAACATTTTTGCCAGTGCAAGACGAGTATTCTGCCCCCCAGAGAGCTCAGAGATTTTCATATCCCACATGGTCTGGTCAAACTTAAAACCATTCAAAATAGCACGGATGTCTGCCTCATAGTTAAAACCACCAGCCAGATGAAATTCTTCTGACAAGTTATCGTAGGTCTTCATCAACTGGTCAAGTTCACTACCAGAAAAACTGCCCATCTGCTCTTCCATACCACGTAGACGTTTTTCTGTCGTCCGCAAGTCGTCAAAGACATGGAGCATCTCATCGTAAATGGTATTTTCCGACTGGAATCGACTGTCCTGTGCCAGATAAGAAAGGGATAGATCCCGTTTGGTAGAGATCTCACCGCTAGTTGCTGCTTCTTCTCCGACAAGGATTTTTAGCAAGGTGGACTTGCCTGCGCCATTTTTTCCGACAAGGGCAATCCGATCCCGTTCATCTACTTGAATGTTGATATTGTTAAATAAAACTTCGCCCGCAAAGGAGCGCTCAATCTTGTTTCCACTTAGTATAATCATAAAAATATTGTACCACAAATTAGCATCGTCGTGCGGTATCCTATTTCTAAATTACGCAAAAAACAGCGACTTTTCAGTTGCTGTTTTCACGTTATTTTCAAATTTTCTAACCTAAGCCATTCAGTAGTTCCTTATTCTGCCAAAGCAGGTAAAGACCACCAACAATAATGATGACCATGATCATAAACTTAATCAAGCCTTTCACAAATCGAATGATGACTAGCAATATCATAGAGACAATCAACCATCCCCATGCAGAGGAATTCAATAATGATTCCATTCCAGCAAGGCTGTTCCCCGCCAAATCACGCACCGGGGCAGGAATTTTTTCCACCCAGTCAGATGATAGACCCAATTGATTCATAATTGACTGCCCACTTGTCTTCAGCCATGCAAAAATGCCGGCATTGTATAGAAATAGCAGAGCTTGCTCAGGATATCGCTTTAATAAATTGCGAAACATGTTAAGATAGACTCCTTTATTTATTTTGTGATTCAATTATCAGTCAATACGTAGTATAAAGCTGGACAACTGCATCAATATCTGCCTGCTGAATACCATGATTGGAACCCGCTGACTCCATGACAGAGGTTTGATTATCTTTGTGGTCTAGACCAATCGCGTGTCCCAATTCGTGTTCAGCTGTGTGAACAATCCGGTCCATATCATAACCATATTGTTCATTTAACAAATAATAACTATTTAAGCGAACCGTTACTGAATTATAATAATTCGTAAGTAAGTTCGTTGTCGAATTGGCTTCGCCTGCTGCCTGCGTATTTCCATCCTTCATCTCAGTTGCGATAATATCGGCCTGACTCGGATCAGTCGTCACAACAAATGTGAAGGCACCCGTGGCATTCCAATTTGCAATAGCTGTCTGATAGGCAGCAACAAACGTTGGATTCTGAGTTTAGATATAAATGGTCGCAGTATTACTTTCCCAACGGCCATGATCAGCTGTATTCACCGTATCAGTTGTGAGGTGTTTAATGGTATCAACACCTTCTTCTAAAGAAACTTCTGATTGTCCATTGACCATTAATTGAACTTCTTGTGCCAATGTTTGAAGCATTTGAGGGGCCGCATCTTTTTGAAAATAGAACAACAATCCCAAACCACAGACGATGACCACCATTGATAACCAAACTAAGCCCCAAATCGTTCGCCAACTCCACAGAAAAATACTTTTAATAACATTCATAAACTATACCTCTACCTAGAAATAGGTTTCAGTATAGCTAAATTTTCTAAATCTTTTCTTAAAACTTAAGATAATCTTTCTTCCAATTCAAAATCAATTGGTAACCAGGTTAAAACCTTTTCAATCTGCTGGTTCCAATAATACCATTCGTGTTTGCCTGGACCAACACTTGCTTCAATATCCAAACCAGCTTTTTTTAAAGCAACAATCGCCTTTTGATGGCCATCAAAGAGAAAATCTTCTTCCCCACACCAGACATAGAACTTTGTTTTTTTATCCGATTGTTTGACCATCTCTAGCAAACTATTTGGATTTTTTGTGTCAGAAATATCCCCAAAAACTCCCTGCCAGTAGGCCATATTTCCTAAGGACGCTGAGGCGGGATTGTCAAAATCAAACTGGAGAGCTCCTGACAAAGATGCTGCATAAGAAAAACGATTTGTCCCCAGTGCCAATTTAAAAGCACCATAACCACCCATTGACAAACCAGCTATAAAGTTCTTTTCGCGCTGATCAGACATATTTGGGAAGAATCGTTTCAAAATCTGAGGCAATTCAATCGCAAAGGCGTCATAGTAATTCATACCATAAGTAGTATTGGTATACCAGCCCTTATCTGTATTGACCATAACAACAATGAGATTGGTATAGCGAACCAGTCGTTCAATTGTCGACCGATTGAGCCAGGAGTCGTGGTTCCCTCCCATTCCATGTAGGAGATATAAAACAGGAATGTCTTTATCATCTGAATTTTCAACCTGATTCCGGTCTGGATAAAGGACATTGACCTGCCTAGACATATCCAATACTTCCGAGTGATATTCTATTTTCATAATAGCCATATATTTCTCCTTATTGGAAAGAGCCTGAGTTATCCTCGGCTCTTGACAAATTCATTAATCTCATTTAACTTCCATAATCACTGGCAAAATAGCTGGGCGACGTTTAGTCTGTTCAAATAGGAATTTAGTGAGGTCATCGCGAACAGCAGTTTTCAACTCTGTCCAGTCAAAACGATCTTTTGTAAAGTAATTTTCAACTGTTGCATTTACTAACTCTGAGGACTCACGCAAGATATCTTTACTCTTCTTGACATAGACAAATCCACGGGTATTGACTTTTGTCTTAGAAATAATTTTCTTTTCACGACGATTGACTGTAATTGCTACAATAAAGATGCCGTCTTCAGAGAGAATTTTACGATCACGCAGAACAATATTTCCAACATCCCCAATTGCATTACCATCAATCATCACATCACCAGAAGGTACGGCACCATTGTGAACAAAGTCTCCATCTTCGAAGGACATCACATCACCGCGTTTGACGATGATAATATTCTCTGGGTACATACCGATTTCAGTAGCAGCTTTTGCATGAGCCTCCAATTGACGGTATTCCCCTTGGATTGGGAAAAGATATTTGGGCTTCATGATATTCATCATCAATTGAAGATCTCTAGAACTCCCATGACCTGACACGCGCAATTTCTTCGCAATGGATTGTACAACACCACCAGCTTTGTACACTAAGTTTTCAACACGGGCTACCACCGCTTCTTTTGAAATACTTGGAGTCGTAACAATATAAACTAAATCTCCATCCTTGATTTCAACATACCTGTGTCTACCGATAGCCATTTTTCTCAAGCCATTCAAAGGCTCCCCCATACGACCTGTTTCAAGAATAATGAGCTCATGGTCCTCATACTTCGCAATGTCTTTCGGCTTCACAAGTAGTTTTTCACTGACAAGATGCAACTTCTTCAGTTGAATTGCTGTACGGACAATGTTCTCCACGTCATGACCCGTTAGGACAATACGGCGACCTGTTTTTTCCGCAGCATCAAAAATTTGTTGGATACGGACAATATTGCTGGCAACTGCTGCAACAATGATACGACCATCCCAATCCGCAATTGTATTAAGAATTTCTTCCCTTGCTTCATGCATACTTGCACCCTGTTCATTGCTGTCTGCATTGGCAGAATCAGACAAGAGCGCTAAAACTCCCTCATTACCAATCTCAGCTAAGCGACTAAAATCAGTCTTGTAGAATTTATCTGCCGCCTGGTCAAATTTAAAATCACCTGTATATACAATATTGCCTTGGTCCGTTTTAATCACCACTCCCAAGCTTTCAGGAATGGAGTGAGTTGTTTGAAAGAAAGAAACAACCGAATCCCCAAAATCTATTTCAGTCTTCTCATTGATCACATGAAAATCATTGAATTTTTTCGTTGCATTATTATTTTTAACAAGCAATTTTACTAATTCAATCGTCAAATGCGAACCAAATACCGGCACCTTCACTTTTTCCAGAAGGTATGGAAGCGCCCCAATAGCATCCGCATGCCCATGCGATAAAAAGATTCCTGCTACACGGTGCTTATTTTCTTCCAAATATTCAAAGTTCGGAACGACAATATCCACACCAAGTTGTTCATTTTCTGGATACTTTGCACCCGCATCCAAAACAAATATATGCTCATTTACTTCGGCAATATAGAGGTTTTTCCCATTTTCCCGAACACCACCAAGAGCCATAATTTTAATTGTGCTCATCTTTACTCCTTTTGGACATCCCACAGGTGTCCATTTTATTTTTCTTACCAACGGTCCTTGGGATTCCCAAGTCGAATTACAGTCTGCTATATCCGAATTTTCAATTTTTATGAAATGAGTTTGAAAAATCCATCATCAAAACTATTTCTAAATCCATATTTCTATATAGCTATCGTTTCTATTATACATTTTTTCAAGAAAATTTACAAAAACTCCGCTGAAAATCAACGAAGTTTCTATAAATAAATTTGTAACAAAATCTCTTTTGTCCCCATTTGATGACGTCCATGCGAACCAAATCCATAGATACTCTTAAAAATTGAAAAACAAACTACTTCATACTTCCTCACAATTCAACGATATGGGCATGAAAACCAATTTTCTCAACAAAACATAAAACATCCTCAGTCTTGACAAAAATTGTTTTGGTATTCATATTTGGATGGAAGGTTAATATGGGTTTAGCTAAAATTTCTTTGTCAAAATAGACTTGAATATCCTTTTCAACATTATGCTACAAACCAAAAATAGAGACCACTCCAGCTGGCAAGCACATCTTTTCCATCAAACTATCACTGGAGGCCATCCGAATAGGATTGACTCCAACCAAATCACGAAAGTGCTCCATATCTAACTGTTTCTGGTCATCCATGATCAACAAATAGAAAGCTGTTTTCTTTTTGTTTGTCAGAAACATAGACTTGGTGCGGACTCCTTCTAATCCTTTTGTAAAGCGGTCCGCATCTTCTGTGGTCAGAGCAGCTGGATGCTCAATAAACTCGTAATCAATTCCTAATTCTGCCAGTTTATTAAAAACAAGGTTTTCCATGACGCCACCTCTCTATGTATAGTCGAATGAATTAGCTTTCAGACAAGAAACTGAGATGCAGGTAGCTAGAACAGCCTAGTGGGCTGTTCTAGGTTGGAAATCAGACTTGCGAAACAAGTCACTTTCGTAGAGTACGGCAAACCGAAAGTGACGATATATCAAAACTAATTCAAATGACTATATTTAAGTATAGTATACTTCATTTTTTAGATCACTCAAAGGAAAAGAAAAGCCTGGATTGCTCCAGACTTTAGGACCTGTATTCACAAGTGAAATGCTCTGAGTTAAGTCTAGTTTTGTGCTAAAACTAGACTTAGAAGTACTGAACTATGAATACAAATTCTTAATCAAACAATTTATAATAATCTTCCAGTTTCATCTTAGATTTTTCTTCAGCAGTCTGATCCTGAATGATCTGACCATTTTTCATGACAATCAGTCGATTGCCGTGACGCAACGCATCTTCCATCTGATGAGTTACCATAAGCGCAGTCATTCCCTTGGTCGCAATCAATTCATCCGTTAACTGCATCAAGGATTGACTGGTTTTGGGGTCAAGTGCAGCAGTATGCTCATCCAATAACAATAATTCTGGTTGTTTCAAACTCGCCATCAAGAGACTCAATGCCTGACGTTGACCACCTGATAAAAGCCCTGCTGGCGTTTCCAAATGTTTTTCCAAACCATTTCCAACTCGCGGTAAGAGTTGAGCAAATTCCTCTATCTGTTGAGATAATTTACGTGGTACCAACCCCCGTCCCTCGCCACGGTATTTTGCGATGAGCAGGTTTTCAGCCACCGTCATACGAGGAGATGTTCCCATTTTCGGATCTTGAAAGACACGAGCCAAGTATTTTGCTCGCTTCTCTGCAGGCCAATTGGTTACATCCTCACCAAGAATATGAACCGAACCACTGGTCAAGGGCAAGGTTCCTGCAATGACATTAAAAAGTGTTGACTTTCCAGCTCCATTACCACCTAAAATTGTAATAAAATCCCCTTGGTAGATGGTCAGATTCACCTTATCTAAGATGACACGCTCTTCATTAAATCCATTGGTCACTACTTTAGTAGCATTTTTTAATTCTACAATTGCTTTCATCTTGACAAACTAGCTCCTTTCAACACTTTGTTTCTCAACTCGGGAACCATGAGACAGATTGCCAAAATCATAGCAGAGAAGATACGAAGGTAGCTAGTATTGATTCCCAGTGAAATAACACCGAGAATTAAGAATTGGTAAAAGATAGCACCTACAGCAATGGCCAATAATCGCTCCAGCATGGTCAGATTTCCATAAAGAACTTCACCGATGATGAGACTTGCCATTCCAACCACAATGACACCGATACCACGAGAAACATCCGCATAGCCTTCCTGTTGTGCAATTAAGGCTCCAGCAAGAGCAATAATCCCGTTTGAAAGTACTAAACCGAGCAATTCCATTCTGCTGGTGTAGATACCAAAACTACGAGCCATATCTGGATTGTCCCCTGTCGCGATAAAAGCTTGTCCAAGTTTTGTATATAGGAAGAACATCAAAGCTGCAATCACTAAGGCAACACTTCCCAAACCTAACAACAAGCTATTGACCTGATCAGAAAAAGGAAGTAAATCTTGTAAACGATTCGTATTCAACAAGCCCAAATTAGCACGACCCATGATGAATAATATAACAGAGTGGCAGGAAGACATCACTAATATACCAGCCAAAAGCGTGGGGATTTTCCCCTTAGTATATAACAAGCCCGTAACTAATCCTGCCATGCACCCTGCCAAAACAGCTGCCAAAGTTGCCAAAACAGGATGAACTCCCTGAGTGAGCAAGGTAACAGCAACTGCACCACCTAGAGGGAAAGAGCCTTCGGTTGTCATATCTGGAAAATTCAATATTCTAAACGTGACGAATATTCCTAAACCAAGTACAGCCCATAAAAGAGCTTGTGAAACTGTTGATACAATCATAACTATCCTTTGTTTTATTCAATAACTTTACTTGCCTGATTGATTACATCATCAGACAATGTAATTCCTAATTCTTTAGCAACTTTTTGGTTAACGACAACGGTTCCTTCATTAAAAATTTGTACAGGTGTATCCGCTGGATTCGCACCATCAAGAATTTTTGCAGTCATTTTACCAGTTGCGACACCCAAGTCATATTGACTGAGGGTAACAGATGCGATACCACCGCCTTCGACCATGTCTTCTACGCTTGTGAAAATCGGTGTTTTGCTTTTATTCGCCACAGAAACAACTGTTGAAAATGCAGATGCAACCGTATTATCTACTGGGGTGAAGAGGGCATCTACCTTGCTGCTTGCCACCTCTACAGTAGAAGCCAATTCATTGCTTGATGCAACTGCATATTCAAGAACTGTATAGCCAGCCTCTTCTGCTGCTGCCTTAAATTCAGCAACTTGAATTTTTGAATTGTCTTCGTTTGAGGAGTAAAGAACACCGATTGTTTTTGCATCTGGTGTAATTTCTTTAATGAGAGAAACTGTATCTGCTACTGGTGTTTGGTCAGATACTCCTGTAATATTTCCACCAGGATTTTTCAAGTCAGTTACCAAGTTAGCACCAACAGGATCTGTTACAGCCCCCATGATAATAGGTAATTCTGTCGTAGCGTTTGCTAATCCCTGTGCAGCAGGTGTCGCAATACCAATCAATAGCTCATTGCCATTGTCCACCAATTTTTTACTCATGGTTTGAACCTGTGACTGATCACCTTCTGCATTCATAAAATCAATGGAGAGATTCTCAGTTGTAGTATAGCCACCTTCTTCTAGTCCTGCTTTGATTCCTTTGTAAATTTCGTCTAGTGAATCATGCGTCACAAATTGGAGGACCCCAATTTTAACTTTTTCTGTGCTATTCGTTGAATTGTTCTGTTCTTTTTGCGTCAAAAACAAGGCAGCAACCACCATCACAGTAAGGGCAATAATTGTAGCAAGTAAATTCTTATTTTTCATCATATCTAATTCTCCTTTTTAATAAACAAATCCTACATCATCAGTATACTATTCCACCATCGCCATCGTTTCATCATGATTACCTCATTTAGATAATAGTCTTTCAGTTTGCTTTTAGTACTAGGCAACGAGCTGCAGTCAGCTTGTACAGTCGAGTGACTGTACAAGGTTGGAAATAGCACTTGCGGAGCAAGTCACCCCTGCAGAGTACGGCAAAGCGAGTTCAAATAATGATAAAATTATTTGAAGTTGGAAATATGGAAACGAAGTTTCCTCATTCGTCGACGTAATAAAAGATAAACTGAATGACTAAAGGAAAAAGCCCCCGCAGGAAAAACCAACCTGCGAGGGCGTCAATGACACGGTGCCACCTCACTTATGGGAATTGTATAGAATCCTCCCATATCTCATCTCCTCTAACAAGGAGTTGCACTGTAAGGTGTGCGGACCAAACTATCATTGTTTTAAGTTCATTTGCGTGATTGATTTGGCTGAAAACTTCATATACCGCTAGTATAAGCTACGTCGACCTGCCTCGTACTCAGCCAAAACAGTCTACGCAAAGTATGTTACACCAAACAATCCTTGTGAATTTAGGGTATTTTAGGACTAGGGAGCCGGGTGAAGGCAGTACTTGTGGAACGGCAAAACCGACTAACGACGTCATAAAATAGACATAAATACACGTCAGCCCATTTCATAAAACTCCGCCACCTGTTCCCAGTACCACAGGCTCCCTGAAGACTTCTGCTTTACTACTTCTTCTGATTAAAAAAATTATACGGCATCAAAAAGTCTTTGTCAAGGCTTTTGATTAAATTTTCTGAAAATTTTTCTTCTGGCTACGTACTGAGTCTCATCAAAAAATCTATGAAATATGATATACTAGACTGAGTTATAGCTATTAGAAAGAGGAAAACCATGTCTTTTGACGGATTTTTTTTACATCACATGACGGCTGAGTTAAGGGCAAATTTAGAAGGTGGGCGGATTCAGAAAATCAACCAGCCCTTTGAACAGGAAATTGTTCTGAACATCCGAAGCAACCGTCAGAGCCATAAATTGCTCTTGTCTGCACATTCCATTTTGGGCCGTGTCCAACTTACTCAAACAGAATTTACAAATCCTAAGGTGCCTAATACCTTTACTATGATTCTGAGGAAGTATTTACAAGGTGCGGTTATCGAGGAAATTAAACAGCTAGAAAACGATCGGATTTTAGAGTTTTCGGTGTCCAACAAGGACGAGATTGGAGACCATATCCAAGCTACCTTGATAGTAGAAATCATGGGAAAACATAGCAATATCATCTTGGTAGATAAGTCTGAACAGAAGATTATCGAGGCTATCAAGCACGTTGGTTTCTCGCAAAATTCCTACCGAACTATCTTGCCTGGTTCCACCTACATTCGACCGCCGGAGACGCATTCTCTCAACCCTTACACGGTATCTGACGAGAAATTATTTGAAATCCTATCGACTCAGGAACTGAGTCCTATAAATCTCCAACAGGTCTTTCAAGGTTTGGGGCGGGATACGGCTTCTGAACTGGCCAGTCATTTGCAGACAGACCGTCTGAAGAACTTCCGAGCCTTTTTTGACCAGGCTACACATCCTAGCCTGACAGACAAGTCCTATGCTGCTTTGCCATTTGCCAATAGCCCTGAAAACCAGCCACACTTTGAAAGCCTGAGCAGTCTGCTGGACTTCTACTATCAGGACAAAGCGGAGCGGGATCGGGTGGCCCAACAGGCCAATGAGCTGATCAAGCGGGTGGCCAGTGAGTTAGAGAAGAATCGCAAGAAGCTGATCAAGCAGGAGCAGGAATTGGCGGATACGGAGACGGCGGAGTTGGTGCGGCAAAAGGGTGAGCTCCTGACCACATACCTGCATCAGGTACCCAACGACCAGCCGAGCGTGCGGTTAGACAACTACTATACGGGCCAGGAGCTGGAAATTGAGTTGGACGTAACACTTACTCCTAGCCAGAATGCCCAACGTTACTTCAAGAAATACCAGAAACTCAAGGAAGCGGTCAAGCACCTAACCAACTTGATTGAGGAGACCAAGTCGACCATTGTCTATCTGGAGTCCGTTGACACCATGCTGGGACAGGCTAGTCTGGCTGAAATTGATGAGATCCGCGAGGAATTGATTGAAACAGGCTACCTCAAGCGTCGCCACCGTGAGAAAATCCATAAACGTCAGAAACCTGAGCGTTACTTGGCGACGGACGGGAAAACCATTATTCTGGTTGGAAAGAATAACCTGCAAAATGATGAATTGACCTTCAAAATGGCCAAAAAAGGCGAACTCTGGTTCCATGCCAAAGACATTCCAGGTAGTCATGTGGTCATCACAGACAACTTGGACCCAAGTGACGAAGTCAAGACAGATGCGGCGGAACTAGCTGCCTACTTCTCCAAGGCAAGGCATTCTAACTTAGTTCAAGTCGATATGATTGAAGCTAAGAAATTGCATAAGCCAACAGGTGGCAAGCCTGGTTTTGTGACCTATCGCGGTCAGAAAACCCTCCGTGTCACCCCAACAGAAGAAAAAATAAAGACCATGAAAATCAATTAATTTTCATGGTCTTTTCTTTACCCATTTTTTGGAAAGTGAACAGTCATTGTGGTGCCTTGACCTAGTTGACTAGATACTTGGACACTTGCACCGTGAACCTGTAAGGCATGTTTCACTATTGAAAGTCCAAGGCCTGTCCCCCCCACTTGTTTTGAACGACTTTTGTCCACACGATAAAAACGTTCAAAAATACGTTCCTGATCAGCTTTCGAAATACCAATGCCGGTATCTCGAACCTCTAGGTTAATGTGTTCTTGATCTTGATATAGATCAATTGTGACCTGACCACCATCTCTATTATATTTGATGGCATTGTCACATAAATTATACACAATGGATTGTAAGAGAGCGGGATTGCCTGTAATATCAACCTCATCCCCATTAAATTGAATTGAGATCCCTCGCTGATCTGCTTTTTCTTGTAGGCTAGCAACCACCTGTTGGATGACTCCTTTAAAGTGGATTGGCTCTTTACTGATTGTCCGCCCCTCGTCTAGTTGCGTCAATTGAAGAATATCTTCAACCAATTGGATCATCCGCTGTGACTCTTGATATATTTTTTCAGAAAATAATTGTATATTTTCAGGAGAAACCACATTGGCCCTGAGAATTTCAGAATAGCCTGATAAAATATGCAAAGGCGTCCGCAATTCGTGTGATACTGTTGCTGTGAATTCTCTCCGTAACTTATCAAGATAATATTGTTCTGTCACATCAAAAAATAGAAAAACTGCTCCAGATTGGAGTTTGTCTGTCCAAATAGGTCTAGCAATAACCTTGTACTGACTATCTTTTATTTCACAAATGGACTCCACTTTTTGCCCATTCAAAACGGTATCCATCAGACTTTTCAGGCCAAGATTCCGTTGAAAGAAAGGCAAGGATTGGCCAAAATCATCAGATTGAAAATCTAGTAGTTGGCTGGCTGCTCCATTGTAACTAACCAAATGCCCCTTGGCATCCACAATAACCATTCCTTCTTTTATCTTGGAGATAATTGTGTCAAACTCATCTTGCTTTTGTTGCAATAAGGTTTCTTTTTCAGCAAGTTGTGATTGATGGTAATCCAGACGCTTCAGCAAAGGGTGGAGTTCCGCGTAGACTTCATTGTCTAATGGTTTATCCAAATCTATTGCTTCTAAAGGTGCAAGTAATTTTTTTGAGGTTAATCTTGCTAGGAGGATTGCTGCAAAAACAGAAATCAAGAATAGTAGACTAACCCATGGTGCTAAATTCCATAATAAAACAACAATCGTTTTCTGTGCGATAGCTAAGCGAATCACTGTGCCATCATTTAAGCGTTGAGAAGTATAGAGCAATCGCTGGGTTAAAGTGGCTGATTGTCGAATACTCTCACCATAACCAGTTTCGAGTGCTTCCACCACTTCTTCACGATTGCTGTGGTTGTCTAATTGTTTGACATCTTTTTCAGAATCATAGAGCACTTGACCATCATGTGCAATCCAGGTAACACGCAAATCTTGCAAATCAATTTGATCCAGATAGGTCTGTCCATCCTCCTCAACTGCTTGTGCAATGAGACTGGTTTGGAGCCTTAATTGATCTAACTGTGAATTTGTAAAGTAGTGATATAAATAGCCTAAGATAAGGATAATGGTACCTAAGAAGATGGACATCGAAGACAGCAAAACTGTTCGAAAAATTTTCTTAGTCATCCTCTTCCTCCAGTTGGTAACCAACACCTCTAACAGTTTTTATGTAACCACCTGCACTCCCCAGTTTCTGACGTAAGGTTCCAACATGCACATCAACTGTACGGGTTTCACCGAGAAAGTCCTGTCCCCAAACCCTGTCCAATAATTCTTGACGACTAAATACTTTCTGGGGTGCTTTTAGGAGCATATGGAGCAATTCAAACTCCTTCAATGTCAGTTCAACTTTCCGTTTTCTAACCGATACTTTATGTCGCTCTACATCCATCTGAATATCGCCAAAGTAACAAAGATCCAATGGTTGATTTCGCTGACTTCTCCGTAAAACAGCCTTAATACGTGAAATCATTTCCATCATTCCAAAGGGTTTGACCAGGTAATCATCAGCACCAAGATCCAGACTTTGAACCTTGTCGATTTCCGTTCCTCTAGCTGTTGCCATCACAACAGGGAGATCGCGTGTGTAGGACTGACTTCTTAGTTCCTGTAAAATGGAAATTCCATCCTGTCCTGGCATCATTACATCTAATAAAACCAAGTCTGGTAATTCTTGTTCAATGGCTGGCCAAAAGGCTTCAGCGTCAGCAAAACCTCTAGCCTCAAAACCAGCGGTCTTGAGGCTATAGATCATTAATTCACGAATGGCATCATCATCTTCAACACAGTAGATCATTTATTTTACCCTTCTAATTGACCTGTGATAGCGTAACGAACCCATTTAGCAATATTTACAGCGTGATCTCCAATGCGTTCTAGATACTTAGCAATCATCAACAAGTCAATGGCCTGGTCCCCATTTGCAGAATGGTTCCCTAAATAATTGGCTAGTTTCTCTTTTATTGTACCAAAATATTGGTCAACTGTATCGTCTTTTTCAATCACTTCATGTGCTAAACGATCACTTTCCTTTACAAAGGCATCCAAACTACCAACAACCATCTGGGTAACCTGCTCTGCCATTTTTTTAACCAAAGGAATTTCATCCACCAAATCAATCGTGTTACGGCTGATTAAATCCGCAATTTCAGAGGATTGAGCTCCGATCCGTTTCATATCATACACCATTTTTAGGGCTGAGGAAACAGTTCGTAGGTCTCTAGCAACTGGCTGTTGGCACAAGAGCAATTTGATACAGCGTGCTTCAATATCTCGCTCTAATTCCTCAATTTGCAGGTAGGTTTGTTGAATACGCTCTTGATCGAGACTTTCAGGACCATTGAGCCCTTCGAGTGAACAATTGATAATCTCTTCGCAGAGGGCCCCCATAAAGACCATATCTTTTTGCAAATCTTCTAACTGACTTTCGAATCGTGACCGCATTAGCCAAACCTCCCTGTAATGTAATCTTCTGTACGTGGATCTTCAGGCATACTGAAGAGAGTGCTGGTTTTATTGGATTCCACAACTTCTCCCAACAAGAAGAAAGCTGTTTGGTCTGAAACCCTCAAAGCCTGCTGCATGTTGTGTGTCACCATGATAATGGTATAATCTTTTTTTAATTCCAGCACCAATTCCTCAATTTTAGCTGTGGAAATTGGGTCAAGAGCACTTGTTGGTTCATCCATCAACAAAACTTCTGGCTCAATAGCAAGCGCACGCGCAATGCAGAGACGTTGCTGCTGGCCACCAGACAAACCTAAAGCCGACTTGTTAAGACGATCTTTTACCTCATCCCAGATAGCTGCTTGACGCAATGATTTTTCAACAATTTTATCCAACTCTAATTTATTGTGAATTCCGTGAGTTCGAGGACCGTAAGCCACGTTATCATAAATGCTCATCGGGAAAGGATTTGGTTTCTGGAAAACCATTCCCACTTTTTTACGAAGTACTGTTGTTTTCATGTCTGTATAAATATCTTTCTGGTCCAATAATACTTTACCAGTGATACGGCAATTTTTCACTAAATCGTTCATCCGGTTCAGGCTTTTCAAGAGGGTTGACTTACCACAACCAGATGGGCCAATGAAGGCAGTGATTTGATTACTTGGAATATCCAAGTTGATATTTTTCAAGGCTTGAAATTCTCCATAGTACAGATCAAAGTCCTGAATGCTAAATTTACTCATGCTTATTTCTTCCTAATTTATTTGCAATCCATTCGGATAAAAGGTTCATCACGATAACGAGAATCAAGAGAATAACTGCTGTAGCGTAGGTTTGATTGACATAAATACCTTCGCCAGAAATCAAGTACATATGTACAGCCAATGTTCGTCCTGAACTTGTTAAACTCTTGGCAACCTCCGCCACTGTGCCTGCAGTGAAGATAAGAGCTGCAGACTCACCAATCACACGCCCCAAAGCCAAAACAACACCTGAAAAGATACCAGGCAAGGCTGATGGTAGAACAACTTGAAAAATTGTACGTAACTTTCCAGCTCCGAGTGCGAAACTACCTTCACGATACCCATCTTCAACTGATAATAAAGCTTCTTCTGTTGTACGCATTATCAAAGGTAAAATCATAATACTTAACGTCGCTGCACCAGCAATAATCGATAATCCTAGATTTAAAAATTTTACAAAGAAGAGCGCTCCAAACAATCCATAAATAACAGAGGGGATTCCGGATAAGGTTTCTGTTGCCAGCCGAACAACTGTGACAAGTGGATTACCTGACTTAGCATATTCCGTTAGGTAAACAGAAGCACCGATACCAATTGGTAGGGCAATCAACAAGGCTAAAATAGCCATCAAAATCGTATTTAGTAAGGCTGGTAACATTGAAACATTTTCACTATTATAGGTCCAGGAAAATAATTCTGGTCTAAGAAAAGGAATCCCTTTCAGTAAAATATAGCCCACAATAAATACGGTTGCTAATCCAGCAAGGCTAGCAGATAGATAGACTACCAGTCTCAAAAAGAGCGACAAGCGGTCATCACTATCTTGTTTCTTAAAAAATGACACTACTTAGTCCTCCTTTTTATATAAGAGATAGAAAGCCAAATTGATGATTAAAATAAATACAAACAAGATGACTGCTGTACCAATCAAGGCTTCACGATGTAAATCAGTTGAATATCCCATTTCCATTACAATGTTTGTTGTTAATGTCCGTACACCTGATGTAATGGAAGTTGGAATCAACGCTTGGTTACCGGCTACCATAATGACAGCCATTGTTTCCCCCATAGCACGACCTAAACCTAAAATGACGCTGGCTAAAATACCTCTACGTGCTGCTGGTAGAACGACGAAAAAAATACTCTGTTCATGCGATGCACCTAAAGCAAGCCCACCTTGATAATAAGATTCTGGAACAGCACGTAACGATGCTTCGGATACACTGATAATTGTTGGCAAAATCATGATTCCCAAGAGAATTGATGCCGTCAACACTCCCATACCATGCCCACCAACATTATTCCGAACAAATGGCACTAAAACTACCAAACCGAAGAATCCATATACAACTGAGGGAATTCCTGCCATCAAGCTAACTGCTCGTTTAAAAATGGGATACCATTTTTCCTTACAAAAGAAAGCAAGAAAGAGTGATGTTAAGATACCAATTGGAACCCCAATCACTAAGGCACCAAAAGTAACATAAACAGACCCAATAATCATTGGCAAAATACCAAAAATTTGATTAGAAGGTCTCCACTCTAGACCAAATAGAAAATTGCCCCATCCAATTTCTTGAATAGCTGGTAAACCTGCTGAAAATAGAAAGGCACAAATAAAAATAACTGATAAAACGGAAATGCAGGCAGCCAGAAAAAAGACTGCTTGCATACCGGTTTCTCTGAATTGACGCATGAAACTCCCCTTAGTTTGAAGTAAAGTCTGACCACTTAGTTTTTTTACCAGTAAAGATGTCCTGTACTTCTTGACTTGTTAATCCATTAATTGGATTATCCTTGTTCACAATCACTGCGATACCATCGATAGCAATCGCTGTTCCTGATACACCAGCTGATGTTTCAGAATCTTTTAATTCACGTGAAGCCATACCGATGTCTGCACTACCTTCGATAGCGTTTGTAACACCTGTCGATGAATCACTTTGCTGAACTTCAACAGTTACACCAGCATTAACTTTTTGATATGCTTCTTTCAGTTTTTCCATCACTGGGTTGACTGAACTTGAACCTGAAACTGTTACCTTACCAGAAGTAACACTTGCTTGGTAGGATCCTTTTGCATCAACTGGAATATAGCCAGTTTTCTCGACCACTGCTTGACCTTCTGTACTTAAAATGAAATTGATAAAGTCTTGAGCTGTTTCTGAGACACTTGCCTGTGTAACAATATTGAAAGGACGGGCAATTTTGTATTCACCAGATTTGATGGTATCAACACTTGCATCAACGCCATCAATCTCAAGTGTTTTACTATTTCCATCCAAGGCACCGAGTGAAACATAACCAATTGCAGTATTGTCCCCAGCTACAGTTTGTAACATAACAGCTGTTGAATTTGTTACAATAGCTTGATTTGTTGTGTTATCAACTTTTTCACCATTTGCATCCTTGGCTTCTACTCCAAACAATTCAATAAAGGCACCGCGAGTTCCTGAACCTTCTTCACGAGAAACTACCGTGATTGGTTGATCAGATGTATCAGTTGAAGATTGTCCACAAGCAGCAAGAAGACCCAAACTAGCCAAACCTACTGCAGCAATTTTTGCAAAACGAAATGTGTGTTTCATAGATAACTCCTTTTCTTTATGAATACATTTTACAAATTCTTTATCAAATATATTGCCTATTTTTTGTAAAGTTTTTGTAAAATTGCAAGAAAATATAAAAAAGAGAGTAGTTCCAATAAGAAACTTCTCTCTTTTTAGGCTCGATTGCTAGATCTATTCAGCTTTATCTATATCTTCTCTGACTTCCTTAGCGTTGAACTTAGCGAAAAGATACTGGCGATCTTGAACAGGGAAACGTTGGTCTAGTTGATCTACTGGCCCCACTTCCACCATTCCTTCTGAGATAACATAGTCCATAACATGACCACCGAAGGCCAAATCATCCGAAATAAAATGCAAATGATAGCCAGCCACACTGACCCCGTGAAAAATTTCTGGTGTCCAAATACCAACAATGGTGCCTGAAATATTCTCAGCGGTATACTCAGGCTGACGACTTGCCACTTCCGCAAAACGGACATCAGAAGCCGATTTTGGAATCATGCGCACGTGCATATGCGAAAACGTCCCTTTTATTTTGATGGAACGAAAGAGATTTTCACCATCATAATATGACTCAATCCGCTGATGCAATTCATCGCTAGTCATTTCAAAGCGTTGTTTGAAAATGACTTCTGCTTCGTGAAAAATAACCGCCGCATAGGGAACTTTCATATCAGCAGGAACTTCAACCACTTCTGGTTTTTCCCCTGCTCCTTTGGCCTGATAGGCCTTTCCATCTAAAACAATCAGCTCTCCATCAATGGAATCCAGGGTTCCCAACCCCAAATCACCATGTTCCAACAATTCACCAACCGTTAAAGAACCGCCATACAGCCCCGCCATCAAGGCACCTAAGGTATTGTATTGAAATAATCGATTTAATTGCATAACCTACTCTTCATTCAAATATTCTTGCATGGCCAAATCATCCGGAACCAATTGGGTATAACGACTAGCTTGCTCTTTTGCCTCATCCAAACGACCAAGTTGGCGCAACACTTCTATATAATCAGCCAAAAATTCTGGGTTTCCAACTAGATCAAGTGCCAATTCATCATACAATTGAATAGCCGCATCTTCCTGCTCCAATGCCTGATAGGCTTTTGCAATATTCCATCGAGCCAAGACATTCTCAACCTCTTCATCAAATAAAGCCACAACCTCTTGAAATCGTTCCTGCTCAAGATACAAATTAGACAAGCGCAAAGCGAGCTCATTCCCATCGTCTGCCACCTCTTTTGCTCGGAGCAAATAGTCTTCTGCTCTCGCCTCATCATGTAATTCATAGGCATACTGAGAAGCTTGAAGTAAGAGATTGGCATCAAAATCATTTTTCGCCAGGCCTTTTTCCGTCATAGCCAAGGCTTCATCAATCTTATGCTCGGCATGAAGCGACTGAGCATAGGCATACTCGTAGCCATCAAAATCAGGATTAATCGTATCCAGTTGCTTAAAGTAGAGATTTGCCTTCTGGTATTCTTCACTTTCAAATAGCAGAGCAGCCAATTCGAAAACAGTTTGATCATCGTATTCCAACTCAACAGCTTTTTCCAAAAATTCAATTGCCACTTCAAATTTCCCTAAACTTGCATAGGCAATACCAATTCGCTGATAGGTAGAAACTCCAGTTAGTTCATAGATGTCACGATTGTCTAGTTGTGCAAAATAAGAAATGGCCTCGTCAAACAATTCCAATTCCATATCCAATTCAGCCAATCCAAAAAGAATAACCGGCTCATCGGACAAGTAACTTGCTTCCAACATTTTTTCACGCGCAACATCAGATAATCCCTCAGCCTGATACAAATCAGCCTTGACCAACAAAGCCTCCACATAAACAGGACTATCCACTGGAATTTCCTCCAAATAGGCAAAGGCTTCTTCGACCAAACCGTCTTCAAAGGCAATTTGAGCCAAATTCAGGCCAACTTCAGGGAAATCATCTTTCACTTGAGCATAGATTTGACTAGCCTGTGGGAAAAAACCAATTCCCTCTAAATATTCCGCTAGAGACAATAAAGTCTCAACATCATCTTCAGCCAATGCTCGTTTAAAATACTTATTGGCTTTCTCTAAATCCTGCTGACTGATACAAGCCACCATTTTTTCACTATTGTTCATTCTTTACCTCATTAGATTCCTCATAATATAAAGCACTATTTTCTTTGTACCATTCAAAAATTGCTTTCACCAAAACCTTGATAGAAGCATAAATTGGAATCCCTAAAAGCACCCCAAGTACACCATACATTTGGCCTGCAGTCAGGAGTACAAACAAGATCGTAATTGGATGAATATTGAGCGAGCTACCTATTATCAAAGGCGTTACAAAACGACCTTCAATGGTTTGTTCTATCATAAAAACAATCAATACTTTTAGCAACATAAATGGACCAGCAATTAACCCCAAAATCACTGCTGGAATCATTGCCAAAAATGAACCTAGGTAGGGAATCAAATTTAAAAATCCGGCCATCACTCCTAAAGTCACAGAATAGTTTAGACCAATAATTGAAAATAAAGTAGAGAACATAAATGCTACGATTACTGCAACAGTTACCTGACCACGAACATAATTTGATAACTGACTGTTCACATCTGACAAAACTGTTCCAATAGGCACCCTCCACTTAGTCGGTAAATATTGGGTAATATGTTTATTCAAGTATTGTCCATCCCGTAAAAGGTAAAAGAGTATAAAAGGCATGATAAGAACAGCAACAACAATCTGAGAGGCAGTCGAAATCAAATTACTTGCCCAGTTAACAGCACTGGAAGAAAATTTCTGCGCAAAAGTGATTATCTGGTCATTAACTTTGTCAAGCATTTCCAATGCGGTTGGTCTAAATTGTTCAAATCGCTCGTCTTCTAACAATCCTGTAATCCGACTTTCAATTTTTTGAATATTGGATGGTAGATTTTGAACAAAAGAGCTTGCTTGCTCTTGGATACTTGGAATTGCAACAGCTAGCCCCCAGACAATTAGTAAGACAATAAGAACGAATAAAATTGAAATACCAACTGTTCGAGAAACCTTGTGTCTCTCCATCCAGTCAACCATTGGATTTAGCAGGTAATACAAAAGACCAGTTAAAATCATTGGTAAAAGAAGTATTTCCAAAAAACTTCCAACAGGTTTGAATAAAAAGCTAATTTTACTAAATACAAGGATTGTTAAGAAAGACAGTAAAGTGATTAACAATATAGTGACACCCTGATTATTTAGAAACCAACGAAAAAACCAGCTCAGATTAAATTTTTGATTTTTATCTTCCAACTTGCCCACCCCTATTCTTTTTTTACTATTGTATCATGTAGAAAAGAATTTTGTCATTATCAACTACAGAATTTATGCGACTTTATCAGAAAAAAGTGGTATAATTCTATCAATCATTTCCAAAAGGAGAAGTCCATGACAATCTATTTCGGTACCTATACCAAACGCGAATCAAAAGGAATCTATAAAGCACAATTTGACGCAACATCAGGTCAACTTAGCAATTTAGAATTGGTTGCGGAAGAACCAAATCCCACCTATCTAGCTTTTGACCAAGCTGGTCATCTCTACTCAGTAGGGTCTGAAAATGGCCAAGGTGGTGTCGCTGCCTTTTCTGCTGACTTTACTCCACTAAATCATGTGGTAGCTGAAGGTGCACCACTTTGCTATGTTTCCGTTGATGAAAAAAAAGACCTGGTCTTTGGTTCAAATTACCACAAAGGGCAATTGCTGGTCTACAAGCGTTTGACAGATGGTTCTCTTGAACTTGCAGATATTGCTCAGCACGAGGGCTCTGGTCCACATGAAAACCAAGCTTCTGCTCACGTTCATTTCTCTGATTTAACACCAGATAAATTTCTAGTGGCCTGTGATTTGGGATGTGACCAAGTGGTTACATATAAAGTGGACAATCAAGGAAAATTAGAAAAAGTAGCAACTTATCAAGCTACACCGGGTAGCGGACCACGCCATATCGTTTTCCATCCAACTGCAAAAATTGCCTACCTCATCTGTGAACTGAACTCTACTATTGAAGTACTCATCTATGATGGCTGGGGTCAATTTGAACTGATGCAAACCATCTCAACCCTTCCAGAGGACCACACTGGTTTCAATGGTACTGCTGCTATTCGTATCACGAAAGATGGTCAATTTGTCTATGGTTCAAACCGTGGGAACGACTCTATCGCAATATACAAAACCCTCGGCGACGCTAGCTTAGAGTTGGTTGAAATCGTTCCGACTAATGGTAAAACTCCTCGTGACTTCACACTTAGTCCTGATGAAAATCACTTAATTGTCGTTCATCAAGATTCTGACAATGCGACAGTCTTTGCGAGAGATACAGAGAGCGGTCGTTTAACAGAACTATATCATGATTTCTACGTTCCTGAAGCTGTTTGCGTCACATTTTAATTAGACTTATTAATTGTGAAATTGAGACCATTTTGGTTTAATAGTTCCATAGGAGGTGAATTCAACATGAATCCAGTTGATCTTTTCAACCAAGTAAAAGAATTAATCGCAAACAAAGATTTTGAAGGTGCAAAACAATTTATCGAAGACAATAAAGACCAATTCGGTGACTATCTGGAACAAGCAAAAGACTTGTTATCAGGTTCGGAAGGTGTTAACGGTCTTTTAGATAAAGTTAAAGGCTTGTTCTAATACATGTAAAAACTAGGCTGAGAATGTTCAGTCTAGTTTTCTTTTTTTTTTTGAAAATAGTCGTAAGTTCTTGGATTGAATGCAGTTGCCAGTCACTCTTCCACTCCATATCCTCAACAGCAAATCTTCCCATTCCTGTCAATATGCGAACAGCCCTTATACCTAGCGATTTAGCTGGTACAATGTCATTATCGTACCTATCCCCAACATAGATAATTCTAATTGCTGTGGTGTTTGCTTTTTGCAAGGCAAGTTTGAAAATAGTCGAATCTGGCTTAGATAGTCCAACTTCTTCAGAGAGAGAGAGGATAATAAGTTGAAAGTAAGACTCAACTCCCCATTCCTCCAACAAAGCCCTTACTGTAGCAGATTGATTTGCAATTATCCCCAATTGATAGTTTTGTGATAACTTGTCTAGAGCATCTATTGTTTCAGGATACAGGCTCACACCCTCATTTGTCCATAGAGGACGTGGCTCGGTCGGTGCAAAATATTGCCAAGTTGCACGAATTGGGTCCATCGACTTATGAGCATACTCCACCATTTTCTTTTTATAAGAATCTGATGAAACCTCTATATCCAGAGACTCTAACTTCTTCACACACTTGTCCATATGATAACCATAAGCAGCCTCTTCATCTAAAAGCGTCGAACCCAAATCAAAAAATATCGACTCTATCATCCCATTCTCCATCACTTTTCAACATGAGAATACTTAAATTGATCAGTCTTTTTAGAATATCATTTCATCAATTTAAAGACAAAGAAAACTCCCTAGGAAAAACCAAGAGAACCATATTATAACCCTCACTAGGCGAGCTCGGCGATAAAACAGTCTCCCAGACATTGTAAAACAAGTCCGAATATTTTCGGACTTGTTTTAACTATAACCCTCGCTATTCTAGCTCGGGGATAAAACAGTCTCCCAGACATTGTAAAACAAGTCCGAATATTTTCGGACTTGTTCTAACTATAACCCTCGTTATACTAACTCGGGGATAAATTAGTACGCTGTACTGCGAAAAACAAGTCTGGTTTTTTCCAGACTTGTTCTTATTATAACCCTCGCTATTCTAGCTCGGGGATAAAACAGTCTCCCAGACTGTTTTATTTTCTAAGGTTGTAGAATGAGTTCAAGCCTTTGTAGACTGCAACTTCACCAAGTTGATCTTCAATACGAAGCAATTGGTTGTATTTAGCAATACGGTCTGTACGTGACAATGAACCTGTTTTGATTTGGCCAGCGTTAGTTGCAACTGCGATGTCAGCGATTGTTGAATCTTCAGTTTCACCTGAACGGTGTGATACAACGGCAGTGTAACCAGCTTCTTTAGCCATTTCGATAGCTTCAAATGTTTCAGTAAGAGTACCGATTTGGTTAACTTTGATAAGGATTGAGTTAGCAGCACCTTCTTTAATACCACGTGCAAGGTAGTCAGTGTTTGTTACGAAGAAGTCGTCACCAACCAATTGAACGCGTTTGCCAAGGCGCTCAGTAAGAGCTTTCCAGCCATCCCAGTCGTTTTCATCCATACCATCTTCGATAGTGATGATTGGGTATTTGTTAACCAATTCTTCAAGGTAGTCGATTTGTTCTGCAGATGTACGAACAGCAGCGCCTTCACCTTCGAATTTAGTGTAATCGTAAACTTTACGTTCTTTGTCGAAGAATTCAGATGATGCACAGTCGAAACCGATCATAATGCCGTTTTCGCCAGCTTCGTAACCAGCAGCTTCGATAGCTTCGATGATTGTTTCAACGCCATCTTCAGTACCTTCAAATTTAGGAGCGAAACCACCTTCGTCACCAACAGCTGTTACCAAACCACGAGCTTTCAAGATTTTTTTCAAAGCGTGGAATACTTCAGCACCCCAACGAAGACCTTCTTTGAATGATGGAGCACCAACTGGTACAATCATGAATTCTTGGAAAGCGATTGGAGCGTCAGAGTGAGAACCACCGTTGATGATGTTCATCATTGGAGTTGGCAATACTTTAGTGTTGAATCCGCCAAGGTAAGTGTAAAGTGGCACTTCAAGGTAGTCAGCAGCAGCACGCGCAACAGCGATAGAAACACCGAGGATTGCGTTTGCACCCAATTTACCTTTGTTAGGAGTGCCGTCAAGAGCGATCATAGCGCGGTCGATAGCTTGTTGATCACAAACGTCGAAATCGATGATAGCGTCAGCAATCACGTTGTTCACGTTGTCAACAGCTTTTTGAGTACCAAGACCAAGGTAACGTGATTTGTCACCGTCGCGAAGCTCAACTGCTTCGTGCTCACCAGTAGAAGCTCCTGAAGGAACCATACCACGTCCGAAAGCACCTGATTCAGTACGAACTTCAACTTCAAGTGTAGGGTTACCGCGTGAGTCAAGGACTTCGCGAGCGTAAACATCAGTAATAAATGGCATTATATTACTCTCCTTTGAGTTTAAAATTGTTACATTGCTATCATACCCTAAAATACGTTATTTTTCAAGAAAAAGTCGGTATTTTACAGAAAGAAGTAATGTAAACGTCTTCCTTTTTTCTTACAAAGTTTTATGTTATACTAATATTATGAATAACGATATAAATACAAGTATTTTAAGAAAGGCTTCCGGGGAAACTCGTCTAAATCCGGATGAACAACGTCTGTACATGGGAACCTACCGGGAGCGGGTTGTTCTCCTACTTTCTTTTGACGAATTGGCAAAGGAACAGGTCTCTCAAGACTTCAATCAGATTTGCCAAAAATTAGTTAGTAACTACCAACCGCTCTTTCTTAAACTATCCCCCTCTCTATCGGATAAGCAACAGATTTCGCTGATGAAAGTGGCACAAACTCACAGCATTACTTCAGCTATTATTGACGAGAAAGTTGGTCAATCACCATATGCTTTGATTTTTCATACTGACCATGCTGTAGATAGAGAAGATGTTACCTTAGAATCAGTATTTCCAAATATTTTCTTAATAGAAGATAAAAAGGAAGATACAAAACCTTCCTTCTGGAAAAAATTATTTGGATAAACTGATTTATCAATGAACAAAAATAAGTACAAGACAAATAATCATACTTAATAAACACAGAATTCCTTGTAATCTGCCTATATCATTTTTTCATTGAAAAAGAAAATAGAATCATTTCCTTTCAATACATTCGATTCTGTCCCTCTTTCATTCTTAGAAAGACTTACAAGGGTTTGCAGCTTTGCCAGACAAATTAGAATAAATAAGATAGTTGCCATTGATTTCATCAATTCCATCTTACAGTTCCTCCTAATTGAATGACTCTTGCCACCTGTTCTGCTGTACGGATCAGGTTTTTTTCTGCATTTTTGAGCGTGTGTTCTAAACTGTCAACACTTGCAATGATAGGAAATGCGGCGCAGATATTTTCAAAAGGAAAATCAGGTAGGTCATCTTTGAGACTGCCACATATCGCAATGATAGGAACTCCATCTGGTGTTCGTCGAGCCACTCCTATCGGAGTTTTCCCTGCTAGACTCTGGATATCCATCCGACCCTCACCCACAATAACAAGATCAGCCTCAGCAACTCGGTGATCAAAATTCAATTGATTCATGACAAAATCTACACCCTTTTGGATATGTGCACCAGCAAAATGGACCAATCCAGCAGCCATACCTCCACCAGCACCTGCTCCACTTACAGCAAGTATTTCGGGATTCACATTATTATAAAACCCAGCCATTTCTTCATCAATACGTTCAAACTCTTCAGGCGCTAGACCTTTCTGACCCGCAAAAACATAAGTTGCACCCAAAGGCCCACAAAGTGGATTATTCACATCCGTAACCAAGTCAATCCTAACTTGGGATAAGTCCACCAACATTTCGTCTGTTGAATAGCGTACTATCTTTCCCAAATGAGCACCATTAGCCTCGACCTCATCTCCTTCACAGTCATAAAATCTAACACCCAGACCTGATGCCATACCAATGCCACCATCATGACTAGCAGATCCGCCAACACCAATTAAAATTCTCTGAGCTCCATTTTGCACAAGTTCAACGATTAGCTCTCCAATTCCTTCTGTTTTGAGCAAAAGCGGATTTCTTTTTTCGTGTGGAATACTGCCAAGGCCAACTATTGCAGCCATTTCAAACACTGCAAGGTCATCTTTCATCGCATAGGTAACCTTGACTTTGTCTCCAAATGGACCAGTAACATAGGTATGTTTCACTTCCAGCGATAAGGCATCTGTCAAACTCTCAACAGTACCTTCCCCACCATCACCCAAGGGAAGTAAGTCATAGCTTGCATGAGGATAAACCTTTGAAAATCCAAGTTTAATCGCTTCAGCGACCTGTGCTGCTGAAAGAGATTCTTTAAACGAATCTGGCGCTATGAGAATATGCATAGTGGACCAACCTCCTTTTTATTATTAGTATACCATTCCCAAAAGAAGCTTTCAATAATTCCTATCAGATTTTAAAAGAGTATGATATACTGAAAGAAAGGAGGCAACTATGTATCAAACTATATTATTTGATTTAGATGGAACATTAACAGATTCTGGTCAAGGTATTTTAAATTCCGTTGCATTTGCACTCAAAAAAATGGGGATTGAAGAAACGAAGCCAGATCATTTGAGACGGTTCATCGGACCGCCACTCTATGAATCTTTTTCACAGTTCTATCAATTGAATCCAGAAGAAACACAGGCTGCAGTCAATGCTTTTCGCATCTATTTTAAAGAAAAGGGAATGTTTGAAAATCAACTTTATCCTGGAATTGTTCTACTTCTTGAAAAGTTAAAGTCTGCCGGCAAAACCCTTGCGATTGCTACTTCGAAACCCGAATTATTCGCAAAACAAATCCTTAAACATTTTGAAATTGATCATTTTTTTGATGTGATTGCGGGAGCAAGTCTGGACAATAGTCGTATCAGTAAGGCAGATGTGATTGCATATGCGCTGAAACAATTAGGCAATTTTCCTCAACCTGCAGTCATGGTCGGTGACAGAGAGCATGATATAGAAGGTGCTCACATGAACCAACTTCCTGCAATCGGAGTTCTTTACGGCTATGGAAATACTGAAGAGTTTGAAAAAGCAGGTGCAACTTGTATTGTAAAGAATGTAGCTGAACTGAGTGATTTTCTTCTAAGTTAATACACTTACCAAAATTTTTATATTTTTCCATGCACAGTTGTCATAAAAATTCAGTAGTTATTTTTTGTCAATAGATATTGTTTAAGGGAATTGGTATCAAATGCATAAATCATAACATTAAATATTCTTACAATGGAGAATTACCAAACACTCTCAAAAACAACGATGGGAGTGGGAAAGAACTCGACCGGTCTAAAAAGAGTTCGTCAACAAGTCTTTATTTCAAGTTGTTGAGCTGAAACAGTCTATTCCCAGACTTCAATTTATGTGAGCTGACTGCCGTCAGCTTATATCTCCCACTTTAAAAGGTCTCCCAGACCTTTTAAACTCCCACCCCCGCATAGCTCCAAAGGTTCGGGGAACCTTTGGAGGCTGGAGATATAGCGAACAAAGTTCGCATCAGTCGTTAAGTCAGAGTAGTGACTGTTGGAGGTTGGAAATGGAGCGAACTTTGTTCGCAACAGTCGTAATGGTCAGATTTGGAGTGTGAAACACGAACAAATCTGCCAATCAACCACTGCGCTGAGATGTTGGCACAAACTCTGAGAAGCGAGGCTGGACTTTCTGCCCAGCCTCAAGCAATACTTACCCAAAAAGCATTCTACTACATAATGTTAAACAACCACTTAAAAACAATTTTAAAAATGTTTTCGAGTGGTTGTTTCTTTATGATAAAAGAAAAATAAAAATATACTCTCCTTTGAATCGCGACAATTTCCTATTATTTCGTTGTTTGTTTTCAAAACATGATACTTGACTGTGTTGAGAGCGAAATCGTTGACTGATTACAGCTTCGAAAGACTTTATCTTTTCCTATTTCCAACCTAAAAAGGTCCACCGGACCTTGATATATAGAAAAACGCCTGTCGGCGTTTCTCATTTCCTACCTAAAACAACCCGTCAGGGTTGGGGGACAAAGAAAAAGCCCCTAAAGACTTTTTTTTCTATTTCCAACCTAAAAAGGTCCCCCGAACCTTGATATATAGAAAAACGCCTGCCGGCGTTTCTCATTTCCTACCTAAAACAACCCGTCAGGGTTGGGGGACAAACCAGCAACATGCATTGCTGGTTTTCCTATCTCCAACCTAAAAAGGTCCCCGGACCTTGATATAAAGAAAAACGCCTGCCGGCGTTTCTCATTTCCAACCTAAAAAGGTCCCCCGGACCTTGATATAAAGAAAAACGCCTGCCGGCGTTTCTCATTTCCAACCTAAAAAGGTCCCCCGGACCTTTTTAGCCACCCAGATATGCTTTTTTGACTTCTTCTGAGGCGAGGAGTTCTTTTCCTGTTCCTGAGAGGGCGACTTTTCCTGTTTCGAGGACGTAGCCGCGGTCAGCGATGGCGAGGGCTTTGTTGGCATTTTGTTCAATCAAGAGGACGGTTGTGCCTTGCTTTTGAATATCTTGGATAATATCAAAAATTTCTTGGATGAAGATTGGTGCTAGTCCCATTGAAGGTTCATCAAGGAGCAAGAGTTTTGGTTGGCTCATGAGAGCACGTCCCATTGCTAACATCTGTTGTTCACCACCTGAAAGGGTAGCAGCATCCTGATTTTTTCGTTCTTCCAAGCGTGGGAAACGAGCAAATATTTTCTTCAAGTTTGCTTGGTACTCTTCACGATTATTGCGTAGGAAGGCACCCATCTCCAAGTTTTCCATAACGGTCAAACCTGCAAAAACATGACGACCTTCTGGAACTTGTGATAAACCATCTGCTACAATTTTACGGGCTGGAACTTTTTGAATCTCATTTCCAAGGAAAGAAATCGTTCCTGAAGATGGACGAACAAGTCCAGATATCGTACGAAGGATAGAGGTTTTACCTGCACCATTGGCACCAATCAAGGTAACGACCTCTCCTTCGTTTACTTCAAATGATACATTCTTTACCGCCTCAATGACGCCATAATGTACCGATAAATTTTCAACTTTTAACATTGACATTAGGCTTCACCTCCGAGGTATGCTTCAATGACACGTTTGTTGCTACGAATTTCTGCAGGAGTTCCATGCGCGATTAAACGGCCATATTCCAATACATAAATTCGCTCTGTAACTTCCATAACCAGACTCATATCATGTTCAATCAACATGATTGTGATGTTAAATTCTTCCTTGATTTTACGGATGAGTTGGGTCAATTCTGCTGTTTCTTGTGGGTTCATACCAGCTGCAGGTTCATCCAAGAAAAGAATTTTTGGTTCAGTCGCAAGAGCACGAACGATTTCCAAACGACGTTGTTGACCGTATGGAAGGTTTTTAGCTAGAGTATCTACATCGCCATCCAAATCAAAAATTTTCAAAAGTTCGATCGCTTTTGTTTTCAAGGATTCTTCATTCTTATAGAACGCTGGAAGACGGAAAAAACTTGCAAAAACTTCTGCTTTCCCATGGTTGCCAAGACCAATCAAAACATTTTCTAAAACGGTCATGTTTTTGAAGAGTCGGATATTTTGGAATGTCCGACCAAGACCAAGTGAGGCGATTTTTGATGGCGCTTTACCATTTAAAAGTGTACCAGCAAGAGTGATAGTACCTTCGCTCGGTTCATAAACTCCAGTTAAAAGGTTAAAAAGCGTTGTTTTGCCAGCACCGTTAGGACCGATAAGCCCAACCAATTCTCCTTCATGGAGCTCCATGGTTACATCACCAACAGCAGTTAGTCCACCGAAGTTCTTGGTTAAATCTTTTACTTCAAGTAATACCATTACTTAACCTCCTTCTTCTTGAGTAGAGCTGCTACGCTAAATTCTTTGGTTCCTAAAAGACCACCAGGACGGAAGATCATCAAAAGAATCAGTGCCAATGAGTAAATGATCATTGAAATATCTGAATACCTCTTCAAGAAGACGTTCAAGACACCAAGTACAATAGCTGCCACAAAGGTACCAGTGATTGAACCCAAACCACCTAATACAATGATAATCAAAATATTCACTGAAGTCATGAAGGCAAAGTCTTTAGGAACAATTGTTCCAACATAACCTGCATGGAGACCACCTGCAATGGCTGCTGTCATGGCACCGAAGACAAAGGCTAAAACCTTAACAAATGTCGGATTAACACCGACAGACTCAGCTGCAATTTCATCCTCACGAACTGAAATCGTTGCTCTTCCCATTGGGCTACGTAAGAAGTTTACTGTTACCAAGGTTGTGATAATAACAAAAATATAAACTAAAGGCCAGCTTGTAAAGAGTGGAATAGACATGATACCAGCTGCACCGTTGGTAAGACTTCCACCATTGATAATCAAAATACGAATGATTTCAGCAACACCAAGAGTCGCAATTGCAAGATAGTCACCCTTTAAGCGCAAGGTTGGGATACCAACCAACAAAGCAACTGCACCTGAAATCAACATTCCAACAATCAACGCAACAGCAAATCCACCGTAGGATGGCATCATTTTACCAATAATCCCGACAGAATATGCTCCAATAGCCATAAAACCAGCATGACCTAGAGAAAATTGACCAGAGAAACCAACAATCAAGTTTAAACCGACAGCCAAGATAATTTGAATACCGATTTGTTGAACAATTTGGATATAGTAGATGTTTAAAATCCCTGCTGCAACAAGACCTTGAATCAGACCAAAACCAGCTAATAAGATAGCCAACCAAATCGCATTAACTTTTAAATTTTGCTTCATGGTTACACCTTCTCTTTCACATTCTTACCAAGGATACCACTCGGACGTACCAAGAGGATGATAATAAGAACAGCGTACACGATTGCATCACGGAATGTATCTAAACTTATCACATAGGTGAAGGTTTCAATAATACCGATAACAAATCCACCAAGAGCCGCACCTGGAATAATACCAATACCACCTAATACCGCAGCAACAAAGGCTTTCAAACCTGGTGTCATCCCCATCAAAGGCTCGATTTGGTTGTAATAAAGGCCTAAAAGAACACCGGCTGCACCAGCAAGTGCTGATCCAAGAGCAAAAGTAAAGCTGATCGTACGGTTTACGTTAATCCCCATCAACTGCGCTGCATCACTATCAACTGAAACCGCACGCATGGCTTTCCCCATTTTTGTACGCTTCACGATTAATTGCAGAGCAATCATCAAGAACAATGAGACACCAAGAATAATCAACTGAATATTGGTTACAGAAACTGGACCCAAGTGGAAGGTTACTGCTTCAATTGCTTGTGGGAATGCTTTTACGTCAGCCGAAAAGAACTTAATCATAGTGTATTCCAAGAAGAAAGAAACTCCGATAGCTGTAATCAAGGCTGCAATACGTGTTGAATTTCGCAAAGGACGATAGGCCAAAAACTCTAGTACAACACCGAGAATAGCTGTCCCTACCATTGCCAGAATAAGTGCAATAAAGAAACGAGTTCCTCCATCCCCAATAAACGTTAAATTATTTAATAGAAAATACCCCATAAACGCACCCATCATGTATAGGTCACCGTGGGCAAAGTTAATGAGTTTGATGATTCCGTACACCATGGTATACCCAAGGGCTAATAGTGCGTAAACAGAACCAAGAATCAAACCATTGACAAGTTGTTGAAGCATAGGTTCACCAATCTTTCTAAATATTTTTCAAGCTCAGTAAGCATTATTACATTATACAAAATTTTCTGAAAACAATCAAGTTCGATTGCCACTCATCAGCCACAAAAAGGGTAAAATCAATCTGAGCTAATCAAACAGTTATGTCCACTCAAAAGTCTGCATTGTTTCCTTAAAATTCGTATGATCAATTTGTACAAACAGAAGAATAAACACTTTTTAAGCGATGTAGCAAAGATAACATAATTTGAAAAAAGAGGGAAATCCCTCTTCTATCTTTTTATTAGTCAACTGAAATTGTATCCACTGAAGATTGCTCACCATTTGTCAAACCAACAACATAAACTGATTTCACAACGTTATGATTCTCATCAATAGACATGGTACCAGTAACACCTTCGAAGTCTTTCAAAGCTGCAAGGTTATCTTTCACAGCTGCTGAATCTTTTGCACCTTTTGCTGCTTCTGCTGCCATATAAACTGAGTCATATGCAAGAGCTGAGAACATTGATGGCTCTTCGTTGTATTCTTTCACATATGCATCGTAGAATGCTTGTGCTTTTTCACTTGCTGATGTTACAAATGCTGAAAGGTAGTAAACGTTTGAAGCTGCTGAAGCAGTTGCCAACTCAGTAAATTGTGGAGAGTCGAAACCGTCTGAACCAAGGATTGGCTGTTCGATACCAAGACTACGTGCTTGTTTCACAATTGTACCAGTTTCATTGTAATAACCAGGCATAATGATAGCATCGAATTCTTTGCCTTTCAATTTTGTCAATGCAGCTTGGAAGTCTTTGTCACCAGAAGCAAATGTAATTTCTGAAACAATTTCTCCTGTGTAAGCTTTCTTGAAGGCCTCAGCTACACCTTTACCGTAATCAGATGAGTTGTCAAAGTAAAGAACAACTTTCTTAGCTGACAAGTTTTCAGTAGCGTACTTAGCCATGATTTCACCTTGGTATCCATCTGTAAAGGTTGTACGGAAGAAATATTCTTGTACCTCACCTTTATCATTTTCAACCAAGTTTGTTTGTGTACCTGAAGGAGAAATCATTGGAACACCTGCTGAAGTCAAAGCTGGAATAGATGCTGCTGAAGCTCCTGATGTTGCAGGGCCAATCACGACGTTTGCACCCTCACTTGCCAAGCTTGTTGCAACCGTTGCAGCTTCAGCAGTTTCAGATTTATTGTCTTTTGTGATAACTTCAATCTTTTTGCCATCAATACCACCAGCAGCATTGATTTCTTTTACTGCAAGGTTGGCACCATTTTCTTCTGTTTGACCATAAGATGAAACAGCACCAGATAACTCTAAGTTATAACCGATTTTAAATGTTTCCCCAACAGTTGAACCAGCTGCGGATGTATTGGTTGTTGAAACATTGCCACAGGCAGCAAGGAGAGCTGCTGAAGCAAATGTAGCGATTGCTACTGCAAATTTTCTTGTTTTCATGAAAATACCTTAAAACTTTCTTAAATTTAACATGTATCTAATATACAGAATTATCTGAAAATTGTCAATACAAATGAACAAAATTTTTAAAAAAATTAAAATTTTAATAATTCTCCAAATAATTCACAAAAAAAAGCCATCATTACTGATGACTCCATATTACCATTATGACGATATGCGGGCTGGCTCTGGCTTATCAATCGATTCACGCCATAGACTCCCTACAAAGTTATGATCCAATTCTTTTATATATGAAGGAACTAATTTTTTAACAAACTTCTCCTTCTTTAGTTTTGTAATGGCCACATCTACTTTATCTTTATCCATATAGACAAGAACATACCGTAAGCGTTTGGAGTGATAGACGATATCTCCGTATTTGTTTAATTTACGGGCATCACGGTTATAATGTAAATATACTGTTAAACTAATCCGATCTTTCTTCTCAAACATGTCAACTCCTCTAAAATTGATTCTTCCTATATTATACCGCTTTCAATTAAAAATGAAAAGCTCCAACAATCAAGTCGATCATCGGAGCATGTAAGAATAATCTTATAGAAACAACATTACTTAGTCTTTGTATCGTACATAATTTGGTCGATAAAGCCGTATGCCAAGGTTTCTTCAGCAGACATCCAATAGTCACGTTCTGCATCCTTATGGATTTGTTTGACTGTCTTACCAGAATTGTCCGCCAAGATTTTTTCTAACTTGTTACGAGTTTTTAAGAGGTGTTCTGCTGCGATTGCCATGTCAGTTTGCTGAGTGCCACCACCAGTGCCTCCCATTGGTTGGTGAATCAGGTATTCTGCATTAGGAAGCATGAAACGTTTGCCTTTTGTACCACTTGAAGCAATGATTGTTCCCATACTTGCTGCAGTACCCATTACAATTGTCTGTACGTCTGCTTTAATGAAGTTCATTGTATCCACGATGGCAAGACCTGCAGAAACAGAACCCCCAGGTGTATTTACATAGAGATAAATATCTTTTGTTGGATCTTGTGCATCTAGGAATAGCAATTGGGCAATAATCGAATTGGCCATATTGTCCTCAACCTGACCTGTCAACATAATGATGCGGTCTTTCAGCAAACGTGAATAAATATCATACGAGCGCTCACCGCGACTAGTTTGTTCAATAACTACTGGAATCATAAATTTACTCCTTTTCGAGATTTTCTTTTCCCATTATATAGGAATAGTCAAAATTGGTCAAATAAAAAACACGATTTAAAACCAGAAAAAAAGAAATCAGCTTAACTGATTTCTAACGGAGATTATTTAGTACCGAAAAGGCGATCACCAGCATCTCCAAGACCTGGAACGATATAGCCTTTATCATTGAGTTTTTCATCCAAGGCTGCTGTAAAGATATCGATATCTGGATGTGCATCTTGAAGTGCTTTCACACCTTCTGGAGCGGATACCAAGGCAACAAATTTAATATTTGAAGCTCCACGTTTTTTCAAGGAATCCACTGCAAGAATTGCTGAACCACCAGTTGCTAACATTGGGTCTACTACCAAGATATGGCGTTGATCAATATCTTCTGGTAATTTCACAAGGTATTCAACTGGTTGTAAGGTTTCTTCATCGCGGTACATACCAATATGACCAACTTTAGCTGCCGGAACCAAGCTAAGCAAACCATCGACCATACCAATACCAGCACGAAGAATTGGCACAATAGCTAATTTCTTACCTGCAATTTGTTTTTGAACTGTTTTTGTAATCGGTGTTTCAATTTCCACATCTTCAAGTGGCAAGTCACGCAATACTTCGTAGCCCATTAACATGGCAATTTCATTGACCAACTCACGGAAATCTTTTGTAGAAGTTGTTGTTCTACGGAGGATAGACAATTTATGCTGAATGAGTGGGTGTGAAATGACTTGGAATTTACCCATGATGATGAAACCTCTCTTTTTTGTTTTTTCTATTTTACCAAAAATTCATGAAAAAAGCTCGTGAATGTTGAAAATTATCTTATTTTTTGAGAACGATTGCCTCATACGGTCTCAATAATTGTCCAGCCAAAAATGCATCTTCTTCGTAATTATGCATAAACAGGGAATATCCCTCGCTCGATACTTCGAAGGCTTGCTCATCACTTGTGAAATTCACCAGAATGATGAAATCATCCTGTTCATCATATTTACGGTAGGCCATTACCGAGCTATTTCCAGTCTCCATCACTTCATATTTTCCTTCGGACATACAAGGATACTCTTTCCGAAGAGCGATTAATTTTTGATAGGTATAGAAAAGCGATTGTTTGTCTGCAAGTGCTTTTTCAACGTTGATGTCTTTGACAGTATCTCCAAAAGCCAGCCAGGCTTGACCTGTACTGAAGCCTGCTCCTTCTGCTCCTGTCCATTGCATTGGACGGCGAGCATTATCACGACCTTTGGCATTTATAGAAGTAATCAATTCCTCCTTGGTAAAGCCATTTTCAATCCGTTCCGCATACATGCGACGTGTTTCAATATCATCAGCCTGGTTAATATCTGTAATTGGCGTATTAATCATACCGATTTCCTCACCTTGGTAGATATAAGGAGTCCCTGACATAAAATGAAGATAAATAGCCAACATTTTACCACTTAGCTCACGAAATGCAGGTCGATCATCACCGAAGCGAGAAATGGCACGAGGTAAATCATGATTATTCCAGAAAAGTGAGTTCCAGCCTTTACCAACCAGTTCAGTCTGCCATTTGGATAGAACGTTATGCAAACGAGCTGGATCAAGCGGTGCCAAATCCCACTTTTCTTTCCCTTCCTGCTGATCAAGTCCTACATGTTCAAATTGGAAAATCATCGAAAATTCTTTTCGATCAGGATGTGAATATAACTGAGCATTTTCTGGATCGGCACTCCATGTCTCCCCAACAGTCACTAAGTCGTAAGCACCAAAGGTTTTCTCATTTAATTCCTGAATAAGAGGATGGAGAGTCGGTCCGTCGGCTGTAATTAATTTTTCCGGTTCTTTTCCAATCAAATCAATCACATCTAGCCTGAAACCGCCAACACCTTTTTCAATCCAAAAATTGATCATATCCCAGATTTCTTGTTTCAGAGCAGGATTTTTCCAGTTCAAATCCGGTTGCTTAACAGAGAATTGGTGGAGATAGTATTTGTTCAGATGTGGAACGTATTCCCAAGCAGAGCCAGAGAAGGTCGAGCGTAATTCATTCGGTTCATCAGCCCAAACATAATAGTCATAGTAGGGATTATCTGGTCCTTTGAGGGCTTCTTGAAACCAGAAATGTTCATCCGAGGTATGATTGAGCACCAAATCCATGATTATTTTGATATTGCGCTTATGGCCTTCTGCAATCAGCTCTTCCATATCTTCCATGGTCCCAAATTCTGGAGCAATTCCTTGGTAGTCACTGATGTCGTAACCATTGTCATCCATGGGGGACTGATAAACAGGACTGAGCCAAATAGCATCAATTCCAAGCTCGTGAAGATAATCTAATCTGCTGATAATCCCTCGAATATCCCCTACTCCATCTCCATTTGAATCTTGAAAACTACGAGGGTAAATTTGGTAAATGACGGACTTCTTCCACCAATCTGTTTTTTGTATTTCTGACATGTATTGAACCTTTCTGTACAATCTAATTTACGCAAGAAAAAGGGGAATTCCCCTCTTTCTATATAATCATATTATAACTCAATTGTAGTAATTTTGTCCTCTTCTATTTCAACAATTTCAAAGGATTTTTCTTTTAGATTTGCTGTTAGGCGAGCAGATACCCCTGCATCTTGATTATTCCAGAAAATTTCCATACTTGTTTCATCCAACATCTTAACAGAGAACTCTCCGTCGAAAGCTGGACTTGTATTACGGAATTTTAAGAGTTTAAACAAGGATTGTACCACAGGACGTTGCACTTGCTGCTCGATTTCATCCAAATCATAGTAATGGCGATTGATATTGCGACCTTCCTTACTTGATTCTAAAAGTTCAATATCATTTTCGCCTGCAAGTAAACCAACATAGTAAATCTGTGGAATACCTGGTGCAAAACATTGTAGAACACGCGCTAATAGGTAAGCTTGATCGTTATTGCCAAGGGCAGAATAATAAGTACAGTTAATCTGATAAATATCCAAATTATTATAGGCTTCTGTACTATAAATTTTCTTCACATTGGCACCTTGTGCATACAAGGCTTCACGCGTTTCCTCTATCTCCTCATCCGTCAGCAAATCTTTAACGTCCACAACACCTATTCCATCATGTGTATCAAGAGTTGTAAATTGCTTGCGAGGGCAAATCTCCATCCAGTGAATCAGGCGATTGACATGACCAGAATACAAAGCGTGGAGAACCAGCATTGGCAAGGCAAAATCATAAACATAATAATCCTGTTCCGCAATTTTCTGCTGAATGGTGTAGTGTTCATGAATTTCTGGCAAGATTTCTACATCTTTCGGTGCCAATAACTGACGTGGAAAATGGAGCATTTCCCAAATATCAGGCTCCACAAAGAAACAGTTGGTTCCTATTTTTTTATTAGCATAAGCAAAGGCGTCCAAACGAATGATCGAAGCACCATGTTCTGCCAACTGTTCCAGATTTTCTTGGATGAACTGGCGTGTTGTCTCAGTAGTCACATCCAAGTCAATCTGTTGCTCATCAAAGGTACACCATACCTTCTCCTCGCTACCATCAGCAAATGTTGCAATTCGATATGGAGCACGAGGTTTACGCTTATAGATTAAATCAACATCTTCTTGTGTTGGTTCTCCATTTGGCCAAAAGTTTTTATAGCGAATAAACAAATCCGCATAAGCTGATTCATCTTTCTTTTCAAGAAAATCAAGGAAATAAGGAGATTTTGCAGAAATATGATTGATCATAAAATCGAACATCAGATAATAGTCCTTGCTCAATGCTTCAATATCTGACCAATCTCCAAATGCAGGATCTACCTTTGTATAATCCATTGGCGCAAAACCACGGTCACCTGATGATGGGAAAAACGGCAGAATATGGATACCTCCCACAACATCCTTTAATGGCCCCTCAAGAACATTTTTCAAATCCTTGAGATTCTTTCCTAAACTATCCGAATAAGTAATCAACATAGCTTGATTTTTAATTTTCATAGATTTTCTCCTCGTAAGCCTTTTCTTTTTTCATTGTTAGAAAAGGTTGAACAAGTCAACCTTTAGATTTATTTGACAGAACCACTCGTCATACCTGAAATAATATGTTTTTGGAAGATTAGGTAGACAAGTAGGATTGGGATAATTCCTACAACATAGGAAGCAAATGATGGACCGTAGTCACTAAAGTACATTCCTTTGTAATTATACTGGAACAAGGGCAGAGTCCACATAGCTTGATCTCTGTTTAATACTAGGAGTGGCAAAAGGAAGTCATTCCACACCCACAATGCATTGATGATCAATACCGTAGCATGCATCGGTTTCATCAGAGGGAAAATAATTTTCCAATACATGGTAAACTTATCACAGCCATCAATAGCTGCCGCCTCATCCATTTCTTCAGGAACAATGGTCTTAATATAGCCGACGTAGAGGAAGAGGGCCTGAGGAACTGCATAGGTCAAATATAGAATAATCAAACCGACAACATTGTTCAAACCAAGGCTTGACATTAATTTGGTCATTGGGAGCATAATCACTTGGAAAGGTACAAAAATCCCAATAATCAAGAAAAAGTAGATAAAGTTAAATACTGTCTGGCGTTTCATTTGACGGGCTACAGCGAAAGCTGCCATTGGAATAACCAATAAAATGAGGGCAATTGATACAATTGTAATAATAGCTGAGTTGCTAAAATATTGAACAATTCCATCATTAAACAGGCGTTCATAGTTGCTCAATGTAAACTCTTGTGGCAAACCAAAGAAATTTCCTGTAATTTCCTTTGTTGGTTTAAAAGAACTGATAATGGTCACCAATAGTGGAATAAACATGAACAATATCCCACTAAAGAGAACTAAGTAAACCCACCAATTTTTCTGTTTGTGCTTGTTCATATTTATTCTCCTATACTTCAAATTTCTTAGAAATCTTCATCTGAATCAACGAAATCACAATGATAAAGATAAAGAGGACCACCGCTAAAGCATTCGCATACGAAAACTTATTATCAACAAAGGCATAGTTATAGACTAATAAACCAAGTGATTCTGTCTTGCCATCTGGACCACCACTTGTCAGGGCAAAGATAAGGTCGAAAGCGGTCAAACCTGATTTCATCGCCAAGATAAAGACCATACTAATGGAAGGTAGTAAAAATGGAAGTTCAATATTAAAGAATTGCTGAGACCGTGTTGCCCCGTCAATCGCTGCTGCTTCTTTGACATCTACTGGTATACTTTGTAAACCAGACAAGAAGATGATGACCGGCATAGCTAATCCTTGCCACAAAGCAACAAATAAGACAGAAGGAATAACAGTTTTCTCATTCACTAACAAGTTTTCCTTCAACCAATCAATATTTAAGACTTCACCAATTTGGGTAAAACCATAGTTAAAGAGCTGAACAAAAATCAAACCCAAAGTAACAGTTGACAAGACAGCTGGGAAGAAATACCAGGTTCTAAAGAAACCAACTGCTTTAATCTTACGATTGAGCAGGGTGGCCAACCAAATCCCAATCACTATCTCACCAATGACCAAACCAATGGTGAAGATAATCGTGAAGGTCATTGATGTGTAAAAATCAGGATTTTTTAAAATATCCAGATAATTGTGAAAACCAATGAGGTCAAAATCAGAGGTTAATCCATTCCAGTCTGTTAGACTATAGTAAATCCCTGTAAACAGCGGATAGAAGAAAAAGATTAACTGTAGACCGATTGGTATGGCAACAAATAGATAGGGCCAATATTTAGCAATAAATCCTTTTTGATTCATCATGGTACTCCTTTTTGATAAAGTTATAGTTACTTAGTCTCAGTTCAAGGAATCCCATAGGGTTACTAAAACTGACACTAGGCAACTATAAGGAGGCCAGGCTGCAACTAGCCTCTGCTTATAGTTTTTCTGAATTATTTTTTCATTGGGTCAAAGAATGCATTCAGTTTTTTCACTAATTCTGCTGAATTTGGATTTTTAACCATTTCAGCTGTGATATTCCAAAACTCTTCTTCTGATTCCCATTCAGATTGCAACCAAACTACGTGTTTGTCAGTGAAGGCATATTGTGTAACTCCAGCAGTTTCTTCAAACTTGCCTTCAGTGTCTACTCCTTCAACTGAAGTTGGTGAGCCATCTACATCATAGTATTTTTGCATCACTTCTGGACGTGAGAGGTATTCTAAGAATTTTTTAGATTCTTCTGGGTGCTCTGTATCAGCAGAAATTGAAAGAGCAAGGTCTGCTGCACCGATGGTATAGTCGCCACCTTCTTTATCACCAGGGAAGGCAAACATACCATATTCAAATTCAGGTTCTTGTTGGTTAACAGCTGTAGCTGCCCATGTACCTTGTGGAAGCATGAGAGCATCTCCTGCCGCAAAAGCTGCCACTGCATCTGCATAGAGCGCGCCTGTTGCACCTTTTTGACCATTATCTGTCAACAGTTCCAAGCGTTCTAAGACAGCTTTTGTTGTAGCGTCATCTTGAATTGCTCCCTTTGCACTGCGGATCAGAATATCTTCAGCGCCATCAAATCCACCTGCAACAGTTACCCAAGCTAACTGATGGTAGCCATTCAATGACCAAGCATCGTTCAATGAAAGAGCAAACGGTGCTACACTGCCTTCAGCCTTGATTTTGTCTACCAAAGCCACTAATTCTGCATAGGTAGTTGGAACTTCAAGACCCAATTCTTTGAACTTATCTTTATTATAGTAAATACCATAGGCATTAGCTGTCAAAGGAAGGGTGTAATTTTTTTCGTTAACAAGATAAGGCGTTACAGCACCATCTTTTAGATGACTGAGACCTGCATCATCACCAATTTCTAAGAAACGACCATCCGCTGCGTATGCTTTGAAGTCCGCATTTTGTGGATAAATATTGATGACATCTGGCGCTTCGTTATTTGCCATACGGGTTTTCAGAACAGTTCCTGCATCTGGTACATTTGAAAATTTAACATCAATCGTAGGATTTTCTTTTTCAAAATCATCAATCATTTCCTGCAGAGTCGCTTGCATTTCAGGTTTTTGTGAGAAATATTCAATTTCTACCTTATCGCTACTACTTGCATTCCCACAAGCAACCAAGAAGCTAGCAAAAGCACACACTGACGCACATTTTAAAAATGTTTTCATTTTCATTATAAAATCCTCCTAGATTTTGTTAAAAATATATTGTACACTAAAATAATCTTGTTGAACATGTGGCATTATGAGACCAATGTTCATCAATTCATCTCCGTAGAATGTTTCTCCTAATTGAGGGCATTCATACAAGGCATCTGGGTCTAGCCCCTTCAACCGAACATGAAGCAAAGGCGCTTCTGGCTTGGCAAGAATTTTTATAAATGTAAAGACCGCTTGATTCTTATCTTGACTAACATAATTGGCAGCCCAGGTATTGGTCGTCTTTTTCAGACGGTAGAGCTGACCGAATTGTATAGTTTCACGAATGGAGTGATAGGTTTCGATTTGCTGACTGATTTCATCCAATTCCTTTTCCGAAAGTTTCGTTAAATCCAACTCGTAACCAAATGCTCCTCCCATCATAGCCACATTGCCTCGTGTAGCAAGAGGTGTGATCCGACCAACCTGATGGTTCGGAACGGCAGAAACGTGTGCGCCAATTGAGGAAGGGGGATAAATCAAACTAGTACCTTCTTGAATAGATAAGCGCTCAATCGCATCTGTATCATCACTTGCCCAAGCTTGCGGCATGTAATACATGATTCCCAAATCATTACGACCTCCACCGCCTGCACAGGATTCGAAAAGAATATCTGGGAACCGCTTGGTAAGGTGGTCTAATACACGGTACAGACCTAGCATGTAACGATGGTGGAACTCAAAACACTGGTCATTTGCTAAACCTTCAGGGATATTGGTGATATTACGGTTCATATCCCATTTTACATAAGTAATGTTGGCTGATTCTAATATCGAAGAGACGTTATCTATGATATAGTCACAGACTTCCTGTTTGGTCAAATCCAAAACTAATTGTTCTCGGCTGTAGATTGGTAAGCGTCCTTCTATGTGAATTGCCCAATCAGGATGCTCACGATAAAGATCGCTATCAATAGAAATCATCTCTGGTTCAAACCACAGTCCGAATTTCATGCCAAGCTCATTTATTCGCTCTGCTAAACCATTCAAACCATTTGGCAACTTATCCAAATTGACTTTCCAATCGCCCAATGAACTTTCATCATTGTTTCGTTTACCAAACCAACCATCATCCAGAACAAACAATTCAATACC